>NZ_JAMYTB010000014.1:0-104626 GCF_040322275.1 Mesorhizobium sp. M0174
ACCTGGAACAGAGAACCTTGCAGACCATCGACAACCCGTTCGGCACGAGGTTGTCACCCATGTCTTAGGTACATTCTGTTACCCATGTCTCCGGGTCGTACCCAGGAGCCAATGGTGGGCCCGGAGGGCGTATTAAAATCGTTGATTTTATTGACTTTTTCCTGGGCAAAAATCAGAAATCTTCCCGTATCGTTCCGTATGCTCCCGTGACGCCATACAGTCCACCTAGCTAACCTCGTTTGCGAACGTTCGGAGCCATGCTCCAGAATGACCGCATTGGGGCCGGATTGGGAAGGTCGGCTTATGGCGTCCGAAGAAAAATAGCGGACGTTCGGCGCGGTGCGATCCAAGGTCTGAAGCTAACACAATAGCAGCCAAGAGGCGTGATAGACTCCACACCTGAGGGCCCACACAATCCGCACGATTTCCTTCGCTCTAGGGCCTGTTGATATTCATGATTCCCATTCTGGCTTGATCGTGATTCAAGCTTTGGATGGAACGATTCGTGCTGACGGACGCCCAGTGGGCGAAGATGGAACCGCATTGTCTGGGTAAGCCAGCGGATCCTGGGCGAAGCGGCCACGACAATCGCCTGTTCGTCGAAGCGGTGTTTGATCCCGGGCTTTGATGGTGCAGTCTTCTCGCAGGAATGGAGGGATGCGCTATGGGCCAGGTTCTACACGGGAGCGCCACGACGACAGAGGCGATCCGTCGAGCGATACAAAATGGTCAAGAGAGCCTGAGGGCTCTGGCAAAGCGCTACGGGATCAACCAGAAGACCGTTGCCAAGTGGAAGAAGCGCAACTCGGTCGCCGACCTCGCGACCGGGCCGAAAGAGCCGCATTCGTCGGTGCTCTCGCTGGAAGAGGAAGCAATTATCGTCGCCTTCCGCAAGCACACATTGTTGCCGCTCGATAACTGTCTCTATGCGCTTCAGCCGACGATCCCTCACCTGTCGCGGTCTTCATTGCATCGCTGCCTGCAGCGGCACGGCATCAGCCGGCTGCCGGAGATCGAAGGCGACAAGGCGCCCAAGAAGAAGTTCAAAGCCTATCCGATCGGCTTCTTCCACATCGACATTGCCGAGGTGCAAACGGCCGAGGGCAAGCTGCGCCTGTTCGTAGCCATCGAGCGCACATCCAAGTTCGCCTACGCCGAGCTCCACCGGGAGGCAGGCAAATGGTCAGCTCAGTTCCTGCGCAATCTGATCGCGGCGGTCCCCTACCCTATCCACACGGTGCTGACCGACAACGGCATCCAGTTCACCAACCACGCCCGTCACAAATACGCGTTCCACCACATCTTCGATCGCGTCTGCGACGAGAACGGCATCGAGCACAGGCTCACCAAGATCAACCATCCCTGGACAAACGGACAGGTGGAACGGATGAACCGAACCATCAAGGACGCGACCGTCAAGCGCTTCCACTACGACAGCCATGAACAACTGCAGCGCCACCTTCAGGACTTCATCGACGCCTACAATTTCGGCCGCAGGCTAAAGACGCTGAAGGGCCTCACACCGTACGAGTTCATCTGCAAACGATGGACTTCAGACCCGGATCGATTCATCATTGATCCAATCCATCAAATGCCGGGACTGAACACCTAGGTTGCCGCATTGCCAATTCTGTCTCGGCGCGGCCGTATCCCTGCGCCATTTGCAGTGCTTCAAGGCCAGCGCGCGCTTTCACTCATTCTGGCAGGCCTGCCTTGCGCAAGTTCTCGCGAAGGTGTTCGAGATCGCCGGGATTTTTGTAAGGCGTCATTTGGGGGCCGGTTCTCGAAACGATTGTGGCTGATGGATCCATTTGCTTGATCCGCTCCACGGCTTCCCTCGCTTCGATCATATTCCCCAATGCAGCATGACTGGCTGCCAAATAGAGCCAGCGGTACACCGTGTCGATTGTCTTTAGGCTACGCAAAGCCGTGACTGCTTCATGGTATTGTCGGGAGTCGTAATAAATCTGCCCGAGCTGTTGAACGTACCACTCGGGATAGCGAGGATTAAGCCGCAACGCCTTTTGTGCTGCGTCGAGGCCTTCGGTGGTTCTTCCCGCGCAACTCAGGCAGTAGCCATAGTCCATGAGAATGTCTGCATCATTGGGATTGAGATCAAAGGCGCGGTGAAATGCTCCAATGGCAGGTTCGTACTGCCCGCAAAAAAGGCAGTGTCCTGCGAGTGCGTAATGGCCCCACGCATCCGCGTCGTCGCGTTCAATCGCGAGATTGGCGTACCGCAAAGCATCAGCCAACGAGGACTCGGGGTTCTCGCTGAATCCATCGACTACGTCCATCATGTGCGTCCAGGCAACCTTGGCAAAGGCCTTGCCAAATTTGGGATCAAGCTCCCCGGCCTTGAGGAAGAGTTCGCGCGCGTGCTGATTGCCCTCCTTGGTATTACGGTCTATGGCCTCCATACCTCGCACGAAGTAGTCCAGCGCTTGAAAGTTCCGTGTCCCCGCGAGTTCCGGGCGCTCTTGCCACGCCTTTAACAGTCGGCCTCCGTGCGCTGTGGCTAAACTTCCAATTATTCTTTCGGTGACATCGTCCTGCACGGCAAAGATATCATCGATGCCTCGGTCGTAGCGCTCTGCCCAAAGGTGCCGACCAGTCTTGCCGTCAATGAGCTGGGCCGTAACCCGGACACGGTCCTTCGACCTCTGTACGCTGCCCTCCAAGATATAGCGGGCACCCAGCTCCCGGCTGGCATCCTGTATCTTGGTGGCTTTGCCCTTGTAGGCGAACGTCGAATTGCTCGCGATGACGAAAAGATCGCGAAACCGAGACAATCCGGTGATGACGTTCTCTGTAATCCCATCCGCAAAGTAGTCCTGCTGACGGTCGTCGCTCATATTGACGAACGGCAGCAAAGCGATGGAAGGTTTATCAGAAAGCGAGGTCGGCGAAGTGGTGTTCGCTCCGGGACCGTCGAGACGCACCGCATAAGCTCGCACGGGTCGCTCAATGTTTTTAAGTATCTGCTCACCGTTGTCGTCGAATTGCACGTCAAGCCGGTTTCCGAGGTGATCTCGCACTGTGCCCGAAACCATAACACCTCCAACGGGAGCGATGCCTTCGAGCCTCGCCGCCACGTTCACGCCGTCACCGAACAGATCGTCATCCTCGACGATGACGTCGCCGAGGTTGATCCCAATGCGGAATTGTATCTTTCGGTCCTCGGACAAGTCTGCGTTGCGATCCGACATGGCACGCTGCATGGCAACGGCACAAGCCACGGCGTTCACGACACTTGGAAACTCCGCCAGGACACCATCGCCCGTCGTTTTGAAAATGCGGCCTTTGTGCTCGGCGATCTTTGGGTCGATCAACCCGGCCCGGATTTCCTTCAATGCGTCAAGCGTGCCAACCTCATCCCTGCCCATGAGCCGGGTGTATCCCGCCACGTCAGCGGCAAGGATGGCCGCGAGGCGGCGTTGAACGCGTCCTTCGGGCATGTAGTGCATTGCCTTCAAGAACAACAGGACAAGGATTGTACGGACGACCGCCGGCCGAGTCCACGAGCAGGAAACTCGAGTATGGGTCGTCATACGCCGGAATTCAAACTAGGACGCTACCGGCGCGAAGGAGGCTTGGCGCGATGTACCCGAACGTGAACCAAGACCGCGCCTTATTAGCTTTGCCTGCCCGAACCTGGTCAGCGAGCCTGTCCATGAAGACCAACGATGCAATTGCTCGCTACATCGCCTTGCGCCGACTAAGGACATCGTGAAGCCACCACTCAGGCCCTTCACGTTTGGGGCCGTGAAGAGACCAGCAGGTTTCGGAGCGGGAAGGTCAAATAGCAGCGCTTCCTGCAGGCGGCCTGGCCATGGCCGTTGCCGACCCGGAGCCGTCATAAGGTCTTTGGTGGTGGTCTTACCACGGCATCGATGAACGGTGCGTTCTGGGCTAGGTATTCCTCGATGCCGCTCTCGTTTGTCGACTCCAACTCTAGCCGCGCCGCAATTCGTCATCCTTCGCGGCCATCCGGGCCGGCGTTTTTCCGAGTGCCTCGGCGATCTCCCCGTTGGCCTTGCCGGCAGCGATCAGGCTCGGAATATCGGCTCGCGCGGCGTCAGGGGATCCAATGTCATGATTGCCCGGCAGCTTCCAGAATGAGCTTGGTGATCTCATTTGGATGCGAAATGAGCGACAGATGGCTGGATTTGAGTTCGATGGCTTTAGCGCCCATGCGTCTGGCCATGAAACGCTGCAGGTCTGGATTTATCGTCCCATCTTGCGTCGAAACGGCGTAGTAGCTTGGCTTGGAACGCCAAGCAGCGTTTGAGGTTTTGCCGGTGAGCAACGCCTTTTGGAATGGTTGTTGAACGGCATAGAGAACCCTCGCCCTGGCCTCGGGAAGATCGCCCCCGAAGTCGCGCAGGAACGCTTCTTCCGTCAGCCGTCCTTCGTCGCCGTCGAAGACAATGCCCGCGGTTGCGGGTGGTGTCGGGTAGGTTTTTGCCAAAGCTGCATAGTCCTCACCTGCATCCGGTGCTCGGGCAGCGACATAAACCAGTGAAGAGACGTTCGGATGTACGCCTGCTTCGGTGAGGATCATCCCCGAAAAGGAGTGGCCGACAAAGACAGTCGGACCGTCCTGCCGGTCGAGGATGCGCCGGGCGGCCGCCACGGCATCGGGCAGCGTGGTGAGCGGGTTCTGGACCGCCGTGCAGTTTAGGCCCTTCGCTTGCAGCCGGGCGATAACCTCGGCCCAGCATGATCCGTCGGCGAAAAGTCCATGCACGAGAACGACATTGCGCGCCTTTGGAGGCGTGTGTGTGGCGGCCAGGCCGGCATGTGTCGCAACAAATGACGTGGCAGCACCGACGAGCAAAGTTTTCGAAAATGTGCGTCTGTTCATCATCATGACGAATCTCCATCGTTTGCGAAGCGGTAGAATTATTTGAACCCGGTCCGGAGCGGCATCTCAGATTGACATGCCGCCAGAGACCTCGATGCGTTGGGCATTGACCCAGCGGTTGTCCGCAGAGAGCAGCGAGGCAATCATCGGACCGATATCGTCGGGCAGGCCGGCGCGGCCCAGCGCCGTCATTTCGGCGACACGCTGGTTCAGATCCGGATTGTCGCGCACCATACCGCCGCTAAAGTCGGTCTGGATGGCGCCAGGCGCGACGACATTGACGGCGATGCGACGCGGTCCCAGCTCCTTTGCCATGTACCGGGTCAGCACCTCGACCGCTCCCTTCATCGCACCGTAAGGAGCACTGCCAGGAACGATGATGCGAGTCAGGCCGCTCGACAGGTTGACGATCCGGCCCCCGTCATTGATCAGCGGCAAGAGCTTCTGCGTCAAGAAGAAAACGCCTTTGAAGTGCACATTGTAAAGCATGTCCAGTTCATCTTCCGTCGTCGCCTCGATGCTGTTGTGGTGCGAGGTTCCGGCATTGTTGACGAGGTAGTCGAAGCGCTCGGCGCCCAGATCGGCAAGCGCCTGCTTTACGGCGTCGACGAAAGGGTCGAAACCGTGGGCGTCGCCGGTGTCGAGCTTGAGGGCAATGGCTTTGGCGTCGGCTTCAGCAACCAGGGCCACGACCTTTTCGGCTTCCGCCCTGCTGGAATTGTAGGTGAGGATTGAGTCGACACCACGTCTGGCGAGGTTGAGCACGGTGTTGCGGCCCAGCCCGCGGCTGCCGCCGGTGACGATTGCGATTTTGCGTTCGGAATTCTGTGTCATCGCCGTTCTCCTTTGTTGATGACGGTGAACATAAGAGGGCGAAGCACGGGCGAACATGCCGGAACCGGCTTCTTTCTTGCCTGATCCTGCCTCCGGCGTTAGTTTGTAATTCCAGATTTGCGGGGAATCCGATTGAGCACTCTTTCGATGTTGCGTGATGCTGTCGTCGCCGCGTTTGCGGCTCATGGAAACAAGAGCCCCTATTTCACCGCGATCGACGGGCTGGCATTGCTGCGATCCTTCTCCGAGCGGCATCCGAACCACCTGATCCACCGGCCGGCGCTCTGCATCGTGGTGCAGGGCGCGAAATGGACGACGTTCGGCGAACGGAGGCTCCATTATCGCACCAGCCAGGCCATGGTCGTCAGCGTCGAGATGCCGGGTGCAAGCCAGGTGGTGCACGGCGCGCCGGATGCGCCCTATCTCAGCGCCGTCATCGAACTCGACCAGGCAATCCTACGCGAAGTCTATGAAAGCATGGAGGCACCGCCCACTCCGGCCTCCGACGAGCATGCCGCCTTCGTTATGGAGCTCAACGAGGCGATCCTCGGCTGCGCCGCGCGCGCCGTCAGCCTGCTTGGCGAGCCGCAGGCAATCCCGCTGCTCTATCCCGGCGTCAAGCGCGAACTCTGCTACCGCCTGCTGGCCGGGCCACATGGCGCTGTCTTCGCCCGCATGGTCGTCGGCGCGGAGCGAAACCGGCGTCTGGTCGAAGCGATCCACGCATTGCGGGGCAATTTCGACAAGCAGGTGCGCGTCGATGATCTTGCCGCACTCGCCGGCCTGAGCCCGACAGCCTTCCATCGTCAGTTCAAGGCAATGACCGCGATGACACCGGTGCAGTTTCAAAAGCAAATCCGCCTGATGGAGGCGCGCCGGCTGATGCTGTCGCGCGAAATGTCGGCGGAAGCGGTCGCCTTTGAGGTGGGCTATGCCAGCCCCTCACAGTTCAGCCGGGAATATGCCCGGCTGTTCGGGGCTCCGCCACGCCGAGACATCGGAAAGCTTCTGTCGGCCTGACTGCTTCAGCGCGCACGCTGAAACGGCGCACGACCGCTCTTGGCGGATAGTGTTGAAAAAGTCCGCGACTGATCTTTTGGGACGTTTGCGTAGAATAGCGTTCAGTCAAGACGCCGGTCGTGAATCCTGATTCCGGAAAAGTCCTTGCCTTGAAATGGGGTTCTATCGTCGGCACTTGTTTTGCCGCGCTCCGGACTTTCTCAACACTATCGGCGCATTGCTGCCATTCGCAACGCAGATCTCTAACGGGTCAAGATTTTCCGTGGAGCCGTCGCTTGGGAAGGCCTGCAACGGGCCACAGCTGAAGCGCACAGTGCACAAAGGGGGCGGGCCGAAGTTCTCCTCTGGCGAGAAGCGGAAGCGAGTTTCGGGAGCCAATGGCAGGTAGTTTCATCCCTGTAGGCCACTGAGCAAGACAAGCAACGCTGACCGCCGTCGCGCACGTAGCCAGATAGGATATATATAAATGAGCCGAGCAGGAGGGGGATATGCACGTTGCTCGTGTTTATCTGCGGGTCAGTACGCAAGGGTAGGATCTTGATCGCCAGGGATCGATCGTCGCTGAGGCGAGGGATGCCGGATACTACATCGCCGGCGTCTACCGCGAGAAGGCATCCGGCGCTCGCGCCGACCGGCCGGAGCTGCTTCGTCTCATCGCGGATCTTCAGCCGGGGGAGGTTGTCGTTGCGGAGAAGATAGACCGCATCAGTCGGCTGCCTTTGCCTGAAGCTGCAAAGCTGATCGAAACAATTCGCAATAAGGGTGCTCGTCTTGCCGTACCTGGTTTGGTGGATCTTAGCGACATCGCGGCCAGCGCCGACGGCGTTGCCAAGATCGTGCTCGAGTCCATTCAGGAAATGTTGCTGAAGCTCGCCCTGCAAATGGCTCGAGACGACTTCGAGGATCGTCGCGAACGCCAGAGGCAAGGCATCGAATTGGCAAAGGCGGGCGGGAAATATGCCGGACGCCAAGCTGACCTGGTGACACACGAACGCATTATTTCATTATTGTCTTCCGGTCTGGCGGCAACAGTATCAGCAGGACGGCGAAGCTGACCGGCTGCAGCGAAGCGCAGGTGAAGCGCGTCTGGGCTCGACATCAGAAGGAAATCGGGAATCAGGAAATGTTGTCGCAAAAGTTGAGTTCTGCGACTGTGCAAAAGTCAGTTGCAAAGCCGTCGCTTTGATCGGGAGTTTTCGCGACAAGGGAGGGTCGCGAGAGGTGGTCTTCTTCCGTAGCTTCCCTCGAACGGAACGAGAAAGAAGCGCCAATTGTCGACGTTTGCAGTTATGCCAACAACGTCGCGTCTACTCGGCAAGCAGACTTACGGCCTTGCGGCATTTGGGAGCTCACTTGACGACCGAAAACTCGAACTGGTGCCCGCGGTAAACGGCCTTGTATTCGTCGTCGCGCCCCGGCGTCCTGAACACATTGCGATAAATTGCTCCACAGCTTGTCAGCTCTCTGGGAAAGGCATTGCACAGGAAATTGCCTTGCACCCAGGAGGTTCCTGAGCGGCTCCTCTGGCCAACGGTCTCGCTGACGGCGCCGTCGACCGAGGTTGTGCGCTGCATCGGCAGGAACGTGGGCATTACCAATTTTCCGCGCGTTTCGTGGCCGAACATTAGAGACCTTATTTCCGCCCCTGTGAGCCGGTCCTTCGGATTCATGCCTGCCTTTGCCAATGCCGGCAGCTCTGGCACACCTGCCTTGGTCAGCCCGGCCAAAAGGCGTTCGATATCGGCCGTATTCTTGAACACCATGTAATCCTGGGTCATCAACTGGCTCGGCCCCCTGTCCACCCGCCCAACAACCTTCCTAAGCGTTTCCAAAGCCGGCGCGGCCTGGTCTGTGCGCCCAAGATGCCCATAAGCCGAAATAAGGACCTGCAGGGCATAAAATTTCGCCCGTGGATCGGCCGATATAAGGTCCATCTTCTCGATAGAGCGAACCGCGTCCTCAAACTTCTCCTGGCCGAACTCGGCCAGTCCGGCTTGGTAGCGCCTGTAGTCCATCCACGAGTTTGGGTCGACGCGCGCAGCCGCATCGAGATAGCTAAGCACTTCCTTCGGCCTGCCGTTGAAATTCAGAGCATTGGCCAGCGAGAGATAATTCCAAGTATCGCTGGGATCGAGCGCCACCGACTTCAGAAGAACGGTAACTGCGTCGTCCGAGTCGTGCTCGCGGACCATCAACTCGGCGACGAGCTGATAGTAGCCCGGCGAAGGATCCCTGGCCGCCGCTTCCAGGGTTTCATAGATCTTGCCCTGGGCCACGTCGGTCGTAAGCCCCATTACTACGACCCGACCGACATCCGCGTCCCAGTAGGCCCAGGCGAGCTGGGCGTACGCCGCGCCGAAATCGGGGTCGAGTTGCACGGCTTGCTGGAAATACTTCACAGCCTGCGCAAACTCCTCGGGCGTGTTGATACGGTTGTAGATGTCCATCCCCTTGAGATAGGCCTCATAGGCCTCGGGATTACTGGTGCCTCCGGCCCGGGTAGCCGGCGCGCCGCTCACCAGGCGGAGCTGGAGCGCACCCGCGATGCTGCTGACAACGCCGTCCTGCAGCGCGAATACGTCTGCCCACCGGCCGTCGAAACGCTCCGCCCAGAGATGTCTGGAAGTCCCGCCATCGATTAGCTGCGCATTGATGCGCATGTCGTCGCCGACGCGGCGAATCGAGCCTTTCAGCAGGTACCGGACGCCCAATGCCGCCGCTATCTCCTCCGGCTTCGGGTCCTTGTCCTTGTAAGCGGAGGCCGCGTTGGGGGAGAAGACGAAAAGACCCGGCACACGCGCCAGTGCGGTCGTCAGATCCTCAGTGAAGCCGTTGGCGAGATATTCTTGTTCCTTGTCGTCGCTGAGATTGTCGAAGGGCAGGACGACTAGCGAGGGCCGAGCGTCGGCTGTCTCGCTGACGGTTGGAACGGCAGGCTGTGCAGGCCTCTCCCATCGCTGCCACCATGCTGCTGCGAGGCCGAGAGCCAGGACGAGAATTCCCGCCGCGGCCGGAAAACGCCAGGCGCGCGGCTGGCGGTGAGCATGGAGGGCCTTGCCCGCTGCCGCTGGATTGAGCAGTACGCGATAGGTCCGAACTGGTTCGGTGATATTCTTGACCCTCTGTTCGCCCATTGACTCAAACGTGAACGCCAGCTTCCTCTCGACCTCCTTGGCCACTTTTCCCGAGACGCAGATGCCGCCTGGCTCCGCCATCTGCTGAAGTCTGGCCGCGATGTTGACCCCATCGCCATACCGGTCGTCGCCGTCAACGATCACCTCGCCGAGGTTGATACCGATCCGCACCTGAATCTGTTCCGCTTCGGGAAGCGAGGCGTTGCGCTCGGACAGGCCGCGCTGCAGCGACACTGCACATTCGACGGCATCGACGACACTGCCGAATTCGGACAGCATCCCATCGCCCATCAGCTTGAAGATATGGCCGTGGTGGCGAGCAATTTCGGGTTCGAACAGTTCTTTGCGCCCGGCACGAAGGCGTTCGAATGTACCGGCCTCATCGCGCTCCATCAGAGCCGAATAGCCCACTACATCTGCGGCTAAAATCGCGGAAAGCTTGCGATCCATTGTCGGCCTTGCCCCAGCGGATCATAGTATTGGTTGTTCTGAAAGGAAACCGACCTCACCAGCAAATCCCTTCTTCCGCACGTTTGATGGACCGCTGATACGGCGAGGTGTAACCAATGTCGTAGTCACCACATTCGAGACATTAGAGCTTGCCCGCCGGAATGGCTCGTTTGGGTCATGGCGGTGAAGTGACCCGGAGCAAGCGACCTGCCGCTTCGCGTCGATTCCGGCCGCCTGGTTTTCGTAAAAGTCCGGATTAAAGCGACTGTTTTGCGTCTGATGTTTCCACCGTCCCACGATAGGCAGTTTCGCTACCACCACGACCATGGCGGTTGCTGCGGGGTATTTCTGACGCAGCCTATGGGGCTATCCGCTTGCCCTATTCTGAGCCAGAGCGCGTTGAAGTATACCTCAATGCGCTTAACTTGCGGGCCTAGCTCATTAATTGAAAGAGCGACTCTATTTGGCCATGCGCCAAAGGACCACCCATTTGGGCCGGCGTTGTGGAATTTCCGACGCCATGGCCCGGTTAGATCAGGCTGCAGCTCCAAGAATGGTCCCGCTGCCTGAAACTCAACCCCTTTACAGCTACTTACAGCGGCTCTTGCAAGCGTTGAGTCGATTAAGGCTGGCCGTTTCACAATTGCGATACGCCTGGACCGCCTCCCGCTCGCTGTACCCGTGAGCCCGCACCCAGTCAGGGTATAAGAAGTGATTGCAATCGCCATAGTGGGCAAAACTATAATCTGAGCACTGACTTCTGCAGCTTCCAGATGCAGAAGGTGATTATGGGCATGCCATTATCCGCGGAACCGCTCGGTGGTCCAACGGATCTTCCCGTCGACCTTCATCGGCTTGTGGATCACCAGGCGCTTGGGCAGGTGTTCCGGATGCACCTCAAGCAGGGTGATCTTCACCGTGGGCTTGCAGCGGCTGCAGTCGAATTTGAGCTTCAGGGGATCGGCGCCGCCGCGTAAACCATCATCAGATCGGCCGAACGGCAGTAGCGAACGTTGCGACAGCTGCATTCAGCCTTGACGAGCATGTTGTGCCGGGTCGCCTTGCCAAGCGTGTCGATCGGATCGTGCGTGGGGGCCGCAAGCGGACAGGCAGCTTCACGCTGCAGATTTAAAAAGCGGTCCTTTATTCTAGGCCTCAACAAGGCATCGACGTGGTGAGCAGTCGGGGGCCGTCAGGCCGGAAACAGGAATGCCGAAGCGGGATCGAAAAAGATCTGCCGGCTCAAAGCGATACCGGCACGGCACGGTTCCGCACCGTCCGAGGTCGGCCTGACGTCGATCTCATCGCCTGACGCGGTGCGCGCGACGACGCGTCGGCGATCGCCAAAGAAGGCCGCGTCGACGATCTCAACGACAAGTGAGGCGTTCCCTGGTAAGGGGGTCAGCCGGAATGCTTCAGGCCGCACCATCAGCCTGGCCTTCTGGCCGCGATGGAACACATGCGTGGCCTTCACGCCCTTGATGATCGAGCCGTCGGCCAGCCGCACGCTAGCTGTGCCGCTCTCGGTGTCGAGATGCTCGGCCGGCAAGAAATTCGAGTTGCCTATGAAACCGGCGACGAAATCGGTGGCGGGCCTCAGGTAAAGGTCCTCGCCGGTGCCGATCTGTTCGATACGGCCATCCCGGAAGAGCGCGATCCGGTCCGACAGATGCAGCGCTTCCTCCTGGTCATGCGTGACGTAGAGGATTGTGACGCCGGTCTCGCGGTGGATGCGGCGGATCTCGGCCTGTATCTCCTCGCGCAGTTTCTTATCCAGCGCCGACAGCGGTTCGTCCATCAGCAGGATCGGCGGATCATAGGCCAGCGCGCGGGCAAGCGCGACGCGCTGCTGCTGACCGCCCGAAAGTGCCGCGGGCAGACGCCCGGCGAAGCCTTCCAGCCGCACCAGCGAGAGCATGTCGGCGACCTTGCGCTTGACCTCGGCCTCGGGCCGGCGGCGGACGCGGAGCGGGAAGGCGACGTTTTCGGCGACGCTGAGATGCGGGAACAGTGTGTAGCGCTGAAAGACCATGCCGATGTTGCGCTTGTGCGAAGGCACTGAAAGCAGCGACTTGCCCTGCAGCAGCACGTCGCCGGAGGTCGGATCCTGGAAGCCGGCAATGGCATAGAGCGTGGTCGACTTGCCGGAACCGGACGGCCCGAGGAAGGTCAGGAATTCGCCCTTCGGAATCTCCAGCGTCACATCGTGAACGGCGGTGAAGGCGCCGAACGCCTTGCGCAATTTGCGGATCGAGAGAAAGGCTTGGGTCATGTCTGCAGCTTTCGGCGCAAGAGTGCCGTCACGATCATCAGGGCCAGCGTGAGCGCGACCAGCAGGCTGGAGGCGGCGGCGATCACAGGCGTGAGGTCCGAACGGAGGCTCCCCCAGATCTTAACCGGCAATGTCTGCAAAGTGGGGCTCGCCATGAAGATCGCGACGACCACCTCGTCCCAGGACGCTAGAAAGGAAAAGATCGCGGCGGAGAAGATACCGATGCGGATCGACGGCAGAGTGATACGCAGCCTGGCCTGCAGCGGGCTCGCGCCACAAACGATCGCCGCATCCTCGATCGACTTGTCGAAACCTTCGAGCGCGGTGGCGATCGGAATGATGGCGAAGGGCAGCGCCAATACGGTGTGGGCGACGACGAAGCCGATGGTGGTGCCGCCGAGGCCAAGCCGCAGGAAGAAGGCGTAGGTGGCGATGGCGAAAACGACGACGGGCAGGACCATCGGCGTGAGTAGCAGCCCGCGCAGGATTTCTCGGCCGCGGAACTGGCCGTGAACCAGCGCGAAGGAGGCGAGCAGGCCGATGGCGACGGCGAGGATCGCCGTCATCGTGGCGATGCGCGCGCTGGTGAGGGCCGCTTCGATCCAGGACGGGTCGGCGAACAGCTCGTGATACCATTTCAGCGTCCAGCCGGGGGGCGGAAAGGCCAGCCAGCGCGACGAGCCGAAGGAGAGAAGCACGATGAAGACCACAGGCAGCAGCAGGAAGGCTGCGACCAATGCCGTGAGGGCAAGGAGCGCGACCTTCAGCCAGCCGAGGCGGTCATAGTCGAGCAGCATCTCAAGCGCCTCCGGTCGTGCGTCTTGCGCCGACAAGGCGCAGCTGCAGCGCGTAGAGCGCCATGGTGACAACGAGCAGCATAAAGGCGGCAGCGCTACCCAGTCCCCAGTTGAGCAGCGACTGGATCATCTGCGCGATCATTTCGGCGAGCATCATGTTTGACGTGCCGCCAAGCAACGCGGGCGTCACGAAATAGCCGAGCGACATGACAAAGACCATCAGCCCGCCCGCGGCGATGCCGGGCATCGACAGCGGCAACAGGATGCGCCGGAAGGCGGCGAGCGGGCTCGCGCCGCAAAGGGCTGCGGCGCGCAGCGTCATCGGGTCGATCGCCCGCAATGTGCCGACCAGCGGCAGGATCATGAACGGCAGCATAATGTAGACCATGCCGATGGTGACGCCGGTGAGATTGTTGATGAGTGGCAGCGGCTGGTCGATGATGCCGGCGCCGATCAATGCCCTGTTGATGACGCCGGTGCGCTGCAGAAGCACCATCCAGGCATAGGTGCGGGTCAAAAGGTTCGTCCACATCGACAGGATGATGATGCCGAACAGGATCGATGCCAGCGTGGCCGGCATGATCGCCAGCATCCAGGCAACTGGGAAGGCGACAAGCACGGTGACGATGGTGACGACGGCGGCGACGAGGAAGGTGTTGAAGAACACGCGCGCGTAAGTGCCATCGCCGAGAAGGGTCGTGTAATTCTGCAGGCCGAAGGCAGGTTCGGTGACGCTGCGCAGCAACAGCGCCAGCACCGGCACGACGAAGAAAAGGCCGATCAGGATCAGCGCCGGCAGCAGGCCGCCGAAGCCTGCCGGCATGCGCCGCGTTGCGATCCCTTGCTGTGCTTCCACCGACATGGCGGTATCCCGAAGTGCGGATCGGGACGGCCCGGGCCGTCCCGATGCTGATCATGAAAAGGCGGCGCTTACTTTGCCTGCCACGCGTACCAGCGCGTGGCGATCTCGTCGCGGTGCTCGGCCCAGTAGTTCATGTCGAGATTGATCTGGCCGTCAACATGGGCGTCGGGCAAGCCCTTGACCACGTCGGCGGGCATCTCGGCCTTGGCCTTCCTGTTGATCGGCGCGTAGCCGCTCGCCTCGGCGAATTTCGCCTGGCCGGTCGGGCTGCTTGCCGCGGCGAGGAACTTCATCGCCGCGTCCTTGTTCTTGGCGCCCTTCGGTACGACCAGGACGTCGGCGGCGGTCAGGTTCTGGTTCCACGACACGCCAACATCGGCGCCGTCTTTCTCAAGCGCGAAGACGCGGCCGTTCCAGAGCTGGCCGAAGGTCGCCTCACCGGAGGCGATCAACTGCTGGGACTCTGCGCCGCCACCCCACCAGACGATGTCCGACTTGATGGTGTCGAGCTTCTTGAAGGCGCGGTCGAGGTCGAGCGGATAGAGCATGTCGGCCGGCACGCCATCGGCGAGCAGCGCGATCTCGATGACGCCGGGCGCCGACCATTTGTAGAAGGTGCGCTTGCCCGGAAATTTCTTGGTGTTGAACATGTCGGCCCAGCTGGCTGGCTCGCCGGAGACCGCGCCTTTGTTCCAGGCGAGAACGAACGAATAATAGAAGCTGCCGACGGCGTTCTCGTTCGAGAAGCGCGGGTCGAGATCGGCCTTCGGCACGGCGGCGAAGTCGATCGGCTCGAGCAGGCCGTCCTTGGCCGCCTTGATGGCGAAATCCATCTCGACGTCGACGACATCCCAGGTGACGTTCTTGGCGTCGACCATGGCCTTCAGCTTGCCGTAGTCGGTTGGGCCGTCTTGCAAAACCTTGATGCCGGACGAAGCGCTGAAGGGCTCGGCCCAGGACTTGGTCTGGGCTTCCTGGGTCGTCCCGCCCCAACTGGTGAAGACCATTTCATCGGCCTTGGCGGCCGTGGTTGCCATCAACCCGGCAAGCATGCCGGCAAAAATCAGTTTCATGTTGTTGTTCTCCTCTGATTGGTTGGTTCCGTTTCTTGTTCTTCTGGGCCTCTCGCCATGCCGCCTCAGCGCATGACGAAGGGATCGGGGATCGGCTCGTCCGAGGTGCGGATCCACACCGATTTCGAGCGCGTGTAATCGCGTATGGCGTCGAGGCCGCCTTCGCGGCCGAGGCCGGACAGGCCGTAGCCGCCGAAAGGAACCAGTGGCGAGACGACACGATAGGTGTTGATCCAGACGACGCCGGCGTGGATACCGCGCGCCATGCGATGCGCCTTGGCGAGATTCGAGGTGAAGACGCCTGAGGCGAGACCGAAACGGGTGTCATTGGCGAGCGCCAGGCCCTCAGCCTCGCTGTCGAAGGCGACAACGCTCAGCACCGGGCCGAACAGTTCCTCCCGCACGCAGGCGAGATCCTGATCGGGCGCCTCGATGATGGTCGGCGCATAGTAGAAGCCGTCTGTCTTGCCCTGGGGACGTGCGCCGCCGGTGACCAGCCGACCGCCATTGGCGAGGCTTACGGCGAGGATCGCCTCGATGCGCTCGCGCTGGCGAACAGTCGCCAGCGGCCCCATCTCGGTGGCGGGATCCTGCGGATCGCCGATCACAATGGCTTCGGCCTTGCGCTTCAGACGCGCGAGGAATTCCTCCTTCACCGAGCGCTCGACCAGCAGGCGCGAGCCGGCCACGCAGCTCTGGCCTGTCGCGGCGAAAATGCCGGCGACGACGGCGTTGGCGGCGCTGTCGAGATCTGCGTCGGCGAAGACGACGATTGGGCTTTTGCCGCCAAGCTCGAGCGTGGTGTAGGCGAGGTTCTCGGCCGTGTTGGCGACGATCTGACGGGCGGTCGACGGGCCACCGGTGAAAGCGACACGGGCGACGAGCGGGTGGCTGGTCAGGCGATGCCCACAGTTGTGACCGAAGCCGGTCAGGATGTTGACAGCGCCGGCTGGAAAGCCGGCTTCGCTAACCAATTCGGCGAAAGCGAGCAGCGGTGCCGGGCCGTCCTCGGAAGCCTTGAGAACGATGGTGCAGCCGGCAGCCAGCGCCGGGCCGAGCTTGACCGCCGACAGGAAAAGCTGCGAATTCCATGGCACGATCGCGGCGACGACGCCGATCGGCTCAGGCCGGACCGTCACCTCCATGTCGGCCTTGTCGATCGGTATGAAAGCGCCTTCGTGCTTGTCGGCCAGCCCGCCATAGTAGCGGTAATAGTCGCCAACATAGGCGATCTGCGCGCGCGTCTCGCGGATGATCTTGCCGGTGTCGCGTGTCTCCAGCTCGGCCAGCCGCCCGACATTGGCGGCGACGAGGTCACCGAGCCTGACAAGCAGCTTGCCGCGCTGGGTCGCGGTCATCGCGGCCCATGGACCGGAACGCAGCGCGCGATGAGCTGCCTCGACGGCGCGGTCGACATCGGCAATGCTGGCGGCGGGCATTGTCGCCCAAGCCTTGCCCGTCGAAGGATCGATGCTGTCGAAGCTTGCCAAGGCATCGACGAACGCCCCGTCTATGTAGTTCCTGAAGACCGCGTTGCTCATCGCGAGTCTGCCTTCTGGAACGCCGGCATCACCTTGTCGATGAAGAGCTGCAGCGATTTCTTCTTGCGCTCATGCGACAGGCCGCTGTCGATCCAGATGGAGTACTGGTCGTAGCCCTGCGCCTCATAGGTCTTCAGCCTCGCGATCACCGCGTCGGCCTCGCCGATGACGAGGTTTTCGCGGATCTTGTCCGGGCCGTATTGCGGCATGGCCTCGATCTCCTCCTCGGTTAGCGGCTCGAGAATGCCCTGGCGCACCGGCTTCTTGTTCTGAAACCAGGCGCCGAACTGGCAGTAGAACTGTGACAGGTCCTGCGTCAGCCGACCGGCATCGGCCTCGTCCTCGGCGACGAAGGTGTGCATCAGGAGCATGATTTCCGGTCGCGCAATGTCGGGATGAGCCGCGCAGGCGGCGTTGAAGCGTTCCATCAGGCTCGCCACCTCGCCATCGCCGGAGGCAAGCGGCGTCACCTGGACATTGCATTTGTTAGCGACGGCGAAATCATGCGAGTTCGGGTCGCGCGCGGCCACCCAGATTGGCGGATAGGGCTTTTGCACCGGCTTGGGCGAAGAGGTGGTTGGCGGAAACTGCCAGAACTCCCCGGAATGCTCGTAGTCGCCGTCCCAGAGATCGCGGATCGCCGGTATGATCTCGCGCATGCGCTGGCCGGCGCCCCAGGCATCGAGCCCCGGGAAGAGACGCTGGTATTCGTAGCTGTAGGCGCCGCGCGCAATGCCGACATCCAACCTGCCGCCGGAGATGACGTCGGCCATCGCCGCCTCGCCGGCGAGTTTGATCGGGTGCCAGAAGGGCGCGATGATGGTGCCGGTGCCGAGGCGGATGGTTGTCGTCTTGCCTGCGAGATAGGCGATGTTGATGAACGGGTTCGGCGAGATGGTGAATTCCATGCCGTGATGCTCGCCGATCCAGGCCGTCTCGAAGCCCGCTTGCTCCGCGAGCGCGACGAGTTCCCCCAATTCCGCCACAAGTTCGGAATGTGGCTTGCCGAGATCCGTGCGTTCCATGTGGACGAAAAGCGAAAATTTCATCGGTCTCACCGCTGGCCTGAATGGATTGGGCCGGAAGGGATTGGCGCCGACGGCGCCGGCTTTGCGAGCGGCCGGACCTCGCCTTCGACTTCGTTGCCGACATACACGCCGAACGAGTCTTCGGCGCGCTCACGCGCATAGCGGACCAGCATCGAACGCACTGCCGGGTCGGCGACCTTCAATTCGGCGATGCGTTCGATCTCGACAAAGTGGATCTGGCCGTCGGCATAGACGGGGGCGTCCACCGTCCCACGATAATAGACGTGCGTGCGGGCAGTGTCCGTCGCGTCGTCCCACACCGCGTAGAGGAAGCCGAGCTCGGCATCGATGACCTTGGCGGCAAGTTTTCCTCTGAGGCTGCGGGGGTCGTTCGCGGCACCGAGGCCGCGACCGGCCGGCAATTGGTAGGATCCCTCGGCGGTCTCGAAGAAGAGCACGCGGCCTTCGTTCTCAAGGATGGCGCCGACCTCGGTTCCGGGCGGAGCGGTAGCCGCCAGCGCCTCCTGGCTGAGGCCCGGCGTCACATAGGCGCCCCGGCAGTACCCAAGAGGCTGTGCACCGTTGTGGCTAAAATCATGGACGCGACCAATGAGGATCGAATGGTCGCCAGCATCGACCAACTGCTCCATGCAGCAATCGAACACCGCGACCGATCCCCCGATCAGCGGATTGCCGGTCTGTCCAGGTTGCCAAGCAACCGAGGCGAACTTGTCCGCGGCCTTGGAAGCAAAAATGCCGGACGCGGCTTTCTGGGCTTCCGACAGGATGTTGATGGCAAAGCCTCTCGAAGTCGAGAAGGCGTGATGTCCCAGCGCCTTCTTGGCAATGCAGACCAGCACCAGCGGCGGCTCGAGCGAAACGGAAGTAAAGGAATTGGCGGTGAAGCCGCGCGCATCGCCGGCCTCGTCTATCGTGGTGACGATGGTCACTCCCGTCAGGAAGGAGCCCAACGCTCGACGGAACTCCATGGCATCGAATCCCGGCTTGGCTTCGGCGCCTGCGGATGCACTCGACGCCTCGTCGAGAAAGTCCGTTATGCGTTGAGTCACTTTTTGCGGCGAAGCGATTGTCATCATGTGTTTTTCGCCGCTCAGCACGACACATCGCCCAGCCGGAGCGAGCCGCGCCATCGCCGCCGACATGGCGGGAGTCGAGTTGCGATCCTCCGAACCGGTCATGAACAGCGCGGGTGCGGCAAGGTCGGCCAGACGATCGGCGTGCGCGGTGTCGGCGCTGGCAAAGAGGCGATAGGTGCGGGCATAGCCGTCGGCATCGACGCTTTCGAGTGCTGAACGCGCTGTTGCGGCCGCGTCTGAAAGAGCTGGCGGAATCGGATTGCCGAACCAGCGGGCGATCGTGGCGGCGATGGCCGACGGATCGCCGGGTCCGCCAAGCGCGGCCGCCCGTTCGCGCACTGCCTGCGCGAGCTCGGGCGGGCGACGGAAAACGGCGTTGAGACAGACGAGGGCGCCGATGCGAGCGGGCGCGCGGAGCGCGAGTTCCTGTGCCACCAGCGCGCCCATCGAGTGGCCGACAGCGGCCACGTGGTCCAGGCCAAGATGATCAAGCAGGCGGATCGCCTGATCGGCGAAGTCCGACAGCTGGGCATTCTCCGGCGGCAGGGGCGAAGAGCCATGGCCCAGCATGTCGATGGCGATCACGTCGAAGCGGTCCTGCATCGCTGCGAGCTGCGGCTGCCAGATCTCGGCATTCATGCCGACGCCGTGGATGAGCAGGACCGGCGCGCCCGAACCGATCCGAATGAAGCCGGTGCCGTCGGGAGCCTTGCTGCGGATCGTCGCGGCGTCAGCCATGCAGGTCTCCGAGCTCCTTCAGGTCTTGGTAGCGGTCACCGATGCGGTGGTGCGGGCGGCCGCCGATCGATGCGCCGAGCGCCACGACCAGTTCGTCGGGAGCCGGCGCGTCGCCGATCTGGAAATGCACCGTGAGGTAATGCGAGCGGCGGCCTTCGTCGTTCTTGTCCATCAGCGGGATCATGATCGGCGTGTTCGGGCCGCCGCGCAGATTGGTGAAGGCGAGATAGGTCTTGGCGCCGACGGCGCGGCGATAGTGATTGCCGAAATGCAGCGTGTGGATGAGTGCCGAGGCATGCTCGACCTCGCCCGACGTGCCGCAGATCGCGGCCTTGCCGTAGCCTTCGATCGCTTCGCCCGAACCCGCCACGCCGATGATCTCGTTGGTTAGCGCTTGGCCGAGCACCGGCGCGAAGGCGCGGATTTCGGGAGAGAGATCCTCGACGAAGTCGCGGCCTGCCCATGGGTTGGTGAGCACAGCGGCGACGCCGATCAGGCGCAAGGGCCGCGAGGCCGTCTTGCCGCCCTCGATCAGCGTGTTCTCGGTATAGGTTACGATCTTGCGGATGGTCGGCTGCATGAAATCCTCGGGAAGGAGCCGCTCGCGGCTACATCGATTTCCGTATCGTCTTATGGTATACCATGCTATGGAGTGCCGCGCGCCTTGTCAATCGGTCATGGAATCTGTTTTTGTCACGAGGCTTAGGGATTGAGGAAAAATGGCTGACACGCTTCGCATCGACCGCTCCGCCAAGACGTTGAGGACGCTGGCGTTGGAGCGCATGCGCGAGGCGATCATGGATTTTCATTTCCAGCCCGGCGAAAGGCTAGTCGAGCGGCCGTTATGCGATCAGCTCGGGGTCAGCCGGTCGGTCGTGCGCGAGGTGCTGCGGCAACTGGAGGCCGAAGGCCTTGTGCAGATGATACCCGGGCACGGGCCGGCTGTGGCGAAGCCAGATCTCGGCCGAACCGACGAGATCTACGAGCTCAGGGCCTTGCTGGAAGGGATCGCGGCACGCGCCTGCGCACTGTCGGCAACCGAAGCGCAACTGGCGGTATTGGAGCATGCTCTCGGCGAGCTCTTCGAAGCCTGGGCGTCCGGCAAGCCGCCGGCGGTCATGCGCGCAACGACGAAGTTCTACGAAGCGCTGTTTGAGGCCGCGGACAAGCGTGTCGCCTGGGAGATCGTAAGCGGCCTCAACGTGCGCATCAACCAACTGCGTTCGATGACGATCGCCTCGGCGAACCGGCGCGAGGCGGCAATCGCCGAAATGAACGAGATTATGGATGCAATCAGGGCACGCAAGCCTGAGGATGCGGAAGCGGCGGCGCGGCGGCATGTCGAATCCGCTTGGAGGATCGCCCGTGAGAGACTGGCCTGATCCTTAACGGCGCTCCGAAAGCGACATCGTGCAAGCGCAAAATCGAACTGTACGGCCGACATGGGGCGTTGCTGACTGGCAGTTTTGGGGGCCGGTTGCGGACTGTCCGGTTCTGGCTGAGATACTGAGAAAGCTGACGTTCAGCTATCGACCGCATTCTGGTCATTGGCGCTCCGCTCACACGATGGCGGCTCTTGGCCCATCACGGCCATTCGCGCTCTGCTCACGAAGTGGACATTACGGCATTGAACAGTAGCCTTGTCGCTCCAATCGACCCCGGAGGAATACATGTCACCCACGATTATCTCGTCTGAGACCCTGCCCAAAGCATCTCCGTACTTCAGCCACGCTGTGAAGGCTGGCGGCTTGGTATTCGTGTCTGGCACCGCCCCATACTCGCCGGAGACGGGCAAGCTCGTGGGGACGACTATCCAAGAGCAGACCGCCCAAGCACTTCGCAACATTACCGCGATCTTGGAGGCGGCCGGCACCAGCCTGAACAAGGCAGTGAGTGCTACGGTCATCCTCGCTGAGGAGGAGGACTTTGCCGGCATGAATGAGGAATGGCTGAGGTGGTTTCCCGCCAACCCTCCGGCGCGCCAGGGTGCAAAGCTCCCAGTAAAGGTGCCCGGGCTCAAGATTTCGGTCGCGATGATCGCCGAGGGATAAGTCCGCAATGAGGCGCGAAGCGGACACGGAACCACTGTCACTACCAGGCAGGCCGAAGGCATACATTCGAACCGGTTCCTCTACTCCTCCATCAGGCTACGACCAACAAATCCGACAAGGGAGAGTGAACCCGCTGGTCTTGGCGGCTCCCAGGTCGCCCCGACTCCCTCCGCCAAGGTGCGCATTGACCCTGCCCATCACGAAAGCTTGGCCGTCCATTCAGGTGTCATTCGGCTGTCGAATGCTCCATCCCTCGAACACGTCGGTTAAGTGTATCATAAGTAGCCGAGCTCCTCGCGCACGTCCTCCGACCAGGCTAGCTCTGCAGCTTGATCGAATATGCTTGCGAGTCCATCTGCCGAGGGCTTCGAATGGTTCTTGCGCTCTCCATAGCGTTCAACGCGAGCAGGTTATGCCCCGAGCGATAAACGTTGGTCTCTTTGCTCCGAGGTGAGACCCTTGCCATTCTCCGCCCGAATTTTGTGGCCTTGGCCAGTCTGATCCTTTGCTCAGGAGTGAAGCGAGGCATCGATGCAGCTTTCACGGTTAAACGAAGGGGCGCGAAGCATTTCCGGTCCATCTGTAGAGAAGAGCCGGACGTCAGATTCCGACTGACCAGCCCACGGCCCGGCTTACTTTCTGGCCAGCAGCATGCCGAACCGCCCAACACTGACCATGCCAAGACGCCGATGGCGGCGCCATACCACCACGGTGAAAGAATGCCCACGCAGATCACGATCAACACCAACGGTATCAAGGGAAAGTTCATAACCCCCGATGCGAGGTCCAAACAGAGGTTCGCAATTGCCGAGATCACGCCGATCCAGAACACAATCGGCAGCTCGAGGTAATAGCCGAGAAGCCTAGTACCGGGCCAGCCGCGACAAACGGCAGCATGATCGCCGCGACTCCATGTCCCTTGTGGGTGCGGCCACCCGGTGTTGCCAAACGCCGCCTCATCCAACCTCACATTGCTGCCAGATCCATACAGGTGAGAGTAAAACGAAATCCAATTTTTGGATAATATGAAATTCGGAACCGCAACGATGCCCAGGGATGCGGCGATTTCTGACACGGACTTCTGTTGCTGATACCCAACGACTGCTTCACCGGCCTTTGCTCGCGCCGTGGGCTTCCGCCCTTTGTATTTCTTGTCTGCCCTCGCCTTCGCGATGCCTTCTGTCGCTCTTTTATTAGGCCCCGCTCGAACTCCGCGAGAGCAGCGAACATGTTCAGCATCAGCCGACCGTACGCCCCGGTCGTGTCCAGCACCTCCTTGCCGAACTGTAAGACCTTCAGACCTACACCACGTCCATGCAGGCCATCGACAATATCACCAAGGGTCCGCGTATTACGCGCCAAGCGATCGATCTTGGTGACCATCAGCGTATCGCCAGTGCGCAGGAACTTGAGCATACGATCGAGTTCCTGCCGATCCCCAGGGCTGATACCTGCTCTGAAAAGACCTCCTCGCAACCCAGCGGCTTTGAGGTCACGTATTTGGGCCTCCAGTTCCGCGACCTGCTCTTCTGTTGAAGTTCGTGCGTAGCGGACCTGCATCCCGCTCTCCAATGTCCAATAGCCTCTCCGATGAACGAGCGGCGAGTCTCAGGATCATCGCAGGCTTGCCGACAACTATTCCTGCTGGAATTGACAGGGCCAATCTTCAGGCCTCGTCAAGCCAGAAGGCAACTCGGTCCGGGCGTCTCCGCAAGCCATGTTGAGCTGCCACTGGGACAGACCCGCCGAATTGGAAAGATCGACGCCCTCGATACGGGTCAGCAAGAAAAAGGCGCGGTCAAAGTCTATCGGCGCGGTGAACGTCGCTCCTCGGAAGTCCGCCCGTGCGAGATTGGCAAACGAGAAGCGGCTGCCGCTGATATCGGCGTCATGGAACTGCGCACGCCCCAATTCTGCCTTTGTGAAATCAACATTGGTCAGATTGGCGCCCTGGAAATTCGAGCGCTGCATTTCCGCGCTCGCAAACACAGCGCCCTGCGCGTCCATACGGCTGAAGTCGGTCCTGTAGGCCTCGATTCTGTCGAACCGGGCGCCTTTGGCGGTCGAGTCGGCCAGGGAAGCACGCACAAGCGTTGCCTTCTCAAGATTTGCGGCAACGAGATTGCTGTTCCTGAGGTCGGTCGAAGTGAAATCAACACCGAACAGGTTCGCCCCGCTCAGGTCCTGTCCTTCTAGGATGAGAAGCTTTTTGTCACAGTCCTGCCAATTGACGCCAGGCGTCGCGGCTGCGTCGCAATTTTGAGCGGCAGTGGCGTTCTGCCAAGCAAACACAGTGCAAACCGCTAGAACCAAGCCGGATGGGCCGTAAGCTCTGGTTCGTCTCAAAGTCATTGTTGCTGGACCTCTACCACTCGCCGACAATCAACGTTACCACATCTGCTGACACTCGAAAGCGACTGCGTTTTGGCTGAGCGATCAGCTACATCGTACAAACGCGCCAATGCTTTTAAGCAGCGGCTGTTGGCCGCCGACCCAGAACCAATGATCGTTACCGGCGACCTCAATGAACTTCGCGCCTGGGATGTTGGCCGCGAGGAAGCGCCCGGCTTCGATGCGAACGGCGCGGTCGCCGGAACGATGCAGAACCATCGTCCTTACCGAAACTTTGCAAGGAGATGACGGACATCGGCATCACGCAGCGCTTCCAGTAGGCCCGCGACCGCGCCGGGACTGGAGGCTGCCCTCAGCAACCCAGCCCACCAGATCTGGGCCTGGCGGTCTGCGGCCAGGCTCGAGCCGAAAGTTTCGATTTCCGCCGGGCCACCCCAGCTGGCGAGCAGCCGTTGCTTCCACAGATCGTATTGCGCGGCGGTCAGGGCGAACGGATAGTCGGGCCCGCGGCTGCCTTTCGCAAGGCGCCCTCCGCCTCCAGCCCGTCATCCATTGGGTCAGATCAGACCGTATTGGCGAGCCTTGTTGCGCAGGAATGGCAAGCCATTGCCCATCACTTCGGCCTCGTCCTTCGCGACTGGCCGCCAGACCGAGAGGCCGTAGGAGACTTCCGGCGGCATGTTGATGAAGCTTTCCATGGCAAGTCCGCCCTTGAAGCCGATCGCCGCGAGCGTTGCGTAGATCTCGTCCCAGGGGCAGTTGCCGGTGCCCGGGGTGCCGCGATCGCTCTCTGACAAGTGAATATACTTCAGGTGATCGCGAGCGGCCAGAATACCATTGGCGGCCCCTTTCTCCTCGATGTTCATGTGGTAGGTGTCGAGATGAACAAAGATGTTGTCGGCGCCGACTTTCTCGAGCATCCAGACGGCCTGCGCGCCAGTATTTATAAGGTGGTTCTCGTAGCGATTCACCGCCTCGATTCCGAGCTCTATGCCCCGGATCTTGGCGTGCTTGGCGGCGACCGTCAGCACATGCGCGATGTTGTCGTATTCCTTTTCGGTGGGGGGCAGGCCGGTGCGTTCGCCAATACCGCCGAAAATCACGCCGGAAAGCGCCAGCGCGCCCATCTCTGCAGTCTTGTCGATCGCCACTTCGAGATGTTCGATAGCGGCATCCGGCCGCACCGAGGCCCAGGCCCGCTCCGGCAGGCCAAGCGAACAAACAGCTGGAAGATTGTGCTTTTCGAGCAAGGCGCGCGTATGCGCGGCATCGACCGCCGGCGCGTTCAGTAGCGCGATCTCGATAAAGTCCATGCCGTATTTGACAGAAGCGGCGATCGCCTTCGCTGCGCCGGCCCGATCCCAGTTCATCGTCCACATCGAGGTGTGGACCCCAAAACCATGCATCTAACTCACCCTTTGTTTGTGTTCAGGAACTTTAGGCGCCCGGCAAGCCAGCGCAGGATCATCACCGTGATCATCAAAATGCCCCAGACCGCCGTCGCCAGATGCTGGTTGGCGCCCATCAGATTGAGTCCCGAGGACAGTAACTGGAGCACCACGAGCGCGACGAAGACAGGGATCACGCGACCGAAGCCGCCGAATGGATTGACCCCGCCAAGAAAGCAGGCAAGCACAGTGATCAGCAGGTAGGACTCGCCGTGTCCGACACGCACCGAATTGAAGCGGGCCAGCATGATGATGCCGGCGACCGCACACATCGCACCGGACAATGTGTAGACCAGAACCTGCACCTTGCGCGTATTGATGCCGGAGTAGCGCGTGGCCTCGATGTTGGAGCCGATCATATAGGTGTTGAAGCCCAGCTTCATGCGCGTCAGCAGGAGGTGCCAGATCAGCACACACGCGATGAATATGAGCAACGGAACCGGGATCCCAAGAATCGAACCGTAGCCGATCGGCGCCAGGAAGCTGGGAAAGCCGGACACGTCGCCGCCGTGGGTCAGGAACTCACCAAGACCGCGCAGGAAAATCATCATCGACAGCGAGACCAGGATCGGGTGAGCCTTGGTGTAGGCGATGACGAGCCCCATGATCAGTCCACTAAGTGCTCCGACCGCAATGGCAAGGATCGAGCCAAGGACAAAGGCACCGATGCCCGCGTCGACGCCGCCCTGGCTTTGAAGGATCCAAGCGAGCGTCAGCCCGGCGATGTTGGCCGTGAAGGTGATGGCCAGGTTCAGGCCGCCGGTCAGGATCGGGAGCAGCATGGCGAGTGTGAGCAGGCCGAGCTCCGGCAGTTGGTAGGCGACGGAGCCAAAAGTAGCCCGGGAAAGGAAGTTCGGTGCGGCAATGCCGAACACGATCATGACTACCGCAAACGCGGCAAGCGGACCTGCCAATTCGGGGCCGAGCAAGTTGCGGACGCGTTCAATCACAACCGTCATGAAGGCATCCGCCGGCTTTTCAGGAACGGCAGCAGCCGTTCAATGCTGGTGTTCGAAAGGGTAATGGCGGCCAGGATGATGGTGCCGACGATCATCTTGAACGCGAAAGGCGACACGCCCATCAAATTAAGTCCGTTTTGGGTGATCGAGACCAACAGAACGCCAAGGATGCAGCCGAGCACGCTGCCTTTGCCGCCGCCAAGCCGTGCACCGCCAAGGACCACGGCTGCCAGGACGTCGAGTTCGCGCCCATATAGGGCGTTGGGCACCACTTCCTGCGCGTAATGCGCTTGGACGAGACCGGCGATGCCCGCCATCAGGCCAAGCCAGCCGAACGCGATAAATTGCATGGCCCCAACATTGATGCCGAAGCGGCGCGCGCCTTCCGGATTGTCGCCGAAAGCGTAGAGCTGGCGACCAGTGGTCGTGCGCGTGATCAACGCCCAGGTAGCGAATACGCAGATCGCCATAATGAGCACGGGTAGGGTGATCTCCGCCCACGTGCCGTCAGCCATCTCGCGCTCGAACAGGACCACGCGGGCGGTGAGCCAGTCCGGCAGATTGTAGATTGAAACGCCGCCTGTGAAGAACATCAGCAAGCCGAAGAAAATGTTGAAGGTCGAAATCGTGGCGACGATCGAGATGATCCTGAACCTGTGGATCAGGAAAGCATTGATGCAGCCCAACGCGATGCCCAATGCGCCAGCGATGGTGAGGCCGACAATCCAATTCCCGCCGCCTATCCAGCCAAGGACGATTGCCGTCAGATATTGCACGACGGAGGCAGCAACCGCGAAGGAGATGTCAATGCCGCCGGCAATCAGCACGACGAGCAGACCGACGGCGAAGATGATGTTGACCGAGCTTGTGTTCAGGAGGTCAAACGCATTGCCGAGGGTGAAGAACCGGTCTGTCGCAAACGACAGGAAGGCGCAGATGACCGCGATCACGGCGAGCAAAGCCAGCTCCGTTGCGTGAGAGCGGACAAACCTACGCATAGACCGCCGCTTCGATCGCCTGTAGGGACGTGACGCCGGGAACATATTCGCCGACAATGCGCCCCTGAGCCATATGCAGCACACGGTCCGCGTTGAAATAGACTTCAGGGACCTCGTCCGAGATCAGGATAATCGACAGGCCGCTGTCGGCCAGCTTGGAAACGATATCGAATATGCCGGCACGCGCGCCAACATCAACACCGACCGTCGGTCCGTCGAGGATCAGCAGTTTCGGTTCAGTCGCCAGCCATTTTGCAATGGCGACACGTTGCTGATTTCCCCCCGACAGGGTCGAGACCGCGTCTTCCTGCTTTCCGATCCTGACGCCGAGATCCCTTATCCAACTAGTGACTAGGGATCGTTTGCGATCGCTCGAAATGAAACCGCCAGAGAGAATCTTGTCCAGCGAGGCAATGACCAAGTTGTCGGCAATTGCCTGGGGTTGAATGAGACCTAGCGACAGCCGATCTTCCGAAAGATAGGCGACACCGGCGGCGATCGCGTCACGGTTGGAACCGAAGCGGACCGGTTTGCCATCCAGCACAACAGAGCCGGACCTCGGCTTGCGCATGCCGAACAAGGTCAACGCCAGCTCGGTGCGCCCTGCCCCAAGCAGCCCGGTGACGCCGAGCGTCTCGCCGCGCCGGACCGTCAATGACACATCCTCGAATTCGCCTTGCCGCGACAGCCCCTTAACCTCAAGCATAACCGGGCTCGTGCTCAAATCGCGATGCAGGACGGAATAGTCGAAGGTCTTACCGGTCATCAGCTCTGTGATGCGCGATTGGGTCAGACCTTTGGTCGGATAGACACCAACCAAGGCGCCGTCGCGCAGCACCGTCACACGGCTGGAGATTTCGAGAACCTCCGCCAGGCGATGACTGACGAACACTACGGCAACGCCCGACGCCGACAGATTGCGCACAATGTCCAGCAGATAGTCGGTTTCAGATTGAGTGAGCGAGGCCGTCGGCTCATCCATGAAGACAAGCTTCGCTTCACCGACGAGCGCGCGCGCAATAGCCACGATCTGCCGCTGTGCGATGGGAAAATGGTGTAGGGCGAGATCGACATCGAGGGTAATACCAAGACGTTGCAAGGCGTTGGTCGCGACACGGCGCATTTCGGCATAGTTCACCAGCCGCGGCCAGCGGCCGATGACAGTCTGGAACGCGATGTTCTCGGCGACAGTCATCTCGGGAAAAAGGGCGAGGTCCTGCCAGATGACCTGAATCCCGCCGGCCTGCGCCGCTACCGGCGACATTTGGGAGTAGCTCTGGCCGTCATAGTCGATCACGGCGCCCGCCTCGGGCTTGTAAACGCCGGTGATGACCTTGATCAGCGTGCTCTTGCCGGAGCCGTTCTCGCCGGCCAGGCAATGCACCTCGCCCGGCAGCACTTCAAAGCTGACATTCTTCAGCGCCTTCACGCCGCCGAACGTCATGTTGACGTTGCGGAGTGACAGCAACGGCCGTGATGCGGCGCCATCGAGTGCCCGATCAGCCATCGAGTTGAACCCTGGATCCAATCGCGTTGACACATCCTCAGCCGGGCAGGCTCGAGGCCAGCCCGGCTGCCACAGCCTTGGGAGGCTTTACAGACCCATCGCCGCGAGGCCGTCGACAGTGTCCTTGTTGATCGGGACCAGCTGATCGACGATGATGTTATGGTTTTCGAAGTCGGGCTTGACTGTCCCTAGCCCTTCGATCGTATCGCCATCCTTGACTTCTTTGCCCTTCATGAGTTGGTCGGCCAGCGTGACGAAGACCTCACCCGCCTGCTTTGGATTCCACATGAAGCCGCCTGAGATCGCATCGCTCTTGATGAGCTTCTGGCCCTGCCCCGGCGAGAATGGACCGAGCACGAATATCTGGCCCACCTTCCGGCGCTCTTCGATTGCACGGCCAGCGCCAATCGGGCCTTGGCTGCCGAAGGCAAGGAAGCCTTTCAAGCCGGGATTGGCGGAAATCAGGTCAAGTGCAGTGCTGCGGCTCTTGTCCACATCCTCGGCGACGCCATAACGATCGCCGACCAGCTTCATGTCCGGATGGTTCTTCTTCAGATACGCGATTGCCGCATCGGCCCAGGCATTGTGCAGCGGCACTGTCAGTGAACCAACGAAGACTGCATATTCACCTTTGCCGCCCATCTTGTCCGCCAAGAGCTTCGCATGAGCCTCACCGAAGCCGGTCGCGGACGCGAGTTCGAAATCCCAGTCGGCGCCCTTCTGGCCGGGCGATTCATGCGTGATGACGATGATGCCGGCGTCCTTCGCCTTCTGCAGGACAGGTTCAAGCACCTTCGCGTCATTCGGCACGACACCTATGACCTTGACGCCCTGTGCGATCAGATCCTCGATGGCGCGAACTTGCAGTGCCGGATCGGCACTGGTCGGGCCAACCATGAATGCGTCGACGCCGAGCTTCTGGCCGCGCTCCTTGATGCCCGCCTCCATTGCGTTGAACCAGGGAATGCCGCCGATCTTGACGACGACGCCGACCTTGCCGGCCTGCTGAGCCATGGCAGCGATTGAGCCGCCAAGCACAAGGGTCGCGGCGAGCGCCGCGATCATCAACTTTTTCATCTGAACTCCTCCCATAACGTTCCCCTTGGGAACATACCTCCGCCACCGATTTGCGCTTGCACAATCGATGGTGCAAAGACTATCTTGCATCAGGGTGCGCTCGTCAAGGGAGATATTGCTCCAACCGAATATTGCTCTAAAGAGACCTCCGGAGGCCAGATGGATCAGCAGGTCAAGAAGAAGGCGACGATCTATGATCTGTCCGTGCTATCGGGCAGTTCGCCGTCGACCGTGAGCGCAGTGCTGAATGGCACTTGGCGCAAGCGCCGCATTAAGGAAAGTACGGCGGAAACAATTCTCAGCCTCGCCGAACGCCACCAGTACACCACCAATCTGCAGGCGCGAGGCTTGCGACGGTCGCGATCTGGCCTCGTCGGCCTGATGCTGCCCATCCACGACAATCGCTACTTCTCCTCAATGGCGCAGACATTTGAGGGACATGTGCGCAGCCGCGGTCAATGCCCGGTCGTGGTCAGTGCCAGCCGCGACCCGGAAGAGGAACGCCGGACCGCGGAGACGCTGATTTCCTACTCAATCGACCAGCTCTTCATCGTCGGCGCCACCGATCCCGACGGCGTGCACGAGGTCTGCGAGGCGGCGGGACTGAGGCATGTCAACATCGACCTGCCGGGAGCAAAGGCGCATTCGGTGATCAGCGACAACTATGAGGGTGCGCGGATGCTGACGGAGGCAATCATCCGCCAGTTCGGCAATGATGACCCCCTGCGACCGGACGAGCTGTTTCTGTTTGGTGGCCGCAACGACCACGCAAGCCGCGAGCGCATCGCCGCCTTCCATGCGACCAAAAAGGCACTGTTGGGCGCCGACCCTGATGACGGAGTACAGTCTTCCGGCTATTCGCCCGACATAACATTGCGTGCCTTCGAGGCATTTTGCCAACGCCATGGCAAGTTGCCCCGCGCATTGTTCATCAATTCGTCGATCAATATGGAGGGTCTGCTGCGTTTCATGGCGGGCCGGCCGGCGGAGATGTTTAGCGAGCTTGTCGTCGGTTGCTACGACTATGACCCCTTCGCCTCTTTCCTGCCTTTCCCCGTAATCATGGTGCGGCAGAATTTTGAGGCGATGATTGCGAAGGCGTTCGAACTGATCAATGAACCTCCCACGGCCCCGCAGATTTTCCTGATTGCGCCGGAGTTGATCCAGCCCAGGTCTGCCCTGAAAGGGCCGCTGGACACGTTGAAGGATATGGCGTGAAGCGCCCCAAGAACCGGTCTTTGCACAGCTCTCTTCATCCAGGCATCAACGCCTGGCACATGTAGCGTCTTTATGGAAGTCAGCGGCGGCAGCGGAACAGTGGCGCGCAGGGAAGTTCGGCGCTCGCAGCAAACCTTTCCATTGCTGCTGGATCAGTTGCTCCGATCGGCTCGCGTCCTTGCTCTGGATACGCAAGCTCGCCGGACTCGTTATCTGTTGAGTAGCCTCAGGAGAAAGTTGAGAATGAAACCTGGCGTCGTCTCGGCGCCCTTCGGTTGCGCGCGGCCGGGCGGTGAAGGCCGGCGACGTGCTGCTGTCGAAGCGATGATGCCAAAAGCGACGGCACCATAGCCGAGGTGCTGGCCGGCGACTGGCTCGATGCCACGGATCCGCTGATCGCATTCGGGTGAATGGCAACTCGACCAAAGGGCCCGTTTTATTGCCGCGACTTGCGGACGTCGTGCGGTGTGCAATGGAGGCGGCAACGAAAACATGCGGGCCCATCGCAAGACTGAGTGCGGCCACGCCGTCGAAGCCCTTTTGGTCGAACCGGATGCGGATGTGGCAATGCCGGTGACTTTTTAGACAGCGACGGGATGTTTCCTGTTCAGTCGTTCCTGCTGCGGCGTCTGGGCGTAGAGTTCCCGGTAGCATTTGGAAAAATGCGACGCCGAAACGAAGCCGCACGCGATGGCCACTTCGACTATGGGCAAGGCTGACTGGATCAGCAAATGCCGCGCGCGCTCAAGGCGGATATCCAAATAATAGCGGGCCGGGGAGCGACCCATTTCGAGATGGAACAGACGCTCGATCTGCCGTCGCGAGAGCCCGACATGGTCGGCAATATCACCAATCGATATCGGTTCGGACGGATTGGCGTCCATGAGTTCTATGATCGTCAGCACCTTGGAGTTCTGAACGCCAAGCCGTGCTCGCAGAGGAAGTCGCTGGCGATCGCTCGGGCTGCGTACTCGATCGGTCAGCACCTGCTCACATACGTGCCTGACCAGAGTGTCGTCGAAATCATCGCCGATCAGCTTCAACATCATGTCGAGAGCAGCAGTCCCGCCGGCGCATGTATAGATGTTCTGGTCGACCTCAAAAAGGTCGGCAAAAACGTTGGCGTTCGGAAACGCCTCGGCGAAGCCAGGCAGGTTTTCCCAATGGATGGCGCAGCGTTTGCCAGAGAGCAACCCGGCAGCCGCGAGCACATGCGCACCGGTGCAGAGCCCGCCGATCGCAACACCGCGATTATGTTCCTCGCGCAACCAGGCAAAGGCCGACTTGTTTGAATAGCGATCGATGTTGATGCCGGTGCAGACGATGACCATCGATGCCCTATCTGGGCCAGCCATCTTACGCCGCTCGTCCTCCAACGACGTGTTCACCGAGCACAACACGTTGTTCGAAGCGGGTACAGGCTGCCCGTCGATACTGGCGAGCCGCCATTTGTAGGCTTCGTAACCGAGCATCCGGTTGGCGATGCGGATAGGCTCCAGCGCCGTCGCAAAAGCGACCATGGTGAAATCCGGCACAAGGAAGAAGACGAGGGAACGCTTGATGCGATGTTCGGCTATATTCATTGGGCTAACGTTGGTGTTGCGAACAGGATGTCGCGATTGCGTTGTCTACGCCAGACGCGGCAACAACGGTACTTCATTCCACATGGTGATGAGATTCCGTCGCAGCATGCAATTTATCATATTTTCCTTCCCAAGAGCATGAGAACGGTGGGGCGGCCAGGCAGGTTCCTGGGGCCAAAATGACGTTGCGGCTCATGCGCATGGGCTCGCCTGCGGCCCGCGAGCACCTGGCAGCCCGGCCACCCGAGTCCCCCTTGTGCAACAGCGCCTGACCGGCCCCCCGCCAATTCGCGCGGCGGAGGCTGGGAAAGTTCGGCGCACGCAACAAACCCGTCCCCTCATAGTTTTGCTGCCAGATCGGATAGCTTCGATCGGCCTGCGTCGTTCTTTTTTCGCCGGCGACGCGGGCTCGGCGTCCTGGCTATGGGTTAAGCAGCCACAGAACAAACGAGACACCACGCTAAGCAGAATCCGGTGCCGATCGGATCGTAGAACGTGAAGTTCTTACGTTCGATCACCATCACCAGGCAATCTGCCCAGACCGACCCTCGACAACCAGGGCGACAAAGGCCTCGTGCAAGTATGATCAAATCAACGACAATCGGCGTTCGCGACATAGCGACCGAAACGGATCGGGGAATTCTCGATTGTTCTTTCAGCGCAGGAGCGAGCCGCTACCTGAACGTTTGGACCGCCTGCTATGTTCATTTTTCCGGGCGATAGCGCTCCCATTTGGGACACGCGACGTTGTGGGAGCTGAGATCGGCGAGCAAATCAAGCCTATCCAGAGGAGCGGAGCATCCCCTCCTCTCTGGCAGCGGCCTCGAAGGCCATGCGGACCTCCTGAGGCGACACCCTGCCCTCAAACCCATCTATGCAGGACTGCAGCGCCAGCTTCCATTTAGGTCCCCTCTTAGGCCATTTCATGAGTTCCTCGGCAGCACCCTCGACGTGATTGACGCCGTAGGTGACCCCGGGTCGGTCGGTCTTCACAAATACTGGAGGGTTGAACCAATGAAGTGCCATAAGTCGGAATATAGCGCGGCTACCGCGTTGGCGGGAACTGACGGGAGTTCTCGGAATGTCCATCGAGGGTGTCGGCAGTTTCAGCAGCAATCAATATGCAAGATCTGAAGGTAAGTGTCGCCCTGGCCGTCTGGCTGGTGGTCGGTTTCGTCGTGGTGGCGATAAGGTTGATTGCTCAGCCGGAAGGTCTGCGGCAGCGGATGGTCATTCGCCCTGGGCGATGTTGTTCATGTGGGGGCGCAGGCGCCATGAGGCGGAGGTTGAGGACGAACAAGCGGGCACGCTCTGAGCTTTAACAGGCGCGGCGTAGCATCCCTCCTTCCTAGGCAGCAGCCATTTAGAGGGCAAAAAGTCCGTTCGCGCCCACGCAAAGCAGTGGGCACATATCAGCCAGAAAAAATTGGCCCGATCTCGCGTAGCAGTGCAACGCGGGCGAACTGCCCCTCCTGTATCAACAGGAGGATTTCGTATCGAGCGAAATGCTCGCTAGAATTTCCTGGAGATCGGCGGTCATGTTCAGGCTCATCTCGGCAGGGAGCGGGCAACAAGCCGAAGGCGCTCATAAAGAACGGCCTCGTCGAACTCGCCGTCCGAGAAGAGTTCCATTGCGCTCACGCTCAGGCGCTCCGTCTCCATGCTACCAACGGAGATACCTGCCTCGGCGCAGACACGATCAAAGACCTGCTTTAACAAAGCCAGATCACCAGGATACGCAATGCCACTCATTGAGACAGGCCCATCGCAGCAGATACTTCGAAAATCGCCTCGGTTAGCTCTTCATCGGATGCGGCCAAATAAGGCGCAGCCCGCCTAATTTCCTTCACTGCCGCTTTGATCGAAACGGTGCCGTCATACTCGGCCCTGTTTAGAAGTGCAGCGATTGCTTGTTCTAGAACTGGAGTTACCCTTTGCACACTGCTCATCCAACCCTCCCCAACGATACGCCCCAGCGGAATAATAATCTATTCTTGGTTGGCTTCAATTGGACGTAAGAAACGTACGGTTGGTCATCGTTGCTTTGCCCTCAGTTCGGAATATTTCGCGCAAGAATATTGCGCATGCTCGTCTTGATGCGTCCCGCCGCGGTGTGGCTTAGAAGGGCTCTCGGATCTGCCCAGGGATTTGCACGTCGACGCGCCGGCCGAAGTGCCGAAGTCAAGGTGGACGTCCCCTCACTGACCATTCAGCATGCCGGTCGCGCTGATGATTCGTCGCTCGCGGGCCAGCGCCCCAGCCATGCTGGGCGTGCCAGCTTGTCAGCCGCTCGCTATCGAGATCGAGCGCGTCCCAGGCTGAGTCGATGGAAGCGAAGCTTGCCGGCTTGATATTTTCAACGAATGAGGTTTGTTGGCGGAATAACGAATTGTTTGCGTGATTTGGCAATAAACAGCCCATCCGTTTCAACGCGCGACATTAGACAAGAGGAAAACTCGATGACCGTTTCTCCAGACCAAAGCGACCAGGCTGATCTCGTATCAATTACCGCCGACATCGTTTCCGCCTACGTGTCGAACAATCCCCTGCCGGTCGGCGAGTTGTCGAAGCTGATCGGGGATACCTATGTTGCTTTGCAAGGGATCGGCACACCTGTGGCTCCAGCCGCAGTCAAGCTCGAGCCCGCGGTGTCCATCAAGAAATCAGTGACACCGGATTTCATCATCTGCCTGGAAGACGGGAAGAAATTCAAATCCCTGAAGCGTCATATCGGGACGCATTACAATCTGAGCCCTGACCAATACCGCCAAAAATGGAACCTTCCCTCAGATTATCCGATGGTGGCGCCAAACTACGCGGCCACCCGCTCGGCCCTGGCAAAATCAATAGGGCTGGGGCGCAAGACGGCAGCACCGGCAACAACTGCGGCGGAAAAACCAAAACGAGCTGCTCGCCCCGCGACGGCTGTTAAGTCGCCGGTAAAGAAGGCGCGCAAGGCACTCGTCAAAGCGTAGCGTGCTGCACGAAAAAGGAGGTCCTTGCGGTGTCGTACTTGAAAATGGCGAAGCCTACTGTTCCAGCATCGTTGAGCTTGATGGCCTGGACTTCAATGTCCGCCGCCCTGCTTCAGGGAGGCGTCGACCGGGATCAGAAAGTTTTCGCCGCCGAGCTGGAAACGGTGGCCGGAGAGTAGACGACGGCCAGCTCTGCCCCGTTCGCGGGCAAGATGGCTGCGGGACTGCGGGTGGTCTCGCCCGAGTAGACCCAAGTCGCCGCGCCGCACATGCAATGTCCAATCGCTCCCTTCCGGGCCATGTGTTCCGGCGCGTGCGGAAGGTGGCGGGCCAGCGGCCTAAGCCCGCTTCGTCGCGATCTTGGCAGATTTGATCTTCGGCGGCAAAGTTTCGACGAATGCCAGCGCAAGGTCGAGCCAGCCACGGAGATCCGCCTCGGTGGCCGTGCCCTCCGGCGCAACATGGACATAACCTTCCATCGAACGTCCGCCCATTTCCATCGGCCGCGCGTGCGGGCGGGCGGCAGCCGCCGCGTGCCCTTCCTTGCCGACGCGCACCAGGAGCCCGCGCTTCGAGGTGCCGATCAGCATGTTGCCGTTGAGCATAAAGCAGGTGCCGCCGAACATCTTTTGTTCGGTGACTTGGCGCGGGCCAAGGGCGGCGCGCAGACGCTCGACCATGGGGTCGGGTGCGATGCTGGTGACTGACTTTGCCATGCTCACCGCCCTCTGCGATTTGCGGGAGACAGGCAAGCACGGAAGCGGGTGGAGATTCAAGTGGAGTGGCGCGGCGTCCCCTTCCCCCAGCGGGGCGAAGTTGTTTCGCCTGACGGAAAAAGGGGGCGCTATCCCCTCTCCCCTGCAAGGAGAAAATCGGTCTCCGCGTCCTTCCTTCGCGCCGGCCTCGCCCGCGCTTCGTGCAGGATCGCCGCAGATCCGCTAGCATATCATGCGTCGCCCTTTCGGCTTCGCCTCGAGCGGGTGACCCCCTCCGATTTGTCTCCTTGCCCTCCGGGTCGCTACGTCCCGCCAATCAATCGACGGCAATTGAGAGCGACAACCGGCCGAGCTTTACAGAAAAAGGGAAGTCGGCGGCCCATCTTTTCAATGAGCATTGCCTGAACCCGCCGACCTGCGGATTGCCAGTGGCCCCGCGATTCGCAGCTTTGCCGGAACGGAAGCGTGCCGTCTAGGCGTGTATCCGTGATACCTGCGCCCTGCAGATACCCGTTGCATACCCCATTTTTTGGCCAAGTAGATTACTTCATGCCTGCGTTAAGCACCGCTGAGACGTGCGGATGCCTATGTATCGGCGCTCGCGGGCGCCGCTGGGCCCCCGAACACGATCACCCGCTAGCCGGCTCGCACCCGCTTGCTCGACGGCGGCCGCTTCGACCTCGACCGCCCGTGGAGTGTTCGCCCGGTTGCCTCCCGGCCGCAAGAATCAGCTCTTCGCCCGATTGCGCGCTGCTGCCCTGTTTGGGCAATGCAAGCTCAGTCCTGTGGTTCCGTGGCTGTCGCGCAGCACGAGACATGCTTCGCCTGCCACGAGACGCGTGTCCAGGGACACGACTACGTCTTTACCCGCTACGCGCCGTAACTCGGTTCCCGCGCAGAGAAACGCAGGGCGAACACGAGGGCGAGTTTGCGGCATCCCCGCCCCTCACCTGCGCTCGACGCGGTGAAGACCGCACCCCACAACGAAAGGATGTTCCAATGAAAAACTTGCTCGCAGGCCTCGCAATTATCGCGGCCACGTTCGGTAACGCACAAGCGCAGCCCGACAAGCCCACCATCGTTCTGGTTCACGGCGCCTTCGCTGACTCTTCGAGTTGGAACGGTGTCGTTGAGATTCTTGAAAAGGACGGCCTTTCCGTCGTAGCGGCAGCCAATCCGCTGCGAGGCGTCAGAAGCGACGGAGACTATGTCGCCGGCGTGCTTTCCTCGATAGAAAGCCTGGTCGTTCTCGTCGGCCCATCCTATGGCGGGTCGGTGATCGGCCGCGTCTCGTCCGCTGACAAGATCGCCGTGGCAAGAGAGGCCGGAGCAGACCATGTGATCGTAGACACCGAGGGGCGATTCGCCGAGGAAGTCGTTCGCCTGTCCGGTGAAGGCGTCCACGTCGTCTACGACGGTTCCGGCCCGAAGACCTTTCAGGCTTCGCTCGACTCCCTGCGCCGCTCCGGCACCTTCTGCTGGTACGGCCCGGTGCTGGGCGGTCCCGGACCGCTCAACATCGTGACCCTGCCGAAAAGCATCAAGATCGGCTACGCAAGGTTCTTCGATCATATCCACACGCCGGCACTGCTTCGCGCCCGCACCGGACAACTATTCGACTGGACCGCCAGCGGCGACCTGAAGATCCGGATCGGCGGCGTCTACCCGCTCGCCGAAGCAGCATGCGCACATGCCGATATGGAAAGCCGTGGCACGACGGGAAAGCTTCTGCTCGTCCCCTGAGCCATCCGGCCTTTCTCACAATACGGTTCTCGGGAGGCGTCAATAAGCAAAGTTTCCGAGATCACTCCGCCCATTGCCGCTCCTCGATTGCCTTCTCCGTCAAGCTGCCTCCGCTGCCCTGGCGCGAGAGCGGAGCAGAGATCGTCGAAATCGCTGATCATTCTGGCACTGGGTCTGGCTTTTGAGATCGGTCTCCAGGTCCGCGATAAAGTACTGATCGATCCAGAACTGCTCCTGCGGAGTTTGGCGATCCGTGATAGTCATATATGTAAATTCCAAAAGGTCCGACAGACCGGCGGCCGCGCAACCTGTGATTTCGGCGACCTGGTGAAGTACCGGCGTTACTTGCCGGGGCGGCAATCGCATGGGACTGCGCGGGAGAGCGGGCCGGCTTGGTTCGTCGGCCATTGACGGGCTCAAGCGGCGTTAATCTTCATCTCTGCGCCGCGGACCATTTTTGTTACGGCGGCGAAGTCGAGCTTCCCTGAGCCCAGGACCGGCACTTTCGCAACGACGCGCACTTCGGCGGGCACCATCAGGTCCATGCCGCCATTAGCCTTGGCGAACATTAGGAAATCGGTGCGTGTGGCGTTAGCGGCCTCGGTGATGAGGATCAGCTTTTCACCCTTGCGTGCATCCGGCATGGTGGCGACCGCCGAAAGCGAGCCTTTCCACAATTCGCCCGCAAGCGCCTCGACTGCGGCCAGCGAGATCATTTCGCCGCCGATCTTTGCGAAGCGCTTGGCGCGGCCAAGAATGGTGATGAAGCCGACGTCGTCGATGCCGACGACGTCGCCCGTATCATGCCAGCCGTCTTCGAGCGGCTCGATCACGCCCGGGTTCTCGGCGCGCAGATAGCCTGCCATGACGTTAGGCCCGCGCACGAAAAGCCGTCCGCCATCCTCGACGCCGGGGACCGGATCCAGGCGATATTCCATACCCGGCATGATTTTGCCGACGCTGCCGGAGCGGTTGTACATCGGGGTGTTGATGGAGATCACCGGCGCGGTCTCGGTCACGCCGTAGCCTTCGAGGATGCGCAGGCCAAACTTTTCCATATACGTCGCGCGCGTCGAAGCCTTGACCGGTTCCGCGCCGGCAAAGCAGTAGCGCACTGAGCGGAAGTCGTAAGGGTGCGCGGTGCGGGCATAGCCGGCAAGGAACGTATCGGTGCCGAAGATGATCGTTGCGTTTGAGGCGTAAACAAGCTCCGGCACGATCCGGTAGTGCAACGGCGAGGGATAGAAATAGATCGGCACGCCCGAGATGAGCGGCAGCACCGTGCCCGCCGTCATGCCGAAAGAATGGAAGATCGGCAGCACATTGAAGACCTTGTCGCCCGAATGGAAGTCGATCCGCGAAGCAGCTTGCGCGGCATTGGCCAGGATGTTGCGGTGGGTGAGCACCACGCCCTTGGGCGTGCCTTCGGACCCCGAGGTGAAGAGGATCACCGCTGGGTCTTCGGGCTTGCGGGCCACCCGGGGGGTATTCTTGCGCAAAAGGCCGAGCAGCTTGTCCTTGAGGCCAATTGTGGCCCGCAGATCATCGAGCCAGACGATGTCGACCGAGCGGCCGAGCTCCTCGACCACGGCGCCGAGTTTTGCTTGTTCCACAAAGGTGCGGGAGGTCAGCACGGTGCGCACCTCGGCGGCCTTGCAAGCGGAGAGGATGTTGGCCGCACCGGCAGTGAAGTTCATCATCGCCGGAACCTTGCCCGCCGACATGACGCCGAGCAGCGTCGCACAGGCGCCGTTGGCGTTGGGCAGCATAATGCCGAGCGTCTGCTGGCCGGCATAGAGGTGCTTGAATTTCTCGCCAAGCACGGCGGCGGCTGTCAGCAGCTTGCCGTAACTCAGCGAACCGGTGACCGGGTCCTGCACGGCGAGCTGCTTCATGCCGCGTTCGTTCGCCGTCTGAATGATCTTCTCCAGCACGGTCTTGTCAATGTCCTGGGTGCGGAAGACGAGATCCGACATGACCTGGTAAAGGGCAGCGCCCGCCGCGGCGCGCCGCTTGCGGCCCTTCAGATCCAGCGGTACTTCAAGCTTGACCGGCTCCAGAATGGTCACCTTGACCTTCGGGAACAGCTGGCGATGCACATGCAGCGAGGTCAGCCGCGAAAAATAGCTCTTCTCCAGCCCCTCGATGCGTACCGGCACGACCATCGAGCCGGTCTTGTCGGCCACCATGGCGGCACCGTCATAGACCTTCATGAGGCCGCCCGTCACTGTGATGCGGCCTTCCGGGAAGATGACGAGTGGATCGCCGCCTTGCACGATCTTGATAAGCGTGCGGGTCGACATCGGCTTGGCCGGATTGAGCGGCAGGGCGCGGGCAAGTTTCATAAACGGCTTCATCCACCAGGCTTGGGCGATGGTGTAGTCGATGGCAAACACCGGCTCCTCATCCGTCAGCGTCAGAGCCAGCGGACCGTCGAGGAAGCTGACATGATTGAGCGCCAGGATTGGTGCCGGGCCCGCCGCCTTGAGGTTCTCCAGCCCCTCCACCTCCAGACGATGGAAGGCTCGGAACAGGATGGAAACGAAGTCGCGGAAGGCATTTGTCGGCAGGTATCTCAGCATCAGCCAGGCGGCGACTACGTTGAGTGCGGCGAGGCCGAACAGGATCCCTCCAGTGGAGACGCCGGCTGCCTGAATCGCGGCGACGACTATGCCACCTAACGTCATGAAGCCTGCATTGACGATGCTCACGGCGGCGACGACGCGAGCGCGGCGCGTTTCGGGCGCCCAGGCTTGCACTGCGGCGAAGGTCGGCACCACAAGAAAGGCGCTGGCAATAGCCATTCCCGCAAGGTCGATCGCAACATGGACCGTGTTTGGCCGGGCGAAGAATGTTGCGAGCGTTTCGGCCCTGAGCGAGGGCTGCGTGCTCCAGATGGTCCAGGCCAGGTCCAAGCCGAACAGCGCCATCAACGCCGTGCCAACCGGGGCCGGCAAGAGCACGATGCGGCCCTGCGACATCCATGCGGCTATAGCAGAGCCAATGGCGATCGAGACGGCGAACACCGCGAGATAGGCGGTGACAGCGATCTCTCCGCCACCGAGCGAATCCTTCACCAACGTAGGCAGGATCGAAAGGACGATGGCCCCGATCAGCCAGAACCACGACGTCATCAGTCCGGCGCGCCAGATCCGCTTGTCGGCACGCAGGCCGTTCAGCTGTCGCCACGTCGAGCGAAAGATGTTTTTGTCGATGACTAGGCCGGGAGCCGCAAGACCGGTCGACGGGATGTAGCGGCTGACAAGCCAACAGGCGACGGCAAGGATCATCATGATCGGCCCGAACACCGAGACGCCTATGCCATCGGCCGAGACGACGCCTCCGGCGATAGTGCCGCCGAGGATGGCGGCGAAGGTTGCCGATTCGATCCAGGCATTGGCGCGAGGCAATTCCTTGCGCTCGAGATGATCCGGCAGGATGCCGTACTTGATCGGTCCGAACAGTGCCGAGATGACGCCGAACATGAGCAACGCGATCATCAGCACCGGGATCGACGCCAGCGCGATTCCAACGACAGCGACAGCCGCAGCGGCGATCTCGGCGAATTTCAGCCGACGGGCGATTAGGGCCTTGTCGAACCGGTCGGCGATCTCGCCACCAAGGGCGGACAAGAGCAGGAAGGGAGCCATGAATACCGCTCCCGCCAGCGTGACCAGTGATGCCGCCTTGTCGGCCGCCAGGGTGAACAGAATAAGGAACACCAGCGTGTTTTTGAGGAAATTGTCGTTGAAGGCGGACAGGAACTGCGTCCAGAAGAGAGGCGCAAAGCGCCGTGACCTCATCAAATGACTGTTCGTGTCGTCGTTCGAGGCGATTTCCATTGCGGCGGCTTCCTTTGGGCAAGACCGTTGAAGATCGAGGTCGTATCGATCAGCGGTCTTGCACGGTTTGAGCTTTTGTAGTGGCAACCCGGTTACACTTCGTTACTGCGGCTCCCACCCATCAGCCACTTTGGGTTTGGATCTTCCAGCCGGTTCATGAAGCGGCTTGCCTCTCCCGCGTCTCGCATTCTTGGCGATGGTGATCGAGGTATGCACGAGCCTGGTCGCGGCCATCGGAACCCCTTGGCGACAAAGCTTGCTCCATGAAATTGATGCCGCCCTCATTATCGGAGCGGCGATAGGGAAATTGGCATGGTGAATGTCTGCAGGCGCTTGGACCCTTGGGAGGCATAGCTGTTGGATGTCATGGATATTGTCTTTTGGTTTCAGGGTGAGGTTGCGCCGGCGTTGGTCTGTTTCCAGCCCGGATACCCGCCACCCTCTCCGAGCGGATCGCAGAACGGCGCCGCCAATCTGAGCACTGCCATATCCGCCTAATTTTCCACTGCCGAATGGACGATGAAACGCGCAAGCGAGTTTCCGGATCGGAAGGCATGCGTTGGGTTGCCCACACGATGCAGAGGCGCTGCTATGTTGGCGCGACACGCTCGACGGCAGGTGCGGACGGCACAAGAATTTTCGAGAGGCCCGTGGTGACTGGAGATTGCGCTGGTCAGTATCAGGGGCGCCGGCAGCACCTGCAAGGGCAACGTCATACCGGAGAATGGAGGTTGCGCTGGGAGGCTGTTGCTTCGGCTACCAACTCAAGGTGATTGTCTGCGAGAGTTCGGCGATGTCGCCATAGATCATCGAACCTGGGACGAGAAAACATTTATCACCGAGGACTTCGAAGACTGAGCTCGACGCGGTGCAAACCGGCAGGTTCTTCGAATTGGCGTACGTGCCCAGGGTCGCGGTTTCGACCTTACGGTCCTTGGCTTCGGCACAGCCGACACTGTTCGCGAGGATTGCGATGGCAATGAGAGTCCTCTTGCTCATATTTTGCCCCTGGAGCCAGCACTTGTCGGGTAAGTCGCGCGATGCATCAAAGTAGCACCGGCCCACGATCGGCTTCATCCATCGATTGGAGGAAGCGGGCTCATCCATACTTAGCGATATCTTGAGTGAGGCGCCGAGCGGCCTAGCTGTGCGATTGGCCCACGCCGCACGGTGGCGGAACAAATCATGATCATTCTCATTGTGGTGATCATCAAGGGAGATTGAGCATGGTCGACCGGCACAACCCAAAAATCGAGGCGTCGGCAAATGTCGAAAAGGACCCGGAAGATTGGGTCAGCGGAGACGATCCAATGACCCCCGCACAAGCGTCCTATTTGAAAACTCTGGCCGAACAGGCCGACGAGCCTGACGCCTATGCTGACGGCCTTAGCAAGGCGGAAGCTTCTAAACGCATTGATGCGCTGCGGGAGAAGTTGGGCCTGTAGCGTCCTCTCGTGGCTTTTCCTCTCCAGAGAAGGACAGCCGATCGGCTCGGATTGGGACAGTTTTGCTGCAGTTGTGACCCGCGCAATTGATATTTCTGAATTCCGCGCGTTGCTGCTGGACTCGGGATCGAGACGACAAACGGCGGATGGGAGCGGCTTCTAGCCTAGCAGCCCGGCAAGACCTCGCGCCCACCGGTCCAATCCTGCTGTCGAAACAGATCAGGACGTCCCGATGAGGGCGATGGTCACCAGAGACACAAAAAGGACAAGGGCGATTGCAGCGCCCCAGAAGAGAACTTTTTCGGTGCCGCGTTGCTCTTCCTCGCGAGATATGTCTTTCGCCATTGCTTGCGTCCTTTGCGAAGGTCAACGACTTAGCAACGTGCCGCGCCAAGGCTGAGTTCCGGCAACTATCTTGCCCCTGAGGAAAGTTCTCGGAATCAAGCGTCGTATTGTCCAACCGTCGGTTGGTGGACGTATTGCAGCCGATTAATCTAAAATCCCTGTGATCCGCGCGCACAGGGCGTGCCCGACCCCGAGCCCCCGCCCGGTGCAATAGCGCTTGATCGGCCCCGCCGCATCAAACTGTGCGGCGGGCTTTTTTACTCATGCGATGGAACACCGGCGCGCAGGGAAAGGTCTGCCCTGGCAGCAAACTCTTTCCCTTATATTTTTTGCTGCCGGATCGGATAGCTTCGATCGGCCCGCGTCGTTCTTTTCCTCCGGCGACGCGGGCTCGCCGTCCTCGCTACCGGTAGAGCAGCCACAGAACAAACGAAAGCACGATGCTGATAAGAATCCCGGTGCCGATCGGAGCATAAAACGTGAAGTTCTCACGTTGGATCACGACGTCACCGGGCAATCTGCCCAGACCGACCCGCGACAACCAGGGCCACAACAGGCCTATGGCAACTACGATCGAACCAACGACAATGAGAGTTCTGGACATGAGGGATCCGGCCGGGAATATAGTGAGTCCCTTGGCTGGGCTCATTTTCATTGCTGTTTTGCTGTCGTTGCGCCTCAATTTCTTTTGGTTTTTTATTGTCAATCTTCGCCGTCTCATTGTCGGCATCGACGACTGCGCGAAGCAATTCGTCCATCTTGGCGTGCACAGCCTGAGTATCGCGGTGCTCGGCGAGCTGGATGAACAGCGTCATAGCCCAGATCGCCAGTGTGGCAACACCATGCCAGTCAAAGCCATTTTGGCCTGGGCACGGCCTGCACTGCTTCAGATGCTCAGAGGCGTCTGTGTATCATCACCAATGCGTCCAAATGCCGTTCTCCTCGTTGACAGTCGCCGAGAATACACCAGTTTGATCTGAAGGCACGTCGCAGGTTGGCGCCCGCAAGCACCTGAAGCCGGCGATTATTTTGATGAAAGACGGTCGAGGACAACTCCGGATGGACGCGTGCCGTCGCAGCGACCAAATTGCAGTGTCGCCGGACCTCGCCAGAACGTGTCCATCTTTCTCCGGCTCGCGCGTTAGAGGATGCCAGATCGCCGGCTCTATCCTGGTGGCGAGCAGCAGACGTGCGCAATGGCCGGGGGCTCACAGTTTCACCCAGCTGCTGGTGATGAATGAGGTGAGGCCCGCCGCGCCTCGTTGTGGGTCGGCTGGAGGATGTGCTCGCCAGAGCAGGCTTGACAGTTCTGCTGGAGGGGGCGGGTTTGTCCGCCTCTGTTCACGGGTATGTGCTCGAAGGTCAGATTGTTCGAGCTCGTCGATGACCGGGTCGTTGTTCGCCTGCCTGCATGATTTCGGGACAATCTGGGGGCAGGCGTTCAAGGCAGACGTGAGTTCTCGTGGCCGAAGATGGCGGCGGCGGCCGACATTGGCTGTTCAATCTGTTCCGATGGATGCAAATCGGTCGGGTGACGGTTGAACCAATGACGCTGGAGATCACAGTCGGACCGCCGCGTCTGGCGATTAACCAGGGACGCAGCTTCCTTGTCACCGAACCGGATGGCCAGATCGCCTGGCCCACTTATAACGGCTTATATGCGTCTGACACACGCCTGATATCCAGCTGGCAGATCTTTGCCAATGGGCAAGCATGGAACCTCCTCAATTCCGGAAACATCGCCTACTTCGCCGCCAAGATCTATCTGGTCAATCAGGAGTTCGCGACCGAAACGAACCATGTGCCAGCAGGCAGCCTGGGGCTGGTAATCGGCCGCGCCTTGGATGGGGGGCTGCATGAGGACTTTGAACTCGTAAACCACGGGCAAATGCCAGTGCGCTTCAATTTGGAAGTTGCCATGCGCAGCGACTTTGCCGATCTTTTCGAAGTCAAGGCCGACGCAATCATTCGCCGCGGACGTATTACCACGGAATGGCTGTCCAGAGCGGCGAGCCTTCGTACCTCCTACGTGAATCGAGACTTCAAGCGAGACGTCATTGTCAAGGTCCGCCGAATGGCCTCAAAGCCCGTCTATGCCAATGGCCGGATCAGCTTCGATATCAAGCTCGAACCGGGCGCGAAATGGCATGCTTGCCTTCTCTATGACTTTGGCAATGGCGAGACAATCTATCGCGCGCCCCGAGTCTGCATTGACAAATGCCTCGAGTCGAAAACTGCAAAACGCCTCGCCGGATGGCAACGCAGCGCCTTGAAGTTCAACTGTTCCAATGGCGAATTTCACCGCTTCTACCATCAGGCGGTCGAAGACATGGCCGCGCTGCGGCTGCCGATCGAAGGAACGGACGAACTGGAATACGTGCCAGCCGCCGGACTGCCCTGGTTCATAAGCCTGTTCGGTCGCGACAGCCTGATAGTCTCTCTGCAGAATGGCTTGATCTACCCAGATTTTTCGCGCGGCGCCTTGGACGTTTTGGGGCGATTTCAGGCCACCGAACGCGACGACTACCGCGATGCGGAACCGGGAAAGATAATGCATGAGCTTCGCACCGGCGAACTCGCCCATTTCAATTTGATCCCCCATACGCCGTATTACGGCACGGCCGATGCTACGCCTCTGTATCTTATCGTGCTCCACAACGCTTGGCGTTGCACCGGCGACCCGAGCCTGCTCGAACGACACATCGCAACGGCCGAGAAGTGCCTGGATTGGATTGACCAGTATGGGGACCGTGACGGCGACGGTTTCCAGGAATACGAAACCCGCTCGGCTGCGGGGTACGAGAACCAGAGCTGGAAAGACGCCGGTGACGCTTTGGTTTATCCCGATGGCACCCTGGTGAAGGGACCCAAGGCGCTGTGCGAATTGCAAGGCTATGTCTATGATGCTTGGCAGCGCATGGCTGAAATCTTCGATGCCAGAGGCGATGGCGATCGTGCCGGGCAGCTTCGCCTCAAAGCTAAGAGCTTGTTCGATCGATTCAACCAGGTCTTCTGGGACGAGGCATCCGGCTTCTATGCATTCGCGTTGGATGGCGACAAGAAGCCGGTGCTCAGCGTCGCTTCCAACCCCGGTCACTGTCTTTGGTCGGGAATTGTCGGGATATGTGGAGCGGTTGGGGAATACGGACACTTTCGGCCGATCACCCGGCCTACAATCCACATTCCTATCAACGCGGCTCCGTCTGGCCGCATGACAACGGGCTGATCGCGCTCGGCTTCCGGAGCTATGGCTTTTTTGCGGAAGCATGTCGCCTTTCTCGCGACGTGAGCAGCGCCGCAATCTACTTCATGCAACATCGCATGCCAGAGCTGTTCGCCGGGTTGCCGCGAACGCCTACGACCTTCCCCGTGCAATATAAGGGAGCGAACGTTCCGCAGGCATGGGCGGCCGGATCCTGTTTTTCGCTTCTGCAGGCGATCATCGGCTTTCAGCCCGACGCTCCAAATGGTAAGCTGTACATCGATCCCAGGCTGCCCGACTGGATAGACGAACTCACCTTGAACGACTTGCGCCTGGGCAAGAATCGCCTCGAACTCCATTTCTGGCGCGTCGGTGCCGAGACCCGATGGCAAGTGAGCGACGGCGATCCTTCACTGTTGGAAGCGCGAAATTGTGCCACCGGCCCGAACTTGCGCTTGGCCTGCGTATGACGTTTGCCGAACCATCTGCCTACTTTCAGGTCCTACGTGTAGAGGGCCGCGCGTCTGCTCAAGACGAGCAACATGAACCCGGGCCAGATCGCTGCCACGCCGTTTTGCGTTGAAGGTTGCGATGGTGATCATTCGGCACCCAAGCCGATCCGCTCGATTTTGCAACTCCGCCGTTCCCGTGACAAAGCTCCCTTCGCCCGGCTTGGAAGTGCTTAGCTGTCATCCTTATAGGACTTGGCGGCTTCATCGATCTTACGCCAATCGTTTCCGTGGCGCCGTACAAGCTCTCTCGCCTGGGCTGGCGACACACTTTGCGTTTCAACGATGTGGTTAACTTCCGTCTCCTCGCCTTTCAGGGGACGCGAACGAGGGCTCGTTGGCCGTCTGGCCGTTGGGTTTTTTGCATCTCGTCTGGGCATGAGTGGACCTCTCCTGGAGCAGAGTAAACGGTTCGGCGCGGCGAAGGTTTCCCACGCCAGCGCGTTGAGCAGTTTCGCCGATCGCCTCCTTGCTTCCCCTTGCATCTCTGACCGTACGTCGCAGTGCTTTCGGACCTAAATGACCTGCACCGCGTTCTTTGGGAGCAGTGTTGTGCTTCGCAATCTGATGGAAAAATCCGACGTCCCTGCTTCACCGCAGACAGCTCCTGGTGCCGAAGCGCGCTTTCCGTACGATCGCGCGGCGGTTGAGCGGTTTCGACAGACATTCCCGCGCGCCAGGTGGAGTGACGAGCGCAAAAGCTGGTTCGTGCCGGGAAAGACTGCAGCGCGGCGGATCCAGCGCTGGCTTGCGCAAGAGGCGGACCTACGAGCAGCACATGATGACAGCAAGGGACGGGATGCCTTCGCCTTCGATCCCCTGTCGAGCCGGTATCTGGAAGTCGCGGACGACCTGCGCATCCGCACGCCATATTCGCGGACGGTTCTCGAGGAACTGCAAGCCGTTCCATGGGCGAGCTGGGACGACGAACTGCGGGCCTGGAGGGTGCCTTTCCGTTCTTACGAGGAATTGAGGCGCCATTGGCCAAGCATCGAAAAGGCCGCAGGCCGCGCAGAACCGGAGGAGAGGAAACGGCGACGGGAAGCGTCCAAAGACTCCGGGGAATATAAAGCCGCCAGATTGCGGTATGCCGAACGCAGGCGACGTCGCTATCCATTGCCTGCTGACGATTTACCCCGGCTTGGCCTTACCGTGGCGACGGAGCAATACGGCATCGTCGTCTTCGCCGAGATTTCGGGTGAACTCGTCGACGCCTCGGAGCTGGCAGCGTTCTACCCGCAGTTGATCGAGGCGAACGTCGACCATGTCTGGGGTAGATGGCGTCCGGCGACGTTGGCTGAATTGATTAGAACATGGCCCGCTCGGCGTTCTGCTGAGTTAGCAGAACGGCAACGAGGCTGGTGGCAGCCAACGCTGCCCGAGCTCAGGATCGCTCGCCAAAAAGCTCGAAGCCTGGCGCGAAGAAGGGCAAAGCTTGTGTCATCGTTCTAGCCTTTCAGGCTCGGCGCTTCCAGCGTCTGTCCGGTTGCCATTGTGATTGAAATGTCCCCCGATCGGAGCTTCCCATGTGCAACGATAGCGAACAACATATGGCCTGGCTGAATATTACCGGATGAGAGCGCCGCTGGCCTTGATATCCCGAGCTGAAAACGAATTTGACTCGCGCTTAGGCGCAAGACACCCGCATTGACGGGCCGGCTCCAATAGCCAGGGTGGCAGGTAAAGCCGTCGAGCGGCTTTTATGTCGTTTGGAAGCCGGACCTAACGGTGGGCCGGTGTTCAACTTCCGCTCCGAGGGAGCCGTCACTTTGGGAACAGCAGGCGATACCTGTTTCTGGCGTCGGCGTTCCTCGAACTTGCCGGAGCCACGTGCCTGAACGCGAACCAGCCATTTTATGGCCATCGCCGGACCGAGAGGAAGTCCGTCGCTTCGCTAACACGTGGTTGGGCGGGCGCGCCAAGGTCATCGCTGAAATGTTAAAACCATTTCTGTAGAATTGACGCACACAAGGCCGATCCGAGGCCAACTGGGAGTGCATACCCCAGCTGGAATTGTGCGGAACCGTACGAAGTCGATTGCAAGCAACCAACCTGGTTGGCCGGGCATTAATTTAGCAAAGCGTGAATTAGGAAAGCATCGGGAGGAACACCATGCTGCACGTTAACATGCCCCGTGAATTTGAGGTCGGCGATGAGGTTGCGCTAGCAGGTATCGTCATCGCGATTCTCCCCAGCGGGCGCGCCAGGGTGAGCATTCCTTCGTATGACCATCCTTATACGATTGATCCGCCACCCAAAGTCCGCGCCGGCGACCGAGTGGTTCTTGTTGGGGACGTCACCCGCATCGATTGCGGAGGGAACAAACTCACTGTGCGCATTGACTGCGGCGGGGTGATTACTGTCGACAAGTCGGCGATCACTCGGCTGAGAAAGCATGGCCGGACTTCAACGGGTTAACGCTCCGGCGAGACAACAGCCGGTGTCGGCGCGGGGCATCCCGCTCGACGGGAACTTTCTCTGCAGCGAGCGGTTGGTCGCCGGTCAGACGCGATGGGCGCGCCGGCTCGTATCCATTATGGAGATCACATGTTCGTCCCGCCACCGATGCCCGCAAAAAGTCTGCTTCGGTGCGTCGCGACGGAACTGGACGACATGGTTGCGGTGGAGTAAGCGCCCTCCCCTGGGTTAACAACCGGTCGGTGACGGCGCCACGGCCACATCGACAACAACCACAACGGCAATAAAGTCGTCGCTGAAAGCCTGCAAGGTGTCTGTCACGACCCAGCGTGCCGGCAAAGCTACGCCCTCGCGACAGGGATTCGTTGTAAGCTGACCAGTCGGCAACGCCGGCAGATGAGCGAGAACTTACGCTTGATATTGGTCTCGATCAGGCTCGACGTTAGGTCCTCGAAAACCGCCGACTACGAGTCGAGGTCGTAGGGCTGATGGCCCAGCTCGTTGTGATGAAGCGCCTCTGCCATACACCTGATGTCGAACGCCTGGCCGCACGCCGGGCAGACGACGAAATACTCCTCCTCCCGAAGTGGCAATGCGTCGTGGTCTTGAGGGATGACGATGTCATTGTATTCGTCGGGCATTGGGTCCTCCGGAAACCCGCCCGCTATGCTGGAACGCCTGCCAGCAGGATTTGTTTCAAAGTTATTGCGCCTAATGAAAGGCCGGATGTCCGGTTTCGGCAGCGATGCTCACCCGCAACGACGACGCAATGCCGCTCAGGATCAGCTCACGTCAAGAGCGACCGGAGGGGTCTCCAAGCAGGGAGCGACGCTAGGCAATTCCGGCAATAGGATGCGAGAAGGTCTGGAACTCGAAAAGCCGGAGGTGCCGACAAGCACCACGGCGGCGGTAGTGGGTCAGTTTGAAATTCCGGTTAGGATGGGTGACCGAAAACAATCAAAATAAGCGCCATCACACCGAAGGTGCCGATAAAGACGATAGCGCCATATGCTATTGTACGACGCGCCATCTGGAAGCGGGGTGACCAAAATTGAGCATGAAGCCTGGGATCCCGGTTTCCCGTTCACTCGCTTCAAGGAAGGTTGTGTTCATCAATTGAACCATAGAAACCTGTTCGCAGAATTATGCTTGCGAGTGAGATGAACATAGCTGCGAAGCTCAGCGCCAATACAACGACGCAGGCTGTTACTGGTATAAACAGGTGAGGATTGTCCGCCCATTCGTACTTCAATTTTCCTCGCTCCGCCTTTTCTAGTGACCGCAAACCATCGGCTTCTCTGCCTGCCATGAAGCCATTGATCGTGATATGCTCACATGACGCAGAATTCTATCTGATCCTCAGCCATATCCTTGCGGTGGACGGCTTTACCAGTGCGCTGGCGAGCAACGTCGATGAAATCCTCCACATGACTACTGAAACGCCGGTCCACGCACTGGTGCTGGACTGCCGGCCGGACAACGACATGGTGCAGAGCTGTAGCCGGCTCACGCAGGATGCCCGCACCCCCCGTGGTCGCTTTGATCGCGCCCGGTGCCGAGACCCAGCATTACGCGCTCCTGAAGTCAGGAATCGACGAAAGTTTTGTCAGGCCGCTGGCGCTGGCAAAGCTACTTGCCTACCTGCATTCAAGGCTGGGGACCGGCCGGCAATCCGGATTGCGACCGCAAGACACTAGGTCGCTAACTTGCGCTGTCCAATCATCCATTTGCTAGGAGATCTGGGCGCCCAATTTCGTGGCCGCCGAATAGGGTTTTACCGAATGCGACAGAGTTCTGAAAGACATTTGGTGTCTCTGGGCTTGTTCAAGCCCAAGGAGAACCCATGGCTTTCGAGTTGCAGACAGCGCGCCCTATTCGTGCGGCACAGTACCTTCGCATGTCCACTGAACATCAACGCTATTCGCTGGAGAACCAGGCGATGGCCATTACGGAGTACGCGGCGCGGCGCGGATACACTATCGTCCAAACCTACGAAGACGCTGGGAAAAGCGGCCTGAGCATAAGAGGTCGCGACGGACTGAAGCAGTTACTGGCCGATGTCGTGACTGGCCAAAAGACTTTCTCGGCAATCCTCGTCCTTGACGTCAGCCGCTGGGGCCGCTTTCCGGATACGGACCAATCCGCTCATTACGAGTTTCTCTGTCGTGATGCAGGCGTCGCGGTGGAATATTGCGGCGAACAATTCGAGAACGACGGCAGCATGGTGTCTGCGATCCTCAAGAATATGAAACGGGTGATGGCAAGCGAATACAGCCGCGAGCTATCCTCAAAGGTCTCCAGAGCGCACCTGCAGCAGGCTCGTCTCGGATTCAGCCAGGGCGGACCTGTGCCCTACGGCGTCAGGCGACTGTTGCTGGATAAAGATGGCGAGCCCAGAGGCCTTCTCGGCCCTGGAGAACAGAAGGGGCTCGCTGGCGACCGCGTTCTCCTTGTGCCCGGCCCGCCAAACGAAATCGAGCTTGTGAGGCGCATCTTCAATATGTTTGTTGCTGAAGGGCAGAGCATGGCCGGCATATCGGTTCGTCTGAACAAGGAAGGAGTGCCCTCCACATACGGGCATCTGTGGACGACCGGGCGCGTCGCATCTCTTCTCAAAAGCGAGTTGATGATAGGTTACTATGTCTACAACCGAACGTCGCATAGTATGAGCAGCCAATCAAAGCCAAACACTCCCGATAAATGGGTCCGAATCCGGGTCATGGAGCCCATTGTAGCGGTTCAAATATTCCGGAGGGCGCAACTCGCAAGGGGAAAGCGCGGATACACCTATACAAAGCCCAAAATGCTCAAGAATCTGAAGCGGCTATTGAAAGAGAAGAAACGACTCAGCCTCACCGTGATCAATGCTTGTCCGTATACTGCGTCAGGACAGTGCTATGTCCGGCTTTTCGGCAGCTTGAAGGCGGTCTATGCGGCGGTCGGCTACGTACCGGATCGGCGGGGAGCTCTGCGAAAGTACTCGAACGAAGAGCTTCTAGACGGATTTCGGCGGCTGCGCGCCGCTCACGGGCACCTCACATTGTCGCTGATTAATGCGGACTCCGCTCTGCCCATATACCGTGTGTTCAAAAAGCGGTTTGGCTCGATGGCCGCGGCCTATACGCTGGCTGGTTTTCCAGGGCTTGAGTCGGAGCTAAAGCTGAGCGCGCTAGCGCGTATACGGCCCAGTGGCCCGGAAAGGCTCCGACGCGACGTCTCAAATGCTCAGGGCAAAAAAGGCGCATGACAAGAACAGACCGAAGCTGCGGCTCTTCAATGAGGAGCCCCGACTCTGTTTGTCACGGAGCTGTCCCGCCGCTCCCACCTGATCTCGTCTAGCAGGCTTCTCTGGTTGGGGTCATCGAGGTCAAGCTCCTCCTGATAATCGACCGGACCATGTCGCCCCGCGGGTCACGCGCTTCTCTTCACGGTCGACGTTAGCCCGCCGCATGATGGGGTCAGTAGAGCGAGGCGTCTCAGTTCGTTGAACGTAAGCGCGAATTTCCCTGCACCTGTTGAGTGCTCTGATGCATGAGGTGTCCACCAAAATAGGTGGACACCTTGTGATGGAAGAAGATGAGCAGAAACTGCGGGTGAGGCTTGTCGGTCCGGACGGGCGACGCCAGTCAGCGGTCCGTCCACGAACTGCTGGCGCGAGCGGCATCGAAGCACACTTTGCTGCGGTGATCACTTTTCAGGCCGGCTTCCAACGCGGCAAAGCCACGCTTATAATCGCGGGTATTTATATATTTATCGTCTTGGGCCATAAATTTTCCGAAAGCGTCTTCGTTGTAAACTGTTTGAGAACAATTCAAATACGCGGCTTTCTGATACCCAGTTTCGTAAGCGATCGAACCGGCGTGGACAGTGGTTGAAACGAATGAGGTGATACAAATCGCCATTGCTGCAACGGACACGCTGCCCACGCAAAATGATTTCATGGTTGTTGCCCTCTCCCAAAACGCGAAGAACTTGCCAAAAATCTTGCCCTGAAACAAGACACCCATGGAATCGCCCTCAACGCAGTTCGCACGCGGTAGCCGCGTAGCCTTGGAATCGTCCCAACAGAGCCCGCCGTGCCGAAAGGTGCGGCGGGCTTTTGTTCGCTCCTAGCGGTACGCTCTCTCGGTCTGATTTTGAGCTATGAATGCACGCTCGGCGACGAACCGGTTGGTTGACGAGATCAGCGACAGGGCTTCGTGAAACGGGCGATCTCGCGAAGGAAATTGCGCGAGGGAAGTGATCCGCGCCCTTCCGGAGCGGGATCCTGATACAATACCCCATGGCCGTCCGAATAGCGGTTGTCCTCGCGCTTCTTTTCGCCTTCGCCTACGGTTTCGCAAAACTCGTGAAACACTATGGCGGCGTTCGCGACCAGCCCTCTCCGTGTGAAAACTTGCCGCATCCTGATTGTCCTGATCCCAGCGCACCTCCTCAGAAAGAAACCAAGCTTTGAGCTGGTGCGTGCGTGGAGCTGCAGCATTGGAACGGCTAGGCCTGACACTGTCGAATGCATCACTCCGTCGCTTTTTCGTTTAGGGGCCGCTCATCGACTGGCAAATTAGCGAAACCAAGCGATCGAGCGCATCCTTGTGGAGCGCACCTGTAGGGCGCCACGCAAGGAAATCATCCACGCTCTGCCAGTGCACCGGATTTGACCCAGCGTTCGGCCGGCTGAATTCCACATAGAGATGCAGATCGTCAGGCACAAAGACGATTCTCCACGTTCCCTGTGCGTCGGCGGCGAGGCTGTAAGCGAGGACGGTCATGGCGGGCACTCCTTCGCCCCGAAGCCTGCCTATCCCCGCCGCGCAAATCCATCGCAAGAAGTTGGTATTGACAGCGGTTTTTTGCGTTTTGTCGGACGTGATTGACCTGCACTCCTGATCATGAGCGGAATGAGGACATTCAGTCGGGGGCATGGGTCGGGAAATGACATTTCAGGCAGCCGCATTGATGGTAACATTGGTTGCCGCAACGCTTGCCACAGCCGAGGAAAGGAGCCGCCATAATATTCGCGCTCCTATTCGAAGGAATAGGTAAACCCTTGGCCTGAAGCGCCAACAGTGACCTTTGTCATCTTTTCACCAGCGAGCGACCGGTTCAGCACACCGCGGCTCAACTCCGGGAGGAGCGTGTTGGTCAGAATTGCGTCGATCATCCTGCCGCCCGATTCAATTTCCGTGCAGCGGGTCTTGACCAGATCCATGACACCGTCGCCGATTACCAATTCCGCGTCGTTGGTTGCACGCAGCCGGCGAGCAATCTTAGCAAATTGATGACGTGTGATCGCTTCGATCATCAAATCGGAAAGCGGAAAGTAAGGGATGGTCACCACCCGGCCGAGAAAGGCCGCTGGGAAGACCTTCAGCAACGGGCTGCGTAATGCGGTGTCCAGTTCATCGAGCCCTGCCCGTACCGCGCCATTCCTTGTGCGGTCCATGATGACTTCGGAGCCGACATTCGACGTGAGAAGGATCAGCGTGTTCTTGAAATCGATCCGTCTGCCTTCACTGTCGTCCATCATCCCTTTATCAAACACCTGGAAGAAGATTTCGTGCACGTCCGGATGCGCCTTCTCGACTTCGTCGAGAAGGATCACCGAATAGGGCTTGCGCCGCACCGCCTCGGTGAGAATTCCGCCCTTGCCGTAGCCGACATAGCCGGGGGGCGCGCCCTTCAAGGTAGAGACCGTATGCGCCTCCTGGAATTCGGACATGTTGATCGAGATCAGGTTCTGCTCTCCGCCGTAGAGCGTTTCGGCCAGTGCCAAAGCGGTTTCGGTCTTGCCGACGCCCGAGGGGCCGCAAAGCAGGAATACACCCACTGGCTTTTCCGGAGCGCCGAGACCGGCGCGGCTGGTCTGCACGCGCTTGGCGATCATCTCCATCGCATGATCCTGTCCGACAACGCGCTCGGACAGAGTGACCGCGAGCCGCAGCGCCTTCTCCGTCTGACTCGACAGCATCCGGCCCGTCGGGATGCCCGTCCAGTCCTGAACCACGGCCGCCACGGCGTTGCGGTCGACCGATGGCAGGATCAGCGGTGTTTCGCCTTGCGCCTCGGCCAGTTCGCTCATCAGTTCGCGCAGCCGAGCGAGATCGGCAGCCGGATCGGGAGGCGCAGGACCACCTGCCGCCGGAACCTTCGCCTCGGCATTGGACAGTTCGGTCTCAGGCACCTCCCCGCTCTTGGTCTCCGTGGCGGCCTCGTGCCCTTCCACGGCATCGAGCGGCACGCCGTCGCCGCGCAGCCTTGCACGCAATTCGAGTATCTCGGCCACCAGCGCCTTTTCGCGCTCCCAGCGCTGCTGCGCGGCTGCGAGCGTGCGTTCGGTCTCGGCAAGCCCAGCCTCGACCCGTGCCTGCCGCTCGGCCACTTCGATGCCGATTGCAGCCTCGCGGCCGATAATGCCGCGCTCGACCTCCAGCGCCTGGCGGCGGCGCATGATGTCCTCGACCTCGGCTGGCGTGGCGTGCTGCGATACCGCAACACGGGCGCAGGCGGTGTCGAGAAGGCTGACCGCCTTGTCCGGCAGCTGCCGCGCCGGGATGTAGCGATGTGACAGGCCGACCGCCGCGTCGATCGCCTCATCCAATATCTGAACCTTGTGGTGCTGTTCGAGGACGCCGGCCACGCCGCGCAACATGAGGATGGCCACCGATTCCGAAGGCTCGTCAATCTTTACCACCTGGAAGCGGCGGGTCAGTGCCGGGTCTTTCTCGATGTGCTGCTTGTATTCCGCCCAGGTCGTGGCCGCTATCGTGCGAAGCTCGCCGCGTGCCAGCGCCGGCTTGAGCAGATTGGCAGCGTCGCCGGTTCCGGCAGCACCACCGGCGCCGATCAGTGTGTGGGCTTCATCAATGAAGAGGATGACCGGCGATTCAGAGGATTGAACTTCGTCGATTACGGCCTTCAGCCGTTTTTCGAATTCACCCTTTACGCTAGCGCCTGCCTGCATCAATCCGACGTCGAGCATGCGCACGCTCACTCCCTGAAGTGGGGGCGGTACATCGCCTTTGGCGATGCGCAGAGCAAAACCCTCCACGACTGCAGTCTTGCCGACGCCCGCCTCGCCGGTCAGGATCGGATTGTTCTGCCGGCGTCGCATCAATATGTCGACAATCTGCCTGATCTCAGGATCGCGACCGACGACCGGGTCGATCTTTCCATCGCGGGCGCGCTGGGTCAGGTCGGTGGCGTATTTGGCCAATGCCGAATCCCCGCCCGGAGTCCGCCGCGGGGCCTCTGTCGCGGTGACCGTTGGCGCAGCGCCGGCTTCGAGTGAGCCCTCCGTGACATCGGCGAAGCGCGTCACGACGGCGTCGGCGTCGATCTTGTCGAACTCGCCGCTGATCTTCGACAGCAGGCCTTCCAGCACCGGTGTCTTCAGGCAAGCAAGCAGAACATGTGCGCTGCGGACCTCCTCCACGCCGAATTCCAGTGTTGCTAGATTCCAGGCCTCCTGGATGGCGTGGAAGATATGGTCGGAAAACTCTTCGATCGAGGTTGCGCCATAGGGCAGCTTGTCCACCGCGCGCGTCATATCGGCCGTAAGTCGGCTCGCATCCAGTCCTGCATCGGCAATCATCATTTGCACATCCGAGCGGTCGGAGAGCACCAGCTGCTCGATGAAGTGGACGAGTTCGACGTAAGGATTGCCGCGCAGCTTGGCACTGTCAGCCGCTGCCTTGAAGGCGCGCAAGCCTAGAGGGTTGAGCTTGCCGACCAGTTCCTTGCGCTTGAAGCTCTGCGATGACCGGCGCTGTTCCATCGAACGTGCTCCTGCACTCTGCAAGTCGATAACCTGCCACATAAGCAGCCGCTTGACAAAGTGCAGGATGAACAAAGGTTTCGATGCCCCGTTATGCGGGCTCCCATCATTCGTCGAAGATGCCGCATCGCGGCCGCAAACAACCACGAGCCTGACAGCCCAGGTGAGACGCATTCCCGATCCACGGCCCGGCAAACACGCCGGCGGATTCAACAATCAAGACAAGGCTGCATTAGCTTTTGTTAATTTTTTCCGTACTCGCTGAATTGTGGAAAAGCGCAACCGTGTGATAACGTAGCGGCAGGTTCGGCCTCAGGGCCGGTGACTGGGGGATCGGTGTGATCGACGTCGCACTCTGGCTTGCTCCGCTCGACGGTGAAAATCCGTCGGGAGAGGATTTGCGTAACGATCCGGCGTTTCACGAACTGGAGCGCCTGACAGAGCCTCAGGTCAAGGTTGTCCATGACGGCAACAACAAGCCGGTCTCGCAAAGCACCATTCCTGTCGACTGGCCAGCAGTAATCACCAAGGCCGAGGAATTGCGCGCGCGTGGCCGCGACCTGCGCCTGATTGTAATTGTCACACGCGCACTGGCCAACGAGCAGGGACTGGCCGGGTTGGCGCAGGGTCTGACGCTTATTGGGCGGACATTCGACCAGCATTGGGAAACCATGCACCCGGCGCTGCGGCCCAACACGTCGCCTCGCGAAGCCGCCTTGCGCCGCATCAATGCGCTGCTCGACCTTCAAAATGGTCAGGACGGGCTGTTGGCCAACCTGCGGCAAATGACTTTGTTTGCGCCACGCTCGATCGGACCGATCAGCGGACGCGATTTGGAACAAGCTGCGCTCGACGACCGCCTCATGCTACAAGAAGCAGCGTCAGGATTGAACGCGGCCGAAAAAGCAGCGCTTGTCAGTGCGCATGGACAATTGTTGAACCGTGTCCGTGCCGGGTGCGCGGCACAGGCGGATCAAGCCAACGAGGAAATGCAGTCGCTCATTACCGATGCGCGCGCGGCGGTTGCGGCACTGGAAGCCGTCGAGACAGCCCTCAACGCTCGCCTTGAAGGCAGCGGCGGGACCACCATTCCGGAATTAAAACGGTTCCTGCAGCGTTTGCTGACAACCCTCGAGCGCAACTCGGCTGCCGGCGCGATGGCGAATGGCGCAGTAAAGCCGTCCGCTTCGCCGGCAGAACCCGTAATGCCTGCCCGAAACGGTCATGGAGCCGATACTATGGCAAGTGTGGCTAGCTACGCTGACTCGAGCACCGGACTTCCCGACCGGATTACTTCGCGCGACGACGTGGTGAAATGCCTGGACCTCGTCGTCGCCTTTTATGACCGGACCGAACCGTCGAGCCCGATTCCCCACCTCGCCCGCCGTGTGCGCCGGATGGTGCATATGGATTTTGTTGAACTGATGGAAGATCTCGCCCCGTCGGGACTGAAGGAGTTCCGGCTGCTTGCCGGCGTTCCCGATGCCAAGAAGACGGCTCAGAAGGATGAAAGGTAGCAAGCAATGCCAGCCGAAAGCAAAGCCAAGGTCATCGAACGAAATCGCGCGCCGCGGGTGCAGATCGCCTACGACGTGGAAACCTATGGCAGTCCAACGACAATCGAGCTGCCGTTCGTCATGGCCGTCATGGCGGACCTTTCAGGCGCTTCGCAGACCAAGGAAGCGTCGAAGTCGGTACTGGACCGCTCCTTTGTCGAGACCGATGCGAACCGTTTCCCGCGGTTCATGGAGGCACTTGGACCACGCGTGAAAGCCCGCGTGAAGAATACGCTGCCTCAGGCCGAAGGCGCCGAGCGGGACGAGGAGCTGGCGCTCGACCTTACCTTCACCAAGATGGGCGATTTCGCGCCGGACAAGATTGCCGAGCAGGTCCCACAGTTGGCCGAAATCCTCAAGATGCGCCGCCAGCTCGAGGAACTTCTCGGCTTCATGGACGGGCGTGTGGATGCCGAAAAGCGCATTGCGCAACTGCTGAACAACGAACCGCTTCTTGGCAAGATCGCCAGCCAGGCGCTGGCGGACGACAAGGCAGGGGAATGACCATGGCCGAACAGCAAAAAACCGCCGCCGTCGCCGAGGCGGAAACCATCGATCTCGGAGAATTCAGCGGGCTCCTCGAGAAGGATTTCAAGGTCAAGAAGGACGACAGCGAAAAGCTGCAGCAATTGGTGCGCAATCTCGCACTCGCAGCGCAGACGCGTTCCGATACAACGACGATCTCGTCGAATGCGATCAAATCGATCAAGTCGCTGATCGCCGGGATCGACAAGATGCTGTCGGAACAGGTCAACGAGATCCTGCACGCTCCGGAAGTGCGCGAAATGGAGGGCACATGGCGTGGCCTGTGGTATCTCGTGAACAATACCGAGACGGATCAGAAGCTGAAGATCCGGGTGATGAATATTTCCAAGGAGCAGCTGGCCGACACGCTTGAGGATTATGAGGGCCAGATGTGGGATCAGAGCCCGATCTTCAAGAAAGTCTACACGGACGAGTATTCGATGCTTGGCGGCGAGCCGATCGGCTGTGTGATCGGTGCCTACGAATTCTCCAACCACCCGCGCGACGTCGGTCTGCTGCGCAACATCTCGGGTATTTGCGCCTCAGCGCACACGCCCTTTATCGCAGCTGCCTCGCCGCGCCTGTTCCGCATGGACAGCTGGCAGGAATTGCCGAACCCGCAGGACCTGCAGCAGATCGTCTCAAACCCCGCCTATGCCTCCTGGCAGTCGCTGCGCGAGAGCGAGGATGCACGCTATATCGGCCTGACCATGCCTCGCGTTCTGGCGCGTTTGCCCTATGGCACCGATACCGTTCCGGTGAAGGGCTTCACCTTCGAGGAGGAGGTACACGGCGACCACAACAAATATGTCTGGATGAACGCCGCCTTTCCGATGGGCGTGAACATAAACCGCAGCCACAAGCTCTATGGCTGGGGCACGCAGATCCGCGGTGTCGAAAATGGCGGCACGGTCCTCAACTTGCCGGTGCACAGCTTCCCGACCGATGATGGCTCGATAGCGATGAAATGTCCGACGGAGGTTGCCATCGACGACCGGCGCGAGGCGGAGCTGGCCAAGCTCGGCCTGATGCCCATCCTGCATCGAAAGAACACCGATCTCGCCGCCTTTATTGGCGCCCATTCGCTGCAGGACGACGAGACAAGGGCGGGACGGCTGGTCGACCCCGATGCGCAGGCCAACGAGCGGCTGAGTGCCAACCTGCCCTACCTTTTTCCGGTCTCGCGCTTTGCCCACTACCTCAAGGCGATCGCGCGCGACAAGGTCGGCTCGTTCAAGGAGCGCTCCGACATGCAGATCTGGCTGACCGAATGGATCAACCGGTATGTGCTGGCCAACCCGGCCTTTGCCGACGACAAGGCGCGCGCCAAGCGCCCGCTCGCCGCCGCCGAGGTCCAGGTGGACAGCGTGGAAGGGCGCCCCGGCTACTACAATGCGCGCTTCTATCTGCGCCCGCATTATCAGCTGGAGGGTATCAATGCCTCGCTCCGACTGGTTTCGGAACTTCCGTCGGTGAAGACTTGATTTGCAGCAACAACATCTTGGTTTTTGAAAGCGGTGGAGAAAAACAATGCCCACAAATACGAAGATTGATGGCTTTCTAAAGGTTCCCGATATCAAGGGTCCAAGCACTCGAGATGGCCATGAGGACGAAATCGAAATCCATGGCGTCGATTACAAGATGATCGCGCCCTATGATCCAAATTCGCTCTCGCGCCGCGGTCGTGTTTCATTGGGAATGATCAAGTTCACCAAGCACTATGACAAGTCTTCGCCCTACCTGAAAAAGGCGCTGTTCGAGAACAAGGCGCTGGACGAAGTCGTGTTTTCGGCACGGCGGACCATTGATGGCGAGACCAAGGATTACCTGGTCGTCACACTCACCGACGCCTCGATCATGGAATACGACATGTCGCAGGCCGAGGATGAGGAGGACCTGATCGAGGAAGAGGTCAGCTTTGCCTACAAGAAGATAAAGTTCGTCTACGACGACAACGACGAAATCGAAATGGATGTCTATGTCGGCAAGTGAGGCCCGGCGGCCCGGCGCGGACAAGTCGCTGGGTAGCGGCAGTTCGCGAGCAAAGCGCGAAGCGGTCCAGCCCTCTCTATGGGACCGCCTCGTAAACGATCTGCCGGGCGTGACCTCCGAGATAGACGGGCTGCGCCAGGCGCTGCAGGACGAGCTTGGCGCGGAGCGGCTGGACAACCTGGTTGCGGCCAGTGCGCGGCTCATCGACGCCGACGCGGAGTTGACCGCCGACCAGAAGCGGCGTCTGCATCGCCTGGCCTTTCAGAGCCAGCACCGCGCCGAACTCGAAAGCCGCAGCGTGGTGGTGTCGGTTCGTGTGCTCAAGGAGGCTGTGCGGCGCGATGTCGAGGCTTTGTTCAACACCGAACGGTTCGAGGCCGTACCGCTGCTCTCCGATCTTGAAAGCGAGCAGGCAGCGGACAACCCGCCGTCGCTCGCCGATTTTCCGGAGGTGCGTCGCAGCGTCGTCAATTACGGCGTGCCTTCCTTCTCGGGCCGTTCCTCCCGCGACTTCGATCGCGAGGCCCTGGCGCGCGAGATCCGCTCGGTGCTTGCCACCTTCGAGCCGCGGCTCAAGGACAGCGCAACAAAGGTTACGGTAACCCTTGGCGACAAAACCGTGGGCCTGAAGATCGAGATAGATGCGGTGTTGATCATGACGCCGACACCCGAACGCATGCGCCTGCGCACCACCATCAATCTCGATAACGGCTTGGCTCGGACCGAATTTAGGGAAGCCTGAGATGGATCGGGTCTTCGTAGAATATTACGAGGAGGAACTGACCCATATCCGTGCGCTGGCGGCAGAATTTGCCGACATGCATCCGGCGGTGGCGCGCAACCTTTCACTCGATACGGTCCCCTGTCCGGACCCCTATGTCGAGCGGCTGCTTGACGGTGTTGCTTTCTTGGCCGCGCGGACCCGGCTCAAGGTTGATGCGGAACGCTCGCGCTTCTCGCGAGCCGTTCTTGATGTTCTCTATCCTGATCTTGTCACGCCGGCGCCGGCAACGGCCATGGTGGTGCTCAAACCTGGACAGCAGGTCCAGACAATGATTGGGGGTCATGTCGTCAAGCGCAATACGCGGCTGGTTTCCAGCCTCCAGCCTGGCCTGTCGACGCGTTGCACGTTCACCACCGCCCAGGACATCACGCTGTGGCCGATAGCCATCACCTCGGTCGGGTACTTTCAGGATCGCAGCGCCTTGGCGGCAGCCGGCATCACGCGGATCGGCGGTGTGGATGGCCAGGCGGCGCTTCGCATCACGCTCGCTCGCACTGGAAAAGGCAAGCTCGACGAACTGTCGCTCGACCGCCTTGATCTCTACTTTGCCGCGCGCACCAAGGCACCATTGCTTTTCGACGCGATTTTCGGCGCCTGCTCGGCTCTTGGTACACGAGCGGAAGGCAAGGCCAACCCGATATCACCGTTGCCGGCCCCTGAAATGGTGGGCATCAGCGATGACGAGGCGTTGATGCCTCGTACACGTCCGACGTTCGAAGGATACCGTCTTCTGCGCGAATACTTCATGATGCCGGAGCGCTTTCACTATGCTCGGATTTCGGGGTTGCAGCCCGTTGTGCGCAGATGCACAGCCGAGCTCGAGATCATCTTCATCTTCAGGCGTCCGGTGCCTGAACTTGCCGATCTGGCGGCGGCCGATTTTGAACTTTTCGCAACGCCGATCATCAATCTGTTCGAACGTGAGTGCAATGTCGTCGAGCTCGATCCACGCAAGACGCGGCAGGTGCTGCATGCCGACCGCACGCGGGCGCGCGACTTCGAAATCTATCGGGTTACCCGCGTCGAGGACGCCGAGAGCGAGGGGAGCGACGCCGCAATCCCGGAGCTCTTCAGCCTGGGACAAAACCGCGGCAGCGGTTGGGTTTACTCCACCGAACGGCGCCCGCGGCGCCCGACGGAGGAGGAGCGGCGTGACGGACTCACCCGCACTTCATACACGGGCGACGACGTTTTCCTGGCGATTTCACGCCCAGCGGAAACTCCGCCGAACCGCCCGCTGAAGCGTGTCGACATCGTGGCGCTTTGCACCAACCGCGATCTGCCGATCCTTGATGACAATCCTACCTTGACGCTGGAAGCCGGCGATCCGGTCGAAACAATCCGGCTTCTCGGCGCATTGCGCCCGCCTCGCCCAGCCATCCCTGCAGCACTGCCGGCGGGCGCGGCGGGTGAATCGCGAGCCGACAATCTCGCCTGGCGGCTTGTAGCGCAGCTCGCGCTCAACTTTCTAAGCCTTGCAAAGGAAGGTCGCGGCGTCGACCCGCTGCATGCGCTGCTTGAGCTTTACGCCGACAGGGGAGACCCGAGCCTCGCCCGCAATGTGCACTCGATTGTGCGCATCGACTCCCAGCCGGTCATCGAACGACTGCAGATCGATGGGCCGATGTGTTTCGGACGAGGCACGGAGGTGATATTGCATGTCGATCAGTCTGTCCTGGCGGGGCAAAGCACCTTGCTGCTTTCGGCCTTGCTGGCACGGCTGTTTGCCCGTCACGCCGGAATAAACGGCTTTGTGCGAACCCGCACATGGCTGCTGCAGAAGCAGGAGGATGTGCCATGGCCGATGACGCCCGGCAATCGCTACCTGATCTAGACAAGCCTGGCGTGCACCGGTCCGAAGAGCTGTCAGATGCGTTCGACTTCTTCGAGCTGTTGCGCCGACTCGAACGAAGAGGCGGGCTGTTCGGCTATTCCGGAGCGCCGGAGCGCGAACCCTCGCGGCTCGGGCAGCACGTCCGGCTCAGCTTTTCGGCCAAGGACTTGGCAGAATTTCGCGAAGCGACTGACAAAGCGCCCGCTAGGGTCACGGTCGCCAACATTGGTCTGATGGGACCTGAAGGCCCGATGCCCCTGCATTTGACGCGCTGGGTGCTCGATCGCCTGTCGCAACGCTGGTTCACCGGTGCCGATGCGCAGCAGACCAGCGACACGACCTTCATGGACTTCGTCAACATTCTTCAGAACCGCATGATCGCGCTGTATTACAGGGCGTGGGCGGATGCGCATCCGGCGGTTCAGGTCGAGCGCCCAGTTGGTGGGCGCGTTCGCGCCATGCTTGAAGCCATGGCGGGGTTAGGGCTTCCCGGCACCCACAACCCCGAACTGGACGCCGTGAAGCTGCGCCAGGCCGCTTCGCTTGCCAATCAGGTAGACGGCCCCGAGCGGCTGACGCTGTTCCTGTCGGAGGCGTTCAAGGTGCCGGTCCACATCAGGGAGTTCATCGCTGCCTGGATGACCATACCAGCGGCGCTCCAGACCCGCCTTGGCAAAGCCTACGCAGCGCTCGGTCGCGGAGCAACGATCGGTCCGCGCGTCTTCAATCGTCAAAGCAGGATCGAGCTCCGTGTCGGCCCGCTGGGCTATGAGGACTTCAAGGCGTTCCTGCCGGGCGGTCAGCGCCTCAGATTGTTCAAGCAGGCCGTTAGCGACATGGTCGGCGAATCGCTCGACGTCGATGTGCGCATCGTGCTGGCGCGCGATGCCGTTCCGCCACCGCGTATTGGAACCGTGCAACTCGCCCGGACCGCGTGGCTTGCGCGGCCCGCTGAAAGGGGCGATGCTGAAGACTTGCGGCTGCGGACATTAGTCGGCTGGCGGCAGGAAGGGGCGGAGGTCGCGGCATGAGTCTGCTGCTGACGCTGGAGCAAGGGCCACGCACCCAAGCGGTACGGCAGGCCCGGCTTGACGAGGGGGAACTGGTGATCGGCCGCAGCGCGGACGCCGGCTGGAAGATCGACGATCCCGACATGTTCGTTTCGCGCGCCCATTGCAGGATCACTGGTGGGCGCGACGGATATTTCGTCACTGATACGTCAAGCAGCGGATTGTTCATAGACGACTCCGACAGCCCGCTCGGTGCCGGCAAGTCGACGCGTCTTCGCAATGGCATGCGGCTGAGACTGGGCGATTACGTCGTGTATGTCGATCTGCAGACGTCGAGCACTCAAGCAGCAGCAGCAGCGCCAGTTCCGGAGCGCTCGCGGCCGGCGTCTCGGGCGCCGGTCAGCATCGGCCGGGACGATTTCTTTTCAGCCACCGTGGAAGAAGAGCCCCACCGGCAACGTCCAGCCGAGCTGCCGAACCCGTTCGAGCAGCCGATCACGGGTGCGTTCGAGCGCGCCAATTCCAGACAGCGCAGCTCGCCTGCTTTCGATGACCCGTTCAGCCTCGATCCAATCTCAACGCCTGTTTCCAAAGGCACCGCAGAATCGGCCGGCACGCCCAACCAGACAGACCCATTCGGCCTCGACTCGGGATCGTTCCCCAACGGCGCGACGGAGCCGGCTACGGCAAAGCTGCCGGAATTCAACGACGACTTCGGTTTTGGGCCAGCCGCGGCGCCCAGCCGGGGAAGCGATGCGGGCTCAAACGGTCAGCACGAGCGTGACGCCCAACCAAAGCAAGCGGCCAATCCCTGGGACGTGCCCATGCGGGCGGCAGATGCCCCTCCCCCAATGCCGGCAGGCCCCAGCCCCGCCCGCCCGCCGCCTGCGAGGCAGCTCGCCGACATGGCGCTTCGCACCGCATTCCTGCGCGGCATGGGCGTCGCGGAAGCCGATTTTCCCGGGCGCGACGCCGTCGCCGAGATGGAAAAGTTCGGCCGCGAATACCGGCTTATGATGGAAGGACTGATGCAGCTGCTGCGCAAGCGTGCCGAAGAAAAGGGAAATGCTCGCGTTGCGCAGACAATGGTCGGAGCCTCTGAGGTCAATCCACTCAAGTTTCTGCCGACGGTCGACGACGCGATAGTGACGCTTATCGCCGAACGCAGCCCCGGATTTCTGGCCGGCGAAGCGGCTATCGCGGATGCGGTTCGCGACCTCGCACAACATCACGTGCGCGCCTGGCGCGGCGTGCAGGCCGCTCTGCGGCGGATGGTCGACCGTTTTGAGCCGGCAGCCATCGAAGAAGAGCTGAAATCGAGTTCCGCGATCGGCACTCTGTTGTCGGGCGGGCGCGGCGCCAAGCTGTGGGAGCTTTACCAGAAACGCCACCGTGAAATCGCCGAGAGCGCGGAAAAAAGCTTTCTCGGCGAAATCGGCGCCGATTTTCGGGATGCATATGAGGAGGAGTAACACATGATCGATCGACGCGAATTTATCGTTGCCTTGGGTGCGACCGGCCTGCTTACGGCCTGTCAAAGCGCCGGGCCGCCAAAACCGTCGGTCATCACGGTCAAGCTGTCAGGGGCGGCCGGCATGAACCCTGGACCGGGCGGCGGCGACAGGCCAGTGACGGTGCTGGTCATGCGGCTGCGCAGCACCGGTAAGTTCAACTCCGCCGACTACTTTGCCTTGCAAGGGGATGCCGGCTCGGCACTGGCAGGTGATCTCATCGGATCCGACCAGATTGCCGTCGCGCCTGGAAAAACCGCGACCAAGACCATTACGGTTGAACCGGATGCGACGGCCCTGGGCTTCGTTGCACTTATCCGTGAGCCTGGCGGGCGAAACTGGCGGACGACCAAATCGGTTTCGCCCGGATCAAACTTTGCGATCAATGTCACACTCGGCAGCGGCGGCATTTCCGCCTGACGGCCAAGGCAAGGGGAGCTCGATGCAGAGAGTAGCCGGATGAGCGATGCAAACAGGGTGCTGTGGTCGGAGGGCCTTTTTCTGCGGACCCAGCATTTCCAGCAGCAGGACCGTTTCTTCGAGGCGACTGTGCGCGGCGCGTTGCAGGCCGGCCAGCTGCACACGTTCGGCTTTCAGCAATTGACCCTGGATAAGGCATTGCTCGATGCCGGCCAGATCTCGATCCTGTCTGCACGAGGCATTTTCCCTGACGGTACCCCCTTCTCCATTCCGGATCTGATGGACGCGCCGCGTCCGCTGCCGGTCACCCCGGATACAGGCGCCGGCCCAGTGCTGGTCGCCCTGCCGCTCGAGCCGGCCGGCGGCGTTGGCTTCGATCCCGCGCATGCGCCACCCAGCGGTGCGCGCTATCATGGACGGATCGTTTCGGTGCGCGATGCCGTCCAGGGCGGTTCAGACCCCGAAGAAATCGAAATCGCCCGACCGCAATCGCTGTTGCTTGCACCCGGCAAATCGGTCGGCGGCTATACCGCCCTGCCGATAGCCGACATCAAGGGGGTTCGCGCCGATGGCGGCGTTTCGCTGGACGAGACATTCCTGCCACCGGCCCTGGTTACTGGTGCAGTGGCCTGGTACCGGCAATTGCTTCTGGAGGTCGTCACAGGCCTTGACCAGATCGCCGAGGCGCATGGCAAGATGGTCATGGGCGGGCCAGGGCGCAGTGTCGAAGACCTGTTGATGCTCAACCTCGCCAACGCGGCGCGTCCGCGCCTGGCCCATATGCTGGCGCAGGATGTTTTCCATCCGGCCGAACTCTATCTGGAACTGGCCGGGCTTGCCGGTTCGATGGCGACCTACGGCTCGAGCGCGCGGCGACTGGGCGAGCTGCCGGCTTACGATCACATGGCGCCCGGCCCACCGTTTTCGGCGCTGGCGGATGCATTGCGCTCACTGATCCTGAGCCTGCGCTACATCGAGCCGAAATCGCGCGCGCTGCCCGTCATGCGTCATTCGACCAATGTTTGGAAAATCCGCATCGACAATCCGAAGCTGCTGGTGGCCAGCCGGATCGTCATCCGGGTCGGTTCGGAACTGTCGGAGGACGCGCTACGCAAGATATTCGTCAACCAGGCGACCGTGGGCTCCGCGGATGAGTTCGAGGGCCTGTGGAAGTCCCGCCTGCCCGGCATCCCGCTGAAACCGCTTCATTCGCAACCGCGCGAGATTCCTTACGACGGCGATCGGCTGTGCCTTGAGCTCGACCAGAAAAGCGAGCACTGGGCATCGCTGCTCGGTGCCCCAGGCTTCGTCATTGGCGTTTCGGGTGTACTGCCGAGCGAACCGCAGGTGGACTGCTATTCGGTGAACAGGTGAAACCATGAGCCGGGATGATCCTTTCGGACTGTCGGAGGATCGCGAACGCACTCGCATCAGGCTGACCGGCACGCCGATGCCGCGGCCGATGGCGGCATCCTTGCCGGGCGGGCCGGTAAAACGCTCGCGCACCCACCCGAACGGCCTTGTCAACGCCTTCGCGCCCCTGCTCGAGTTTGCGCCGGAGCTTGAGAGCGCGCTGCCACCGGAGAATCCGGAAGTGTTACGCACCAGGCTGCTCGAAGAACTGGTTCGGGCACGCGACACGGCAATGGCGGCGGGGTCGTCGATGGAACGGGCCGATCAGGCAGCCTGGGTGGTGGCGGCCTTGCTCGACGATCTGGCACTGAACACGCCCTGGGGCGGGGCCAGCGCGTGGCCGCGTCAGCCGCTTGTGGTCATGTTGCGGGGCGATGTCGACGCCGGCACGCAGTTCTTTACACGGCTCGACGAACTGGAACGTCATCCGAACCGAGATCGCGAATTGCTCGAACTCCAGTATGACTGCCTGGCACTCGGTTTTCGCGGCAAGTATCGCGTGCCCGGCCGGTCGGGCGATCGCTCGCTCAATGCCGTTCGTGTGGCCGCGGCACGTTTCCTGCGCGATGCCGACGCCGAGAATGCCCCGCTGTCACCAAACTGGAAGGGCGTCATCGCATCCGATGAGCCGCAGCGCTTCATCGTTCCGATCTGGGTGATGGCCCTGGCCGCAACGGTTATCGCCACCGCGACTTATGTCGGGCTCTCGATGGGACTCAGCAGCCAGGCGGTTGAGCTTTCAGCGCTGGTCCGCGCCTTGCCGCCGCCGACACGTGGCGACATCAGCCGCGTGTCGCCAACGGTCGATGTCCCGCCGCCGGAGACTGTGGATTTTGCACTGCTGCCCGAATTTGAGGCCGGGGCGCCGGGCAATCTCAGATCGGCTCTCAGCGGCACGGAGAGCGTTTCGCTGGCCAAGCTGGTCATCCAGGCATCCAACCCCGAACTGTTCCAGTCGTCGCGGCCAACACTGACGGAAGGATTCGAGCCGCTGATCGGCTCGATCGCCAAGGTGATCCTTGCCAATCGTGACCTGATCGGCAACATCACTGTGGTCGGACATACGGACGGGGTTCCTCTGCAAAGAACCAATCCGCTGTCGACCAACCAGCGACTGTCTGAGGCTCGCGCCCAGACCATTGCCGACATGCTGGTACAAAACGGAGTGCCGCAGGAACGCGTCCATTCCGAGGGCAGGGCAGCCACGGATCCAGTGGCCGACGACGGCACGCGCGAGGGCCGGGCCCTGAACCGGCGCGTTGAGGTGCTGGTCGAAAAGAGGCTGTGAGATGTTCATCCTGCGCTTCCTCTGGGCGGTCCTGACATCGCGCTGGCTGTGGACACTGATTGGCATCACGCTGCTTTCGTTGGTGATCTGGGTATTCGGGCCGATCGTCAGGGTCGGACCCTACGACCCTTTCGCCTCGGACAATGTGCGCATCGTCATCATCGCGCTGCTGGTCATCTTCTGGCTGATCTGGCTGATCGTTGCCCAGCGTCGGGCGATCCGTGCCAACCGGATGTTCGTCGCCGAAATCGCCGCGCCGGCGGTGGAGAAGCCACTCAGCCCCGGCGAAGAGAATGTCGCTGCCGTCGGTGCCAAGTTCGCCGAGGTCATGGCCGAGTTGAAGCGCCGCAAACTGGGCGGTCGCAAGTTCCTGCGCGAGATGCCGTGGTACGTTATCGTCGGGCCGCCGGCCACCGGCAAGACCACAGCCTTGCGGCAGTCGGGGTTGAACTTTCCGATCGACCTGACCGACGACCTGCAAGGGGTCGGCGGCACGCGCAATTGCGACTGGTTCTTTTCGGAGAGCGCGGTTCTGATCGACACTGCAGGCCGCTATGTCCAACAGGAGAGCCAACCCGACGTCGACGCGGTGGAGTGGCTGGGCTTCCTCGACCTTTTGAAGAAGCACCGGGGCCGTCGCGCGCTCAACGGTGTGATCGTCGCGCTTTCGATCGATGTGCTTTCGGAGGGCGACGACGCCATCAAGGCGCATGGCCGCAAGATCCGGCGTCGGCTGGCCGAGCTCAACGATCGCCTCGAGATCCGCCTTCCGGTCTATCTGATGCTGACCAAAGCCGACCTGATCAAGGGATTTGAGGCTTTCTTCGGCGGTTTGTCGACGGCGGCGCGCGAGCAGGTCTGGGGGACCACGTTCGCACTCGACGCGCATGTGGATGCAAGGACCATCGAGCGGGAAATCGCGACGTTAGCAACCGAGCTCGAGCGGCGGCTGGTGCCCCGGCTGGAGGATGAGGACAAGCTTGCCGCCCGCGCCGAAATCTTCAGGTTTCCCGCCCAACTCGCCAGCCTTTCCGAGCCGATCCAGGTACTGGTCGAGGCGATGTTCGGGGAAAGCCGGTATGAGGAGGCCCCCTGGCTGCGTGGCCTTTATCTGACATCGGCGACCCAGGAAGGGGCGCCGATCGACCGGCTGACCGCAGCGCTGTCTGCCTCCTTCGGCCTTCCGCCGCGCCGGGCGTTGCCCGCGCCGCGTGTCGAAAAACGCAGCTTCTTCCTAAAGAATCTGCTTACCGAAGTCATCTTCAAGGAAGCCGGCCTCGGCACCTTCGATCCGCTGGCGCAACGCCGCCGCGCCTGGGTCTGGCGTGGCGCGGCTGCCGCATGTGCCGCAGCCGCCCTGCTGGTCAGCGGGCTGTTCACCTGGTCCTATTACGACAACCGCAACGCGATCGCGGCCCAGGCAAGCCAGTTCGAGGCGCTGCAGACGCCACTGACCTCGGCCGCGGCAAACCCGGCATCCGTAGAACAGCCTGCCATCGATGTCGCCCTCGGTGCCATGGATGAGGTCGCAAATGCCCGCACCCCACCGCCTGGCGCAGCACAGGATTTGCTGGGGCCATCAGCCTCGGCGGAACTGGTGCGAGCGCAGACCGACACTTACGATCACGCTTTGCGCAATATTCTTGAGCCGCACATGGTGGCGCTGCTCGAGGCGACGATGTGGCGGCAGATCCGCGATCCGGACTTCATGCTTGGCGCGCTGAAGACCTATCGCATGATGACCGGCCTCTCCCAGATGGATCCGGATTTCGCCCAGAACTGGTGGGTAAACAGTCTGCCCGAATTCGCGGCCGCGGCCCCCTTCCCGACAGCTGACGCGGAAGAGCACCAGCTTGCCGCGATCCGTCGCATGGCGGTTGACGCCAGTTATATCACCCCGGACCAGGCACTGGTTGCAGAGGCATTAAAAACCGTCTGCACGATTTCCTTGCCGGCGCGTGCCTACAAGCAGTTGCTGGCCGACCCGGCGGTGGCTGCGCTCAAGGAATGGATCCCTGCAAACTTCGCCGGCCCAAACGGCGCCAAAGTCTTTGCGCGGCGTTCCGACAAGACGCTTCGGGTCGGCATTTCGGGAGCGTTCACCTATGCCGGCTTCCATGACGCCATTCTCGACCGGGTCGAGGATGTCGCCGCCCAGGCAGCACTCGACCGGGCGGTGTTCGCCGGCGGTTGCTCGGAGAATTCCGAAACCTCGGTGTCGGCGCTGTCAGAGGATATTCTGAAACTTTATTACGACGACTATATCGCGCAATGGGACAGCTTCCTGCGCGACATGAGGCTTGCGCCACTAACCGACCTAAACGTCGCCAGTGAAAACCTCAAGGATCTTTCAAGCGCCGACTCCGCGCTGAAGCGCCTGGTCACCGCGGTGGTCCAGGAGACCGAGCTTACGCGATCCGATGAAGCGCCGGCAAACGACAAGGCGGCGGCAGGTGGCTCGAAACTGCTTGGCAAGCTGGGCAAGCTTGGCAAGATCGTAAAAACCGGAGCAAAGCTTTTGCCGCGTGCGGGCTCCGCCGACGAAGTGGATCTTACCGGCAGTCTGGTGGCCGAGCATTTCAAGCCGCTCAAGGGTGCCATCGCCGAGGTCGAGGGCCAGCCGCCGGCGCTCGACGCCGCCATTGTCGCCCTCACCGCACTGTCCAACGTGCTGCAGACGGTAACGGCCAATCCCGATCCTCAGGACGCCATCAAGAAGCAGGGCGGCCTGGCAGAACTGACTGGAGCAGTTGCCAGGCAGGCGCAGATCCTGCCCGACCCAATCGACGATTGGTTGGGCGGCATTGCCGGCGATACCAGCGGCCTCACGCAGAAGGCGGTCACCTCGGAGCTCAACGCGATCTGGCGAGCCGACATCCTGCCGTTCTGCCAGGCAGCACTCAACAACCGCTATCCTTTCAGCCCTGACAGCGCCGTAGACGTCAATGTTCGCGACTTCGCCCGCCTGTTCGGACCGGCAGGGCTGATCGACAACTTCATAAACGACCACCTGATCAGCTATGTCGACACGTCGGCGCAGCCATGGAAATGGCGCGCCGATTTCGGCCTCGATCCTTCGGCACTGGCCGCGTTCGAACAGGCAAGACGGATCCGCGATGATCTCTTTCCCGGCGGTACAGGCCCGCTGATGAGCTTCACGCTCGAACCGAAGGACCTGTCGCCCAATGTTGCGCGCGTGACGCTCAACCTCGACGGCCAGAACCTCGTCTACTATAACAATGCAACGAGGCCGCAGCCGATGACATGGCCCGGCAAGGACGGCACAGGGGTCATCTCGCTTGCCTTCCAGCCGATCGATGGCTCGCCCGAAATCTTGCTCAACGAGACCGGTAGCTGGGCGTGGCTGAGAATGTTGCGCAGCGGTCGCTTCACCGGCACCGCGCTGTCGGATGTCTACAGCCTGCGCCTGGGGACGAACGGCATGTACGCCGATTTCCAACTCAAGGCCGCCAGCGTCGAAAATCCCTATAACCTGCAGATGTTCAAGAAATTTTCATGTCCGCCGCAGATATGAGCACTGGATTTTTCGGCAAGATCCCGACGACGGGCGACTTTGTCGCGTGGAACTTGCCGCGGACCTTCATCGACCGCTGGGACCGCTGGATGTCGATGGAGTTGCTAGCGCGACCAGACGAGGGCGAACTTGACCCGCATGTCTGGCGCTTCACGGTGCCGGCTGGCATCTTCTGCGATCAGCCTTGCGCAGGCGCGTGGCGGATGAGCGAGGATCGCGTCGGGCGCAGATATCCATTCGTAGTCGCCGCCGTCGGACGCCCGCCCCGCATGGAAGACGAATGGTTCGATGCTGTGTCCGAGATCGCAGGTGACGCGGTGGCGCACTACTGGACGAGTGCCATGGTTGCCGAGCGGATCAACGCGGTTCAGCCGACGCCGGCCAACCACGCGGAGCCCAAGATCGTCTTCTGGTGCGACGGCTGGAACGTGCACGAATGCCATTTCAAAGACATTCATGATCTGGCCGACAACGCCCTGCCGGTTATGCGTACCGTGCCTCTGCCGGCCGAGGAAAGCTGATTATGGCCATTACCGTCTTCGCCGAGAACATGGGCTTCTTCCACAAGGGCAGCAATGGCAAGGGGATCGCGCCGGGCGATGTCTGTCTGTCGCCGCCGTCGCCGCCGGCGGGCCCGGTTCCGGTGCCCTATGTCAATATGCTGTCCTCTTCCGACCTGTCGAAGGGTACCAAAAGCGTCAAAATCGACGGCGAGCCGACGGCGATCGAGAATTCTTCGGAGATTTCGACCAGCACCGGCAACGAGCCGGCGACCCAAGGTCTCGGTGCAGGCGTCATCACCCACAAGATCAAAGGCAAGGGCGTTTTCAAATTGTGGTCGTTCACGGTCAAGGCGGAGGGCAAGGGGGTCGATCGCCACGGCGACATGATGGCTCAGAATACGGCAAGCGATATACCCAATTGCATCGACCAGACAGCGATCAATACCTTCAAGGCGCTGCTGAGACGCAAGGGTATCACACCCGGCCCCTGTCCGAGCAAGCCTTACGACGCGAAGGTCCACAGACCAGATAAGGATCCTTCCCCGGCCCAGAAGAAGGCGGTCCGCAACAAACCATGCTGGGAATGCAAGCGGGACGACGCGCGGGTAAAGCGCGCTCACTGGCGCACGACGCGACCGAGCGGTGGGGCGATTGTACGATACGAGGATCCTGTCCATGGGAAGGATATGGCGCGCGGTAAAGGCCATATGACCCATGACCATCAGCCGCCGCTGTGCGTGGCCTGGGCGCTTGGCGGATGCAATATGAAACTTGCGGATTTCAAGAAGTATTTCGAACGGGCAAGCAGGGTCAAGCCGCACTGCGAAGCGCATTTTCGCAGTCAGGGAAGCCAGGCGGAAGCCTATGCGACAAAGCTAGGTGCGCCATGATCGCGATCGCCAAGAGCTACGACGATATCCAGCAGCGCTACATCGCCGAACTGCGCGCGCTCCTGCCCGAAATCAATGCTTGGTGGAGCGGCATCGTTGCAGTCGAAAGCTTTGATGCCATCTCACTAATCTGGCCGACTGGAATTTCCGGGCACCCGCGCTTTCTGCATATCTTTCGCACGCACTATTTCGAGGTGGAGAATCTGAACCGAAAGAACGAGCACGAATTCGTGGAGGAAGCCGAGAAGTCGCTTGAGGAAAAGTGGGGTGTCGACGACCTCGGCGACAGCCCCCGCTATGTCGGCCATATAGACTTGCTGATCGACGACATCCCCAGCAAGGCCCCCGATCTGACCGAAGTGGTCAACGGCTTCGTTTTTGTGCCGATCGGGCTTGACCAGGACGAAGAGATCACCTGATGGCGCTTATCACCTATTTTGAAACCGACCGCGGCATTCGCCGCCTGCTGCGCCAGCCCGGCTACATCGAGCCCCGGGATGCGAAAATCGCGGCGCGCAAGCTCGCCCAGAGTTCGGGGCGGCATCAGGATCTTTTCGACGGGTACTTGGAAGACATCCAAATGGCCTACGAGATCGCGGCGCCCTGGTGGGCAGACACGGTCAAAGCACAACAACAGCAAGGATTGAACCGCGACGAGGCTATCCGCAAGGCGTTCAACAAGCGCGCCGCCGGCGCTGCCGCGCATGGCCACGTGGTGTGGATTGTACGCAATTACTGGCTCGATTGCTGCGACGCCAACAAGAGCTCTGGAGAGGTCATCTATCCCGAAACCCTGCTTCTGCAATGGTTGATCGACGCTAGGAAGAAGGAATTGGTGCGCCTGATCGCCTGTATGCCGTACTGGCCGATCGGCATGGATGAGAACAGAACCTGGTGCTGACCGATGAGCTTTGCGGTCTGGTTGGAGAATCGTACCCCTTTCGCTGTAGGGTCTTACACACTGCCTGATGCGGAAGGTCAGGAGGTTTTCCTGGGCATTTTTTCGGCGAGCTTCCAAGGCGCGGAGGAAACGACAGCCCTGGAACCGGCCCAGGAACAATTGCCGGTGACGCTCAGCGACGTCTTTTTCGGCGATCCTGCTCTTTCATCGACGCGCTACGAGGCTGACATCGCTATGCGCAAGCCCGGCGTGGACGTTATCGTCAACGGCACCGCATACGCGCCGAACGGGAAGCCGGTTCGAGAAATGCAAGCCGGACTGAAGTTCGGGCCATTGCAAAAGGTACTCAGTATCGTCGGCGACCGCATGTACGATGCCGGCAGCTATAGCGCGCCACATCCATTCACACGGATGCCTATCGTCTATGAACGCGCCTACGGCGGCACCACCGCCGATCTGAAGACCCATCCTCACAATCCGCTGGGAGTGGGTTTCGCCCTTGCCCGCTCGGCTGATCCAGCAGTCAAGACGCAGGCGCCAAACATAACCTACCCGGCCGAGCCATTCATGAGTCCCTCGGACAAGCCGCGGCCGGCCGGTTTCGGGGCGCTCGGGCGCGGGTGGCAGCCGCGCCTGCCGTTGGCAGGGACCTATGATCAGGCCTGGATCGACTCCCAGTGGCCCTTGCCACCGAAGGATTGCGATCCGCGCTACAATCTCGCGGCGCCGGCGGACCAGCAACTTCCCGATCTCAACGGCGGCGATCAGGTCACTCTTATAGGACTCACTCCCGGCGGCCGGTGGAAATTCAAGCTCCCAAGCGTGGTCGCGCCCATCCGCCTGATCTTCGATGACCGCGTCGAAGACCAAGTTTTCAAAGTGGATACGATCATCATCGAGCCCGACATATTTAGGGTCACGATGAAGGCGCGGGTGGCTATGACGACGCGGCGCAACCGGCCTGCGCTGCGCGAACTTGTCTTCGGGCACGTCACGCCGGCGCTGATTGCGGCGAAACGAAAGGGTAAGGACTATTTTGCGCTGCGCGGGACTGACGGAACCATTAGCGAACGCCCGGCGTGGCTCCCATGAATCGGCCATTGTATATCGTCGGCGGTGGCGCGGTGACGCCCGCCGGCCTGAACCGGCGGCAAACGCTCGCCGCGATCCGCGCCGGGCTCTCCGCCTATGAAGAGTACCTGCCGGCCGAGCCTATGGGTGCATCGCAGATCGTCTCGCGCATTCCCACTCACTGGTCACTGAAAACCACCGATTGGGACTGGCTGGTCAACATGGCGGTGCGCGCCATCATGGACGCGCTCGCATCGACGGCGGCGGATCCGCGAACGACCGTGCTGATCCTGGTGCTACCGGAGCAGTTCAGGAACCATGCGGCCTTCGAAGAAGAATACCCTTCTGGCTTCCTGAATGTCGTCGTGCGCTCATGCGGCGGACCATTCCATGAGGCATCGCGGGCGCTCGATGGCGGCGCCGCCGCAAGCATTGGCGTGCTTCAGAAAATGCCGGAGATACTTGCCCATCCGGGCGTCGAGCGCGTCTTGCTCGGCGGCGTCGACAGTCTGGTCAACGACAAGGATATCGCTCGGCTCGCCGAGGCGGGACGGCTGAAGGGCTCTGACAATTCTCAAGGGCTTGTTCCCGGAGAGGCGGCAGCCTTTGTTTGCTTGCAATCGAGACCAGATTCGAAGTCATCGTGTCTCGCCGCCATCCACGGCGCCGGCTTTGCTCAGGAAGCCGATAGTGTTCTGACGGAGCGATACAGCCAGGGCAAGGCGCTGCTTGGTGCGCTTCAGGGTGCCTTGAATGGGACCGACAGTGGTCCGCAAGAACCTGACATCGTCTTTGTCGTCAGCAATGGCAATGGGGAGCGCTATAGCGGGTGGGAAGCAAATATAGCAAGATCTCGCTTCTATCGTACACGGCGTGAGATCTTGCCGATTGCCTATCCGGCGATGACCGTCGGCGAGGTGGGAGCGGCCGGTGGGGCGCTGGCGCTACTCGTGGCGTCCGACAGTTTCACCGCCGGCTACGCGCCCGGTCCGGTAGCTATGTGCGAAGTTGCGTCCGAAGCCGGATTGCGCGCCACGGCGCTGGTCAGCCAGGTAAAGTCCAGCTGAATTACATCCAGGCGGGGAAGCGCTGCGTGCGCCGCCAGTCGGCCAATGGGAGGTCACGGTTGTCCAAAGAGGCTCGGATGGCCGCGAGCCGCAGCCGACGCATGGAGCGGAATGCGACGTGTTTGCCCGGTCCCCGCCCATCGTCCCACCATGCACTCGCGCGTTCGGCCATTGGAAGCGGCGAGTCCTCGATCTTGGCGAATGGCTTTCCAAGCGGCGAGGTATCGACTGTGAAGACGTCGGTATCATTGAAATCGACCTCGAACAGATCGCGCCAAGCGAGGCCCGCGGCATAAGCGGATTGGGGCTCGCGCATGCGTTCGATCAGCCAGGGGACGATTGATCTGTCGCCAAGCATTCCTATGGTGGCTAGAGCCGGTAGTCGCAACGAAGGTTCGTTTAGACATTTCTGAAGCCAGGCCTTTGCGGGAGTTCCCGCCGAGGCGAGTAGCCGGATTTCGATCACCTCACCTTGGGGAACACTACGCGAGGCAAGCAATTCATCAAGAACAGGCAGGGCCATACGGTCCGCGCCGAGGAGACAAGCGGCGATCGAGGCCGCCAATCGTTCCGGCAGCTGATCGGCGGCGAGACGCTCAGCTACCGCCGGGAGCAGATCGCGGCGGCGCAACGCGCCAGCCAACCGCAATGCTCGTATACGGATCTCAGCCTGGCTATTTGCGACTAAATCGCCGAGGCTCGGGCCGGCATCGGCGCGATGGTGCCAGAGCGCCGAAAGCCCGATGCATTTTAGCATCGTTTCCCTGGAATCGACCCACTTGGCGACAAAAGGACGGAGTTTCTCGCGCGGTGTCCGGGCGATGGCGCCTGATATACCCTTGATGCCGGTTTCGCCGAGTGCGGCGGCGGCCTCGATCACTGCGGCAAGCGGCTTTTCCAGTCCCCAATGGAGCGCCAGGCACGCCATGACAAAGAGCTCTGGGGCTTCAGAATAATCGGAGAAACGCGCCTTCGCCGCCGCCCACGCAGCCTCGCCCGACGCGAACAGGCCTTCAAGATTGGCGTCCAGCCGCTGGTCGATGCGGCCGATGTCGATTTCGCCCAGTAGCGGTCCATCGATCTCGCGGCGCCGCCGTGACCAGAGGAAAGCGGCGTCCTCCGCGTGCTGGTCAACGATGGCGGGGATCGTCGCAAGGCGCTGCATCGGCTTGACCTAATTCAGGTGAACGGCCGCCCCTCGTATACGGTTCGTACCGGTCGCGTGGCTGTTGAGCTGTGTGCCGCGAATGGAGACGCGCCCGTTCTTCTCCAAAATGATGGACGCCAAGCCACATCTGAACTCAATGCGATCGCGAGCATTCAATATCACCGTCTCACCGTCGCGCAACACTTCGACGGGATGCGGATTGGGACGCGGATCAACTATCCGTCCGACCACAAGCGGCCGGGCGGGGTCACCCGCTTCGAACAGCAGCGCCACTTCCGAGCCGACAGCGGAAGCGTCGAGAGCGGCGAGGCTGCGGGCCTTGAGCGCCGTGTCGCTGGGATTGCCGACGAAAACGACGAGCGGCGAGCCATCATCGAAGCCGATCAGCAACCCAATTATCACCCCATCAACACGCTCCACAACGTCCATCGCTCGGCCCTCAATTGTTGTGAACACTGCTGCCTTTGATTTTGGTCTTGCCGTCGGCCTTCACGTCGATGTCGCCGCTGCCGTCGAGCCTTATGTCCTTGCCCTTGACGCTAATAGTGCCGTCCTTTTTGAGGATGATGCTGGCATCGCCGCATTTCAGCGTGATCTCGTCAGCCGCCTCGACGTAAAGCTTCTTGCCGAACTTCATCACGCCGTCTTCGCCGACAATGACACTGCTCGCCTTGGCGACTTTTAGCGAGTAGGCCCCGCCGACCTCGATCCCCTCGTCCGCTGCAATCTTGGCCAGCCGCGCCTTGCCGACCTGCGAGGAATGGGCGCCGCCAACAGTAAAGCTCTGGTCGGCGGCGACGTCAACCGTCTGCGCGGCGCCGATCTGCCATTTGTCTGCCGAGCCAATCGTGTGGCTCTGCGCCGCGCCTACAGTAACCGATCGTGTCGCACCGATCGTATTCGTTTGCGGTCCGCCGACGCTTCGTGTCTCGGAGGCACCGACCGTATCGACGCGCGCCGCCCCAACCGTGATCGTCTGGACAATCGCTACGGTCTGCGAATGGTTGGCGTCAATGTTTTCCGTAGAGTTCGCGCCGATGTGGATCCTCTCGTTCGATCCGACTGTCAGCGATCGATTCACCCCAACCGTCTCGGTGTCGTTCGACCCGATGTTAGTTGTCTGGTCGACGCCGACCTTGACAGTTTTGTTGTTGCCTACGTCCTCGTCGAGATTGTGCCCGACAGAGTGCTTGGCGTCGTGGTCGATGCGGTCGGACTGATCGTGCTGCACCAACTTGTTGCGGTCGTGCTTAATCAGAAGGTGATGGTCCTTCTGCGCCTGGAAGTTGACCAGTTCGGAGCCTGCCTTGTCCTCGAACATCAGTTCGTTGTAGCCGCCACCACCTTTCGACGAATCGGATTTCCAGCCGGATTGCGTGGCGTTGCCGGGCAGTCCATAAGGCGGCATCTGCGCGGCGTTGTAGACCCTGCCGGTTATGATCGGCAGGTCAGGATCGCCTTCGATGAAGTCGACGATGACCTCCTGGCCGATACGCGGAATCTGGATAAAACCCCAGCCGCTGCCGGCCCAGGTCTGCGAAACCCGCACGAAGCACGAACTGTTCTGGTCCTTCTTGCCCAGCCGGTCCCAATGGAACTGGACCTTCACGCGCGCATATTTGTCGGTGAATATCTCCTCGCCGGACGGACCGACCACAGTCGCCGTCTGAGGGCCGCGCATGATCGGCCGTGTCGTGACCCGTGGCGGACGATAGGGCAATGCCGTGGGTGCCACGCCAAGGATCACCTTGAAGTTCTCGCTCTCGACATCCGCATGGGCTCTGTAGCCGGGGTCGAACAGTCTGTATTCGGCGCTCACCACCAGATACTCTTGGTTCTGGTCCTCGCGCGGAAAGCCGTCCAGTTTGAAAATGCAGCCTGAATACAGGCCGCGCACGGTTCCAACCGCGGCGATGCGCTGGTGCACCGCCTGGATTTCCTCGCGCCGGATTGCCGCCAGGCTGTCGCCTCGGCCCACTTCGAGATGCGCGCCGGGCTGACGGTAATTTTCACCCGCAGCCAGCTTGTGACTGAACGGCTGGGCCGATTTGGCCATCAGGTCGGCGCCCGGCTTTTTGAAATCATAGTCGGTATGGACATAGGCGCCCGGCCGCACCGAACTGCCCGGGATCCATTCCGTGATATATTCGACATCCCGCCGGGAGCCCTGCCCTTCAAAGTGATAAGGCACTTTTTCATAGCCCGGCGCCGGCTTCAGCTTGCTCATCGAATCGGCAAGCACAAGCGTGTGCTTGCCCTCGCCATGCTCGAAGAAATACAGGATGCCCTCGTGCTCGAGGAGTCGCTGCACGAAATCGAGATCGGTCTCGTCATACTGCACGCAGTATTCGCGCGGCGGATAAGAGCCTTGCAGGCGCTTCTCGTATTTTGCGGTGCTGTATTTTGAAAATACTTCTTCGACGATTTCGACGACGCTCATGTTTTGGAAAATGCGGCAGTCGGTCGTAGTTCCGAGAAACCAGAGCCATGGTCTGACGACCGTTTCGTAATAGGCCAGTTGGTCCTCGATCCGGGTAAGTCTAAACTCGGACACTAGGCCGCTGAACCAACGTTTTGGATCGGATTCACCTTCGATCGAGACGGCCCCACCCAGCATCTTCAGCGGATTGATGTCGTGATCGGTACTTACGAACCCAACGGTGTAGCCAAAACAACGGCTTATCTCATCGCGCCCGACAAGGTGCGTGAAGGTCAACAGCTCGGCGCCAATCGGCGTCTCCACAACCGTGGCACGTTCATTCGGCATTGGTCGTGCCCCTCCTGGACCCTGCCGCCAGTGGATTTGAAGGTCCTGCTATACTGTCCTGCTATACTAACGACGGCAGGTTCAGGAACTCAAAGCCAAACAATTCTCACTGGGTTGCTGGTCCGTGTTGAGCGTACCACATGTTGTTGCGCGGGCCAAAGCGGCATGCATAGCTGGGCGAAGCAGCAAGATCGAGGGTTCGCCCGCTGCCTTGCGCCAATGTGATGCGAAATTGGATTAGCCACGTTAAAAACATGGAGTATCGTGCCGACAAGGCCGCCAGCGATCACACAGGCGATTGTGCATGTTAATCAGTCTGCAGATCAGCAATGTCGATGTCCTGCCCGCTGGCGTATCCCCCGGCTACAGATCGCGTGATCGCACCTTCAAAATCGGACGCGAAAATTGCGACTGGATCTTACCCGACCCGGACAAGTTCATTTCCGGCCGGCATTGCCAAATTCGATACGAGGCAGGCGCGTTTTGGCTGCATGACATCTCGCGCAATGGCACTTTCATCAACGGATCGAGCCAACGCATCACCGGTCCACACCGGCTGGCGCACGGCGACAGGCTCCTGGTCGGCCGCTACGTCATCTTTGTATCGATTGACGAGCGCGCCTCGCCGACCCATCCGCAAGGCGACGAAGGTTCGACACAACGACACATGCCTATCGCGGCCGATCGGCCGCTTGACTCTGGAGGCGAGCCCTTCTTGAATTCGGCACAGCGATGGCTTGGGCAACGAGCACCGTCGCCGCCCGCGTCGGTCCCGTCGACGAGAGACGAGGTGCTGCGGGAAATCGCGATTGGAGCGGGTATTTCCCCGGAACTGCTGCAGTCGCGGGACCCGCATGAAGTTGCGGCCGAAATTGGCTCGGTCCTGCGGGTGGTGGTCGAGCAACTGGCCATGCTGCTGAAGGCACGTGCGGCCGCCAAAACGCTGGCCAAGAGCACGCACCGGACAATGATAAGCTCCGCCGACAACAACCCGCTTAAGTTCGTGCCGGGGATCGACGACATCCTCGAAATCATGTTTGCACGGCGCAGATCCGGCTATCTCGATGCAAGGCACAGCGTCGAAGATGCGTTCCGCGATCTCAAGACGCACGAATTTGCGACTTATGCCGCCATGCAAGCTGCGCTGTCGCGACTGCTTGACGACCTGTCGCCGGAAGCGATCGGCAAAAAGCTTCCACCGACATCGTTCACCTCCAAGAAGGCCCAAGCATGGGACGCTTTTGTCGCGACATGGCGGAACATGGAGGAAGCCCATGAAAACGGCATGCTGGATATATTCTTGGCCTATTTCGGCGAGGCGTATGCCAAAGCTGACAAGCACAAATAGACCGGCCCAATAGACTGCGCCGCTCTAGCTGACGAAGAAAAGCGCATCGGCGCACCGCATCATGTTCCAATCGACAACATCTGAGATTACGATCACATACGACCGTTCGCCAGGCGGGTAAGCCTGATTGACCTGGGGGTCTGCGGCAGATGTCATATTGCGGCGACATCGTTTCTTGTAGCAAAGACTGCTGCGGACCAAGGGCTCGCTGGCCGGCCCCTTGCTTGCCCTATCCGGCCAGGAAAGATCTGGCGCCTCTCGAACGCGAGCGCGGACATTGCATCGCGGCGGCACATCGGCAATGAGCTCGAAGGACGATCCTTTCGGCCCGGTCGGCAAGACCGTCATCCGCACCAATCCAGGGCGCGGGCAGAATGCCAAACCAGCCGCAAATGAACCGATTGCCAAGCCGGTCAGGCCCTTGGACGTCAAGGAATCGACAGTTTTCGATCCTGACATAGGTCGGCATATGCCGCCGGACTGGACATCCGGAACCATTTTTTATCAGGGAGCGTCGTCCGGTGCAGCGGCCAAAGCCGAGACAGCCGAGTCAAGGCCGATCATTCAGCAGGAGGTGCTGCTCGAAGCCGCCGACACGGTCAAATATTCGACAGCAAATCCGATCCTCGCGGCGTCAGCACCATTGCTTGTCCTGTTCGGGCATCTCAGGCTTGTGCCGGTTGAAAGACAGGCGGCGCCACTGGCCGAGCATATCGCCGAAGCGATCGAGAGGTTCGACCGGACGCTGGAGAAGTCGGGCGTTGCCGAAGAGGATGCGCGGATCGCGAAGTTCGCCCTTTGCGAAACTGCCGACGATCTTGTTGGCAACCTGCCCTGGACCGGCAAGGACACCTGGGCACAGCACAGTATGTTGTCGCGGTTTTTTCACCTCGAAGCCACGGGCGCCGGCTTTTTCGAAGCGCTAAACAAGGTGCTGGCCAATCCGGAGCCACACTTAGACCTGCTGGAGCTGATGCATGTCTGCCTGTCCCTGGGATTTGAGGGCCAGTATCGGGGCCTGGCGCGCGACGATATCAGTCTCGAACGTGTGCGGCGCGACGTCTACGAGACGCTTCGCTACTTCAGGGCCCGCGCCGGAGAGGACATCTCCCCCCACTGGCAAAGCATGGCGGCGACGATGGTGCCGTCTTCGACCCGCCTGCCGCTCTGGGGCGTTGCCGCCGCGGCATCAGCCCTGCTGACGGCCGCGTTCTTCATGTTGCGGGCGTTCGTGACCGATGAAGGCGATGCTGCAGCCAGACAGTTGCTGGCGCTCAATCCCTCGACACCCGTGACGATCGAGCGCGCCAGTGTGGTACCCCCACTTGCCGAACCGGCGACAGTTGCCTCGCCTGCCGTAACCGAGCAGATCGACCGCATCCGCTCGGCACTGTCCACGCAAGTCGAGCGCGGCGGGATGACCATCGGCACAAAAGGCGACTTCATCGTAGTGGAGATCAACAATCAATTGTTGTTTCAGCCGGGCAAGACCGAAGTGAAGCCTGAGTCTCAGTCACTGGCCGAACAGATTGCCGCAGCCCTTGAGCACGAGCCGGGGCCAATCAGGATCGTTGGCCACACGGACAACGTGAAGCCACGGAAATCGAGCGCATTCAAATCCAACTTTGACCTTTCGGTCGCCCGCGCGAAGGCTGTTGGAACAATGATCGCCGCGAAACTTAGCGATCCCGCGCGAGTGACCGCCGATGGCAAGGGCGCAGATGAGCCAATTGCCGACAATGCGACGTCCGAGGGCCGCGCCAAGAACCGCCGTGTCGACGTGATGATCCCCAAGGAGGAAACGCTGTGAAGACCGCCGGTGGGAAACGCCAGTGATGCGTTGGCTGCCGCGGATATTCAGCACGGCCGCGTTGGCCGGTTTCGCGGCAGCGATCTGGTTTGCTGGACCTTTGATCCGCTTCGCCGATATCCGGCCGCTGGGACCTGTTTGGTTGCGCGCGACAATCATCGGCACGATCGTAGCGACCGCGGCCCTCGTTTACGGAGTGCGCGTCTGGCAGGTGAGAAAGGCGCAAAAAGCGCTCGAGATCGTCATTGCTCGCGGCGACGAGGGCAATGACGATTCACCGGTGCTCGAGGCGCGCATGAGTGAGGCCATCGGAACACTCAAACGCTCGAGCGGCAAGCGCAATTTCCTCTACGATATTCCATGGTACATCGTCATTGGCCCGCCGGGCGCCGGCAAGACGACGGCACTGGTCAATTCGGGTCTGAATTTTCCGCTTGCCGGTTCAGGAGACGCCCAGCCGGTGGCCGGTGTTGGCGGCACCCGCTCCTGCGATTGGTGGTTCACTGAAGGGGCTGTGCTGATCGACACGGCAGGACGTTACACCACGCAGGATTCCAGTGCTGGAAGCGACAGCAAGAGCTGGCTTGCGTTTTTGTCATTGCTCAAGAAATTCCGCACAAGGCAACCGATCAACGGGGTCATCCTGGCCATCAGCCTTGCCGACCTCATCAGCCTCGATGACCAGCAGCTAGATGCCCAAGTCGTTGAAATACGCAGTCGCCTGAGGGAGATCCACCAGACGCTTAAAATCCAGTTTCCGGTGTACCTGCTGTTCACCAAGGCCGATCTTGTTTCCGGCTTCATGGAATACTTCAGCAGTTTCGAGGAGCCGCGCAGGCGCAAGGTCTGGGGCGCGACATTCCAGACCACAGACCGCAACAAGAACATGGCCGGTGAGGCTCCGGCCGAATTCGATGCGCTGGCGAACCGCTTGGCGGACGAGATGGCTGACCGCCTGCAGGAAGAGCTTGATCCGGTCTCGCGCATATCGATCTTTGGCTTTCCGGCCCAGTTTTACGCGCTCAAGGGGCGAATTGCCAATTTCGTGACCAGCCTGTTCGATCCGGTGCGCGGCCAGGTGAACGTCAGTTTGCGTGGGATCTACTTCTCGTCGGGGACGCAGGAGGGAACGCCCATCGATCAGGTCTTGGGCGCAATCGGCCGCAGTTTCGGCAACAATTCCCGCCCCCACCTGTCCGGGACCGGCAAGAGCTTCTTTTTGCACGATCTCCTGAGCGATGTCATTTTCGCTGAATCCGGATGGGTTTCCTATGACCGAGCGACCGAGAGGCGGGCAGCGGCCCTCAGGTATGGCGGCTTTGGCATCATAGCCTTGATCACTGCAGCGGCCCTTGGCGCGCTCGGGATGAGCTTCATGGCCAACCGCTCGCTGATCGCCTCTACGACGCAGGCGACGAGCCAATATCGCGAGACAGCGGACGCCCTGCTCAAAAGCACGACGGTCGCGGATGTCGACCTTGAAAACGTCATCGGGCCACTCGACCAATTGCGCAACATGCCGGCCGGTTTCGAAAGCAGTGACTCACCGATCCCGATCGACGAAACGTTCGGCCTGAGCCAGCGGGAAAGGCTTAGTTCTGCATCGACAACGGCCTATCGGCAAGCACTGGAACGAATGTTGCGGTCGCGTCTGCTCGTTCAGGCTGAGCGGACGGTCCAGGCGACGATGGCTGAGCCTGCCACGCTTTACGAACCGCTCAAGATCTACCTGATGCTCGGCGGCAAGGCACCCAAGGTCGATGACGCACTGATCATCTCTTGGATGAAGCAGGATTGGGAAAAGAACCGGTATCCCGGCGAGAGCAACCGGGAAGGACGCGCGCAGCTCGAAAAGCACCTACGCGCCATGCTCGCGTTGGACGATGCCTATGATCCAGTTTTCGAACTCAACCAGCCGCTTGTGGAAGCCGCCCAGCGTTCGCTCGGGCGCATGAGCCTTGCGGATCGCGCGTCAGCATTGATCAAGTCGGCGGTGTATGCGGCTGCGCTGGACGATTTTGCCGTCTCTCAAAAAGCTGGACCGGAAGCGCAGCTTGTGTTCGAGCGCGTCGATGGCGGCGATCTGTCGAAGCTTCGTATACCCGGTCTCTACACCCGAGCCGGATTCAACAACTTTTTTCTCGGACAGCTTTCGCGCATTGCCCAGACACTCGTCGACGACCAGTGGGTTCTGGGCGGTGGCGGCGAGCAAGGCGGCATCGATCAGGCGTTGCTCAAACTCGGCCCCGAACTTCTCGATCGCTACGGCAAGGAGTTCGCAGCCGCGTGGAACAGCGTACTCGATGGATTGAAATTCAAGGCCATGCTGAACGACAAGCCGCACTATGTCGCGCTTTCCGCCGTAGCCTCACCAAGCTCGCCGATCGAACAGCTTTTTACCGCGATGGCCGAGGAAACAACCCTGGCGCGCGACTCTGTCTCCGGCGCCGACTCGGGCACTGGGATGCAGGTCGGCACCGTCCTGCGCCAGTCCCAGGACGCCGCAGACATGGCCAAGGGCCTGGCTCGCATCGGCATCCAAATTGGCTCCGCAAAATCGCAAAGCCGTGCCGGTACGGGGTCCGAGAAATTTCATAGCCAGAACCCTGGGGCAAACATCGAAGCGCAGTTCAGGTCCTTCCAGGCTCTGGTAAGCGGTCCTTTTGGACACCGACCGATCGATGCGCTGACCCAGAATTTTCGCGACATCCACCAGAGCCTGCGACTGGCAACCGAGGTCCCTTCGCAGACGGAACGTGTCAACGCCAACCTGCAGCTGCAGATAGCCACCCTTCGCGCCAATGCATCGCGTCTGCCCAAGCAACTCGGCAGAATGGTCAACGCAACTGCAGACGAATTTGAGGGCAACACGGCTGAAATTTCTTTGACGAATCTGAATGAGATGCTCGACCAGGCCGTCACGCAGCCCTGCGAGAAGGCGGTCAACGGCCGCTACCCCTTCGCCGGCGATGGTACCGAGGATATTGCGATGGCGGACTTCGCCAAATTGTTCTCTCCGGGCGGCCTGATGGACCGGTTCTTCGCACAAAACCTTGCTTCCTTGATCGACATGAGCGGCCAGGACTGGAGCTGGAAACAGGATGCACGCTTTGGCCGCGACCTGTCGAAGTCGACGCTGAAAAACTTTCAGCTGGCTGCGGAAATCCGCGGCGCATTTTTCCCGTCGGGCGGGTCAATGCCGTCAGTCAACCTGACCTTTACTCCGTTCTCGCTGAATGGAGATGCAGATGCTGCGGTGCTCGACGTCGATGGCCAGATCGTCCAGAGCAACCAGGCGGCTAACACGCCAAGCACTGTGTCCTGGCCGACCGGTGCGGCCTCGACATCCGCCAGTCTGAGGCTGACGCCGGAAATGCCGGGCCGCGAATCCGTTATCAGCTTCGAAGGGCCGTGGTCGCTGAAGCGGTTGCTGGACAAGGCGACGATCACCAGAAAAGACGGCACTGTTGAGGCGCGCTTCGTAATCGGCGGACGCGACGTCACCTATACGATCCAGACCGGCTCCGGACCCAGCCCCTTCTTCCTTCCCGCACTTTCTGCTTTCAGCTGTCCGAAGGCGTTTTGAATTTGACCTCGCCGAAGGCAAGTAAGATCGCGAAACCAAGCTAGGGTGAGGATCGATCTTTTGAATATACCGACGCTCCTGTTTTAACGACGGGGTCGGCAATTTGCGCTGGGTGGCACGTCGCTCGCTCGGATCCTGAAAGATGCCGGGTCCTGGCAGCGGCATCCAGGTGGTCGTCTCGAGCACCGATCACGGCGAGATCACACGGCGTCATTCCGGCGTACCTGACGGGCTGCCCGGTTGGTTGTGGGATAAGAGCTGGAACACTTCGGCACCGGCACGTTGTGACAGGCGGGGAGATCGCAGGATGCGCAGTTGACCAGGCAACGGAGCGCTGTCGCGCCCTCAAATCATCTCTTCAGCTCTTTTTCGGGGTGACCCGCCACAAAGGCCACGCGATCAAAGCTAGATTTCGATATTTTAATATTCGAGCCTGTGGCAAAGTGGCGCCAGCGAGCGCCTTAGAGTGCGCTGCAGAGGGCGCTTCGAGAAGCGCTTGGTGGCAAGTTGAGCGATGTCGCCCTTTCCTTTGAAAGCTTCGGCGTAAGCCACAATGGCTGTGTCCGTGAGCACAATGAAGACAACTATCTGCTCGAGCCACGAACCGGCCTGTGGGTGGTGGCCGACGGTATGGGTGGGCATGAAGCCGGAGAGGTCGCTTCAGCCAGCATTGTCGATCATCTGGCCACGATCGGCATTGCCAGTTCCGCCCCGGATCTTCGTGCGCGCTTCGAGGACAGGCTGAGCCGCGCCAACGCCGAGATCCGCAGGATCTCCGAGTCCCGCGGCATAACGATCGGCTCCACCGTTGCCGCCCTGCTGGCGATGGATGGGCGATTTGCTTGCCTATGGGCGGGCGACAGCCGGGTCTATCTGATCCGCAACGGCTCCATCTCGCAGATCTCGAAGGACCACACCGAAGTTCAGGAACTTCTCGACCGTGGCATGATCAGCGCGGCCGAGGCGCTCACCTGGCCGCGCCGCAATGTCATCACGCATGCGGTAGGCGTCAGCGACGAAATCGTCATCGATTTCCAGCAAGGGGAAATCATGCCGGGAGACATCTTTGTGTTGTGCACCGATGGGCTGACGGCGCATCTGACCGACGCCGAGATCGGCGCCGCGGTTGTGACTGCAACACCTCAGGCGGCCTGTGAGGCTCTGCTGAAAACGGTGCTGGAGCGAGGCGGGACAGACAATGTCACGATTGTGCTGGTAAAATTCGCAAGCAGAAGCAACGGACACCCCCCCTACCCAGATCTGTCCAGAGCGGAGGGTTGAGGCTGATGAGCGCCGACGACAAGACGCGAATATCGCCGCAGCTGGCCAACACCGCCGTCGGCACGCAGCTCAGCGGCATCTACGAACTTGACGAGCGGATCGCATTCGGCGGCATGGGCGAGGTCTACCGCGGCCACAACATTCAGACTGGCGACCATGTCGCGATCAAGATCGTCCTGCCCGAATTTGCCCGCGACCCGACGATCTTGTCCTTGTTCCGCAAAGAAGCGTCGATCCTCAATCACCTCTCGCACGATGCGGTCGTGCGTTATCACGTCTTCACGATCGATCCAGGGATCGGTCGTCCCTACCTTGCGATGGAATTCGTCGACGGCGAGTCCCTATACGACATCATGCGACGTGGCCCTATGCCGACTGAGCAGGTGCGCAAGCTCTGCCATCGCCTCACGTCGGGTCTGAGCGCCGTGCATCAGGCAGGAGCAATACACCGCGACCTCTCTCCGGACAACATCATCTTGCCCGGAGGTCAGGTCGATCGCGCCAAGATCATCGATTTCGGAATCGCGCGATCGGCGACCGTCGGCGGGGAGACCCTGATCGGCGGAAAATTCGCGGGAAAGTACAACTACGTTTCCCCCGAACAGCTTGGGCTGTACAGCGGCGATGTCAGCGAGCAGTCCGACATCTACAGCCTGGGGCTGGTGTTGGTTGCCGCCCTGCGCGGGAAGCCGATCGACATGAGCGGATCCCAATTCGAGATCATCGAAAAGCGTCGGACCGTGCCTGACTTGTCCGACATCGATGACGATTTTCGTGACATTGTCGAAGCCATGCTGCAGCCGGATCCGCGAGACCGCCCGGTGAGCATGGCGGAAATTGCCAGGATGACGCGTGACGAGGACGAAGGGACAACGCCGCCGACGTTCATCCCAAACCGCGACAGGCCGGGTTTGCCACGAGCGGGGCAAACCCTTGCGCCCGACCCGAAGGCCTCGTCCCCGCCATCCGATGTCTTGGGCCATAGCGGGCCTTTGGCAGGCTCGGGTGGGCAGCGCTTTGTCCCGCATGTCCGACCAGCGCTGCTGTCCGAACCTCGGGCCTCACCGGTCGCTGCGCCGCCACGAGCCCTCGTTGGTGCTGTTCGCGGAACATCTACAAAAGGCCGAGGCATCGCCATCTCTGCCTTCGCGACATTGGCTCTCGCCTCAGTTGCCGGCCTCTATTTTAGCGGCTTTATAACACCCACCGCACCGAGCGCTGTCAAAACCTCGCTTTCCGCGCCAGAGCCACCGCAACTTGCACCACAAGCAACAACGCCTTTCCCGGATGCATCAATTCCTGACGCAGAGGCGTCAAAGCCGCTGGCGACGGACAATGATGCGCACGCGCCTGAGCCGCCACAGGCAGTTCCAGCCCCAAAGCCGGAAACGGAAGCTAGATTAGCGCCAACTGAAAATCAGGCGGAGGCCGCCGCGGCCAGAACGCAGCCGCCGGCAGCGTCGCCCAAGATGCTCCCGCAAATGCAGGAAAAGTCGAAGCCGTCGGCAAGCGCGGCGCAACTGCCGGCCGAAACCGCAACGCCATCATTTCAGCCCGATACGCCCTCGCCGCCTGCCACGATTGCTCCGGCTCTCCCGCTGGTCGACAAGGCTCCGGCGCCGCGCGCCGCGCAGCCAGACGCCGCACCGAGCCAAAAGCCTGAACAGCAGGCAAGCCCGCAGGCGGGGGCGAAACCGGCCGTGCCAGCTCCCGAACCGGCTGCGGGCCAGGCAGGTGCGACGAGCCCAAAGGAGCAGCAGGCCGTCCTGCCGCCGCCCAAACACCAGGCGAACCGGCCGGCGAAGACGATACCAGCAGCGCCCGTTCCCGAGCCGGCTGCACGCCAGGCGGATACGACGAGGGCAAAGGAGCAGCAGCCCGACCAACCGGCGGCCGGAGAACCAGATCCGGCCATGGTCGCCCTGAACTTGCCCAAGCCGGAAGTTGCCCCAGTAATGGACGAGATAGCGCAACGTGTGTCGTGGGTTCGCGACTTCAGCGGCGGCGACTGTTTCTACGCCGCCGTAACCTCGATAACCGATAAGACCGCTGCGATCGAAGGATTTGGAACCGCGGTCCAGCCATTCGAGCAGATGCTGGCTGATTTCCAGGCAAAGTTCCACGTTGAGCCGGACATCAACGTGCGCCTTATTGAGCCGAGCCAGTGCGAAGTCACCAACTTTCTGCGTTTTCTGGGGCAGACTGCTGGCGAGAAGCCGCAGCTTGTTCTCGATCGAACATCGGTGCCGAACGGTACGCCGATCAGCGGTACGCTGGTAACGCGTGGCGGGCTCATTTCCAGCGTGCTGCTGATCGACCACAAAGGCATGATGTTCAACCTCGATGACCGCATGGTCGTTCACTCGGACAAGGCTACCTTCAGCATCCCGATCGGTCTCGGCGCCGCCGACAGGGCTGCAGGCAAGGCCGTGCCGCAGATCATCATGGTGATCACCGGGCCCCAGGACATCCAGGCGGCTGCGATCTCCACGCCAGTGCCAGCCTCACGGCTGTTGCCCAAAATTCTCGAGGAAATTGAGGCCAACGGTTCCAAGTTTTCGGCCAGTGCCAAGTATTTCCGACTCGGCGGCTAGCATGGGCGTCCGATGGAACTGCTTAGCTCGCGTTTGCCCCGCTCGTCTTCCGACCTGCCCGTAAAGCAGCGTGGTCGGCTTCGAACCTTGCTTGCCTCGATGAGCCGGATGGGGCTTGCGGTCGTTTCGGCCGCCGCGTTGCTAGCCGTGCTCTCGTGCAACGAAGCGCGCGCCGAATTCACGGTGTGCAATCAGACGCTCGACGTCGTCAACCTCGCTGTCGGCCAGGAGGTGGACAATGCCGACCAGACCGACGGCTGGTGGACCATCGGCGCAAATCAGTGCGTCAACGTCATCCGCGAAGAACTGACGAACCGCTACATCTACCTCTACGCCACCGACGTTTTCGGCCACGCGATCCTGACCGGATCGACCGAAATGTGCATTGAGCGGCGACGTTTCTCGATACGCGGCATCGACGAATGCTGGCAGCGCGGCCATATTGCCGCGCGATTTGTCGAAGTCGATACGCTTGAACAGGTGCGGTGGACGTTTTTCCTGACCGGAAGCAGTCCGTGACGCACGCTATCGACACCAGCTTCAAGGAAAAGAAGCAAGCACGCGCTGCCCTTCGCCGGCGCACGTTTTGGCGCAAGCTTCTTGCCGGCCTCGCCACGGTTTTCCTGTGTTCGATTGCAGCCGGCTTCTATCTCACCGCGGACTACTGGTCATTTGGCGACGAAGACGAGGAGCTGCATGCGGTCGAAGGAGCCGACGATGTGCCGGCCGATGCCTCTGTTTATGTGCCTGCCATTATCGGCCTGGCGGGAGACCCGATGTGGATCACGCTCGCACCCGATTCCGGCGCCGCAACGAAAGGCCGCGTCGTTCCGCGTCCGGCCGAACTCGACCAGGCCGGGGTTTCGTCACAGATCGAGATTTTGTCCGACGTCATGCTTAGCGCCAGCGAGAAATTCATGACGACCATACCGTCGACGCAGGAGGATTTTGCGTTCTTCCAGGCACAACGAAAAACCGCCCCCGCAGCCTCCAGCGATCTGCAGAACGATCTTCAGCCAGCTCCTGGCGCCGATGAACCCGCGCCTGCTGCCGATCAACTGACCGAAGCCGATGACCCGGAGGCCGGCTGGGGTGAAACAATCGACGCAGGCGATGCAGCTCTTCCCGCGTTCCACAAGACCCAGATCGAAAACAACACCAGCGTCGCAACTGTCACGAACGAATATCAGCGGTTCGAGGCGACGGAAGACACGTTCGTGAAGATCCTCAACGATCGCAGTCTGGATAGCGTTGCGCTCGATGCACATTTCTCCGCCGACGACGCAAAGCAGGCAGGCGAGGCGCTGAAGGCCCTCTTCGGCCGGGACGGCCTTGAACCGGGCTATGTCGTGGCCATGCGTGGATACCGGCCCAACCGCGAGACGACAACGATGTCCCTCACGCAGGTGTCGATCTACGCCAAGAACGTCTTTGTCGGCACGCTGACGCGCAATGCCGCGGGCGTGTTCGTCTCCGGCGTCGACCCTTGGGTACGCGAAGATCTCTTCAACTACTCGGGCGCGCCGGCGGAAGGCGGCCACAAAAGGCAGTATCGTCTGCTCGACGCGATCTACTCGACTGCGGCACGCAACAGCGTTCCAACCGGCGTGATCGGCGAAGCGATCATGTATCTGTCGAGAGGACAGGATCTGGACGCCTTTGCAAGCGAGGACCAGCGTCTTGTGCTGATCTATTCTCAAACGCCGCGCGGCAAGGACGAAGGCGCCGGGCGCGTGCTGTATGTTGGTGTTCAGGGCACGACAAAAAGTCTCGACTGTTTCGTCTTCCAGCAGGGCGATGGCCAGTTTGCATGCGTCACAGGCGACGATCAGGTCCGCTCGCTGACGGTCACCAACGGCATGGTCACACCGGTCAACGGGGTCTTGACCTCGACCTTCGGGCCGCGCAAGCATCCAATTCTGGGCACCGTTCGCATCCATAAGGGCGTCGACTGGGCGGCGCCCGTAGGCACGCCGATCGCAGCCGCCTTCGATGGCGAAATCAGCTTCCAGGGCGATGGGGGCGGCTATGGCAATCTGGTCAAGATTTCGCACGGAAGCGGGCGCGAGACGCGCTATGCGCATATGCAGAAATTCGCAATCATGGGCGGTGTCGGCACCAAGGTGAAGGCAGGCGATATCATTGGCTATATCGGCACCACCGGACTGTCGACCGGGCCGCACCTGCATTTCGAACTCTACCAGAATGGCGCGGCGATCGACCCGCTGGGTACGGTTACTGCGGTCGCTTCGGATCTTTCCGCCGTGCAAACGCTCACCGACCGCATCGTCCATGTCGAAAGTGGCGGCAGTGCCCGTGCCAAGAACCCGAATTCTTCAGCGACCGGCGCCGGCCAGTTCATCACCAAGACCTGGATCCGGATGATGAATACATACCGCCCCGAACTTGCACGCACACTGTCGACCGCCGACCTGCTTGCCCTGCGTTACGACGCCACGATCTCGCGCGAGATGGTTCGCAATCTGGCGCGAGAGGGCGAAGCCTATCTTCGGGCGCGCGGCCACCAAATCACAGCCGGCCGGCTCTATCTGTGCCATTTCCTCGGCATGGAGGGGGCGCATCAGGTGCTGTCGGCGTCGGGTTCGGCGCAACTGAGCGCCGTGCTCGGATCAGCCGTCATTCAGGCCAATCCCTTTCTCACCGGCAAGACCGCCAGCTATGTCGTGGACTGGGCCGAAAGGAAGATGGGTCGAAAGCTCAGCCCAGCAACGACCGCGAGCCAGCAGACGACGACCACCACTGAAATCCGGCAGACATCGCCCGAGTTCGCAAAGTACAAACACGTGATCATGGCGATGCTGAGCTCCGTGCAGAACGCGCTTTGAGCCATCGCAGCCGTTCGTAAGAAAGGGTTCAAACGACTGCCCTGCTCGCGGCAAAGCCGTTGTGGCTCGAAACTGCCGCACAGTTTTCGGCGGCATGCGCTACTCGGTCTTTATGCGCATTTCCACACGGCGATTGACAGCATCGTATGGGTTGGGGCTGCGCGGATGCGCTTCGCCCAGGCCGATCGGATTAATCCGAGCCGCCTCAATGCCGCTTGATGTCAGGAAGGACGTCACAGATTGCGCTCGTCGCTGTGAGAGCCGCTCATTGTAGTTCGCCGGACCGGAAGCGTCAGTGTAGCCTTCGACGACGAAATGGAAACTGCTAAGCCGGTTGTCCTTCAGGGCCTTGGCAAACTCCGCGAGCTCGGCGCGCGCGGTTGCGTCGAGTTCGGCCGAATCGAGTCCGAAATTGATCAGCATGTCGAGACTGGATTTGCCGGCGGGTCCCTCGTTTGGCTTACTCTTGCTCTTGCACTGCTCCTCGGTGCCGACACAAATTCCGCGCGACTTGCCAAGATCGGCCGCGCCGGCAAAAAACTTGACGATGTCTTCTGATTTCTGGACAGGGTCGGCGCAAACATGCGTTGAGAAAACCATGACCGCCAACACCAAAGGTGAACTGGCCCACCGCATAGCGGTTACTCCTGTTGAGCATCCGATATTATCAAGCGTGAACATACCAAATTCCGAAGCAATTGTCTGCGGGAAACACCGAGCCGCGCCTGTGTCGCCTTTATCACTCCGCTGCGAGTAGAGACTTGACCAGCGCCGCGCTGCGGGCTTGAGTGCTGACAGGCTCTCGATGAAAGCGTGGCGTCATGGCCAACGGGCTCCGATTCAAAACGGCACGAGATCTTTTCCTAGCTTGTCCCGCCGCTGCCCGAGACATGCGAACCCTTCCAACCGAACAGCATTCGATCGAATTTTGCCGCGATCTCCTTGCAGGGCGCGTTCCCGAAGAGGCAATCACCTTTTGTGCCTACCTGCTGCCGGATCGGGCTGCGGTCTGGTGGGCTCATGAATGCCTTGGGCATTTGAGTGAGCTGCTCTATGAAGCCGATCAACAACTGCTCGCGTTTGTCAGCAACTGGGTCAGCGAACCGGGCAGCGCCCACCATCGTGCCGCGCTGGGCCAGGCAGCGGCAGTGCCCCCTACAACCCCGGGCGCCTGGATTGCCTTGGCTGCGGGATGGCGTGATAATGGCCTTGGTGCTTGCCGATCCGTCGGCCGAACAGCAGTACCACCCGCCTCACCGCCGGGTCCTGCCGCCCATGCCGTCAATGCCGGAGTTCTGGCAGGGCTGGCGCGTGTTGCACTCGCGGACCCTTTTTGCCATTCTATCTGCCTTTGTCGAAATGGGTCTACAGATGGCCGACCCCTCAGTGCCCTAAGGTCATCTTGCCCGGAACTTAGGAGAGATCAACAAACGATTTCCTGTGGAATGGGAGGTCGGAAATATTCCGTGGAAATTCTTTAAGCGGGTGATCGGATAACTGGCTCGCGCGATGACGACCTTGTGCCCCCTAGGCTCCACAAAGGCCTGTGGGCACAGCGTTGTTATGTACCCTGGCGACGTCCTCGATCAGTTCGGTTAAGGTGCGGACCCGTAAGTCGGACCTATCCCCTATGTTTCCCACATCTTTGGTCACCATCCCCAGCGAAGACATGGAGACCGCCCCGCTCACCTTAATGTTGACGGTAAAGGTTCTTCTAGGCGCCTTCTCAGGCCGATCCGTCGATTTACAGAGCGCCGCTGCCGGCAGGCTCCCCAGCTTCGAACCACAGTCGGTAGCTCTCCCGCATGGCTCGAGCACCAGCCTTCGAGGGGCCAACAATGGCGAGACGTTCCAGTTCCGCGAGCGGGTGTCGCGCGGCCATTTTCGGTCGCAGACGCTCGAGCGTAGCCCGCGGTTCAACATCCGCCACATAGAAATAAGCCTCCTTAGAGGCTGTTCGAAATTCGCTCTGGCGAGTCATATGGTGGTGGTTTCGAGAACCGGAGCAGCGGACATTTGGGTCCGTGAGAACCGGAAGCGCAGATTGGTCCCATCGCCCGTTTGACCACGAATTTTCAAACCGAAGGCCCAGATCTTACTTGCAGCCGCCTTGCGCCCACTTGGCTAGCGCCACCTTGAAGCGCGTCCCGAGCGGATGTTGCAGACGCAGCACGGACACATCGTTGGCGGCGAAATTCTTCGCCTGTTCGCACAGCCGAACCTCATCCCACTCGTGGCAGCCATTGCAGTGCTTGCCCTGCCACACCGCTTTATCGAGCCCTTCCACGGGAGCAAAGAGAGGCTTGCCCATGATCAGCTCGGCGATACTCTTGCCGTCGATCTTTGGATCTCCAAAATCGACAGGTCGGTCGAAAAAGATCGGATCGTCCGAAGCCAGTTTCGGAATTTTCTGCCGCAGGACATTAAGCGCAAGCTGTGCCTCATCGTCGCCTGACGAATTTGCGGTGGCGTTGCGCCAATCCGAACCGTCTTCCGCATGTTGCGGAGCGGTCGCTTCGCCGACGATCAGCGGCGCGTTGAGATCGACCCTGTGCAAAACGACCTCGGTGGTCAGCGAGACATTGATCCACGGGCGCTGCTTGCCGGCCGTTGCTTTGAAGACATCGGCGGTGACCATGTTCATCGCGTCGGTGATGGAGACGTTCGAAGCCCCGATATGGGCAAGCAACGCGGACGTGAACGGCGAATGCTCGCTTGATCCGTCATAGGCAACCTGATTGGGACTGGTGGAAAAGGCGACCAGTGTACCCGCACCGCCATTCTCGATCGGGATTTCGGCAAGCCCGCTTCTCGCTCCCTTGACGCCTGCGGCCTTTGCCAAGACTTCAGCCAGGGGATTGTCGCGACAGGCGTCGAGGAAAATCAGTCTTATGCTGGTCTCGCGCGACATTTGCCGCAAAACGAACTCGACAGGCACCGCCTCGAAATCCAGCGAAGTCTCGTCTTCCAATGCTGCATCAACCGGAAGGAGATAGTTGCTGCCCGAAACCTGCAAACCATGGCCAGCGTAAAAGAAAAGCGCAATGTCGGCGCCGCGAACCTGCTTTGCGAACTGCGCAATCGTCGTCTGGGTCTGCAATTTGGTCAGATCGAAACCGGAGACGACTTCAAAGTCCAACTTCGAAAGGCGGTTGGCAACAGCCTGCGCGTCCCGGACCGGGTTGGTCAGCGCCGGCGCATGCTGGTACTGGGAGTTGCCAAGGACCAGAGCAACACGGCGTTCCGCATTGGCCGCCGTCAATGTCAATAATAGCGAGAGCGTCGCCAGCCCGATCGCGCGCGGGGCACTGCCAAAACAGGCAATCAGATGAAAGCCCCACCGGAACAAGAGGTCCTTCCTCAGTTGACGAGTTTGGTGGCGGAAAACTCGATCCGCCGATTGAGCGCCTTGTTCTTCGGCGTATCGTTAGCCGCGACAGGCCGCTCCTCGCCATACCCGGTTGCCGTGATCTGCGTTCGTGCAATACCCGCAGCGACGATGGCATCGGCAACGGCCTGGGCTCTGCGCTCCGACAGCAGCTTGTTGGAGGCAGGCGAACCATCGGAATCGGTATAGCCAGAAACTTCTACCTTCAGGCCTGGGCACTTGCCGACCACGCCAACCACCTCCGCCAACAGCGGGCGGCTTTGGTTGTCGAGCCGCGCGCTCGCCGACCGAAAGTAGATGGCCCCAGTGCGGGAGAGCACCGCGAACCGGTTAAGGCACTCTTCTTCGCTGAAATTCGCTTTCGCGGCGTCGGTGGCGACGGGCCCGACGTCGGCAGTACTTGCCGCGACTGTCTGCACGGCCGCGGGCTTACTGTCGCCAGCGTTGAACACGAAATCGAACGATACCGAAGCGGTCGGAACAATGTTGGTCACATTGGCGGCTTGCTGCAGCTTGTCGACATTCGGCAGCAGTCCGAAGTCCTCGACATGCACGGCAACAGGCGCCTCCGAAGCGACGGAGACCATGCTGTCGCTGATCATGGTTACGACGACATTGGCCTCAAGATCCTTGTCGACGCCGTGCAGGTTGAGGCGAAATGGCAGCACTGCCTTCACCCTTCGCTTGGTCGCCAGGTCTGCAAATGCGGCAGGGTCCACTTTTGCTGTCAGTTCGGCGGACGGATATTTGAATGTCTCAAAGAAAAGGAACCGCATGCGCACATTGCGAAGGTCGACGCCAGTGTCGACGGAGTTAAGGTCAAAAGTGATCTTGGCCTCACCCGTCGAAGAAAGAGTGCCGGCTATGTTCCTGATCTTGTTGGTTTCGACGATCGTATTCTTCTTGACCGACTGGTAGGTGAGCACGGAGGCGGTCGGGTCGAGTGTCCAGTTCGTCTGTGCATTGGCGCTTTCCAGCCCAGGTAACAACAGCACCGATACGGCAACGATCAGGCCAAGGGTGTTTAGGGCGAAGCAGCTTCTCGAGCCCGTTTTCCACCAGCCTCCGACGACTTCGAACATTGGACCCCCCACAGGACAACAGCCTTCCGCGTTGCAACCACGAACTATGCCGTGCCAAGGAGCATAGAACAATTGTCGAGGCTTGGCGAGCATCGGCGAATCGACCGCAAGGTGTAAATTCCGCTCAGGTCCCGGGCTGCGGAAGTCCGGCAAAATGGTGATGGACGAACACTGGCTACCCAGCAGTCTTGTTGGCGGATATTGGAGCTGACTGAAGAACCCGCTACAGCACCTGCCCGTCTTTGAAGGCCGGTCACGGTGGACCAGCCCAAGTGAGGAAAAAGCCCGCCTGCCCCATCCTGCTTCTGCCGCGGACGCCTACTCCCCAGCCCGTCGTCGACGCTATTCTGTCAGTCTCCATCTCCATTCCGCGCTGAAGATGGCTTCCCTTGGCAGGTCATCAAAGCACTATCCCAATGGCTGAACTGTCCGGCGAATTGGGAGCTCCACGTTTGTAACCAAATGGCGTGCTCCGCGTTCTCTTCAACGGCGTTCGACTATGCGCTCGCGATGCAGCCGTGTGATTTCAGGGTTTCTGGATGGTCAACCGGGACAGGAGCCGGCATGAAGGAAGCTTCGACTGCCTGATCGTAGGTGGCGGGCCAGCGGGCCTAGCGGCTGCGACTTACCTTGGAAGATTTCGAAGGCGAGTAATTGTTGTCGACGCAGATGAAAGCCGTGCAAAGTGGATTCCCTTGACGCGCAACTGCCCAGGCTTCCCAGACGGCATCACCGGCCCTGACCTACTTGACCGCCTCGAACTGCAGGCCACTCGATACGGCGCAAGCTTGGTCCACGACAGGATCGTATCCATTCGCAGAACGAAGGCTGGGTTTTTGGCGGGCGCTTCATCTCCCATTCGTGCCCGCTCGGTGCTCATTGCAACCGGCGTTGTTGACACCCTCCCGGATCTTCCTGGCGCTACCGACATGATCCAAGCTGGCGTCTTGCGATTGTGCCCTATCTGCGATGGCTATGAAGCCATCGACAAACGGGTGGCCGTCATCGGACCGGCCGAACACGCAATGGAAAAGGCCTTGTTCATGCGCACCTTCACTCAGGATCTCACTTTGCTGATTGCCGATCCATCCGAGCCCTCCCCCGACAAGCGTACCAAGCTCAAGAGGGCCGGTATCGAGATCGGCGTATGCAGACCCAATACCGTTTGCGCCACGGGCCGGGAGGCGGTCGTGGAACTCATCGACGGCGGAACGCTGTCGTTTGACACCATCTACCCTGCGATGGGCTCGACCATCCGCTCGAGGCTCGCGGTCGACCTTGGTGCATGCTGTGACAAAGCGGGCAACCTCGTCGTAGATTCGCGCCAGCGCACCGCAGTCACCGGACTTTATGCAGCCGGAGATGTGGTCAATGAGATCAATCAGCTTGCCGTAGCATTCGGCCACGCAGCGGTCGCTGCAACCGACATGCACAACTATCTTGCAAATGGCGACGGCGAACATTGGTCCCAGGCCGAACACGGCCCACGGTGACACCAAGCGAACGGCGCCCGGCGCCGAGGCCGAAAACAAGGCATGAGGAACGAAGAGGCACGGCGACCGTTCGTGATCATTGAGTTTCATCATGTATCTTTTTCAAATCCTGCTACCTCGCGCGGACAATTCCGGCAGACCGTTCCCCAAACAGGAATTCGACCGGCTCAAAGAAGAACTGGCCCAGCAGTTCGCCGGCGTCACAGCCTTTTTGCAGGCACCTGCGGAAGGGTTGTGGCGGCAAGGCGGCGAGTGCAGCTATGATGAGATCGTCATCTTCGAGGTGATGACGGAGGAGATTGATCTGCAAGCCTGGCGAACACGCCGTGCTGACCTTGAGCGACGCTTTCGTCAGGACGAGGTGATCATCCGTTACTCATCGATGGGCGTCGTGTAAGATGCGTAGAGGTTCGGTTCCAGCGGCGGGCAGGTTCGACGCAGGTTGACCAGAGTGGCAAAGGCGCGGCGCTCGAAGTCCGTTACACGATGCACATCAGCTCGCGGCGATCAGCAACTCTTTTTAAGTTCGGGTCTGTGACGGAATCTCTGTAGTAAGGCTCACGTCGTCCGGGCGCTGCTGCGAGCAAAGGCCGAGAGAACCATCAAGGCTCTCTGGGACGCGGTCGGCGCGGTCGTCGACCTCTTCACCCCAGCCGAATGTGCCAACTACTTCAAAGCCGCAGGATATGAACCGGATTAACAGGACGTGCTCTGGGTTTGTGCCAACGCGTACTTCAACGGCTCTGCACCGACGACACGTCGACCCCTCGCCCTTGGATGGCGACGTCTCGCATCTCCCATTTTGAGGGGCAAAAGCACGAGGGCGAGCTCCTCGAAGCTAGACCCCGAAACGGACAGCCCGGCAGCACCACGGTGGAACGTTTCAGAGCCGCCGTGATTCCGATTTATGGCCTGCCCACGGAGATCATCGTGCCCATGGTTCGTAAACCGCGCCATGGAGCCTGTCGGCGATTTGTTCGCTTCAGAATTCGGCGACCCGCCAACGGGCGTTATTTTGAGTTTAGCTTTGCCCCGAGAAGGCCTGTTCAGTCTCAATTGCATCGTGTAGCGGGACTTAAAATCGCGAAGCTGCGCGTTCATGCAACCTCCGCCTTCTCTTCGCGTTTAGCCCCGTTCAATCCTGGCGAGCGAGAAAATGCCGGCGTTCATTCCGATTACAATTTACCTGAATTGCAGGCCAATGGTGGTTGCATCAATATCCGACGCTGCGAAAGCACTTGAACAACCATGGCCATACGTGGCCAAGCCGCGGCGGCTCGAAGCCGTCCGAATGATCAGGGAATGCTTGGCCGGTCATTGCAACCAACAAGCTGCGATCGATGCCTTCAAGGCGGCCGCAATCGAACAGGGACTTTTTACGCAAAGGCCTTCGAGCGTAGGCCTAACGAAATTAGATGCGGTTGTTAGAGACGTGGTGTGAGCTCATACCGCTCTCCGCATCTGGACCGCAGGCAGGCTTCGCCGACATCGCTATGCCGACGCCTCCCACGGCGTCGACGTTCCCTGGAGAATGCGGCAGCGCTCGACGGCGGTGTTCTTCCAAATAATGCGGGTCAAAGCCGGGAGACCTGCCCATAGCTTGGAATTGCTTCCGCCAGCTCTGCGAAAAGATGCACTCCAACGGAATACGATGGGCCGCAATGATTCCGACCGGGGCACAAACAGTCCTCGAGCTGCCCCCCTAACTGCAAGTCCGGCGAGCCCGCTCGCGTCCATCCCGGTTTGCAACGGCCAGACTTCTTGCCGACTACCACAGTGCGCATACGTTAGATCAGCCATTCTCCGCTTATAAGCTTACTGCTGCTGCGCATCTCGTTGCGCTTGGCAGCCGCCGGCGGGACTTGAGCGACCGCTTCGTGCAGGACTCAGCTTGCCATGATGGCTTTTGAGTAGCGCTCAGGCGTCAGAAACTCCCCCGTGCTTGGTTTCTTGATCAGCCGCCGCCGCTTCCATTTCGAGCCGCGCCAAATGGGCCTTAATTTCCTCAGGCTCGGCGTGCTCCAGCCCGACGACATTGTTCCTCGTTTCCTTCAATGCAACGATAATTTCATCGAGCTTGGCATGGATGGCAGCAGTGTCGCGATAACCCTGGATCAGAACAACGCCGGTAATCACAATCGCAGCTACTGAAAGCGCATAGGTGATTACGCTTGTTAGGCCGAAAGGGACCATCGCAGTGCAGGCTATCATGGCCACGATGATCAGATAAAAGCCTGGCGGCCGGGACAGAAAATCAGCAATTACAAAGAGAAATCGGTTCATGTGAATCCCCAACCAAATGATGAAATCCGATTCGGGCTCGTTTTTGGGTGCTCGTCAATGCGGTCCGAAATGCGGACGGCTCTCGCCATGAGCCAGCGGAATAAGGAGCCCGGACTGTGCATGAAAGGTTGCTGTGCAGTCTCCTTACTTTTCCCTCATGCGGGAATGTGGCGTCCCATCATCCTCTCCGGATAGGACGTGAGGGTTGGCTTACTTAGTCACCTGCTTTCGCTGTCGCCAGCGGTGCCATAAGATGCGCAAGCTGGCATCGCAAGCCGCCGCGGCAGGCGCCGTTGCGTCGGCTCTTCTGTCTGTGGGTCGCCTTCGGCTTCCCAGCCTTCGCCGCCGTACTCGGGATTCTGTGGCTGATAATCGCGCGGCCTCAGATCAGGTGTTGGTCGCAGGCAGGTCCCACTGCGATAATGCCCAGTCAAAGCACTCCGAAAGAATTCCGACCCATGCAGCGCGAATATCTCCCGGAGTGCGCCTGCGCCTCGACCTGTAAGTCGCACCGGAGTCCGGTCTCGTATCATTTCCAATCGCGCGCTCACCGCAATCGGCACAGGACAAGATCCCGTCTTGAGGCTGGTTAGGCTTCGCTTACAAAAAGATGACGCCTGAGGGGAACACGGGAAGCAGAGGCAAGTTCGGTGTTCAGTGGAGGAGATTGCGCCATGAACAGTGTTATTTATCTCATCGGCCTCGTCGTCGTGCTTGCGATCCTCTCCTTCCTCGGATTCCACTAGGAGACACCATGCAGGACAAAGACGATCAAGGCCGTCAGACGGCCGATTTCGAGACAGCC
>NZ_JAMYTB010000015.1:0-103512 GCF_040322275.1 Mesorhizobium sp. M0174
ACCGGATCGCGGCGCAGCCGGTTGGCGTCGTTGCCGTCCTCGTAGCCGGCGGCGATCATCTTCATGCGAAAGCCGATCATGTCCGCCAGGCTGTGGACGACCTCGTCCGGGCAGCGCGGATCGTCGATGCAACGCGCCAGACGCTCGGCCACCCGCAACTGCTTTTCCACCTCGGCCAAGGCCAGAACGCCGCTGTTGGACGACAGCATGCCGCCGTCGAAACGGGCGACGACGGACTTGCCGCCGACTGATGACAAACCGCTCCGCGGCAGCGCAAGATCGTTCATGGTGGGTGTGGTCTCCGGGAAATGGTTCGGATCGGCTTAAGCAACCAAATCCTACGTCATTTCAACGATCAGATCCCGAGCAGCCAGCCAGTATTCGACCGTCGCTGGCGCCTCCGCCCACTGAGGCCTTGTGCTTCCTCCAGCGAGTCAAGCCGATCACCATGCGTGTCGCCAGTTCTGGTGCTCACCCACGTGCCATTTGCGATCTTGTGTCGGTGAGAGCACCGCAAGCACCTCCCCTGCTAGAGGGCAAGGCGGCTTGCGTCGCCCGTGTTGTTACTATTCTTCGCTGTGGTCGGAGTTTTTTCCTTGGCTTCGGAATCGGGACATTCGGCTTTGCAAAAAAATAGGCCATCGTGGTCGATCGTCACGCCCCCGAGTTCGGCGGCACGATGGGACGACAACGGCAGCGCAAGCTCCATTTGCGCGAGGGGCTCGTCCCTTCAAATACTTGATGCATTTGCGCTTTGCGTACCTCCGTGCATGTTGCTCGATGCGGGCGGAGACCTCTGTCTAAACGATCGCGCATCGATGCAACGCCCACGCGTAGATCGCCATCATCGCGGCGATCGCTTTGCCGCGATCGCCGCAGCCGTTTTCGAGCACGACAATCATGCCGGCGCTGTCGGCAGCGATGCGCATGCAAAAATTCACAGATGCATTCTGGCCAAATGCTAGCTGCCCAGCAAATGTCCGGCATTTCGCAAGGCCCCTAGGAAGAGACTGGCATGGCCGTTGGCATCGATCTTGGCCTGCATCGACAGGGGCATGTTGTGCCAGTTCTCCAAGGGCGCAGTGAAATGTGAGAATGTACCGTTGACGATGCAATGGTGGGTAACAAGGCCCTGTCTGTCCAACGCCAGCACGCCGATCTGGTCGCCCTGATATCGGATGGCTGCGACCCGCTGGACCTCCGCGTCACCGTCGACCCGCACGTCGAAAAGCAGGATGCCGCGGCTCCTGGTGGCTACCTCGGCGGCCTTTTCAGCGAAGCTTAAGGAGAGCGACCGGACGCTTTCGACCGCCAGCTGTAAAACCATCAAATCCAGTTCATCCACTGCCATAAGGTACCTGCGCGCAACACATGGGTGATAGCAATCGACCACACTGCTTGTTCACAGATGTCGGCTCACGACCGATCATTCAGGGTTTGCCGGTCGTCCATTGACCGAGGGCGTGCTCCGGTTCGAACCGATCCTGAAGCGGAATGCGCTGGATCTACGGAACCCGAGGAGCAGGCCAGCCAAAGTTGCCGCGACAATTGATGTCGTGATCATTCCAGGCATCTGCATCGGCGTCGCTGAACATCCCACTGGTAAGTCCGTTCTCTTGCGGCAAGCCCAACCTCGGGCCGTCTTGTACCTGAAACCCTCGCGGTGGCGTCCCTCGAAGCTCGGGACCGCCGGGCGCTTGATCGTCGAGAACTTTGTTTACGAAGGTCCGGACCTCCTGCAGAGCATATTCTGGTGCGCTCGCCTTTGAGCATTCCGCTGAAGCGTGACGTTCCGCTAGTCCGTGTTCCTTGCAGACTCACCGCGAGGGCGCCTTGCACACAGCGGCACGTCAGCGCATGAAACTCGTCCCCCGTTCACTTCACAAAATGGATTTCCTGAAGTACTGGGAGCGCAGAGAAATCTCCGGTCGCAGCCTACCCGGTTAAAACAAGGACCCAATGATGAAGACTCTCGTCGTCTGCTCCGGCGGATTGGACTCGGTTACCCTTGCTCACAAGGTGGCAGCGGAGCACGAACTCGCCGGCCTCCTATCTTTCGATTACGGCCAACGTCATAGGAAGGAATTGGGCTTCGCCGCCCTTTGCGCGGAGCGACTGAGCGTCCCGCACCGCATCATCGACATCCACGAGATCGGCGGCGGCCTTTCCGGCTCCGCGCTGACCGATAATGTGGACGTGCCCGACGGGCACTACGCCGAAGACACGATGAAGGTCACGGTGGTGCCGAACCGCAACGCCATCATGTTGGCCATTGCCTTCGGCTTCGCCGCAGCGCACGACGCTGACGCGGTGGCGACGGCCGTGCATGGTGGGGATCATTTCATTTATCCCGACTGCCGTCCGGCCTTCATCGACGCTTTCCAGATGATGCAGGACCACGCGCTCGACGGCTACGCGAAAATTCGCATTTATGCACCCTATGTGAATCTCACGAAGGCGGACATTGTTAGGAATGGAGCAGCATACGGCACGCCATTTGCGCAGACCTGGTCCTGCTACAAGGGCGCCGAGCGTCACTGCGGGAGGTGCGGGACCTGCGTCGAGCGGCGCGAGGCGTTTCATCTCTCTGGGCAGCCGGACCCCACCGACTACGAGGACTCCGACTTCTGGCTCGATGCGCTACGAAGGAGGACCGCGTAATGTTCCGCATCACCAAGGAATTCCACTTCTCAGCCTCGCATCAGCTCACCTCGTTGCCACCCGATCACCAATGCGCGCGCCTGCACGGGCATAACTACATCGTTGAAGTGGAGCTTTCAGCGAATGGACTGAACGAGAACGGCTTCGTGCGCGACTATCACGATTTGGCGCCATTCAAACGCTACATCGACGAGAGCTTCGACCACCGACATCTCAACGACGTGCTGGGACATGAGCAAGTCACGGCGGAATATCTGGCCAGACATTTTTATGAATGGTGCAAGGCACGCCTGCCCGAAACCTCGGCCGTGCGGGTGAGCGAAACGCCGAAAACCTGGGCGGAATACCGGCCATGACCGATACGCATCCCGCAATCCGCGTGAGTGAGATTTTCGGGCCGACGATCCAGGGCGAGGGCGTGCTCGTCGGTTTGCCGACGGTCTTCGTCAGAACCGGCGGGTGTGACTATCGCTGTTCCTGGTGCGACAGCCTGCATGCGGTGGACAATCAATTCCGCCATGAATGGGAGATGATGTCCATTGGCGCGGTGTGGCAAAACGTGCTTGCGCTTTCCGGTGGCCGCCCGCTGATGGTATCGCTGTCAGGCGGCAATCCGGCCATCCAGCCGCTCGGCGCGCTCATCGAGCGAGGCCATGGTGAAGGTTACCGTTTTGCGCTGGAAACCCAAGGTTCGGTGGCCAGGGACTGGTTTGCCGACCTTGACGTGCTAGTCCTCAGCCCAAAGCCGCCGTCAAGCCAAATGACGACCGATTGGGCCGCTTTCGAGGCGTGCCTCCAGGCGGCACAAGGCAGGCCGCAAGTCGTGCTCAAGCTCATTGTTTTCGACGAAAGTGACTACGCCTACGCGAAAGACGCCGCTGCGAGATTTCCGCGGCTTCCGATCTATCTGCAACCCGGCAATCACACGCCGCCACGCCCCGCAAATGAAGACGCGCCTGTCGACCTTGACGGAATATTGAAGCGCATGGAGTGGCTGGTTGATAGCGTGACCCGCGACAGGTGGTTCGAAGCCCGTGTGCTGCCGCAGCTGCACGTTATGCTCTGGGGTAACAAGAGAGCCGTCTAGCCTGGGCCCGCTTTTCACTGAAACTGCGCCGGCGGATATTCGGGTGGACGGGTTGTCCCACGCTTGACGGCGCTGCCGGGGTGCTTGCGGACTTTCTGCCACCGGCACCAAGAGCGTGGCCAGCCGCTTACGATTAGGATTGTTGCCGAGGCTCGGTTTCGACGGGCGTCGGCCTGGCGGGAACCAATCAAAGGTTAGCGCGAGCCACGGGTGGAATAGTATGGTGTTGCGATCCGGCGGCGCCTGCTGCAGCTGGCACGGTCCTTGCGGATTCTCGTTGCAAGGCCGAAGGGAGCTGTCGGCCGACAACCATGATCTGGCCAGGACGATTGTCGACTGCTTCCGATACAGAAAAGAGGCCGGACTCGACGTGGCGCTTCAGGGACTGCGAAATGGAATACGGCGCCGGAAGGCACGACCGGACGATATCGTCGCTATGCCAAGACGCGTCTGGTCCGCTCCGAATCCTGTCTTGACACGACGGTCGCCGGTCAACAGTGAAAAACGTAGCGCAATCGGTTCACGATCGACTGAGAACCATGACCGTTCCTCTGCGGTGCTCAGACTGCCGCTGAGTGCCTGGCCGTTCCAATTTCGAAATATTTGTCGAACTTTGCCGCGATGCTCCTGACAAAGGGCCGGCTTTCCGCAGGCACGACGAAGCGGTCACCATCAAGTTCAAGCAACCGCGCAGGATCTTGGAGGGCCGTGGAACTCGCCTTGAGGAGAAGTCTTTGGCCGGCTTCGCCAAAGCGCTCCACCAGCTCAATCGCCGAGAAGGCGAAGTCACACATCAATCGCTCGATGATCCAGCCGCGAGCGCGGTCGTCTTCGGAAAGCGCAATGCCGCGGACCGCAGCCAGCCCGCCGTCTTCGACCATGCGCCCATACTCGGCGGTCGAAGGCATGTTCTGTGCATAGCCCTGGCGAAACTGGCTGATGGACGATGGGCCGAGGCCGATCAAGGTCTCGTAGCGGTCCTCGGTGTAGCCTTGGAAGTTCCGGTGCAGTGTTCCGGCGCGGGCGGCAAGCGCGAGGGCATCGCCCGGCTTGGCGAAATGGTCGAGCCCGATTGCTTCGTATCCCTGGTCCATGATCGCCCGCGCCGCCAGTTGCGATTGGGCAAACCGCTCCGCCGGACCCGGCAGCCATGCCTCGTCGATCATCGTCTGATGTTTCTTGAACCACGGCACATGGGCGTAGCCAAAAAGCGCGATCCGATCCGGTTCCAGGGTCAGTGCCTGTGCAACCGTGGAGGCGACGCTCTCCCTGGTCTGATGCGGCAGGCCGTAGAGCAGATCGAGATTGACGGATTCGACGCCGCGCGAACGAACGCCATCAACAACCGTCTTGGTCTGCAGAAAGCTCTGCTCGCGGTTGATCGCTTTCTGCACCTTCGGGTCGAAATCCTGGACGCCGAGGCTCGCCCTTGTCATGCCGATTTCGGCAAGTGCATCGAGGCGGGCATCGTCCATATCGTTGGGTTCGATCTCAACGCTGATCTTTGCACCGGGGAGAAAGGTGAAGCTGTTGCGCAGGACGGTTCCCAGCGCCACCAGATCCTCCGGTTTGAGCATCGTTGGCGAACCGCCGCCGAAATGGACGGCACGCACGCGGCCCTTGCCTGCGACAAGACTGGAGACGGTTGCGATCTCGGCATGCAGTGAGCGCAGATATGTGGTCACTGGTTCGTAGTGGCGTGTCTGCTTGGTGTGGCAAGCGCAGAACCAGCAAAGCTTGTCGCAATACGGGATGTGCAGATAGAGCGAGATCTCATCGCCATCGTTGAGCGCCTGCAGCCAGCCACGACAAATTGCAGCATCAATGCCTGTATGAAAATGCGGCGCTGTCGGATAACTGGTATAGCGCGGGACGTTCTCGCCAAGTCTGGCAGCTAGCTCCAGTCGCATGTCGTGGTCCACCGTGTTTGCGTCGCCGGAACTGTGGATGCTTGGATGAGCCTAAGCCCTGATTTCGATCAACGTTCAGCACGGACAAACTGCCGCAAGGATTTTTCTACCGTCGATTGCTATCCTGCCCGCACTGGACCGGTAGAGCGATCGAATGACATTACGGCAGGACATTCACAGTTCCGGCATTCCCGTTCTTTGCCTGTCTTGCGAGGCACGGCACCGCGGTGTCTGTGGTGCGCTCGAACCAGACCATTTGGCTCAGCTCGCCAAGACGTCGTCGCGGCACAATATCGAGCCGGGGGTCGAACTGATCGGCGACGCCGAGGCGGTCGACTGTTATTCAAACGTGCTTTCAGGCGTGGTGAAGCTCACGAAGAGCCTTTCGGACGGCCGCCAGCAGATCGTCGGTCTCCAGTTCGCGCCGGATTTTCTGGGACGGCCCTTCAAGATGAAAAGCGCGATCAATGCGGAAGCGGCAACAGCTGTCTCGCTATGCTCGTTTCCGAGAGCGGCCATCGAACGGATGATGAAGGAATCACCGGAATTTGTGCATCGCCTGCTCAAGCAGGCGCTGAACGAACTCGACGAGGCACGCGAATGGATGGTGACTCTGGGGCGCAAGACCGCACCGGAGAAGGTGGCGAGCTTTCTCCTCATGATCGCCCGGAACATCGGTTCCAGTGTTGACCCGGCGGCTAGGTCGGCGTGCTTCGAGCTGCCGATGACGCGTGCCGACATCTCTGATTTCCTTGGAATTACAAACGAGACCGTGAGCCGTCAGCTGACCAGCCTGAGAATGGACGGCGTGATTCGGATCGAGAACAACCGCCGTGTCACCGTGGACAGCATGAGCCGGCTGGAACGGCGCTGCGGCGGCCGAGGCGCAACCGCCCTTTGAATGACACCGAAGCTGCATGGCCTACGTCACTTACTTCGTTCGGGGCAGGGCATGCTCGCGTTGGGCTTAGAAGAAGTCGCATAGCGATAGCCCGCTCTCCATCCGATCGGATGAGCCAGGTGCGTTTCGGCCAACTCGTCGGCGAAGCATCCATCCTCGAGGTGCTCGACGTGCAACCGGCTGTTCCAGGCAGGATCGCACTCGGCCGAAGTCAATACGCCTCATACGCAGGGGAAAATTGCCGTTCCCCCGAATCATGAATGTCACGAAGGCAGCGCAACGCTGGCGCTGGCTGTCCCAAGGCATTGAAACGATCGACGTTCGGCAAGGCATCGGCCTACTTTCCAGCGTCACAGAAGGCGCGCTTCCCACACGCCCGCGATCGCCTCCATACCCGGCCAGACCGGGGACGCCGGGCCTGTCCATAAGCGTGGCGGCCGGTGCTGCGCTTCCACATTCGATCGCCACAGTCTGATCGCACCGAACTCGATGCTGCTCGAAGCAAAATCGTGCGGCTCTGACATGGATCAGGGCGAGCAGGCCACGGCTGCGCAATAAGGCACTGCGGTTTGGCGCCCGCCGGAATCGGAAATCGGGGCTTGCGATGAAATTCGGCACAGAGATCGTCCTTCTAAGCCTGTTTGCGTTTGCGGCCCTGGTGGCTGCCGGCTTCGGCGTAGATGAACCTTTTCGGCGGCATATGTGGGTTTTGTTCTTCGCCGTGGCTGGCTTCACTGCGATTCTGTTGCGCAACACGGAGTTCAAGCCGGCAGTTCCGATCGACCCCGCCGCTTACATGGATGGGCCGATCCGCTACGGTGCCATCGCCACCGTATTCTGGGGCGTCGTCGGCATGCTGGTCGGCGTGGTCATCGCCCTGCAGCTCGCCTACCCGGATCTCAACATCCAGCCCTGGTTCAATTTCGGCCGACTGCGGCCGCTGCACACATCCGGTGTTGTGTTCGCTTTCGGCGGCAACGCGCTAATTTGCACGTCTCTCTATGTGGTGCAGCGCACGTGCCGCGCGCGTCTGTTCGGCGGCGATCTCGCCTGGTTCGTGTTCTGGGGCTATCAGCTGTTCATCGTCATGGCGGCAACCGGCTACCTGCTCGGTATCACCGAGAGCCGCGAATACGCCGAGCCCGAATGGTATGTGGACCTGTGGCTGACCATTGTATGGGTCGCCTACCTCGCCCTGTTCCTCGGCACGATCCTGAAGCGCAGGGAACCGCACATCTACGTCGCCAACTGGTTCTATCTGTCCTTCATCGTCACCATCGCGATGCTGCATGTGGTCAACAACCTGTCGATGCCCGTGTCGTTCGTGGGTTCAAAGAGCTATTCAGCGTTTTCCGGTGTCCAGGATGCCTTGACGCAGTGGTGGTACGGCCACAACGCCGTCGGCTTCTTCCTCACCGCTGGCTTCCTCGGCATGATGTATTATTTCGTGCCCAAGCAGGCCAACCGACCGGTCTATTCATACCGGCTGTCGATCGTCCACTTCTGGGCTTTGATCTTTCTCTACATCTGGGCCGGTCCGCACCACCTCCACTACACCGCCCTGCCGGACTGGGCCCAGACGCTCGGCATGGTGTTCTCGATCATGCTCTGGATGCCCTCGTGGGGCGGCATGATAAACGGCCTGATGACGCTCTCGGGCGCCTGGGACAAGCTGCGCACCGACCCGATCATCCGTATGATGGTGATGGCCATCGCCTTCTACGGAATGTCGACCTTCGAAGGCCCGATGATGTCAATCAAGGCCGTCAACTCGCTCTCGCACTACACCGACTGGACCATCGGTCACGTCCATTCGGGCGCGCTCGGATGGGTTGGCATGATCTCGTTCGGCGCGATCTATTTCATGGTCCCGAAGTTATGGAACCGCGACCGGCTTTATTCGCTGCGGCTCGTCAACTGGCACTTCTGGCTGGCGACGCTTGGGATCGTCGTTTACGCGGCGGTGATGTGGGTGTCCGGCATCATGCAGGGCCTGATGTGGCGCGAATACAACGAGCAGGGCTTCCTGGTCTACTCCTTCGCCGAAACCGTCGCCGCCATGCATCCCTACTACATCATGCGTGCCATCGGCGGCGCGATGTATCTGTCGGGCGCCCTCATCATGGCCTGGAACATCGCCATGACCATCCTCGGCTACCAGCGCGAGGAGGATCCGATGCCGCGCTCCATCCCCGCCCTCCAGCCTGTGCGATCAGGAGCCAGAAAATGGGCCTGATGGACAGACACGCGGTCATCGAGAAGAACGCCACACTTCTTCTCCTCGGGTCCCTGCTGGTCGTAACCATCGGCGGTATCGTCGAGATCGCGCCGCTCTTCTATCTCGACAACACCATCGAGAAGGTCGAAGGCATGCGGCCCTATTCGCCGCTCGAGCTCGCCGGGCGCAACATCTATGTGCGTGAGGGCTGTTACCTCTGCCACAGCCAGATGATAAGGCCGTTCCGCGACGAGGTCGAGCGCTACGGCCACTATAGCCTGGCGGCCGAGTCGATGTACGACCACCCGTTCCAGTGGGGCTCGAAGCGCACCGGGCCGGATCTCGCCCGGGTCGGCGACCGCTACTCGAACGGATGGCACGTCCAGCATCTCACCGAGCCGCGTTCGGTGGTGCCGGAATCGATCATGCCGAGCTACGCGTTCCTGAAGGACATGCCAATCGAGGTGAAGGATTTCTCGACGCATCTGATCGCCAACAGCCGTGTCGGTGTGCCCTATTCAGACGACATGATCGCTCATGCCAATGCCGATCTCATGGCGCAGGCCGATGCGAATGCCGATACATCGGGCCTGGAGAGACGCTATCCGAAGGCCAAGCTTGGGGACTTCGACGGCGATCCGCAGCAGGTCACCGAAATGGATGCGCTGGTCGCCTATCTCCAGATGCTCGGCACGCTGGTCGATTTCAGGACCTATGACGAAGCCGCCGGTTACCGCTGAGGAGAATGGCGATGACCTACAATTTCATGCGGGAGTTTGCCGACAGCTGGGGCCTGCTTGCCATGGCACTTTTCTTCCTCGGATGCGTTGCCTTTGCATTTCGTCCCGGCAGCCGCAGGCAAGCCGAGAGAGCCGCTCACATTCCTCTCAAGGACGACTGATCATGGGCAGCGAGCATATCGACGAGGTTTCGGGCATCTCGACGACCGGCCATGAGTGGGACGGCATCAAGGAACTCAACAACCCGCTTCCGCGCTGGTGGGTCATAACCTTCTACATCACCATTGCCTGGGCGATCGGCTACAGCGTCGTCTATCCGGCATGGCCGATGCTGACTTCCGCGACCAGGGGTGTGCTGGGGTATTCGAGCCGCAGAGACGTCAAGAATGAACTGGCGGCGGCCGAAGTGGCCAAGGGTAAATTTGTCGCTGCCATTCAGGCGAAGACCGTCTCCGAGATTACAGCCGACAATACGCTACGCGAATTCGCCATCGCCGCAGGTGGCGCCGCGTTCAAGGTCAATTGCGTGCAGTGCCATGGCTCGGGCGCTCAAGGGTCCAAGGGTTTTCCCAACCTAAACGACGACGATTGGCTGTGGGGTGGCAACGCCGAACAGATCCAGCAGACGATTGCGCACGGCATCCGCTTCGCATCAGACCCGGATACGCGCCTGTCGGAAATGCCTGCTTTTGGCGACATCATCACGACGGATCAGATCAAGCAGGTCGGCGCCTATGTCGCAAGCCTCTCCGATCCTGTTCAGGACACAAGCCTGATCGAACTCGGCGCCAATGTTTTCGCCGAGAATTGTGCGGCCTGTCATGGTGAGAATGCAAAGGGCAACAGGGAGCTCGGCGCACCCGACCTGACCGACGCGATCTGGCTTTACGGGTCTGGCGAAACAGCCATCGCCGCGCAGGTCCGCGCCCCGAGGCATGGCGTCATGCCGGCCTGGATCGGGCGTCTCGGCGAGATCAAGGTCAAGGAACTCGCGGTCTATGTCCATTCGCTTGGCGGCGGAGAATAGGAACGCAAGCCTATTCTCGTCCTCCCCCCAACCGCCAAGCGACGAGGCCCGGCGCGAGCCGGGCCTCGGCATCATCCAGAAACCGACGGGTCGGGCTTCCGGCGAAATCGTCGCTGGTGACTGGAGCTTCTCGTGCTCGATAACACGCAAATAGAACGGCTCGAAGCCAATGCGGTCAACTCCGCCAAGACCCGTCAGCCGCTCTATGCCGGACGCAAGAAGATCTTCCCGAACCGGGCTTCTGGCAGTTTCCGCCGCTTCAAGTGGTCGGTGATGGCAATCACGCTGGGGATCTACTACCTGACCCCCTGGCTGCGGTGGGATCGCGGGCCATTTGCCCCTGACCAGGCCGTGCTGGTCGATCTTGCCAACCGCCGCTTCTACTTCTTCTTCATCGAGATATGGCCGCAGGAATTCTACTACGTCGCCGGCCTGCTGGTCATGGCCGGTGTCGGCCTTTTCCTGATCACATCCACCGTCGGCCGGGCCTGGTGCGGCTATACGTGCCCGCAGACCGTGTGGGTCGATCTGTTTCTGGTCGTCGAGCGAGCCATCGAGGGCGACCGCAACGCGCGCATGAAGCTCGATGCCGGGCCCTGGACTGCGCGCAAACTCGTGCTGCGAACATGGAAACACGCCATCTGGCTGGTCATAGGTGCGGCGACCGGCGGCGCGTGGATCTTCTATTTCGCCGACGCGCCGACCCTGCTCGGCCAACTCTTCACGGGCACCGCAGCCGCGGTCGCCTACATCACCGTCGCCGTGCTGACGGCGACGACTTATACGTTCGGCGGGCTGATGCGCGAGCAGGTCTGCACCTACATGTGCCCATGGCCGCGCATCCAGGCGGCCATGCTCGACGAGAATTCCCTCACCGTCACCTATAATGACTGGCGCGGCGAACCGCGCTCGCGTCACGCCAAGAGGGTCCTTGCCGCCGGGCAGCCCGTCGGCGACTGCGTCGACTGCAATGCCTGTGTCGCGGTGTGCCCGATGGGGATAGACATTCGTGATGGCCAGCAGCTTGAATGCATCACCTGCGCGCTCTGCATCGATACCTGTGACGGTATCATGGACAAGCTCGGCAGGGAGCGCGGACTGATTTCCTATGCGACGCTGGCCGACTACAACGCCAATATGAGGCTGGCGACCCCGGGCGGCTCCGGTTCAGTCAACCCGCCACCGGTCAGGAGCGCTGACGGCCTGTTCTCCGACAAGGTGGCCCGTTTCCATATCCGCAAGATCTTTCGCCCGCGCACCTTCATCTACATGGGCGCCTGGTCGGCGGTCGGTCTCGCGCTGCTCTATTCGCTGCTAACCCGCGAACGGCTCGAATTGAATGTCCTGCACGATCGCAACCCGCAGTTCGTGACGCTGTCCGACGGTTCGATCCGCAACGGCTACACCGTCAAGCTGCTCAACATGATCCCCGAACCAAGAACGATCATTGTCACGATGCAGGGCCTGCATGGAGCCGAAATGAGCGTTGTCGGTATCGACCTGGCGGCGGATCGCTCCTTCGCCATCCCGGTCGAACCCGACCGGCTCAAGATGCTCAAGGTTTTCGTGCGTCAGCCGGCAGATCAGGTTCGGGGTGCAGCGCAAAGCTTCAAGTTCCGGGTCGAAAACAAGGCAACGTTCGAGTCGGACGAATACACGGCCACTTTCAACGCACCGGAGATCGCCAGATGAGCGACACCTCGCGACAATCCCGCGAATTCACCGGCAGGCATATGCTGTTCACCATCCTTGGCTTCTTCGGCGTGGTCATAGCGGTCAATCTGACGATGGCGACGCTCGCCAACACGAGCTGGACCGGCCTTGTCGTCGAAAACACCTATGTGGCGAGCCAGCAGTTCAACAAGAAGGCCGAGGAGGGGCGAGCTCAGGCAGCCCTCGGCTGGACTGGCAAACTGACCATCGCAGGCGGTGAGGTCCGCTACAGCCTCACCGATGCTGTCGGCAAGCCGGTTGCCTTGCATGGCGTCAAGGTGCTGTTTCGTCATCCCGCCTACGAGGCCGAGGACAAATCCGTCACTCTTGCCGCTGCCTCCGGTCAGATATTCGCCGCGCACCACATGCCCACGGATGGCGTCTGGATCGTCGAAATCGACGCCGATGCGAGCCTTGCGGAACCCTATCGCGACGTTCGCCGGATCATGATTTCCCACGGGGCGCTGCAATGAGCTGCTGCGCGCCAGGCGCCGAAATGGCATTGGACCTGGAAAAGGTCACACTGGTCCTGCCTTCTGGCCAGGAAATCAGACTGGCGAGCCGCTCGATTGGCGAAAATCTTCGCCAGACCGACCTTTCGGTGCCGGCTGTGCATTGTGCCGCCTGCATCCAGACGATCGAGACGGCGATCGGCAAGCTGGATCGCGTCGAAGGCGCTCGTGTCAATCTTTCAACGAAACGTGTTTCGGTCCGGTGGCGCGGCGACGAGGTTCCGCCATTCGTCGCCACACTTGGACGGCTGGGCTATGGCGCGCACCTGTTCGATCCCGAGGCTGACGGGAAGGACAGGACGCTCTCGGAACTGATCCGCGCCGTCGCGGTCGCCGGCTTTGCGGCGGGCAACATCATGCTGCTATCAGTCTCCGTCTGGTCCGGCGCGCAAGGCGCGACCCGCGACCTGTTCCATTGGGTCTCGGCCTTGATTGCCATTCCTGCGCTCGCTTTCGCCGGCGGCATCTATTTTCGCTCGGCCTGGAATGCGCTGCGCCACAGCCGCATGAACATGGACGTGCCGATCGCGGTCGGGGTATCGCTCGCTTACGCCATGAGCCTCTACGAGACGATCAACCATGGCGACCATGCTTATTTCGACGCGTCGGTGTCGCTGCTGTTCTTTCTGCTGATCGGCCGCACGCTGGATCACGTGATGCGGGAACGGGCACGGACGGCCGTGAACGGACTGGCTCGGCTGGCGGCGCGCGGCGCCATGGTGCTGCGCGAGGATGGTTCGCGCGACTACTTGCCGGTTGGCGAGATCGAACCAGGAATGGAGCTCTTGATCGCGGCCGGCGAGAGGATGCCCATCGACGGCAGGATCATTGGCGGGGCGTCGGATCTCGACTGTTCCCTGGTTTCCGGGGAAAGCACGCCCAGAACGGTGGGCCCGGGGGCGCAGGTCCAGGCCGGTACACTCAATCTCACCGGTCCGCTGACCATCGAGGCGACGGCCGCCGCGAAGGATTCCTTCCTGGCCGAAATGGTTCGGCTGATGGAAGCGGCAGAGGGCGGCCGCGCCCGCCATCGCAGGATCGCCGATCGCGTCTCCGCGCTCTACGCCCCCGTGGTCCACCTCACCGCCTTTGTGACGTTCCTCGGCTGGATGGCGGCGACCGGCGACTGGCACCGGGCAATAACAATCGCGATCGCCGTTTTGATCATTACATGCCCGTGTGCGCTCGGTCTCGCCGTGCCGATCGTGCAGGTGGTCGCTGCGCGGCGGCTGTTTGAAAGCGGCGTCATGGTCAGGGACGGCTCCGCCATGGAGCGCCTGGCCGGGATCGACACGGCATTGTTCGACAAAACCGGCACGCTTACGCTCGGACTGCCCAGGCTGATCAATGCGCCGTCCATCGATCCGACGATGCTCGCCATGGCGGCCGAGATGGCAGCGCATTCCCGCCATCCCTTTTCGAAGGCAATCGCTGGCAATGCAGCCTTTGCCGGCCAGCCGAAACTCGCGTCCGTCAGCGAGCATCCGGGCTTCGGCATCGAAGCCATCGCCGAGGGCAGTACCTGGCGGCTGGGTCGCCGCGGATGGGGTGAGTTGAAAGCCCGGACCGGCGGCGAAGGCAAACAAGGCTATGGCGGAACCGTTCTGACGAAGGACGGGGTCATTGTCGCGACTTTCGATTTCGAGGATGAGCTGCGTGCCGATGCCAAGGCGGCCATCGAGCAACTGAACGGCGCCGGCGTGTCGGTGGAGATGCTGTCGGGCGACACAGAAGCTGCCTGCGGCGAGGTGGCGGAAGCACTGGGCGTCGAGCGCTTCCTTCCCGCGTTGCTTCCCTCCGGGAAGGTCGAACAGATCGAAGCATTGACCCGAACTGGCCACAAGGTGCTGATGGTCGGAGATGGGCTCAACGACACGCCTGCATTGGGCGCCGCACACGTTTCGATCGCTCGGGCCACGGCGGCGGATATCGGGCGCAACGCCGCGGATTTCGTGTTCCTGCGTAAAAGTCTCCTGGCGGTCCCACTTGCTTTAGACATTTCGCGGAGGGCCGGACGGCTGATCCGGCAGAACATCGCCATCGCGATCGTTTACAATGGCATCGCCGTGCCGGTCGCCATTCTGGGGCACGTTACGCCACTCGTCGCGGCGGTCGCGATGTCCGCCTCCTCCCTCCTGGTCATCGGCAATGCGCTACGCCTGCAAGGTTTCGTGTCAAGTGCATCGGTGCAAGATGCCCGACATGACAGGCGCTCCGACATTGGCGCACTGGCACAATCCTCATGACGACGCTCGCCTACCTCATACCTGTGGCCCTGTTCCTCGGAGCGCTTGGGCTGGCGGGGTTCCTGTGGGCCTTGAGGAGCGGCCAATATGAAGATCTCGATGGCGCCGCCGAGCGGATCCTGATCGACCGCGACGAGCCACGCAGTTGACCCAGCCTGCCCTGCGAGGACTCGCTCGAATATTTTCCGCGGTTGCTTCGCGTCATGCCGATTTCGGCGCGCGACGGGTGCGAACGGATCAGCCAGAATACGTTGCCGAACTTTCGGCCAGGAAAGGGCCGCACCGAACGGGAAGCCGGCCATTCCATGATGACCTGACCAGACCATGGCGTGGCGATCGACCAGTCGACCGTGAACCCGCCGTTGCCGCGTTTATCGAGTCTGGTTGATCCACATCAGGGTTATCTCTTCATCGGCATGGTTTATTGAGCATTTTTGAACGGAGAACGGATGTCTAACGGACGGTTAGGTCGCGTGGAGACGCTTGGGAGATGAGCCGCAAACCGTGGATCGATTGCGATGCGTTCCAGTGCCCTTCGTCGCAGATAGCCGACGCAATGGCGGCACGCTGATGGCCGGCTCTGTCGATAGATTCGACGTTATTGTCGTCGGAGCCGGGCCGGTCGGACTTTCCTTCGCCGCGTCGCTTGCCCAGAGCCGACTCAAGGTGGCAGTGGTTGAACGGCAGTCGCTCGAAAGCCTGGCGAATCCGGCTTTCGACGGTCGCGAGATCGCGCTGACCCACGCATCGGTTGGAATCCTTCGCGAGCTCGGCGCCTGGGATGGCATCCCCGCTTCGGACAAATCACCGCTACAAGGCGCGCGCGTGCTCAACGGATCGAGCCCTTTCGCCCTGAGCTTCGATTCTCCCAGCGGATCTGGGGAACCACTCGGAATTCTGGTCCCAAATTGTCGGATCCGCGACGCCCTGTTCAAGATTGTCCGCTTCCAGGATCCTGCCCGGCTGCTGTGCGGCCACTCGGTCGTCAATGCAACAACCAGCCACAAAGAAGCAGTCATAACGCTCTCTGATGGCAGGCAATTGGCCGCTCGGCTGCTCGTTGCAGCGGATTCGCGTTTGTCCGCGACGCGCGACCTGCTCGGCATTGGCGCCGACATCAATCGGCTTGGCAACTCCATGCTGATTTGCCGGGTGAGGCACGAGCGCGCCCATCACCAGATCGCGGTCGAATGGTTCGATCACCATCAGACGATAGCGATGTTGCCGCTCATGGAAGGCGTGTCGTCGCTGCTTCTCACTTTGCGCTCAAGCGAGGCCGACAGACTGCTTGCTCTCGACGACGATTTGTTCCTCATGGAATTGACGAGCCGGTGTCGAGGACGCCTCGGAGAGATGACCTTGGCAAGCACCCGCCATGCCTATCCGCTGGTCACGACCTGGGCGCACAAGTTCTGGGCTCCGAGTGCGGCACTGATCGGCGATGCTGCCCTCGGCATGCACCCGGTGACCGCGCATGGCTTCAACATCGGCCTCAGTGGCCAGAAGCAACTCGCCGATAGAATCCTGGCGGCATGTCGCGAGCGCCGCGACATTGCTGATCCCGACATGCTCGGCAGATACGAAAGCCGGCTGCGTCTGTCGGCGGCACCACTCTATCATGCTACGAATGTACTTGTCGCTCTCTACTCAGGCGAGCACCCGACGGCACGGCTTGCAAGACATGCGGGGCTTCGCTTTGCCCAATATCTTCCCTTTATCCGCCATGGCATTTCGGCCATGCTCAGGCGGTGAATCGCAGGCAGCGCTGCCGCTCTGGAACGCTATCTCGGCCCGGCTTTTTGTCTCGCCGGGCGCGTTGATGCCGTTGGCAGGGCTGCTTCCATGGTGACGTTGCCGATTCTGGGATGATTCGGATCAAGGCACGCGTGCGGGCAAGAGCTCGATGGTCAGACGGCAAGGCCAAGAGCAGACGTGCGCCCCGAAGACATGGTGAGCGCACTGGTTAGCCCCGCTGGATAGTTAACCCGTCCTTCAGTGGGCCTGCGTAAGCTTGTCCTCGCGAACAACGATGGGAGCAAGCCGGTCCGTCCATGGCCCCGAAGAAAGTAGACACGCTGGAGGCCAAAATCCGTCAGGATCAGCTTGCTGACCTGAGGACCGGCCTCTTCGTGTCGATGCCGATAAGCGCTATCCTGTCAGGCCTGATTTTGACGGTGCACGCCCTTTCTGGCAGCGGCTTTGCCGCTGCAATCTGGTTCCTGGCCGTCAATGCGATAAATGCCGCCCGCCTTGCACTCGCGCGTTATCAGCTAAAGGAAACGGGGCGCCATGACGGATTAGTGGGGGTTTTGCCGCGGCTTCGCTGGTTTGGCATCCTTGCTCTTCTGGCAGGGTTTGCCTGGTCCTTCCTGGCCGTCCTGACTGTTGGATACACGACACCTCAAGCACCGCTGCATCTGGTCATTCTGGCGGGCATTTCCGCTGGTGCGGTTACATACGGCAGTTCGTATGCCGCGGCGGCGATCAACTTCATCACACCTCCGCTCCTCATCACGGTGGGTTGCCTTTTGGCGAAAGGCAATTTTGAAGACTACATTCTGGCTTTTACCGTTCTGCTCTTCATGGGCGGCTTGGTTCGAGCTTCGTTTGTTGGGCAAGCACGGTTCCGCGAAGCGAGCCGCCTGAGGCATGAGGCCGAGCGGCTTGCGGCGGAGATGAAGGCCAGTTCCAGGCAGGACCACCTGACGGCCCTTCTCAACAGGCGTGGCCTCGAACACGCTATCGGACGGTTCGAGACTGCGGATAGCCCCTTCGTGGCAATGCTGATTGATCTGGACGGGTTCAAATCCGTCAACGATACCTACGGTCACAGGACCGGTGATGAACTGCTTGTCAGGATCGCCCGCCGCATAGAGGAGGAAGCACCGGAAGGCTCAACGCTCGCTCGTATCGGCGGCGATGAATTCGTGCTGTTTTTTCCCTCAACGAGGGTTTCGCTTTCTGCCAGTGATCTCGCCTCCAATATCATAGCCAAAATTGCCCGCCCCTATCGGGAGGTCGCGTCCGTCCGGGTCGGGGCATCAATAGGAATATACCTGGCGGAAAGCCCGGGCCTGACCGAAATGTTGTTGCGGGCGGATATCGCCCTTTACACGGCCAAGCGTCGTGGCAGGAACGAATTTTGCCTGTTCGATGCCGAACTCGACAGGGAACTGCAACGCCGCCAGTCCGTCGAACGGGACCTTCATTCGGCGATAAAGACGAGAAGCTTGCAACCTTGGTTCCAGCCGATCGTGAAACTCGACACCGAGGCCGTGGTCGGTTTTGAAGCCTTGCTGAGGTGGTCCCATCCGACTCATGGTGCCATCTCTCCACCCGAAATCATCACAGCTGCACGCGAAACCGGAATGCTTCAGCTGCTGACGCAAACCGTCTTCGCCGACTGTTGTGCTTTTATCGACGGCTTGGTGAAAGCTGACTGTCGTGATTTCCGTGTGGCGATGAATGTTTCGCCGCGCGAACTGGAAGCCGGCGATATCGACGACATGGTTTTGGATGGTCTGGCGGCAAAAGGCGTCCCTGCAACGATGTTCGAAATCGAGATTACCGAAGAATCCCCGGTGGACCCGGACAGAGTGGATGAAAAGCTCGGACGGCTTTCACATGCGGGCATTTCCATCGCGCTCGATGACTTCGGCACCGGCTTTTCTACGTTGGCATCGCTCAAGGACAGTCGGATACGCAAGGTCAAAATAGACCAGGGCTTCATTCGCGGCTTGGCCAAGTCCCGAGAGGACCGACTGCTTGTCAAATCGGTCATCGATCTCGGTAACATGCTCGGGATCGAGGTCATGGCCGAGGGCGTCGAAACAGAGGCGGATCGGCAAACCCTGCACAAGCTTGGCTGCCGAACCGCTCAAGGCTTCCTGTTCTCCAAGGCTGTGCCTCTGAGCCAAGCACTGGAAATGGCAGTCAAACAGCACGCGAACCAGTTGTGACCGCTCCCGCCGCGCCGTCTCTCGCGGCCGTGCGCTCATGAGTGAGGGGTATCTGAACTTCCTTGTTTGAAGAGCATGACAATCCGTGCTGTGCGTCAGCCGGCGAACAGTTCCTTGTAGCCGGTCGTCACCATCCAGTTCGCCCGGTCGATATGGCTGCGAAGAGCCTTGCGGGCGCGGACCGGTTCAAGGGCCGGGTCGATGCCTAGAATGAGATCGGCCATCTCCTCTTCGCTGGCATTGTCGGCGCAGGCATCCAGGATCCGCAGGTAGATCGTGAAATGCTCCCTGTCGTAGCTCGTGAGGTTCTCCGACCAGGGGACTTCATCGCTCAACGTTGAGCTTCGACTCTCATCTGTTCCCATTGATCGATTCATGCCTGTTGCGAGCCTCGGCTGTTGAGCGCTGGATGCAACGCAGCATATCCCAAAATGGGATAATCCGAAACCGGGATTAGTCGCTGATCCGGTCTTTACCCGACCGGTTCGCCTACATGCCCAAGTCTCTTCGATCGCCCCGCCACCAGCGGTTTCTGGCCCAGTTGGTTTGCCTGCGCAAGGCCAAAGGCCTGACTCAGGCGCAGGTGGCCGAGAAACTTGATCGTCCCCAATCCTTCGTGGCCAAGTACGAGGGTGGAGAGCGGCGTCTCGACGTCATCGAGTTTCTCGACTTAACTGCGGCGCTTGACGCTGATCCGTGCGAGATTCTGTCCAGCCTGCGGTCCTAGCGGGCGCCCACGCACCAACGGCTCGCGCCGGTGCCGTGAACCGAGCGCGCTTTTCGTCGGCAAGCTGCCATTCCGCTGCGGGTGGGTCTTTACCCGGCCATGCCGATATAGGATGATAATCCTAGGTGGGGCGATTCCTCAACGGAGATCGCAATGGCTAGGACCAAACATTCCAAGCAGCTTTCACAGGCTGAAATCGAGCGCTTTCTGGCGGAGGCGGAACGGCTGCACAAGAGCATCGTCCAGCCGCTTCTATCACCTACCAGCAACCATTACCGGGCTCTCCAACGCACCCATGAAGCGCTGTTAAAGACGGTGAAGGATATCACGGGTAAGGATGCGCCGTTCATTCAATGGTTCGGAACAGGACCGGTGAATTAGACCCGACTTGTAGACCCCAGGCCGCAAACGTCGCATTCTCTCTTCGGAGGGAAGGAGCGTGGGCACCATCGCTATCAAGACAACTCCTGGCTGGCTTTCTTGCCTTCGAATCGACCCTGCCGCTCTCGGCTGCAACATCAAAGCCAATATCAGCTACAACACGGGCGAGCGCATCTATCATGTTCCCGGACAGGAATATTACTGGGAGACGCGCATCAACCTGTTGAAAGGCGAGCGCTGGTTTTGTTCGGAGGAAGCCGCGCGCAAGGCTGGGTGGCGGAAGTCTCGGGTCTGAGCGTCTGTGGTAAATGCTTGCGAAAATGCTGCATCGCACATGTTTTCGGTGCAGCATTCATTTGAAGTATTTATCGCGATCCGTTCGAAAAATCTGTCCAGCCTGCCGTCCTGGCGGGCGCCCGCGCGCCTGACGACGCGCACCAGGTGCTCGTGAACCGAGCCCGCTTTTCTTCGGCAAGCTCAGGCGGTCTCGGCCATTCGGCTTCGCCCCTTGGCGTGGGCAGCCCTTCGGGCTGTGACGGCCGCCGCCCTTGCGGGCGGCGCGGTTTGTCTGTTGGCCTTTCCCGGTGGCGCGGGGTGGGCGGCACTCCCTTCTAGGCCCGCCGCGGCAGCCCGCAACCCTTCGCGTGCCGCTCAGGGTCCTCCTCTTCGTTCCGGTCCTTCGGATGCGGTCCGCCTACCACGGCGGGCCTTTCCGGTCGCGACTCGCCGCCCATCCCGCTTCCGGGGAAAGGCGCGGCGATTGGCGAGCGGAGGATGAGACGATGCATGCAAACAGCAAGCGTTGTGCCAGCACAGAGGCTGGCGCAGGCAAGGGCGGGCGCCCCGGCGCCAGCCTTTATCAGGAGATCACCGACCGCATCATTGCCGAGCTGGAGCGCGGCACCGTGCCATGGGTCAAGCCATGGGGCAGGGCAAAGGCAGGCCTTGGCCTGCCGAGGAATGCATCCTCTGGCCGCACCTATTCCGGCATCAATATCCTTATCCTGTGGGGCGCGGTGATCGAGCGCAGCTATCCCAGCCAGAACTGGCTCACCTTCCGGCAGGCGCTCGTCCTTGGCGGCAACGTCAGGAAGGGCGAGCGCGGCACGACCATCGTGCATGCCGACCGCTTTGTCCCCAAGGACGAGAAGGAGCGCGCACGCCACGAGGGCGATGAACCACAGGCCGTGCCTTTTTTGAAGCGCTTCACCGTCTTCAATGTCGCGCAGTGCGATAATCTTCCGGAAGACCTCTATGCCGCCGCCGAGCCGCTGCCTCAGTGCGAGATCGTGCCGCAGGCCGAGACGCTCATTCGCGCCAGCGGTGCGGATTTCAGGGTCGGCGGCGATCGCGCTTTCTACATGCCGGGCAGCGACCACATTCAGGTGCCGCCGCAGCCGGCGTTCCATCACCAGATCGACTATTACCGGACCTGCTTTCACGAGCTTGGCCACTGGACCGGCCACCCGACGCGGCTTGCTCGCGACCTCTCCGGCTCGTTCGGCTCCAAGGCTTACGCGCGTGAAGAATTGGTCGCCGAAATCACTGCCGCCTTCGTCTGCAGCAATCTCGGTATCGAGCCGACCGTGCGTCATGCCGATTACATCGGCTCATGGCTGAAGGTGCTGCGCGAGGACAATCGCGCCATCTTCCGTGCCGCCAGTCTTGCTTCCAAGGCCGCCGATTTCCTGCTCGGCCTTCAGGCCGATGCCGAAGGCGAGGCGCAGGAAGGGATTGCGGCATGACGATGCGCGATCCTCAACTGACCGCGAGCGAGCCGACGCCGCAAGGCGAGCAGATGCTCATTCCCGGTGTCCGGCCGATCACCACGCGCGATCGGCTCACCCTCCTGATGGACGCGCCGATGTGTCCGCGCGCGGCGCAAAAGCCGCTCGATATCGGCCTCTTCGATGAAGCCAGCAGAAATCAATTCGACCTGTTCTGACAAGGAGTCTTCTTTCCATGATCCTGATCACCGATCCACTGCGCGCACGACTGCTCGCCAATGGCGCCGCCGACGCCGACATCGACCATTTTCCCGTTGTGAAACTGTTTAATCCCACAGGTGCCGCCACGTGGCTTCTGAGCGAACTCGACGCCGATGGCGACACGCTGTTCGGCCTTTGCGATCTCGGCTTCGGCTTCCCCGAACTCGGCAGCGTCAGTCTGGCCGAGCTTGCATCCGTAAAAGGTCCGCTTGGCCTCGGCATCGAGCGCGACCTGCATTTCCAGGCGCGCTTTCCGCTCTCCGTCTATGCCGAAGCCGCCCGCATTTGCGGCCACATCACCGAGGCCGAGCGACTTCTGCGGCAGGCAGCAGACGCCCTTTCAAAGCCCCATTCCGAGCTTCCGCCCGACACGGCGGAACAGCAGCGCCGATAGGGGCAAAAACCGTCCCGCCGCGCCGGCCTTCGGCCTCTGCGGCGGGACAACCTCAACCAAAGCGAAGGAGAGTAACCATGCAGCTTGCCCACATCCGTTTGGATCGGCTCAACATTTCCGCGCTCAACATGCGCCATGGAAAACGCGCGCCCGACATTTCCGACATCCTGCCATCCGTGCGTGCGCGCGGCGTGCTGGTGCCTCTCCTTGTGCGGCCGAACGGCCAGCCGGAAACCTTCGAGATCGTCGCCGGCAGGCGGCGCTATTTCGCCGCGAAATCGCTTGCCGACGAGCGCGGCGAAGGCGATCCCTTGCCCTGCGCCATCATGGAGGACGGTGACGACGCCGATGCGCTGGAAGCCTCGCTGATCGAAAACCTCGCCCGCCTCGATCCTGACGAAGTATCGCAATGGGAGACGTTTTCGCGGCTCGTCAGGCAAGGCCGCACCGTTCCAGACATCGCTGCGACCTTCGGCATCACTGACCTGAAGGTCAAACGCATTCTGGCGCTTGGCGACCTCTTGCCCAAAATCCGCGAAGCCTATCGCCGCGAGGAGATCGACGCCGAGACGGTGCGCCATCTCACCATGGCGTCCAAGGCGCAGCAGAAGGACTGGCTGGCACTCTGTGCCGATCCCGATCAATACGCGCCGCGTGGCTTTCAATTGAAGCAATGGCTGTTCGGCGGCCAGTCGATTTCCACCAAGGTGGCGCTGTTTGCCATCGACGAATATCCCGGCCTGATCACCTCGGACCTGTTCGGCGAGGACAGCTATTTCGCCGATGCCGACCTGTTCTGGCAAAAGCAGAACGAAGCGATTGCCGCCAGACGCGACACCTATCTCAACGACGGCTGGAGCGAGGTGGTGCTGCTGGAGCCGGGCCAGTATTTCCACCCATGGGACCACGAGAAGACCCCGAAGAAGAGGGGCGGCAAGGTCTTCATCGCGGTCACGTATCGCGGCGAGGTCGAGTGTCACGAGGGCTGGCTGTCACACAAGCGAGCCCGCCGCGCCCGCGAGGGCGGTGAGCAAGAAGAAACAGCCGCCAAGCCGCCGCGCCCCGAACTCACCGGCCCGATGCAGAACTATGTCGATCTGCATCGCCATGCCGCCGTGCGCGCGGCCATGCTCGACCATCCCGCCGTGGCGCTGCGCCTCGTGGTGGCGCACGCCATCACCGGTTCCGGCTTGTGGCAGGTGCGCCGTGAGCCACAGCGCGCAGCCAACGAGACGGTGACTGCCAGCCTTGACGGCTGCAAGGCTGAAGCTGCATTCGGCAAAAAGCGGCGCGAAGTGTTGGCCCTGCTCGGATCACCGGATGAGGATGGCGTGGTCGCCGGCGGCAATGGCGACGCCTTTGCTATCGCCGGCGTGTTCGCGCGCCTCTTGGCGCTGTGCGACGACGATGTCATGCGCGTTCTCACCCTTGTCATGGCCGAGACGCTTGCAGCCGGCAGCACCGTCATCGAGGCGCTCGGCAACCATCTGAACGTCGATATGGGCACATGGTGGCAACCGGACGATGCCTTCTTCGACCTCTTGCGCGACAAGGAAATCGCCAATTCGATGCTCGCCGAGGTCGGCGGCAAGCTGGTCGCGGACGGCAATGTCGCCGAGAAGGTCAAGACGCAAAAGAAGATCATCCGCGACTTCCTGGCGGGCGAGAATGGCCGCCTCAGGGTCGAGACCTGGCTGCCGCGCTGGATGAAATTCCCGGCCGAAAGCTACACCAGCCGCGGCGGCTTCCGCACCGCCGATCAGTGGGCACAAGTGCAGCCGCTGTTCGCGCGCGAATAGTCGATCAGGGCCCGAGCGGCGGTTCTCTCGAGTGCCGCCGCTCAGGTCGCGCGCGCCGCTCCGGACCGCGCCGGCTGCCGATCGGTCGTCATGTCGAGCCAGTGCCGCGCGCGAGAAATCCCGACGCCAATTCGCCCCCGTTTCGGCAGCCCTGCACCACGCCGGGTTGCTTGCCGAGGCGCCAGGCGCATGGGTCCAATTGTCCGATCCGGTTGCCGACAGAGCCCGCGCAGCCGGCGCCCTGTAATGCCGCCTGCTCGTTGTGCCGCCGATCGCGCCACCTGTCTCCATGTGTCTCAGGGACCATTCCCCTGCGGCTGGCTTGACGACCTATGGGCGGATCCGGCCCGCCCGAAACCCTCGCCAGCAGCTTTTTTCCCCGCCGCCTGCGGCGGCTTCCTCGCGCCGCTTCGCTTCAAAAAAGCTGTCCGCTCGGGTCCTCCGCTATCGCTGCGGCCGTCCCGGTTCCGGCGGTCCGGACGCGCCCATCACGGTCCGCCATCGCAGGGGAATGGTCCCCGGCGAGCACCAAAAGGAGACTAAAATGACCGCGATCGGATACGTTACCAAACAGGAAAACGGCGGCTACAAGGGCCAGCTCAAGACGCTTAGCGTCCGCGCCGACATCGACATCGTGCCCAATCAGGCAAAGAGCGCCGACACCCATCCCGACTTTCGGGTGCTGACGCAAGGGGTCGAAGTAGGGGCCGGCTGGATCCGCACCGGCGAGACCTCCGGCAAGGACTATGTGAGCCTGTCGATTGCCGCCCCGGAGTTCGGTCCGCGCAAGCTCTACGCCAATCTCGGCCGCGCCGCCGGCCAGGACGACGACGACACATACGCCATCATCTGGAACCCGGTCGACTGAACCGCCAGCCTCGAGCCCCGCGCCGCCACCGGCGCGGGGCTCTTCTCAAGAAGGGGCGGCGAAAACTCGCCCCCCACTCTTCGCCCGTCCCCAAAACGATCTCGCTCGCCGATCCTCGCCTTCGCTTGTCCGTAACGAAACGAGGACCATCATGGACGACGAAAACGAACGCGCGGCCCGCGCGAAGAAGGGCAGTCCGTTTCTCAACACCGCGCAGGCCGCCTTCTATATCGGGCTATCCCAGCGCACGCTGGAGAAGATGCGGCTCAAGGGCGGTGGCCCGCAATTCCGCAAGCACGGCCGCTATGTCCGCTATCACATCGACGAGCTCGACGACTGGTCGAAGGGACGCGCGCAGGAGACCAGGCCCGAGGATGGCGGGCACAATTCCGGCTCGGCCGGTGAGGGAGGCCGCTCATGAGCCGGCGTCCCACTATCCGTCTGATCGGCAGCCATCTGCGGCGCATTCGGGCGCGCAAGACGATCGCCGTGGCCACAATAGGCCTCGGCCTGATCGGCTTCGCCGCTTTCGACAACCCATCGCCCTGGCTGGTCTGGAACGCCTCGGCCAGTGCGCCGGTCGGCCTCTATCGCGTCGCGTCCGGATCACCGGCTCGTGGCGATCTGGTGCTCGTCCGCCCGCCAAAACCGGTCGCCGATCTCGCCGCCGAACGCTTCTATCTGCCCAGCAATGTGCCGCTGGTCAAGCGCCTTGCCGCGCTGCCTGGCGAGCATGTCTGCGCCTTCGGCGACGCCATCATCATCGGCGGCGAGATTGTCGCGCGCCGGCTGGCAACCGACACGCAGCACCGTCCGCTGCCTTGGTGGAATGCCTGCCGCAAGCTCGCCGCCGACGAGTTTTTCCTGCTCGGCAACGATAGAAACCGCTCCTTCGACAGCCGCTATTTCGGGCCGGTGCCGGCCGAAAATATTGCCGGGAGGCTCGTGCCGCTATGGACCGAGTAACCCTCCTGATGCTGGGCATGGTCGCGATAGCGCCATGCGCCTGTTCCGCCGCGACCGACGCTCAGCCGGCCGCCATCTCCCGTGGTCCGCAGCTCCAACGATGGCAGCACTTGATAGCCGAAGCAAGCCGGCGTTTCAGCATTCCACAGCCCTGGATTTATGCCGTCATGGATGCCGAAAGCCGGGGGCAGACAATGCTGGACGGACGGCCGATCGCCTCACACGCCGGCGCCATTGGCCTCATGCAGGTGATGCCCGGCACCTACGAGGAGATGCGCGCAGAGCTTGGCCTGGGGGCCGATCCGCACGACCCTCGCGACAACATTCTGGCAGGCACTGCCTATCTGCGCGCCATGTATGACCGCTTCGGCTTTCCCGGCCTGTTTGCCGCCTATAACGCTGGGCCGGACCGCTACGAACAGCATTTGCAGCGTGGGCGACCGCTGCCCAGCGAGACGGTTTCGTATCTGGAAGAGCTCAAGGCTGCGGGGATTTCGGCCGCCGACATGGACGCGTTCACCGGCAAATCCCGTTCCGGAAAAGCGCCGGAAATCCCGTCCGGGCAGTCGCTGTTTTTCCTGCGAAACGGTGTTTCCGCGACCGATCCGAATGGCCAAATTGTGGTGCCGCTCGGATCGGAGCGAGCAAGGTCAGGCCGGCCGGATCGCAGGTGAGGGCAGGGGTACCGTGGGTCGCGCCGGGCAGGGAGGCAGGTCCGCGGAAGGCAAGATAAAGGCATCGCCTCCTGGAGGCGGCGAAGTCTTTGTCTGCACATCGTTTTTCACGGAGGCTGCGTTCAGCGTCAGGAGAGCTTCTGCCGACAAACCTTTGATTTTGTTAAAGATTGCTAGGAGGCTCAATGCAGGATGAAGAGTTCAAGCCGAGCCTGGGCAAAATCGGATCGCGCGGCTCGAAGGCAGGCAAGCGTTTCGCCGGCCAGATCCGCGCCGCGATCAACCGAGCCGGCGGCGGCAGCGGTCGCCGTGGCCGCTTCATCGGAAGCCGGGCGGGGCGCGGCGGGGCTGCTGCCGCCGTTCTCAGAGCGCGCGACCCCCACGCGGCGTTTCGGCAGCGGCGCGCCGTCGTCAAGGCGCGTATCGTCAAGCTGGCCGGCAAGGGTGTTGACGGGGCACGTGCACACCTTCGCTACCTCCAGCGCGACGGCGTCACCCGCGAAGGCGAGCCTGGCGAGCTCTATAGCGCCGACAGCGACCGTGTTGATGGCAAGGCCTTCATCGATCGTGCCGATGGCGACCGGCATCAGTTCCGCTTCATCGTCGCCCCTGAAGACGGCATCGAGTATGACGACCTGAAGCCGCTCACGCGGCGCCTCATGGCGCAAATGGAAGAAGACCTCGGCACCAAGCTCGACTGGGTCGCTGTCGATCATTTCAACACTGGTCATCCGCATACCCATATTATCGTCCGCGGCAAGGACGACCGCGGCGAAAATCTTGTCATCGCGCGAGACTACATCTCGTCTGGAATCCGTGAACGGGCGGCCGAGCTGGTCAGCCTCGACCTTGGCCCGAGAACGGACCGCGAGATCGAGCAACGCCTGCGCCAGGAAATGGAGCGGGAACGCTTCACCAGCATCGATCGGCAGCTGCTCCGCATGCGCGACCATGAGGGGCATGTCTCACCGGCCAGCCGAGACACGTTTCGCCAGACGCTGCACCAGGGCCGCCTGCGCAAGCTCGAGCGGATGGGTCTGGCTGAGGAAGTCGGCTCGGGCCGCTGGCGCCTTGATGGCGAGCTTGAAGCGACGCTGCGCCGCATCGGCGAGCGGGGCGACATCATCAAGACCATGCACCGCGAACTGACCGGCAAGGGGCTCGCCCGCAGTGCCGCCGACTATGTTGTCCATGATCGATCTGCAGAGCAGATGCAGCCTGTCGTCGGCCGCATCATTGCGCGCGGCCTGGCCGACGAAATCACTGACCGCCATTACCTCGTCGTCGACGGCGTGGACGGCAAAAGCCACTATGTTGATATCGGCAAAGGCGAGGCCACCCAACCGACGCCAGAGGGCTGCATAGTGCGGGTCACGCCGAGGGACGCCGGGCCAAGGCAAGTCGACCGCACAATTGCCGAGATCGCCACGGCCCATGACGGGCGCTACAGCATCGATATCCATCTCAAGCATGACCCGTCGGCCACCGAACGCTTTGCCGAAACGCACGTGCGGCGACTGGAGGCGATCCGCCGGGCGACCGGTCGTGTCGAGCGCGAGCCGGACGGTACATGGACTATCGCGCCGGACCATCTCGACCGCGTCGCGGGCTACGAGCGTGAGCGAGCGAGGGCCGAGCCTGTTGTCGTCGACAAGCTCTCGTCAATGCTGCTGGAGAGCCAAGTCAGCTTCGACGGCGCCACCTGGCTCGATCGAGAGCTGGTTTCCGACATACCGGAGGCCTTGCACAGCTCTGGTTTCGGCCGCGATGTCCGAGAGGCGCAAGGCCGCCGACGGCAGTGGCTGATTGCGCAAGGTCTTGCGCATGAAGCGCAGGATCGGGTCGTCTATCGCGCGAACATGCTTTCGATGCTGCGCCAACGCGAGTTGAACCGCGTGGCCGGCCAGTTGTCGAACGAACTCGGTCTGTTCTATTCTGAAGCCCAGAGTGGAGATCGAATAGACGGCACGCTCCGCCGCTCCGTCGAGCTCGCCGGCGGAAAATACGCTGTCATCGAGAAATCGCGCGAGTTCACGCTGGTGCCATGGCGGCCGGTGCTTGAGCATCATATCGGCAAGGAGGTTTCCGGCGTCGCGCGTGCAGAGGGGATTTCATGGACCATCGGCCGGCAGAGAAGCGGACCAAGCATTTCGTGACATGGCTACACAACTTCTTTTGCCCGCGTTGAAACAGGTACTCAGTCCGGACGGAGTTCGCCTGCTAACTGCCCGCGGCATTGATCTCGCGAGGGATAAATGGCTGGTCGTGCAAGACTTATCGTTCGCTCTACAAAAAGCGCCGCGATGATTCATCGTGTTCCATGATTCTGAGCCAAAACCCTCCTGCGACACCACGGCACTCTTCCCGGTGCCACGGAGCCGCGCCGACGACGGCGGTGCCGGCCTGGTTGCGCAGGGCTGCCCCGACCCAAACAGTTGCGGCGCATTGAGGACATTGCAATCACTGCCGGTGCGGCCATCGGCGCGCTCGATGAGATGGTCCGCCAGCTAGAGAGGTGGGCTGGCGCCTTGTGACAGCGCGTAGGGCTTTCGGCGGCCGCAGTACGGCGAAGCAGGCTCGCGGCGTCGAGGATGAGGCCGCACTTCGCGATGTTCTTCTGCTCACACGACCGGAAGACGAGGTCGGCCCTGCGGGCCGGATGCTGTTGGCCGGGCGTGAACTGGCAGCCCATCCCGCTGAGGATCTTCTAACGGGAGAAACCTCGCTGCGGTGGGGAAGATTTTGGTCGACGCCCGCGATGACGAGGCGGTCAGCGACCTGGCCAGACGAGCTTCGGCAGTTTTCCGCTGCGGCATGGTGACGTGCGCGATCATGGCCGCCGAATGAGATCGCTTCGAACGCACCGTCGGATGCTGGCTCGCCGACGCTTTACTGGCTGGGTTGGGGCCATGCGGTGCCGCTACTGGGCACCGAGGCAGCTTTGGGCATGAGACCCGATCAATCGCGGCGGGCCCGACGGTCATTGCGGCATCTGGAGTCGAGGCCGGGTCAGACCGGGCGAAAAACCTGCTCGTCGCGCAGGAGCCCCGCGTTGCGCCGTCGATCTTTCCGCCCAACTCAGCGCCGCGCCGACCAGGGCTTGCCATTGCCCCGAAACTGAGGCCAAGGCGACGGACCCCCCTGCGTATACCGACGCCATACGCGCGCCCGTCGGCGAGCGAACCGTGGACCTCACACAATCTGAGGTGCTGGTGACGATGTGCATCGCCTACTTCCATCCGCACTCCACCCACGAGCTCACCCGTGCGCCCGCGGTGCTGCGAACCCGCCGACGAATATTTGGCAGAAGCCGGAGTAGGCGCTCACCCGCGACGATTTTTTTGGCCTTGACCGGGCCGGGCGACGCGACCCGAGCGTCGGGACAAAAAGCCGGGAAGGGGAGGGCACCAGCCCGGTTGAAGCCAAGGGCATGATGATGTGAGGACGATCTGCTGGCAAGAATTTGCGGAGATCGATGCTGTCATGGCGCGCTCGTCGAAGACTCTGAGCGGCGCCGACGTGGCTGCTCGAAGGAGAACACTTCACTCCGTGACCGGCCGGACCTGATTACGATCTCCATTGGAATAAAGAAGAACGACGGGCCGAATGGCAGGGTTGATCGCCAAGATGCGCGATCTGCCGGCTGTCCTGCGCGCGTGCGGGAGTCGCCACCATGAGCTTTACGACAAAATTGCCGGCAGAGGCCGATTTCAAGAAGGTCTTGCTCTATGCTATCAGGAGGCGGTCGCACGCAGCGCAAGATCGGCGGAGAACTTTGGGATCTCACGAGCAGAATCGAGTTCGCCACTTTGCTTGGTGCGGCGATTGCTGTCACAGCGATGACAATTCGCAGGATTGTGCGCCACCTTGGATTTGTGTCGCGGAGCTATGCTTAATTTATGATGTGACTGCCGACAGTTGGCATTGAAGTCATTGGCGAGCCATGCCGGCGTGGCATTCCCCTCACGGATCACTTGATCCGCCGCCCGAAGTAAGGCGTGCCTGTAGGCCGGGATCGGTCCCGAATGCTCGTAGGACGGCAATTCGCTCGGGAGCCCGATCAGATTTGAAGCTCCGCGACCGTCTGGCGCCGACGGCAGCCAATAGAAGCGCGTCTGACCGATCGTGCGTCCATCTCCAGAAGCCCGCTAGCAGGTTGTGACCATTGCTATGGCAATGCAGCAGTCCTGGATGGCTGCATCAAATCCACGCGCGCGCTGAAGCATCGTGAAAAATTCATGGAATATTTCAGCTGATAAAAATGAGCCGATTCAATTTCGATCGATCAATCAGCGCCCTTCTCGGGGCTGTCGGTCCGCGTCGCGCCTGACGGCGGCGCTATGCTGGTGCTCCTACGGCCGCCCTGTTGAACCGCTTTCTCCAGCACCGAACTGAATTGGTCCCGCTGGCGGACATTTCGATGCTTCCGCCTTGTAGGCCTTCTTTGTTGCGGCCGGCTCTGCGGCACGGCTGCGCCGACGTGAACGTGCTTGGCGGCACGTTTTGTGAGGGAGGGAAAGAGGCGCGCGGCCCTCTCCCTGCAAGCCGCCGATGGCGGATTCCTCCGTCTGCCCGCTTCGCTCCGTGCAGACCGGGGAGATCCCTCCGCCCCCTTGCTCGCCGCTGCTCGCCACGATGCAGGGGGACAGGCGACCTGAACCCGTGCCCAAGCCGATCTGATGGCAGAGGCGGTGGGGCTGGACATGGGCCCGTGGTGGACGTACGTGCCACACAAATCCTCATGCTCGCCTAACCGGCCGCAACGTATGGCAATCCGGGCAGTCCCGACGAAAGATGGAGTAGGTCTCCGCCATTCCCGTGTCCGAACCCAGAAAAGTTACTGGTTTCCTTACGGGCGCGATACAAAGGGCACAGGCTGGACTTGGCTGCCGGGGGCGGGGCTTGTCGACCGCTCGATCGAAAGTGAGAGACGAGGAGGAGAATCACCGACCTGCAGAGCGGCAAGGCGCTCGCCTACCTCCCTGTCAGTCACCGTTAGCCGATGGTTTAGACGAAGATAGTCCGTCCATGTCGGCGTGCGGAATGTCTCGGTCCAAAGAGTCGAGTTCTGAAGATCGCGCTGGAGAGTCCAGTCCCGCGCACCGGCACGGCTCTGAACGCGCCGCCTTTCGCGCATGCAGCTCAGAAATTCCTCGATATTCTCCTCGGGTATCGAGTACTCCACCTTGATCACGATCGGGCCGCTCCTGGGCTTCAAATCGAGGGCCAGTTCTGGTGGCCTGAAGTCGAAGGCCCCTTGATCCGATTCCTCCCATAGCCGTACCGGCAATAGCTTTCCCACGGCTGCAACCAGCAACAGCGCCGCTGCAGCACCTTCCAAAGCCCACGTCAGGGAATAGTACTGCGCGACAGCACCCCAGATCCAGCTGCCCGCTGCCATGCCGCCGTAGGTCAGGGCGTAATAGATCGACAGGGTGCGACCAACGACCCACCTTGGGCTTGCCAACTGCACACACACGTCGGTTCCGGTCCAGGTGACAACCCAGCCTGCGCCAGCGATTGCAAGCGCGATCGCTGCTACAGCCACCGATGATGTGAGAGCCAGTAAAAGGCAACACGTTGCGCAAGCAACGGATGCGAGCGTGATCAATCGATTTTGGGACGTGATGCGTCGCAAGTAGCTATTGCCAATGCCCGCGATGAAGGCGCCTGTGCCGAAGCCGGCTAACAGGACGCCGTAAACAATTGGCCCCCCCGCCAGTTGGTCGCGAACCACGAGGGGGAGCAGAGCAAGGATCGAGATGCTTGACAGCCCGAACAGGGTTGCGCGCACGATCGCCACTCTGATCTCCGAGGAGATTGCCGTGAAGCGCATGCCATCATGAATGGCCGTCGTCATCCGCTCGCGCGGAAGAGGCGAAGAGCGAACTTGCCACTTGGAGCGCAGCACAGCGCTCAACGGGACCAGGTCGGTCAGCGCAGCGAAGGCGAAAGCCGTAAGGGGGCCCAGCAAAGCCAAAATTACACCGCCCAGCGCCGGTCCTATGCTCCGAACCACGTTGTACCCCACCGACATCAGCGTCACTGCAGCGGGTATGTCGCGCTTTTCCAGGATGTCGCCGACCGAGGCGTGCCAGGCTGGATCATTCAAGGCAAAGCCGCATCCCGCCAAGAAACTCAGTCCCAAGATCATCCATGGACTGACAAAGCCGAGTCCAACAGAGAGAGCCAGCGCCGTGGATGCCAGTGCGATCAGGCAATGTCCGGCAAGCATCACGCCGCGGCGGCTGAAGCTGTCTGCAATCGCTCCAGCAAGGATCGACAAGAAGAAGGCGGGCAGTGTCGATGCAGCCTGCACGAGCGCAACCATCAGATCGGAGGCTGAAATCGTTACCATAAGCCAGCTTATAGCCACGCTCTGCACCAGCCAGCCAAGGCTGGATATCTGCGTGGCTGTCCAGATCGAACGAAAGACCGGATTCTGAAGAGGGATCAGTGTGTTTGCCGCAAAGGGCGGGGAATCTTGACGCCGCATGACTTCTCACCTCCACCACGTAGTTCTTTCGCTCACTCACTTGCTGACAGCGGTGCGCTTACGCACAGCTGCGTCACAACCAAGTTCCGATATCGCGCTCGCAACAAAGTAGATGTCGCATCCACGGTGCTGATGCGCGATGAGTGTGCCAGTTGGGCGTCAGCTGGTCTGGGTCGCGCAGCCCGATGGGGTGCGGTCTGCCCTGCGACTCTTGGCCTTGGACGGTGCTACCGCCCCGATGGCCGGGTTGTCAAACTGCCACGGTGCTAGCAGCGAATCCTCTGCCGATCGTCGGCCGCAGGATCGCGGTGGTGGCGGACGAGTATTCTGATCCGGAGAAAGGCAGCGGCGCGGTCAAGATCACGCCGGCGCACGACTTCAACGAATTTGAGGTCGGCAGGCGCCATAAGTTGCCGGCGATCAATATTCTCACCGTAGAGGCGGCGGTCACCCTCACGGACAATGACGACTGTCTCGCCGGGCTGGAGGTGACGCCGTAGCGCCATGCGGTCCGGGACGAGCTCGACGGTCTGACGCTTACATCTCGCCGAACTGGTATCCAAGCAAGCATGAATTCCATAACCAGGTGCCGACGTGGAACTATCTCGTCGTCCACGCCCACGGACGCATCACTGTCCGGGATGATGAGCGCTATGTGCGCCGTAACGTGGCGAAGCTCACTCATATGCATGAAGCCTCGCAGCCTGCCCCGTGGAAGATGGGCGACGCGCCGAAGGACTTCATTGACACGATGGTGAAGGCGATCGTCGCCCTGGAAATCGAGATCACCGGCCTGGTTGGTAAATCAAAACTCAGCCAGAACAAAGAGGTGCGCGACATTCAGAACGCTGGTGAAATGCTGAATGCCCGAGGCGTCAATGGGATGGGAGAAGCGATGCTCGCGGTTGCGGCGGCCAAATCCCAATAGCAACTATCTTGTCCCGACAAGCCGCTGGTGCTGGATTTCCAACGGGTGACCTTGAGAGACAAATGCTTCGGCTCGCCGGAAACGCGACCAGCATCTGACCACCCGCTATGCGGCAGATGGACAAGAACTCAGGCCGCCATCGCCAGCCACATCCGCAATGCCGCCGGATCGATGGAAGCTGCTTACCCCGCCAGCCTCTCCGGTCATGCCGCTTGAGTCGTTAATACCTTGAACAGCAGCCTGGCGGTTAAACCGCCTTGCGTGTTCGGTATGGCGGCACAGCGGTTTGGAGGTCGGAGCCGACTGGCAGCGAACGCCACGCCCCACGGTAGCGATGCCTCGCAGCCAGGTTGGATGACCAAGCAGCGGCATGTGCGGCAGGCTTGCACCCGCTTCAGATGCGAGACGGGTCAAGACAATCATCCTGCACAACGCCACGCGGCGGTGAGCCGGTTTCGAAAAGGGCGGCCCCGGCCGTTCATACAAGTGGAGTTGGGGGCGCGGGGCCGGATCAAGTCTATCGCGTTGGACCCGCCGGGACCGCGCGTACATCATCCCGGCAACGCCAGGCGCTCGCCTCGCGTCATGCGGGCTTCGGCTTGGCGCGCCGAATGTCTGGACCGGCATCGCGGAGCAATGGCGCACCAGTCTACGACATGGTGCGTAGTCGCCATGCTGCCCCTGGCCAGATCGTAGATGACCTCGGCTTGTTCGCCATGGCGAGCCGAAGCACGTTGACGGCCGTGCCGGGTGATGCGCCGTCCCAGACTATCATCCCAAAATCGGCGCGCGCCATCTCCCGGTCTTTGGCGGCGTAGATCCAGTATCCTCTAGCACCTTCAGGAGACGGGACCCGGTAGGCAGCCCAGTCGTCCAGACCATTGCGGGGTTCCTTGGCCGCATGGAAGACCCCGACATGTTTGTAGCCGTAGCCCGCGAGCAGGCCCTGCGCCTCGGCATCGGCTCCAGACGCGTCGCCAATCAGCACGCCGTGCACGGCAACAACGATTGGGCGGATCCGAGCGATGGCAGGTTCCGTCAGCTCAAATATCTCGCGTGAACCCCCTATGAATATCATCGACATCATGACTTTCCCTTCTCTCCAGGGCTCCCTCGCTCTGACCGCCGTCTCCCTCTGGCCCTGCGTGAGGGGTCACCCGAACGCCGAGACGGCGAAGCCGGCTCGGGGAGCGGCGGGACGCCGCAACTAGAGCCCGGTCGGCGGCAGGCCGGCGCGCAGACCTGCCGCTTCCGGAGGCGCTACGCGCGCGGAGCTAGTGGCCTTTGTCGGCCAGCCAGAGGCTCACGTCCTGGATCGAGCGCATGAGCACCGACGGATTGTCCCGCGCGGGAATGAAGCCCCAGCTCTGCCAGTAGCGCTCTGCCTCGGCATCGATCGCCCGCACCACCACCGCGCGGCCGCCGACGATGTCGGCGCCGGCGACGCAGCGATACAGCGCGTCCTTGACCAAGCCGCTACCGACGCCTTGTCCGGCATAGCGGTGGTCGACGGCGAGTTGTCCGATCAGCAGGCAGGGGATCGGATCGGGCGGGCGTCCGGTGCGGATGGCGCGCGGTGCGCTATTTGGCTGGATCACGCCCGGCGCGAGGCCGTAATACCCGACGACTGTTCCCTCGTCGTGAACGACCAGGACGCGGGTAAACCCGCGGGCCTGGTTCGTTCGCGCGAAGCCGGCCAGCCAAGCATTGAGCGCCGGCTTGCCGCAATCGAAGCTGTCGAGGCGGTGTGCATGGTCGAGGAGTTCGATGCCTGAAAGCGCCACCTAGCGGTCCCAGGGCGGGGACCGACGCAGCCGCTCGGCCGCCTTCGCCGGGGGCGCAGCGGCCGGGGCTGAGATCGCCTGCATGAAGGCGTCATAGGCTTCCGGGGACACGCGGATGACGGTTTCGTTGAGGATGGCCGCCTGCGCCTCGTGCAGCGCGGCGCGCCGCATGAACTCCGTGCGCGACAGGCCGAGCAGCTCCGCGCCGCGGTCGATGATGGTGAGATCATCGTCGCGAAACCGCATCGAGACGGGTGCTTCCTTCCTGGTGGGTGTGGTGGCCATGGCGCGCTCCTGTGCTGCGGACGTATATACGTTAGTGTAACGCGGAACGCAATACTACGTTCCCTGGCGACGTCTCGTGGCGGATGGTCTCAGGATTTCTCGCCGCATCGGTTCTTCTCGGCTTCTCGCCCCAGTCGCCATTGCCGCAACCCAGAGCAAGGTGGCTTTGGTCAGCTCCGGCGGATCAATTACGGCTTAGAAAGCGCATTTGTTTTTGGCGGCCGGATGAGCGGGTCCAGAAGCGAAGTCGCTGCCATGACTGTCGCCGGACGAGCCCCGGCTATCCCGAAGCTGATGAACATCTGACGCGATGGCGACTTTCGGGCCGTCACGCCACAAAGGAGGAACGGCTATGAAGGCTGGGCGGCGGCACTTTCATTCTCAGGCGCCGCTCTATGCCACCTGTCGGCCAATGTGACATCGCCACTGCGGTCCTTCGAACAAGTCGATTCGATTCTGAATTTCGGCCTTTAGATGATTGTAGCGATTGAATCAGCGACAAGGGCTGGGCAATCGCGGTTGTGGTGACCGCGAGCCACTAAGCTTGTGCCGTACCCTTACAATGATTCATCAAGGCGTTTACCTCGGCAATCACGAGATCCGGCGTGATGTCGAACTTGCATCGGACTTTGACCGGACAATGCCGCACTTGGTCCAGACCACATCCGCGACATTCAATAACACTCATAAGCATGCTGACCAAGGGACCTCGAAACCCCCAAATCTCCGGTAGATGTGACGCCGTGAAAATGCCGATAGTAGGGCGGCCAAGCTGGGCAGCGACATGGCCGGTGCCTGAATTGTTCGAAACGACGAGGGCGGCCGAATTCACGAGACAATTGAATTCCAATTCTGACAAGTCGACAGCCGTCCGAATGTTCGCGGCCCCACGTTCCCTAGCTATCTTCGCAACCTCCTCAAGCGCTTCCAGGCATTCGCCACGGCCAACGAGGACCACCTCACCACGGGTCGAAAGAGCAGCGACAACTTTGCCAAAACTTTCAATCGGCCAATCTCGCAGGCTGGAATTGGAGAACGGAGCCACGACAATCGGGGCATTGCCTGTAGTCGAATTCTGTGGGTGACCCGCTCCGCTTTCGAAATAGGCAGCTGCCTTTGCGACCAGAAAGAGGAGGATTTCTGACACATGCTGGAGACGCACCTGCTTACGGTCAATGAACCAATCAAGCCATCTACGGGGGATTTTGTTAGCAAGCCCTATTTTTTGGACCAGCTTGTAGAAAATGGTTCTGCGCAGTTTCAGATTGAATGGCGCTATCGCAATATCGATCTGATGCATGCTGTACGGATCAACTATCGCCGCACGGTGCCTGGCGGGAACTTCAAGCAAGATCGGCCTTGTTTCTTCCGGAACACGCATATCAATGGCAAGATCAAACTCGCCGGTCAGCAGCGGCCTTATGTCCGCGGCTTCTTTGCGCGTTTTGACTTTTGGGTTGCGAGGAAAAAAGTCAAAAGCAACGTGATCGTCGGCGAGGTCGAACTGTTTTGCAGTAGCGATGTTCCAGCTTCCCACCACCAGCGTAATGTGGGCATGCGCAAAACGCTGACGAAGGTCCTTTAAAGGCCCTAGAGACATCCAAAAGTCGCCGACATGATCAAGCTTGAGGACCAAAATTCTCATCCTTGCGCTTGACTGTTCCGGCTCTTCCCAGCTGCGGTATATAATTTGATTGCCGTCGTGCTTTGTAAAATATGCCATTGCCATTCCGAAGATTATACGGTCAACACTGATAGCCCGGTGACGCGTGTGTAGGTTGGAGTGCTCCCCACTTTGTCCGCGTCTCCGCAAGAATTCTGCCATCAGATCCAAGCCGCGCTCCAGCAGGAGCTGTTGGGCGAAGTCTGCATCTCTAGCGATGGTAGCGCGCCAAGAAAGCCAGCTATGTCCCGACCCGCAATGTGAGGGGCTTCGTCACGGTCTCGCATGCAGTGAGTTCGGCAACGCCGAGTAGACGGTGACCGCCAAGCCGCCGTCCCCAGATCTCGGAGCATAACGGCAGTGGCCTCGCTCTTTGGTCGATGCTGATCCTGAATGCGACCGTCGCCGCCGGCGACGACACCGCCGGCCGCATTGACCGTCTCGGGCACGCCCTGTCGCTGTGGTCCCGCATCACGGTCGCTAGCAAGGACCCGCCGCAGCCGCTTTTTTCTGCGCGTCCGGTCGTCCAAGGTGAAGTGGACGAATCAACCCTGTGATGAAGTCGACTGCCTGCCAGCGGTGAGGTGGCAGGCGGCATCGATGAACACCATTATTCGCCGAGCTTGGATAGCGGCACCTCTATCACGCTGAGAGCCTGTTATGCTGGTCCAGCGTTTGATCGCAGTCTTGATCCATGCGAGCAGCTTGTGAGGGATGCAATCGAACGAGGCGCTGCTCCCACAGCCGTCGCAGGCCCTCCATCAGAGCTTCACGCTTAGCCTGATCCGGCGCAATTGTATTGAGGAGATCTCCCAACACGGCTTCGCCCTCAATCCGCATCAGCAGATTAAACAAGTCGTGTGAAATTCGTACACTGTCACTGCTGAAGTGGGTCGTGCTGATCTCGCAGTGAGTCTCCCGACGATCTGGCGCTTTGTAAGCGCGGGTTTGATGGAGGGACACATAGGGTGGCAACGAAACCGCAAGCGCAGTCCAATCCTGCAGCGTTGCAGCCCGCTTTTTTACCAGGAAGGGCCCGACCACAAGTCCATCCAGCTCTGTCGTCAGAAAGGTGGCAATCGCGTCTGCAACCGAATCCACGATCGGTTCGGCATTGTTGTTAAAGGACGTATTGAGCAGAATTGGAGTGCCTGTGCGCTTCTTGAACGCATTGATGACCTCCCAGTACGCGGGATTGGCGTTGCGCGATACTGTTTGCAGGCGAGCGGTACCGTCGACGTGCGTGATGGCACCGAGCAAGGCGCGCTTTGAGTCACGCACGCGAACGACGAAATTCATGAATGGAAATTCGTGCCTACCGTCCGGGAGGTCGAAAAATTCGCTCGCATCCTCCTCCAGCACAGATGGCGCGAAGGGCCGATAGCCTTCGCGCTTCTTGACCATCGCATTGATCCGGTCCTTGTTTGCGGCGGGCCGAGGGTCGGCAAGAATGCTGCGGTTGCCCAGCGCACGTGGCCCAAACTCCGAACGACCCTGCACCCAGCCGATCACGGCGCCGTTGGCGATCCAGTCGGCTGCACTGCTTGCCACGTCATCAGAGCGTTCAACCTCGAGATGTCCGGCCCATGCATTCAGTTCCTGTTGCACGGCGCGCTCGCTCCCGAGATCAGGACCCCAATAGACCCCCTGCAGTCGCTCACACGGCGCGGGGCGGCCCATCTCGTTAGAGACTATCAGCGCAGCTCCCAATGCGCAGCCAGCGTCGTGAGACGCGGGTTGCACGAAAATGTCTTCGAAAAGCCCTGAATACAGCAGCTTACCGTTCATCGTGCAGTTGTGGGCCACCCCCCCCGCCAGGCACAACCGCTTCATGCCGGTGGCCTCACGGTGATGCCGGAGAATGTGGAACACGATCCGCTCAAGCGCTTCCTGCAGTGACGCACTCACATCTCGATGCTGCTGGGTGAAGGGCATTCCCTTTCGCCTGACCTCGATATTGCGGAGCAACGCCGGACCGATGCGGTCGAGGTGAACACGGTAGCCACCGCCGTTGGCGGAGAGCTCGTAGAACTGCTCGAAGAGCTCGCGATAGGGAGCGGGGTCGCCGTAGGGCGCGAGTCCCATTACCTTATACTCGTCGAACAAGCCGTAGCCGAGATAGCGGATCGTCTCGAGATAAAACAGCCCAAGAGAATTGTTCTCGGGGAAAGCCTCGAGTTGCGTAATTTCTGTGCCAGACCCTACCGCCAAGAGGCCCGATAGGAAATCACCAGAGCCATCAATCGCTAGAATGAGACTTTGTTCGAAGCCCGACATTGCAAAGGCGCTCACGGCGTGCGCCTGATGATGACTTACGAATGAAATACGCGAATTGTCCAACTTAGTGCCGAACTCACGCGTTAACAGATCCTGCACCAACGTTTTAGCATCCAACGGAATGGAGAGAATGTCCGGGTGGGATGCGGACATACCTTCAAGCATGGCGTTGGCATAGGGCTCGCTGGCGTAGAGCGCGACACGATCAATGTCGTTGAGCTGAACCCCCGCCGCTGACAGACAGTATTGAATCGAACGAATTGGGAGCTTGTTGGAGTGTTTCATCCGATTGAGGCGTTCCTCTTCGACGGCTGCTATCACCCGTCCGTCTCGGACGAGCACCGCGGCGCCATCGTGCATAAAGGCATTCCGAAGCTCGAATCGGTTTTCATGGACTTGGTCAAGTCCGCCGCTAATTCCTAGACACAGCATTTCTTTCTCCACATAGTGACGGGCAAGCCAAATTGGCCTGCCTCAGACCGTTTCCAACTAAATAGGCCGCGTTGTCGCTTGCAGCTGCAACCGCCTGTCAGGCATCACCGGCATCAAAGAACGCCTCATAAGGGTCCGCCTGAATCAACATGAGATGCTTCGATCGTGGCGCCTGCCATACCATGACGCCGAGAGCTTGGCTGGATCATCGAATCTTGAGCGGCTGCTGACTTGCATGCCGGCGATGCCGTTTTCATCTGCAGCACGAACTTGTGACGCGGGCTGCCTATATCCTTGCGAAGGGGCGGCTGTTGACGAATAATGCCGCGCCGTGAACTGGCCCGATTTCATTCCCCGAAAGACCGTCGCACAGGCGACTGACATGTGCTGCACTGTCCGCCTGCTTCCCGGTCGCACATCCGATAACGCCTTCGCTTGTGCAGGAGGCCGCATCGCGTCATTCGTCGGCCAAACATGGCACCGACTGGAAGCCCGGCAATACCGCGTAGATGTAAAGTGCGCTGATGTTGTATGGTAGCGCTGCCGGCCGGGTCTCCAATCCTCTGCCCAAACGAGCGGACTGCCTGCGGCAAAAAGCCCGCCACAAGCAGAATCGCGCTGGGCAGCTGGCTCGCCTGCAAGACTTCGCAGCTCAGGAACATTGGGGACGACTAGCGTCGAACCGCCGACATGATCGGCCAGTTGCAACTCACTTCTCGGCACGACCTCCACTGCACGTCAGGGCGCATGGAAGATTTTCTCCTTTGGATGGGTGACCGGTGCGGACGTGCTTTTGTCCATGCAAGATTTCCGAAGAGTTATGAAATCGTTTGTTTCGATCAAAGTCATCCACGCTATGAATAGCTGCCGGACATGCGCTTCAAAGGGGCTTAGGCTTCCCGGATGGCTACTCCGATTCGAAGCGCGTGGCATTCCATGCGCTCTATGACAACATTTTTCAGCAAAGGGTATGAGAGCAAACCCACACTTCTTTTTCAGAAGTCGCTTCGAAGCAGCCGAGGCCTTGATGGGCTTCTTCACCAAGTTCGGCGATGGTGCCGCAGACATTCTTCCTCTTTCCGGGCTGAACAAGCGCAGAGTTCGCGCCTTGGCAGTGTATCTGGGCGCTCCGTCTGATCTTGTTGAAAAGATCCCGACCGCCGACCTGGAGAACCTCGTCCCGGTCTCACATACGAGGAGATTGACGACTTCCTCGAAGGCCAAGAGATCAACGAAGCGGCGCACAGGCGTATACTTCATGCGCATTCCAGCACAGCCCATAAGCGAGCGCTTCCTTCCCGTCACAACGATTGCCATGACGGGTTCGATATTTAGGCATCGGCAATAGCGTCTCAACATACACGATCGATGGGCTTGCCGCAGTTAGGCAGCTAGCGGCCTGAATTACCGCTGGAGCGAAGCGCTGCTCTTTCAGCCCGCATGCGGTCATGAGGTTGACAGTGTCGGCACGTATCGCCGAGGCCGGCACGCGAACTCATTCTCCCTGAATGCCTGCTCTATCGATCTTCCGCAGCGTACCCACTTGACCGGTCGCTTCGACATTCCAGGCACCTGGATTCTAGCCGATCCTTGCCGCTCTCCTTCGGCCGGTCGCAATGCTGGACGTGCGGCCGTTACGCGATGCAGAGCTGTTTGTCAGATGCGTGATGCGAAACGTGAGATGCAGCTCCAGTTTTGGCGATGGCGGGCTCGCCGCATTGTTGATATCATCCGCACAGAACAGGCGCGCAAATGACATCGGATTCAGAGAAGGCTGAGGCGGTCGAGCAGTTACTTGATACACCTGACCTTGCAACCGCACTGGAAAGCGAACAGTTCAAGAAATTCCTCGACCAGGTGCCGATCGCCATAGCCGTTTCGGACCTTGCCGGTGAAGAGCGCGTGGTCTACGCCAATCCGGAATTCGAGAAACTCTCAGGCCTGATGGCCGCCAGGCTCACCCAAGAAAACTGGGCGGCCCTTTTAGGCATGGGCCTCCATCAGCAAAAGGACAGGCCGCTAGCCGAGGCGGTGGTCGAGGGAACCGATTTGGTCGGCACCTTCAGGCTGGAGCGCGGCGAGGACAAACCCGCGATCGTCGACGTTTATTCCAACGTGATCGAAGACGATAACGGCAAGGTTTGCTTCCGGCTGGTGGCGCTGGTCGACGTATCGGCTCACGGCGAGGCGGGAGATCAGCGCTCGGTGGAGGAGCGTGTCAGCGAGAAAGACACGCTGCTGCGCGAACTGCAGCACCGGGTGAAGAACAACCTGCAGATGATCACCGCGCTGATCCGGCTGGAAAGCCGCAACGCGACCGAGGCCGACCGGAGACGGTTTGAGCGGCTTGCCGGTCGCGTCGACGCTCTGGCGATCCTCTACCAGACGCTAACGGCCGACGAGCCGAAGGAGGAGGTCGATCTTGGCGTCTATCTCAGCCAGATCGCGTCCGCGGTGATGAGCTCGCATGCAGTCGAGGGGATCCGGCTGGATATGAAGGTGGATACATATCCCGTGTCAATAAACGTCGCCATGCCGGCCGGGCTGGTCGTAAACGAATTGCTGACCAATTCACTAAAGCATGCGTTCCGGGGCCGCGATGGCGGCACGATAACACTGCACAGCGTCGTCGATGGCGACGGCTGCCGGGTTATAGTGGCGGACGACGGAATCGGCCTGCCGGAAGGCGAGGTGTGGCCCAAACCAGGCAAGCTCGGAGCGCTGATCGCGCGATCGCTGACCGAGAACGCCAAGGCGCAGCTAGCCGTCGAGTCCAGCGCCAACAAAGGGACGAAGGTGACCATCGTTTTCAAGCGGTCGGCGGCAGCAAGCTGAACGGTTGCTGTCGAACTAGCAGGCTGGCGGCTGGCTTCATGTCGCGGCTTTGAGCAGGTGGCTGCAAATAGGCTAGGTCGCCCTTCACGGCCTGCTTCACATGGTCGAGGTCTTCCATTATGCTCCAGGCTTGCTGCTTCCGACTTCGGCGGCCAGTCCATCCCCACCTAGCGGAAGGCACTCCCGCCTGATTACGTTGCGGCTTGAGTCTTGACGGCGGGGGCACCTGACGCCTTCGCGCTCATCACGCGCGGGCCGGCAATTCAGCAGCGAGTCATCGCTTGGCCAATCTTGCCGAGGACGAAGGTCTAACCTACAAATAAAATTGGTCCGACTGTTCGTGGCCGGAGGTAACCGCTAATTTGCGCTATCGGGACAGGAGAGCAGTGCTGTAGGCAAACCGCGATGCGTGCATTCGTTCGATTGGTTCTACGATTATCCTGACGCCTGGGGTGACCAGTTGCACCAGTATTTCCTACTACGCGCAATCTTTGTAGGGTCATGTGCAGATCATCGCGGCCCGCCAAGACATCGGAAAACTGATCGACGATCCTTCAACCCCTGAGATATTGCGCGCCCGAATGGCATCGGCGGCCGCCACATAATAGTTTGCGGCAAAGACGGCCGCGATCGAACGGCTGAGGACGCGCTCGCCAACAGATTGCGCGACAGACGATGGGGTGGATACCGCGGATACGACGCCTGGTTCGATGCTCCGATCAACAACGTGAAGCTCGCCGCGACTTCCGTCTACAGCGATTCGGTTCAAAGGCTTGGCGCGTTGGACAAAGCTCGCCGCGCCGAAGCGCGATGCATAGAAGCCGGGATAGTCGCCCGAACACAAGTCGAACAAGCGGAGTGGTCGACCGTTTCGTCCTCCCCGGGGACGAGCCGGTTGCTCTGGCCTGGGGCGACCTGATGGGTCTTGCGGAGCACCGTCTCCAGCATGGCGATCAGGTCTTCGGGAAGTATGGCCTCATTCTGCACAGACGGTTTTGCATGGCTGTTACGGATGCCGGCGGGCACGGTGGCGATATGGCGGTCCTTTCGATCGAGCGGCTCGCCACGCTGCGTATAATTCCACGCCAGGGAGGAGAGACGGCGCTCGATCGTCGCCACAGAGTTTGGTTTCTTGTCTCCTGTAACCTTTCTGGATGCACAGGCCGTGATGTAGAGGCCGACGGTCTGCGGATCAGGCGGCAACACCTCCGAGGTGCTGCCGGCGCGCCCAGGCGCAAAAAATCCGCTCTCGACCGAGCGGCGTCAGACCGGTATTCTTATGGATGTTCATCCGGTCCCCCTGGAGTCACTGAAGCTTCGACAATCTCAGCTTTCCCGGTTCGGACCGGATGGACAAGCTACTGAAAGCTCACAACTAGCTACCAATGCGATCAGCTTTCGGGCTATCGGGCGCATCCAGGGAGGATGGGTATGTTCTTGGCTAACGGGCTCAAGCTGCGGGACCGCGGGTGCACGCTGGCACTGATGTTGGCGATCATATGTGTATGTGCGCCTGCACTGGCGGCAAACGCGTCGGATCAGGCGTGCCGGTCCATCGCCAAGCTCAAAATTCCAAGCGTGATCTTTACCGAGGCTAGCCTTCAAAAGCCGCAGGAGATCCCCGCAGATCCCTTCACTGCATTCACCGGCGCCTCGCCTCAGGCGGTAAAAGTGGGCGGGCACTGCCTTGTCCGAGGTGTTATCGGGAAACGCCAGGGGGGCGATGGTCAATCATATGGCACCCGGTTTGAGGTGCGTCTTCCGACGACCTGGAACGACATGTTCCTTTTCCAGGGCGGCGGCGCAGTTGATGGCTTCCTGGCGCCGGCCGTCGGGACCATTCCTTGCCGGAACTCGACCGCGGCTCCCGGGCTCTTGCGCGGCTACGCTGTTGTAAGCATGGATGGCGGGCACCCAAGCCCCGATCCGGCTTTCGGGGTCGATCAAGCCGCACGCATTGATTTTGCGTACGCCTCCATTGGCAAAGTCACTTCGGTCTCGAAGCAGGTGATTGCAAAGTTCTATGGGGCGGCTCCGAAAAAGTCGGTGTTCATGGGATGCTCGAATGGCGGTCGTGAGGCGTTGATAGCGGCTCAGCGATATCCGCTCGAGTTCGACGGCATTGTTGCAGGTAGCCCGGGTTTTCGTCTCAGTGCCGCCAACATTGCCGAAGCCTGGGATACTCGCCAGTACATGAGCATCGCTCCCAAGGATGAGGCCGGCCATCCCATTCTATCCCGCGCCTTCTCCCAGCAGGATCTGAACATCGTCGCCAAGGCGGTTCTCGCTGCCTGTGATGCTCGCGATGGCATTGAGGATGGCGTCATCAACGCCTGGCAGCAGTGCCGGTTCGACCCAAAGGTCCTGTCCTGCCAAGGCGATAAGACGGACAGCTGCCTCACGGCTGGTCAAGTGCAGGCCATGAGCCGCGCGTTCGCGGGTCCGGAAAGCTCCGATGGCGAAAAGCTTTACAGCGATTGGCCATATGATACGGGCGTTGCGGGCGCGGACTGGAGAATGTGGAAGCTGGGCAATTCCCCCACTTCCCAGTCGGATGCAAATAACATCGTTCTGGGAGCCCGCTCGCTTCAATACTACTTCATGACGCCCCCGGCGCCGAATTTTGACCCCCTGAAGTTCGACTTCGACAAGGATCCGGCACGCGTTGCGGATACGGCCAAGCTCAATGATGCGACCGGCACGTATCTCGCCAGCTTCGCTGCCCACGGTGGAAAGCTGCTCTTGTTTCAGGGACTTTCCGATCCGGTCTTCTCAGCCAACGATCTGGTGCGCTGGTACAAGCAAGTCGTCGAGGTCACAAGCGGCGGCGATTTGGAAGCGACTCGCCGTTTCGTGCGCATGTTCATAATCCCGGGGATGACCCACTGCGGCGATGGCCAAGCCTTCGACGACTTTGATCCTTTGGCTGCCATCGAGGGCTGGATAAACCAAGACAAGGCTCCGGATTCTCTCGCGGCTGGCAGCAAGGCATTCCCCGGCAAGCACCAGCCGATCTGCGCTTATCCCACTCAAGCTGCCTATGGCGGTAAGGGAAATCCCGATGAGATCGCGAGCTATTCGTGTCGGGGATAAGAGACCTCGTCATTTGTTCGCTTCAATCTGCGCGCATTCCCGGAACAGGTCTCCCGGACCTAGGATCGGTTGGAAAAGCTAAACCCGGAATTTGTGGGCCGTGCCATAACGCAGTTGATGATCATGCCTGACTACGAAGCGTCGCCGCCGATAGTCTGGACACAGCGCTCGCTGTGCTCGATGAGGTAATTGTTATCGCCTGAGATCTGACCGCCTCATCCCAGCGGACAAAACGGGGGCATCAGAGCCCGGACGCCTTGGTGAGATTTACGCGGAAACGATCGCGCCGGCGCTGATAATTTCGCGTCATCTCCGCGGAGGCATGGCCGAGCTGTTTTTGCACATTGCGTTCGTCGACCTCGGCCGACGAGGCGAGGCCGGCGCGCAGTGAGTGGCCGGCGAATTTCTTGGCCCGTTCGCCCTCCGACAGATCGCCACGCACGCCGGCGGCGAGCGCCGTGCGCTTGACCAGCCGCGCAACCTCCTGGTCGTTAAGCCGATCGGCGCCGACTCTTTTGCCTTGCCCTATTACCCTTCGGAACAAAGGGCCATGGCCGATCCGCGCCAGCTTCAGCCAGGTTTGCAGCGCGACCACCGGGCAGGTGGCGTCGGAGGAGCCGCGGCCAACCTCGACCTCGCGCCAACCGGTTTTGCCGCGCAATGTGACAAGCAGACCCTTATCGGCAAAAATCTCGACCCAGCCGCGCCCGTCCTCGGTCTGATGCCTGCCGACGTCGAGGCCGACGATTTCGGATCGGCGAAGGCCGCCGGCGAAACCCAAAAGCAGCATGGCGCGGTCGCGCAGACCACGCAGCGTGCCGCGGTCGAGGGTCTCGAAGATGCGATCAGATCCTCGGGCAGGACCGCTTCCTTCTGCCGGGGAGGGGAGGCGTGGGTGTTTCGAACGCCAGCCATCACCGTGGCGATATGCCGGTCCTTGCGGTCCAGCGGCTGGCCGCGCTGGGCAAAATTCCAGGAGAGCGACGAAAGCCGGCGCTCGATGGTTGAAACGGTGTTGGGCTTTTGTCGCCAGTGGCCGTACCTGACGCGCAGGCGGCGATATAGAGCCCGACGACCTCAGGATCGGGCGGGAACATCTCGATGCCTTGGCGCCGGCACCAGCTCGAAAAATGCTTCCAGTCGGCTGCGTAGGCGCGGCGCGTGTTGGCCGAACTCGCCGCCTCGATATAATCGCGCGCGCGGCCGGCGAGCGCCTCAAGCTGCGCAGGCAGGCTGGGATTGGCAATGGCTGGAAGGGGAGGGGACGAGGCTAGGTCGGCATCGCCCATCTGCATGACGATATCGATGATGTCGGGCAAAGCCGCGGCGCTTTGTGTGTGAAGCTTGTCCGAAATTCGTAGCATATTTCGGACATCTTGACCGTCACTTCGTCCGAAATCGGACCACAGATTTCGGACAAAGCCCCGGCATCAACCCGCCAATATCTCGATCTGCCGTCGCCGCTGCAAACGTCGCCTGTGAGAGGCGAGCCGCCTCTAAACTGGTCGTATATCCCGATTAATAATAAGAATGTAGTCAACTTCCATATTTTAGAGGGCACGCATGCTGCCACTCAACCGGCCTGATCACCACACAAAGTGAGGAAGAACCTGGTTAGGTGCAAAGCGACAATTGCCTCGACAGCGGGTCCCGGAAGGTTTATGCTGCCCAATCTTACCGCAATCCGAAATGGCGATTGAGTACCTTCACGAGTGAAGGGATTCCCGCGGTCTTAGAGATGAGTTGTCGAATGGCGCGAAGTCGCACAGAATCGCGAAGTCGCACAGAATCGTGTGTTTGATACCGATCAGGATCGCGAGCTATTTCAGGCGCAGAGAGGTCTTGCGCCCGATGCACGAGTTGCTCCCGGTCCAACGGAAGTGAATGGGGTGGAACTGCTTTGTCGACCAAATTGTTGACGGAACGTCCGGCGCCCATTGTTGCTACATGTCTGGATTCTTGGGGCGTTTTGGATGATGCAATCCACCATCTCACTCCAAAGGGCAGTGGAATCTGGAACAATGTCGCTTTTGTACGCAGGACATCCTTCGCGCCCGATTGGCATATTGTCTTTAACTCTGCTTCTATTTTTGGGCTCCCTGTTGATATCGAGGCGAGTCCAAACAGGACAATTTTTGCAATCGGCGAACCGCCGACGAAAGCTCATCGCGCATTTCATGAAGGGCAAGGGAAAAATACCATCGTCCTGACGTCTGACGCAGAGCTGGCTGCTCGGCAGAATGCAGAGCGCCGATTCGTTTTGTCTCCACCTATCACTCGGTCTTGGTCTGTAACAAAGACATATGACCAACTTCTGGTCAGCGAAGTCGTGGACAAGCCGCTTCGGCTCTCATGGATTACCAGTAACATCGCCCTGCTTAAAGGGCATCGATATCGGCTGGCGTTTCTGGAACGGCTGAGAGAGGAGCTCGATTTTGACCTGTTCGGCCGAGGTTTTCGGCTGATTGGAGATAAATGGGACGCACTCGCACCGTACCGTTACAGTATAGCTTTCGAGAATACTCGTGCTGATTACTATTTTACAGAGAAGCTTATGGACTGCTTCGTTGCTGAAACAATGCCGATCTATTACGGCAGCCCGGCAATCACGAGGTTCTTCCCTTCCGACTCAATGGTTCTGATTGACCCAGAGGACAAGAACGTAATCCAAAAAATTCAAGAAATCATCGACTCGGACCTCTGGAAGGAGCGTCGCGGCGCAATACAAGAGGCGAAGCGGTTGGTTCTTGAGAAATACAATACGTTTGCTTATCTCGCGGGCTTCATCGAAAGCGTTCACGATAAACCCTTACCGCCGGAAGTTATACACATCGGTTCGCCTGCGGTCGATTTTGGGACAGACGAATGAAGTACTCCAACGCTCGCTTCGCGTGCCCGGCGGTTGGTGGTCTGGCGAGATCGGTACGGAGCGCTCGGCGGAGAATGCCTACCTGCGCAGACGGGCCGGCACGGGCGCACGAGGTCATGCGCCCCCGGCTGCCGCTGATCAGACGAACTGGGGAAGGCCAGGAACGGAATTGAGGACCTCGTCCACGAGTTCGTCGCCGGCATGTTCCTTGGCGAAGGCGATCGTCTCGTTGGCGATGGCGGCGATCTTTAGAATGCTGAGACCCTCACTCATCAATTGCTGGCCGAGCCCCATGAGGCCGCCTCCGCCCTCTGGGTCGTTGCCATGATACTTCGCCACTAATTCCGAAGCTCCGGGAATGGCCGCGATCATGCGCGCAACGGGACCGTCGGCCGCGTGGCGTTGCAGGAAACCCAGCATTAACCCAACGGCCTTCTCTGCGAGAGCCGGGCCGATGCCGGCACCAGTGGCGATGCGCGATAAGAATTCTTCCATGGCAGGGTTCGTCTCTCTTTAATGAGGTTTACACGGGGCCGGTCCGGCGCCCAAAGCGCCCTTGGCCGAACCACAATTGAACTCCACAAAAATAGGCCGGCGGAAGTGCTATTGCAACTGCGCGTAAAACCGCCTCTGTCAACGCAAGCTGCGTCGGACGTGCGTATTTCGCAAAAACGGGACAGTCGTTCCGCTAAATCGCGGACAGCAGTTTCACTAATTCGCGGACAGCAGGATGGGGTCGGCGCTCGGTTGCCTGGTTGAAGTCATTTGCGATTGATTTCGCCGTTTTCGGCGCCGGTCAAGGGCGGCGGTGTTTTTTGCTTTCTCATGCTGTCGCCTTCGAGGGTGATGCGATGGGCGTTGTGGATGATCCGGTCGAGAATGGCGTCGGCTATTGTCGGCTCCGCGAATGCTTCATGATGCACCTTTCCTTGATCGCCTGGTCCGTTGCAGTCGGCGTTGAAGTTGATCGATCTGGTCGCTGGAAAGGTTTCCGCTTGGCCGCGGGCGTCACCATTTCTTTCCCACAAGATCCTTCAACGCGGCATTGTCGAGCATGGCGTCGGCCAGAAGCCGCTTCAGCCGCGTGTTCTCGTCCTCCAGAGCCTTCAGTCGCCGAGCCTCGCAGACATCCATCCCGCCGAAGCGGGCCTTCCAGTTGTAAATCGAGGCGTCGCTGACCCCGTGCTTGCGGCACAGATCGGCAACCGATACCCCGGCCTCATGTTCCTTCAAAATTCCGATGATCTGCTCTTCAGAGAAGCGGCTACGTTTCATGTCCTGGTCCTCTCGATGGGCCAGAACCAACTTCAAACCGGATTAGATCAGAGGGGCAAGGTCAAGGTCGATGACTCAACTGTTGTGTGGGGAGAGCTCTTACTTCTCATTCGCTCCAAATGCGGACGCGGCGCACGAGCTCGGAAGTTGAGATCCCGTAGCGATCGTGAAGCGTCGGCAGCGCGCCAGCGTCGAGGAACTCGTCGGGCAGGGCGATCTGGCGAAAGACTGGGGTCACTCTCTCGCGCATCAGCAGCGCGGCAACGCCTTCGCCAAGGCCACCAATGATGGTGTGGTTCTCCGCCGCCACCACCAGCCGTCCCGAACGGCGCGCGGCAGCGAGTATCGCCTCCGTATCCAGAGGTTTGATCGTCGGAACGTGCAGAACGGCGCAGCCGATCCTGTCGGCTTCAAGCGCCTTCGCGGCCTCCAGCGCGCGCATGGTCATCAGGCCGCTGGAAATGAACAATACGTCCGCGCCCTCGCGCAGCATTCGCGCCTTGCCGATTTCAAATGTATAGTCGTCTTCGTCGAGCACGACAGGAACCTTACCGCGCGAAAGCCGCATGTAGACCGGCCCGTTGTAGTCCGCGATCGCCTCCGTGGCCTGTTCGATGTCGAGCGCGTCGCAAGGGTCGATGATCGTCAGGTTCGGCATCCCGCGGAAGATCGCGATGTCCTCCGTCGCCTGGTGGCTGGGGCCGTAGCCGGTCGTCAGCCCCGGTAAGGCGCAGACGATCTTCACACTGAGTTTCTCCTCGGCGATCGCCATGCAGATGAAATCGTAGGCACGTCGCGATGCGAAGACGGCGTAGGTGGTGGCGAAGGGCGTAAAACACTCCCGCGCCAAGCCGGCGGCGGCGCTCATCAGCACCTGCTCCGCCATGCCCATCTGATAGAAGCGGTCCGGATGCTCCTGTGCGAAGACATGGAGATCGGTGTATTTCGCGAGGTCCGCCGTCAGGCCAACTATCCCGGGCCGCTGGTGCGCCAGTCTGGCCAGTGTGTGCCCGAACGGCGCATTGCGTGTCGGTACGCCATCGGGCGCGATCGACGCGATCATCGCCGATGTGGTCTTGCGCTCACCGGCATTGGCGGCGTGGCGCGGCGCGAACTTTGACAACCTCAACGCGGACGTCCCTTTTCCAAAGCTTCGAGAGCTAACGTCCATTCGTGCGGTTCGACGCGGATGAAATGCGTGATGTCGCGGGTTTCCAGGAATGGCACACCCTTGGCCATGCGCGTATCGCAAACGATCACACGCGGACGAGGTTCCTTCAGGCCGCGCGCCATGTCGAAGGCCTTGCGGACCGCCTCGATGTCGTTGCCGTCGACGCGCTGCGCATGCCAGCCGAACGCCTCGAACTTGTCGGTCACCGGTTCGGAGGAGAGCATGGCCGTCGACGGACCATCGGCCTGCTGATTGTTGAAGTCGACAATGGCAATGAGATTGTCGAGCTTGTGGTGGGCGGCCGACATCGCGGCTTCCCAGGTCGAGCCCTCACCGAGCTCGCCGTCGGACAAAAGATTGTAGACGAAACTGTCGCTTCGCTTGCGCGTCAGCCCCATGCACATGCCAACGGCAATGCCAAGGCCGTGACCGAGCGAGCCGCCGGTGATCTCCATGCCGGGCGTGTATGGCGCCATGCCGGACATCGGCATACGGCTTTCATCGCTGCCATAGGTTTCGAGCTCTTCCTCCGGCAGCACGCCCGCTTCGATCAGAGCCGCGTAGAGCGCGATCGCATAGTGTCCGATCGACAGCAGGAAGCGGTCGCGTCCCTCCCACAACGTGTCCTCCGGCCGGTAACGAAGCGCATGGAAATAGGCGACGGCAAGCACGTCGGCGACACCCAGCGCCTGTCCGACATAACCTTGGCCCTGGACTTGACCCATCCGCACGGCGTGTCGGCGGATACGATAGGCTCGTTCGGCCAGGCTGACATTGCTGCCAGCGCGAGGCATCTCAAGCTCCGTTGTCCACTCAGCCATGGATTAGCATCCCACCGTTGACATCGATCACGGCGCCGGTGATGTAGCTGGCCAGATCGGAAGCCAGGAAGAGATAGGCGCCGGCTACGTCGCGCGCCTCGCCCAGCCGGCTGAGCGGGATTCCCTTGATGATGTCGGCGCGCATGGCGTTGGTCAGTTTGCCGCCGGTGATGTCGGTCTGGATCAGGCCCGGTGTGATGCAGTTGACGCGGATGCCTTCGGGACCGAATTCGCGCGCCATGGCCTTGGCAAGCCCCAGAACACCCGCCTTGGCAGCCGAATAGTGCGGGCCACCGAAGATGCCGCCGCCGCGCTGGGCCGAAACTGACGACATGCAGATGATCGAGCCGCCGCCATTTTCGCGCATGTTCGGGATGAATGCCTGGCTGAGATGGAGCACGCCGCGTAGGTTGACATCGAGGATGCGGTCCCAGTCAGCCGCGCTGATCTCCAGCGTCTTGACCGGCTGCGTGACGCCCGCATTGTTGCAGAGCACATCGATCCTGCCCAAGGTTTCTGTCACTTGCGCCGCCGCCCTCTTGCAGGCGTCGAGGTCCGCGACGTTGCACCCAAGGCCGATATGGTCGGGTCCAAGCGACGCAGCGGCGTCACGCGCTTGCCCGTCATCGAGGTCGAGTATTGCAACGCGAGCCCCGTGCTGTACCATCAGCGCTGCCGTGGAGCGGCCAATTCCCCGGGGGCCCGCGGCCCCCGAAATCACCACGGCCTTGCCCTTCAGCAACAAGTCGAACTCTCCTGCTATTTCTGTTTGCCGGTGATCTAAAGTCGGTAGAACCGGGCGGCGTTGTCATGGAACAGCGCGAGCCGCTCCTCGTGCGGGTGGGCGATCGTAATTTCCTTGAAGGCGTTCAAAATGGCGTCGAAGCTCGAGAACAGCTTGTCGACGGGGAAGTTCGTCGCGAACATCGAGCGGCCGACGCCGAAGGCTGCGATCGCCTCCTCGACATAAGGACGGATCGAGAACGTGGTCCAAGTCCAGTCGCCCATGCCGAGGCCCGAGATCCAGGCGACGTTCGGCGCTTGCGCTAACTGGTGCATGCCTTTTTTCCAGGCGCCAAAATGCTCGGCGCCGTCGACCTGCATGCCGGTGTGATTGAGAATGATCTGCACGTCGGGAAAGTCGCGCGCCAGTTCGAGGAACTCGCTCATCTGCGGATAGTAGAGCTGCGGGTCGAAGCTCAGCCCGCGCTTCGCCAGCTCCCGGAAGCCGCGCCGCCATTCGGGCGTACGACTGACCTCCGGCCGCGCCAGATAGGTCTTGGCGGGGTCGGGATGATAATTCATCGGCTGCCGCATGCCGCGGAAGTTCGGATATTCCATGTGGCGGTCGAGGAGGTCGCCGACGTGGGGTTGGGACAGGTCGGCATAGCCGACGATGGCATGCGGAAAGCCTCGCTTGTTGGCGATCTCCTGCAGCCAGCGCGTTTCACCAACCGGATCGCCGGGATCGAGAAGCAGCACTTCGGCTCCGGTGGAAAGGGCACGAGCGATCTGGACGATCTGGCCTTCGTGGAGGGACAATTTGCGTGCCGGCATTATCGATGATCGCTTCGCCGATCGCTGGGTCGATCAGCTGGAGCGCTCCGAGCGCAGTTTCGCGCGTGCGGCGACGGCTTATCTGTGACCAGCCCGAACTCGCATGCACAATGCCGATGTTTTCCGCGACCGGACAGCTCGGGCAACAGCGCCAGCTCCTGATGCACCACCGCGATGATCGGGCTGTTGTGGTCGGCCTTCGACGAGGCGAAGCCAATCTCGCCGGCTTCGCGTGAGGTCAGCCCTGTGACGATGCGGATGAGAGTGCTTTTGCCGGCGCCGTTGCCGCCCAGGAGCGCTTGGATTTCGTCGGCCCGGACCTGAAAACTCACACCCCGCAGGACACGGGTTGCGTCATAACTCTTCTCGATATTGGCAGCTTCGATCAGGGGCTTCCTGGTCAATACCTGTCCAACTCCCGGCACGTTGCCGGCGCTACCCAAGCTTTGGGTTGAACTCGGCTCCATCCTGTATCTCCTTCCGGGACCACTGTGCGACCGATTGACATTCGGCTCAATTTTCGTTTCTTAACATTCTGTGTAGCTGAGCTTAACTGACGAGGACGAGGTCAGACATCAAGTTCAATTCGAGACGCATTTCGAGGCAGTCGCGCGGCTCGGCGGCGTGGCAAAGGCCGCTCAGGAATTGCAGGTGACACCTTCGGCGGTTAGCCAGCAGCTGCGGCTGCTCGAACACCAACTCGGGGTGCGGCTTTTTCAGCGCGAAAAGCGCCATCTCTCGCTCACGATCGACGGTGAGCGGCTCTTCCAGACCACGACCCAGGCTTTCGAATCCATACGCGAGGTGCGTAATGCCATTGTGCGGCAGCGCGAAAGCTTCCAGCTTAGCCTGCGCGTCAGTCCTTCCTTCGGCGAGAAATGGCTGGCGCCGCGGTTGGCCGAGTTCAGCAAGGGCTATCCGAGCTGGAATTTGCGCGTCGACGCCACGCCCAATTTCTCGGATTTCGAAACGGAGGTCATCGATCTCGATCTTCGTTATGGCGACGGCGGCTGGGCCGGCCTTTATTCGGATTGCGTCGTCAACGATCTGATCCTGCCGATGTGCTCGCCTTCCTATCTTGCCGAACTGCGCGCGATCTCACCGGATCCGCGCGAGCAGCTTCGCCATGCGCGGTTGATCGACAGTGTGAAGGCCTATTTCCGGTGGGATTATTGGCTGCCGTGCAACGGTATCCAGGGCGCCCGCATGACGTATCCCTATCGTTTCGACCGTTCGTCAATGTCGGTTCAACTGGCGAAGGACGGTGCAGGTGTGGTCCTGGAAAGCACATCCATCGCATTCGAGGACCTGGTGTCGGGTTCTCTGGTTCCGGTCTCGATAGAGTTCGAGGTCATCGAGTTTCCGGGATACTGGCTGGTCTGTCCTTCGCGGCATATGAACCGGCGCGCGGTTCGCCTGTTTTCGGACTGGGTGTCACGCATGGGTAAGCGCGACACCGATCTGGCTCGCCGGTTTCTGGCGGATAAGCAACTGCGCATATCGTTCGAACGACGGCCTCATTTCGGGGCACGGGATGACAAAGCGGCGCCAATGGCGTGAACAGTTCGGCGTTCAAGACACGGCAAGACGAAGATTGACAGCACGTTGCGGTTGAGGAGCTGGCAAAACGCAGGCTGTGTGCAAGCGAATGGGTTGGCCCCGCTTTTCATTTTCCGCGTAGCCTGTGCCTGTGGCTGCCCGCGCCACAAGGCGTTGGTGCACAAATGTGGCATTAGGCACAATCAGCTCTTTGATGCCGCCTGCTATGTCGGCCTTGCCGGGCAGCGAACGGACTCCGGGCGTGCGCACGCCGTCATGCGGTTGAGAACGGCGCAGCCGATGGCGACCTCGGTCTGCTGAGCCGAAAAGGAGCGGGCTCGCAGGCGACGTCCGATCAGCCCCTTGTAGCGCCCGACGGCGGTCTCGATCAGGGCGCGCTTGCCATAGCCGGTGGACGCCTGCCAATTCAGCCTTCCATCATTGGCGATCGCCGTGATGTGACCGTCCCTTTGACCGGGTGGTCCGGTGTCATCACTCTCCACGGCCGTTGAACGTGGCGGGATGACTATCCTTGCGGTGACGCTGTGTTGCAGCACCGCGCAGTAGGTGGGACCGCCATCATATGCTCCGTCGGCCGTGAATTGGTCGATCTCTGCGTCGATCCGGTCGAGCAGCGGCTTCACCTGCGAGGGATCGTCGCCGTCCTGGTCGGTCAGACAATGGGCGATGATCTCGCCGCTGTCGGCATTGAGAACCAAATGCAGCTTGCGCCAGGTCCGGCGTGATCTGGCACCGTGCTTGTCTTCCAGCCATTGGCCGGCGCCGTAGACTTTCATCCGGTGCTATCGATCAGCACATGCAGCGGACCGTCCTCGGATGCCGCCGCCGCTTGGCCGATGGTTCCCATATCTGCGCCCGGCGGCTTAGCGTCGTGTGATCGGGAACCGGTAGATCAAGCCCCATCAGATCGAGCAGCGAGGTCGCCAATCCCTCGCTCTGGCGCAGACGAAGCCCGAAGAGGCATCCCAGTGTCAAGACCGCCTCGATGGCGAGATCGGAATTGCGGGGCTGGCCGCCGCGGGTCGTTCTTCGCGGCGCATGCCACCTGGCCAAGGCTTCTTCTGTCAATCACAGCGTCAGACTGCTGCGCCGCCGAAGGCCCGCCTCGTATTCCGGCCAGTTTGTCACCTTGAATTTCATCTTCGCGACTCGGTGACGGCGGCTGGCATTGTGTTTGTAGGGCATTGGGCGAAGATCATGTCGTTGGCGATCTCGCCTGCCTATCGGCAAACCCTTGAAAAATGTTCCACGCACCAACGCCTCGACAAGCACCTTTCTTCATACATTTCCCGAACGACCCGCAGCGCAAAGCCTCCCCATGAGAAAAGAGCTTCCCATGTCTTTCACGCCATTGGTTGCCCCCGAGATCAAGGCCCGCTACCCGGATTTTCATCTGATCAGCATTGTGGTGCGGAACGCTGAAATCGACGTGCCGGATGCACAGGCGTTGAACGACACGATTGCGGCGGCGGAACAGGCCGCGCTTCGCGATGACGCCCAAAGGGACGCGCATCTTGCGGCGTGGGCCGTTGCCTACGAGGCTTTCGGCACAAAAGCCAATCGAACGCCGTGCTCGGCCGCCGCGCTTCTCAAGCGGGTGCGGAAAGATGGCTCTCTCCCGCGGATATCCCCACTGGTTGATGCCTACAATGCCGTCAGCGTGTTGTATGGCGTTCCGATTGGCGGGGAAGATCTCGATCTCTACCAGGCGTCCCGAGACTTTTAATTGCGAAGGGAGCGGAGCCATTCGACACGATCGAGCAAGGTGAAATGGTAACCGAGCATCCCGAACCGGGCGAAGTCATCTGGTGCGATGATGCCGGTGTCACGTGCCGCCGCTGGAACTGGCGGCAGGGGCGGCGCACCATGGGTCACGGTCGATACCCGCGCCATGTGGCTCGTGCTGGAAGCCCTCGGCCCAATGTCAGCTATACAGATGATGGGCACCGGAGAGCATTGATGGGACTTATCCAAGCGTTGTGCCCGGGTGCGCGAATCGAAACCGCGCGAATCGACGAGTCCACTACATCTCGTGTCCCTTAGGGCATGGCCCCACCGAGAAACACCCCACTCAGCCCTGTCCGGATCTGGCGCTCCTTGCTCGCTCCGCTGGCCTACACAGTTGATTGCGAACGACCCAGAACGGCTCTCGAAAACGAGCGTCGAACGAAATCAGATCACTGCTTGTTCTCCCTTAGCGTTGTTTGGCGTACTTTTTTCGCGATGCCCTCTTGTGGGCCGTGCCATAACGCAGTTGATGATCATGCCTGACTACGAAGCGTCGGCCGCCGATAGTCTGGATACAGCGCTCGCTGTGCTCGATGAGGTATTGTTATCGCCTGAGATCTGACCACCTCATCCCAGCGGACAAAACGGGGCAGGGAGGGGGGCTTTTCAGAGCCCGGACGCCTTGGTGAGATTGACGCGGAAACGATCGCGCCGGCGCTGATACTTTCGCGTCATCTCGGCCGAGGCGTGACCGAGCTGCTTTTGCACATAGCGCTCGTCGACCTCGGCCGAGGACGCGAGGCCGGCGCGCAGCGAATGGCCAGCAAACTTTTGACCGCGTTCGCCCTCCGACAGATCGCCACGCACGCCGGCGGCGAGCGCCGTGCGCTTGACCAGCCGCGCAACCTCCTGGTCGTTAAGCCGATCGGCGCCGACTCTTTTGCCTTGCCCTATTACCCTTCGGAACAAAGGGCCATGGCCGATCCGCGCCAGTCTTAGCCAGGTCTGCAGAGCGACCACCGGGCAGGTGGCGTCGGAGGAGCCGCGGCCGATTTCGACCTCGCGCCAGCCGGTTTTGCCGCGCAATGTGACAAGCAGACCCTTATCGGCAAAAATCTCGACCCAGCCGCGTCCGTCCTCGGTCTGATCCCTGCCGAGGTCGAGGCCGACGATTTCGGATCGGCGAAGGCCGCCGGCGAAACCCAAAAGCAGCATGGCGCGGTCGCGCAGACCACGCAGCGTGCCGCGGTCGAGGGTCTCGAGCATGGCAATCAGATCCTCAGGCAGGATCGCTTCCTTCTGCCGGGGCGGGGAGGCGTGGGTGTTGCGAACGCCAGCCATCACCGTGGCGATATGCCAATCCTTGCGGTCCAGCGGCTGGCCGCGCTGGGCAAAATTCCAGGAGAGCGACGAAAGCCGGCGCTCGATGGTTGAAACGGTGTTGGGCTTTTTGTCGCCAGTGGCCGTACCTGACGCGCAGGCGGCGATATAGAGCCCGACGACCTGAGGATCGGGCGGGAACATCTCGATGCCTTGGCGCCGGCACCAGCTCGAAAAATGCTTCCAGTCGGCTGCGTAGGCGCGGCGCGTGTTGGCCGAACTCGCCGCCTCGATATAATCGCGCGCGCGGCCGGCGAGCGCCTCAATATGCGCAGGCAGGCTGGGATTGGCAATGGCTGGAAGGGGAGGGGACGAGGCTAGGTCGGCATCGCCCATCTGCATGACGATATCGATGATGTCGGGCATGTCGTCCTCGCCGGAAGCAGCGGATGATCGTTGCGCGTCGCCAGCCATGCTCATGCCGCTTCGATATCCGTTTGGGAGAAGTCTTTGCCGACGAAAAGCAGCGGTTCATCCGCACGCTTTGCCAAAGCATAGGACAGGCAATCGGCAAAATTCAGCGCCGCCGGGTGGTGGCCCTTGCCGTAGGTCAGCCAACCTTGGGTTGCCAGATCAACCAATTCGGAGTCGACAGGAATGATGTCGGCCTCGATTTTGCGCAGCCAAAGATCGATCTCGGCCAATGCGTGTTCGCCGCGCCTGCTGACCAGCACCATGCGTGCCTCGAGCACGCAGGTTGCCGGGACCAGACGGATTGGGTCCAAGACCAGCGCTCGTTCCAGCCTTGCTGCCTCAGGCTCGCTCCGAAGGATCGCTACAACAGCTGAGGTGTCGATCACCATCAGTTAGGGATTCCATGCTCGTCATACCCGATGATCTCCTCGTCGCTGCGACTATCCAGTTCAGGCAATCGTGCCACTCTTTCTCGGATGGCGCGCAATTCTGCCAGCAGACGCTCCTGAGCGGTCTCTCCAAAGCCCAAGCGATGCAAGCGCTCGCTCAGGGCCTGATGAATGGCTGCTGTCTTACTGATACCCTGGCGACGCGCGAGTTCGTCGGCGAGAGCGACGGTGGCCGGATTTTTGATGTTCAGGGACACGAAAGACTCCAAAAATCTACCTTTCGGGTGTATTCTACCATGGTTGCCTAGGCTCGTAAACAACGAACGATAATGCAACATTATCATTCGTTTTGAGTGGACGACAAGCGCAGCGCTTTCTGCGCAATCCGATTGCCAAAAGCGCCGCCATGATTCATCGTGCTGTCGATGATTCTGGGTCCTAAACCCTCTCCGCGCCACGACGCCACGCCTGCCGGTGCCCCTTCGATCGCGCCGATGGCAACGGTGCCGGCCTGGCTACGTCGGGCGGTTCCCGATGCGCAAAGCCTTGCGGGAAAAGGCGTTGAGGACGTCGCGCTCGCCGCCGGCGCCACCATCGGCGCGCTCGATGCGGTGGTCCGCCGGCAGGAGCGATGGGCCGGCGCCTGGCGGCAGCGGCTGGCGCTTTCGGCGGCAGCGGCAACTGCGAAGCAGGCCGGCCGCGTCGAGGATGAAAGCTCGCTGCGCGATGCCGTGCTGCTCACGCGGCCGGGCGACAATGTCGGGCCCGCCGGTCTTTTGCTCCTCGCCTGGCGTCGGCTGGCGACCCGGCCGGCTGAGGAATTGCTGACGGCGAAAAACCTCGCTGCGGTGCTGGAAGATCTCGGTCACGCCCGTGACGACGAGGCCGTTAGCGATCTGTCGACGGCGCTACGGCAACTCGGCGCCGGCACCGATGTGGTCGGGATCCTGAACGGTGCCTTCATGGCCGCCGAACGCCACGGCTTCGGCCGCGTCCTCGGAGCCTGGCTCGCCGATGCCCTGCTGGCGCAACGGCTGGGTTGGGCGCATGCGGTGCCGCTGCTGGGCGCCGATGCGGCCTTGGGCACAAGCGCCCGCCCGCGTCGATCGGCAGCTGGCTCTGTCGCGACAAGCATTGAGACACATCCCGAGCGTGCGAAAGGCCTGCTTGCCGCGCAGGCACGCGCTGCGTTGCGCGCAATTGATCTTCACGCCGAACTCGGGCGACGCGCGGACCGGCTGCTTGCCGTCACGCCGAAGCTTAGAGCCAAAGCAGCGGACGCTGTTGTCGACAAGCTCCTGTCCGACGATGCGATCGTGGGATCCGAAAAGATCGCAGGCATGAGCGACCGTGGGCTGCGCCGCCTGTTCGACCGGCTGGTCGAGTTCGGCGCCGTCCGCGAGATGTCCGGCCGCACCGCGTTCCGCATGTACGGGCTCTGACGACCATGGTGGAGGCAGTGCGCAGGCGAGGGGGGAGCCCGTCAGATAACCGTCGATCGGCTGACCAGCTGTTTGACCGGGAGCTGGATCACCTGCCGCCGGAGGCGCGCTGGCGAGAATGGATGCATCGCGTCGAGGCAACGATTTTTGCGGCCAGCGAGCCGGTCAACCGCGAAACGCTCGCCCGCATCGTCGGCAAAAGCTGCAGCATTGATCTCCTCATCGACGACATCCGCGAAGAACTGCGCGGTCGGCCCTATGACCTCGTCGCCGTCGCCGGCGGCTGGAAGCATCTGACGCGGCCGGCCTATGCCGATGCCATCCGTGCCGCGGTCGGCGGAAACGAGCGAGCCGTGGATCTGACACAATCTGAAGTGCTGGTGCTGATGTGTGTGGCGTACTTCCAGCCGATCACCCGCGCCGAGCTTTCTTCCTTCTTCGGCAAGGAGATCAGCCGCGATCTCATCGGTCATCTGCGCGGCGCGAAGCTGATTGCGTCCGGTCCGCGCAGCCCGACGCCCGGCGCGCCCTACACCTACGTCACCACCAAAGAATTCCTGCTGGAGTTCGGTCTCGACACGCTGCGCGACCTGCCGGATTTCGAGGCGCTTGAAGATGCCGGGCTGCTGTCGAAGGAGAAGCTATTGGCGGGCGACATTGTGCCCGACTTTCCCGGCAGCCAGCAGGACGTCGGCGTCGAGATAGAGGAATAGGTTCGTCGGAGGGGGAGGGGATCGATGACTGGGAAATGGTCGCGATCGGGAATTCCGCATAAGGGCTGGACCTGCGTCAATGTGGAGGATCTCGATGAACCGTCTGAGATCTGCGAAATGTGCGAAACCCAAGAGATCAGATACGTCCATTACATGACTCATCCTGACCATGCCGAAATGCTCGGCGTGGGGTGTGTCTGTGCGGAGAAGATGGAGCAGGACTACGAGGCGCCGCGAATGCGCGAACGTGCGCTCCGCAGTGCTGCACAACGCCGACGCAATTGGCTCCAGCGTAAGTGGCGCGTCTCGCACGCTGGCAACAGCTATCTGAATACCGACGGGCTGAACATTTCGATATACCGAAAAGGATCGGACAGTTGGGGCGGCCGGATCTTGGAGCGCTCATCCGGCCGATCCGTGGAGTCTCGAAAGCGCTACGCTACCGAAGCCGCGGCAAAACTCGGCGCATTCGATGGGATGATCTTCTTGAAAATGAAAGGCTGGCCAAAGACATAGAGCTCCTCAGTATTTGCGGCTAGTGTCACACTAGATCTGAGAATATGTCATCCGGATCGGGTACCAGCAGGGCGAGTCGGATGTTCGCTGGGCGACCTTCCTCATGGAACCAGAGATCAACTATTTTGGTGTCGTCGCTGGATGGCCGGGGAGATGCGTCCCTGACGCGGAACGTCGTCGGCAAATTCACGGATGTTCCGAACACCAACGCGTGCTGCTTGGGGAGGGATGGCAATCGTTTGAGAACGGCGTCGGAGATAAATGGAGTCATCTGACGGATTTGCGACAGGTCGTCTGGGTTCTGAATGCGGTGAACGACAAAGTTGGAGCACTGAGACAACACGGTTTTTGAAAGCTCGCTTGGCCTCTGTGATGCTACCATCAGGAACATACCGTACTTCCGACCCTCCTTGGCTATCCGTTCAAAAACCTTCGCTGCGTCCAACGCATAACGGGAGGGTGTGGAGGCAATATAGCGATGAGCCTCTTCAAGCAGCAAGTGAACTGGGAAGCGGTTGCGCGGATCGGCTTGCCGCAGCAGCCTAAACGTCATGCGTGCCAGAACCGAGCAAAAAAGCTCGACGACGTCATCCGATACGGCGTTCATATCAACGATCACGATCTGATTGGTCTTAGTCAGGCCACTGCCCTTCGCGGTCAGCCCGAGGATTCGGGCGAGGAATTCATTCTGACCTTCACCGGCTTGCCCCCCGACTGGCAGTGAGTGGCGCAGAAATTCATACTCCCGACGCTCCTCAAGTGATTTGAGGCGGGTGACCATCTGCGAGCAGTAGTCACGAATCTGGCGGTTGCCGTGTGCCTCCTCGTAAAGGATGGCGAGATCCATTGCCTCTCCTAGTGAGCGGAAATCGAAAGGGATGTTTTCGTAATCCGGCAGCTTCAACTCGTCGATAACAAAGGCATTCTCGCCGACGAGAAAATCGTCCAAACCTTGGGCATCAGCCAGCTGACCGTAGCTAATTGTAATAAAAGGTTGGATGGATTGCAGATTGATTTTACCAGTGTTGAATCGCTGGAGGATGCCAACTATCCGGTCATGCTTGGACGGGCTGCTGGAATCGTCGCGCATGATCTGCGTGATGCACTTGGCGAGGATGTGGTTCTTCACGCCGCCGAGATCGTCCGCACCAGCTTCTGAGAACATCGTTGAAAGGCCAAGCGCCATACGCAGTATGGGGACCTGCGTGCGTTCGCTCGCCTGGAGCAGAAGTTCCCATTCTGAGAGGTCCAGAAACCAATGGGGCAAGCGGAAACCAGTTGCTGTTCCATCGAGTATAACTCGGTCGACCCCAATACCGCCCGACTTTGCCAGTGGTTCGAGCGCCTGCCGATACTCGCCGTTGACGTCGAACACCACAAACGTGGCACCTCGGGCATGATGTTCGTCCGGTTTTTCAAAAAGCTCCTGTAGAATCGAAGCGACTGTGCACGACTTTCCGCTTCCCGTGTTGCCAAGCACTGCAACGTGGCCACCGAAGAAATCGTCGAGGCGGACCTTCACCGCATAGTCCTCGAACACGACGGACTGACCGATGCTTAAAACACGAAAGCGGGTGGCGTTCGCCGGCACACAGTTTTGCCCGTCAGGCCCGATACCGGCCTCAGCCTCGGTTTTCGTCTCAAATATCCTGTCGAGTTCGCTATCGAGAGCATACAATGCGTCGGCATAGAGCGAAGGGAAAACCGACACACCGAACCGGAACTTTCCGTCCCCTGAAGCAGGCAGCATACCTACGGGCACCACGTCGAGGAATTTCGCCGATCCGGCCCTGTCGAGGTCGCCTCTCGAGGATGCAGCAACATCACGTTCGCGCAGCCCCACAACTTCAGCGACAACATATTCCGCGTGAGTCGGTATCATCAGGAACGAGCCCAAACGTGCGACGTAATGCACGTCGTCAAAGCCCACGACCGTGAAGTTGTCGGTTCCCGCGTGCATCTCGACCACAAACCTGTCTGCTGCCACTGATGTGACCTTGCCGACGGCGCGTTTGCGATCGTCGTGACTCATTCGGTATCGTCCTTGTCCGGAGCCAATTCCTTCATCACTTTGCGAACGGCGTCGTCGATACGCTCGCTTGGCCGCTGAGGCATGAACCGATCGACCATCGTGTCGAAATAATGTGCCCTTGTACCCGGCTCGGGACCATCGCCACCGATTATCCAGATCCGCGGATCACCAAGGGCGCGCAGTTTGGCAATCTCTCCGGGTGCGTCCGGTGACGCAAAGATAATCAACCGAAAGGTCGGTATGGTCAGCGCCTGGTAAATGATGTTGTTCAGGTGCTCATCCCCGAACCCGTAGCCCGAAGTCACAAGCACGCTTTGCTCGCGGACGATGCGCGACTGGAATTCGCGAAAGAGGTCGGCATACGGTGACCCTAGACTCGAGTTCTGCTTTGCCGGCGTGGGAAAGATCATCATCTTGGCGCTGCCGTCGGCCGGCCACTTCTCACGGATTGGGAACAGGCCGTGATCGTCTTCGGTCCAGCTGATCGATCCGTGTAACTTGCACAGGTAGACAAACGCATCGACTGCCGACCATTTGCGGTTTGAAAGATCGAGCTGCTCAGCCAAGGCGTAGCGAAATGTGGAGGGATTGAAACGCCGCTCTATGATGCCGGAGAAACCGTTGGCATAAGGAATGCCGAGGCGGTCCATCGCAGTTTCATTGAACAGATCATAATTCGTGGTGAACACCCATGGCCGGGGTAGGCTTCGGTCGCGCAACACTAATTTTCGGTAGAACTTCTCATAGAGGTCGCGGACAGCTGTATCCCCCTTCGCGAAAGCACCGTCAGTGCACCGCTCCCAGAGGAATGCCTGGACCTTGTTGATTACCTCCGTCAGCTCTTTGGCTCGCGCCCAATGGGATGATTTCGCACTGCGTTGGGAGACGAAACGAAGACTGTGCAATACCTCCATCAGGCGCTCAAGGTTGCGCGCGTACTCATCTTCGAGTTCGACGCCCGCCTCTTGGAGAATGGCTACTTCTTCTTTGGTTAGAAGCCAGTCAGGCGGCTCTACAGGGGGAACGTCGGCGCTGCCTTCGCCCAATAGATCCTCGTCTTCCGCAGCCTGCTGTGCGGCTGCCAACGCTTGGGTGGTAGTGTTGCAAAATATCTCAGCGAGGGGCTGCATGGTTGAGATGCCTCGCTCCTCTCCGTCGACACGCAACGAGGAGCAGCCAGCGCCCAACAGGAACGCCACGTTGCGCGCGTTCAGGGCATCGGCGATGCCTTTTTGAACTGTCTCGACTCCTTGGGACCAATCTATGTTGGCCGGTGTCGAATCGCCGTTGCGGACAATCTGGAATTGGCGCCGCGGCGCCACATCCTCGTCAGCCATCCCCCTTCTTCCCCCATATGCGAGCACCAAGAATATGCCGCAGTAGTGGCCCACCGTTCAAATTAAAGCAAAGATGATTTGTAACGACCGGGAGGTCAGCACCTGCAAACTACGCTGCTTTGAAGCGATCCGCTGCTGAAAGCCGTTGCATGAGCGGCTCCGCTTCGGGCCAACGATAGATGTCCCCGCGCAGAAACCGAAGTTCGTCGTCGAGATTCTCCTCAGCGATTTCGGCCCACCAGGCCTTTGGTCGACCGTCGCTGCCATCCGACCATCGATATCCACGCGCCTTCAGATGATCCTTCATCTCGAAGGGGCTGTTCTCAGCCCACACGCGGACGCGGAGTCGTTGGCTTGCAGCGTAGAGCTCGGCGAATGGCGTTGCGTCGCTGCCGGCGATCGGTCTTGCAAGAATTTCGAGGAGGGCATGGCAATCATCGGTCGCGCGATGTCCGTCATGGAACAGGCCTGATTGCCCGACGAGATAACCAAGTTTGTTGCCCTCAAACCCGTGATCCGCCCAGCGGATTTCCGTCACCGAGCAGGCCCATGGTTTCGGGATGAACGATGGCGATAGACGCTCGCAAAACGGCCTGTCGAAACCGGCATTGTGAGCAATGATGAGATCGGAAGGCTCAATAAGTGCGTCGAGTGCGCCGAGATCCACCGTCTGTCCAGCTACCATCTCGTCGGTGATACCGGTGAGGCGCGTGATCTCTACCGGTATCGGACCCGACGGCTGACGTAGTGCGCTGAATACCCCGACGACGTGACCGATCATCCCTGCATCGTCATAGGTGAAAGCAACCGCGCCGATTTCAATCACCTCGTCGCGGGCATGATTGAGACCGGTCGTCTCGACATCGACCAGGACAGCAAGCCTCGGAAATCTGCTGCTGGCGCGATCGATGATCGGACGGGGCACCAGCCTTCGCAAAACCTTGAATCGCCCGGTGTCTTCTAGGAGCTGCACCAGACCATCCTCAGTCTCCGGTGCAACATTAGGCTGTTTCCGCGCAGGCCGAGCCGGAACAACGCGTCGCGGTGTTTCCCTATAGCCGGGATCAAGGTCGAACAGATCGAACTGTCCAGAAAGCGCGTTCATCAAATTGTCCGGCCAGGAGAGTAACAACCAATTCCGACAGGGTAAGATGGCATCGTTGACCGTTCTCCATGCAATTAAGGCGACTCGGGCCTAGCCTTGCAATCGCTATTTTGCAATTATCCGCTGTCTGCTGCGGGGGTGTGATCGACGGTCGATGAGTATGGTTCCGTCCGGACCAGGCGAAACGTTCCGCTCTTTCCGACCCTCATATGATTGCGACCTGCCAGCTATAATTTCGAATATCTCAGCTGTCCGACGGCGTCGTTCTTGCTCACTGTCGGGGCGTTCCAGGATGGCAGCAAAGACTTTCTGGTCAAGGCCGAAGTAGACACCGTCTTCAATTTCGCGACCAACATATCCGTCAACAACTTCTGCCGGCAGATCCGTCGTAGGTTCGTCCAGGAAGAAGGAGTATGCCTTGGCGAGCGCATCAGCACGTCGAAGTTGACAGCGCCGCCTTTTCCATCACCGGGAGGGTCGGACACGAACCCCTCGGTGCCGGCGCTCCTGAGCATGAAGAAACTTTGCACACCGGGTCTTTGGCGCCTTGCCATTGACCGAATGAAGGGCGGACACTTGCCCGAGCGCCTTGCTCACAGCACTTACCGCCGGCCGCCGAATCCGGCCCTTGCTTTCGAAGACATGACTCTCCGTGCGGCGTATGCCGATGAAATCGGGACGACTCTTTGCGGCTGGCGGGGACGCGCCCGTCTTCGGGGCAAGCGGAGTGGCCGGTGAAGTCCACGAGCAATTCGACAGCCCACCCACATGGACGAGATATTCAATCTTCATCCTGTCCTGCGCGTACCAGTGGGTGAATGCCTCGCCGAGCAGGAAGGAAACACCGACCTTCTCCGACTGCTCGAGATTTGCGGAAGTAAAGCGTCGTGTTTAGCGCATTGTCGAGATAGCCAGTCGCCTCCACCTACCCACGACGCGCACGGCCGCCTTTCGGCTCGGATCCCCCACGGTCAGCAATGACCGGATATTGTCCGCACGTGTCGCGGTCAGTGCGACGGTTCCGTTCAGCTTCTTGAAACGTCCCGAGAAATTCACCGACGTAACGTTCCCGGCCATGGTCAGGCACCTCCCCGAAGGGAGACACCAATAGACTGCAGGGCTCCTATCAGATCTGGGTGCTGCACTAGATTTATTGCTGGCGTCGCGTCCAGCTTTCCCTCAATGGCTCTATCGTAAACGGCCACGCACTCGGCGGATGTGAGACGGGATGCATAAAGCAGGCCGTCGATCGCAAAGGCGCCATGAACCGCTGCGCTGAGTTGTCGCCCCGCTCGGTGCTTCTTGGCTCGAGCGGCGTCGGTGCTGACCCCCAACCTGAGGAGACCCGTGGTCCGCAGGTCGAGCACCACGAGGGGAGAAGTCGCAGTTATCTCCGCCACAGCCCACTCTTCGATCTCGCTTTGATCAAGGACACGCTTCATCCTCCCCTCGAACCTGTCCCGGACGATGGTCTCGGCAATTGCGGTTGCAAGGTCGCGCGCGATGTAGACGAGTTGAAACGTCTTATCCGGACTTGAGAAGCGTGTGTGTCCAAATCCCGTCCCCAGCGGCGTCGCCATATGCGCGGCGCGCATCACGCGGAGGTATGAACGCGGCTGAAATCCGAGAGCGAGGTCTGCGACTGTCTTGGGATCAAGCTTCACGATCAGCTGAAGTCACGTTCGGCGGCCGCAACAACCTCGCTTACCTGTCCAGCCTTGATGAGGTCGAGGGGAGCGCCCCCGATGCTGGGCTTCGGCTGAATCAGCCATTGCCAGGCCGCGCGAGAATTACGGATGATCCTGGTGACTTCAGACATCCCCTTGACCGGCCGGCCGTCCACAAACTGTGCCAAGGGAAAGACATGCTTTCGTTCACCCTTCAGCAAGCCGATGACGGCTCCCCGTTTTTGCCAATCATGGAGTGTGGATCTTCTTGTTCCAAAGGCCTTCTCAATATCGCTCGGCCCTGCAACCGGCCCGGCCCAGTCTTCGAGGCGAACCGCTGTTGCATATTCCGCGACCCGTCGCCGACCTTCCTCGAGATCTACTACGTCGCCGAGTCCCGCGCCGTGACTGACCTCAACAGGCCTTTCGACGTCGAGCTTGATCAGCCTGCTGTCGCCTCGACCAGCGAGATCCGCGACCACCGTCTCCATTGCCTGGGCAAGATCCTTTTCATGGACCAGAATCTGACGCTGGTTCTCCTCCGAAAGCCGGACAGCTGCCGCAGTGACCGCAGCTACCATTTTGCTCTTGCCCTTTAGTGCCGATCGGGAGATTCCTGGGTTGTGCCGTGCCAACACTTCAAGAATGTCGGCGACGGCCGCGCTGCTCACATTAACGTGCACGCCTGTTCCAGATTTTCGAACTGTTGCGACCATGGCGGCCTCCATTTCTGTCACACATACATAGTCCGGATCGTCCGAATTGTCCAGATCGTATGGAGGCGACTTGTCTTTGGCTGTCGCAACGACGTCGCTCGGAATTCGCGAAATGATGGGATGAGCGCTATCTTGTTTATGGCGGGGGCCGAGACATCAGAAAAGGTCCTCGATGTCGCTTTCACTGCCCTAGCTGCGCGGCCGCGCGCCGAGTTCAAGGCCAAGAACGCAAAGTGCGCCATCAGCGTGCGCAGCTGGAGCGCGGGCTCCGCGGCTTCGAGCCGGGATGCGGCGCCCTGGCGCAGATGAATTTTGCTGCCCAGCGCGCCCTGTGTGAGGCTGGTCTGCTTGCGGGCGCGGCACACGATAGCGCCGAGTTGCTTTTCGTTGCGGGCGATCGGATCGGTGATGGCGAGCCTCCAGAGAGACTGCCAGCTTACCCCTGTGATGTGTGGCGCGGGTGTCGTGAGAAATCCACCTCTAGCGGTCATCCTGATTAAACGCACGTCGCCGCATTGACAATGTCAGAAAAAAATATCAACATATCTGACATTGGGGAGATTCCAATGAGTGACGGTCCGCATAAAAGCCTGCCATTGCGTCCTAAATATCGGCGTGTCGCTGAATGGGCGTACAAGCCGGCATTTTCTATGTCCGAGGTCTGCGAAGCGACCGAATCCGCGCTGGTTCAGGACGCCAATATGGAAGTGCGCGGTGTGATCAGGCAGCTGATTGACATTGTTGACGGTGGCGATCTTTTCAGCACGCGGCCGGATGAATTGCAGCGGCAGCTGCAAGAGCTGCGCGATGATCCGGCGGTGCATCCACTGGCCGCAAACGCGATCGAGTGCACCCAAATGGCCGTCCAGCAAGGCTTGCAAGGACGTGATGCGGTCCAGGACGGGATTGTCACGGCCTTGAGCGAGCGTCTGCATGCGAACGCGCGAACTACTGAGGAGCACTACCTCGTCGAGCGCGGGCCAGGTGCAAGCCGCACCATCCGCGATCGCATGGGCGAAGTCAGCGCTAGAATGAACGAGAACGGCTCGTTCACCCGTATCGCTCGTTCGCTTTTCGGTGACAGCACGGTCGCCATCACGAGAACTCCCGCGGCGCGCAACGGTCTTGACGATGGGGTTTCCCTATGAAGGTTCTTCATGGGGAATGCCCCGCACTCAAGGTTGCCGTTATTGAGGCCGGCGGGAAAACCAAGGAAAGTTGGCAACCGGTCGAGATTGGCAAATCCATCATTTTCAACATGAAGGATTTGGACGACTACCGTACGAAGAATTGGGACACTCGTATCTTCGACACCTTGGTCCTGAGCGCTGCAGTTGAATATTGCGACAAGACGTGCAAGCGCTCGGCATGGGGCTGGATGCGGAAGTTCGAGTTAGCTGTCCCTGTCCATGATTTGGCTCGCTGGCAAGAACCCGAGGTCATCGCGGCGCTCGTTTCCGTTTTGAAATTTCTAACTGGCGATGAGTGGAGCCTCTCTTTCTACCAGCGCCAGCGGGCGCCCGAGGAAGAGGTCGGTCAGCAGAGCCGTTTGGAATTTGGTGATGCCACGCGCATAGTGACGCCGTTCAGCGATGGTTTGGATTCGCGGGCGGTGAGCGCTTTGCTTTCGGCAGGAGGGCGCCCGGATCGGTTGATCCGTATCAGGGTGGGCTCGAAAAAAGATGATCGCCCCCGTCGCGACGCTCGAAAGCTTCCATTCCTGAACATTCCCTTCAGGGTCAAACCTGGACCGGACGGCTTCAACGAGTCCTCCGCTCGGAGCCGCGGCTTCAAATTCACTCTTTTGAGCGCGATCGCAGCCTATCTGCTCGGAACTCATGACATAGTCATGCCGGAAAGCGGTCAGGGCGCGCTCGGGCCTTCGCTGGTACAAACCAGTCATGGCTACGAGGACTACAGAAACCACCCACGCTTTCTCACCAAGATGGAGCGTTTGTTCGCTGCGCTTTTTGACTACGATGTCGCCTATCGGCTTCCGCACTTGTGGAAAACGAAGGGCGAGACGCTTCGCGAGTTCGCGGCTCTTCCCATCGAGCCGAAAGAGTGGATCGAGACGCGATCGTGCTGGCAGCAAAACCGTAATTCCTCCGTAGATCACAAGTGGCGCCACTGCGGCATCTGCGCTGCCTGTATGCTTCGCAGGCTCAGCTTTCATGCGGCCGGTGTTGACGAGCCGAAAGAGAATTACATCTGGGAGGACTTGTCAGTTCCCAAGTTTGCTCGGGGAGCTGCCAGGGATTTCAACAAAATAACAGGGGCGATGGAACAGTATGCCATCGCCGGCGCACTGCACCTTGATCATTTGGCTGATTTGGGCTCTTCACCCGCCCATCGGAAACGCATGAGCCGTCACGCGTGGCAATTGTCCGAAGTATTGGACATGTCGCATGCGGATGCGGAAGGCGAGCTCTTGGGCCTGCTTGAACGGCATGAACTTGAATGGAAGGCATTTATGAAAGATCTCGGACCCAAATCGTTTGTCGCTCAGTGGCTGGCCTGACAGCGATGAGTGAGGCCAATAATCAGCTCTCACTAGTGGAAGTAGGCGAGAGAATTCGCATCGCGCGTGAAAGTGCGGGCAAAACCCAGGCGGAGGCTGCCGAGGCAATCGGTGTGGCACGCACTACCTTAGTTGCGATGGAAAAGGGTACGCGGCGCGCAAAGATTGGGGAGTTGCAGAGGCTGGCAGGGTTCCTAGACACGAACACCAACGCGTTGCTCCGCAAGGAAGCGGTCCACGTCGAGCTAACGCCGAGATTTAGGAAGCTGACCGAAAACGAAGAGCCATCGGTTGCGAAAGCCGCCGACCTTTTGGCGCAACTCGTAAGGGCTGAGGTTGAGCTTGAGGCTCTGCTCGGTGTCGAATATGCGCGCAACCTGCCGCCTGAAAGACGCATCCTTGTTGGCGACGTTCGCCAACAGGCAGAACAACACGCTTTGGAACTTCGCCATTGGCTCGGTCTTGGGCTTGCGCCGATCGCAGATATAGTCACTCTGCTCGAGCTGCAGATGGGTGTCCGTGTTCACGCTCGACGCCTAGCGGCGAAAATCTCAGGCTTGTTCGCCTATGATGAAAAGGTGGGTGCCTGCATACTTTTAAATGCGAACCATCCAATCGATCGGCGCACTCAAACGGCCGCGCATGAGCTTGGTCATTTAGTAGCTACGCGCGGAGACGCAGAGGTCTATGAGATCGATGAACTGGAGAGTTCGCGCGAGGAAAAATATGCCAATGCCTTCGCAAGGAGCTTCTTGACGCCGGCGCAGGCTGTTCGGCAGAAATTTGCTGAAGTTACGGCGGGTGCTACGAGCCTCACTCGCCGGCACGTGATCGTTCTTGCCCACTATTTCCATGTTTCGCGCGAAGCGCTTGTCCGGCGCCTTGAAGAGCTCCAGCTTACGAAAAGAGGAACTTGGGATTGGTTCGTTCAGAACGGAAACATTACGGATGAGCAAGCGCAGCAAGTGTTAGGTGACGTTTCGAGGAGTGATAGCCTGAAAGACGACGCGGCCAGACCAGTGTCGCTGAAGATGGGCCTGATGGCATATGAGGCGGCAAAGCGGGGGCTCCTTAGTGAGGGGCAAATTGCAAGGCTCCTTCATATCGACCGGATCCAGGTGCGCGTTTTGCTAAGTGATATTGATGCCGAGGAAAGTGGGGCCAATGCGGCGACCTCAATTCTCCGGTGATCTTCCACCGAAACTAGTTGCTGACACCAGCGTCATTATTAATCTCAATGCCACTGGCGCTGCGCATGAGATCATTCGGTCACTGAATGTCACGCTGAGTGCAAGTACCGTCGTGAGAGATGAGCTCATCCATGATCGGGTTAGCGGGCGCAATGACGCCGACCTCGCTCAACAGCTGGTACAGGATGAATTGCTGCAGTTTGCTGAGTTTGACGAAAAGAGCGGGGCGATATTTGAAAGCCTGGTCAGTGGCGCCGCGGAGACGACTCTGGATGATAGTGAGGCGGCGACATTGGCCCTCGCTGTATCGTCTCAGGGATTGGCAATCATTGATGAACGCAAAGCAATTAGCATCGCCACTCATCGCTTTCCAACTCTCCAGCTGCTCGCCACGGTGGACCTTTTGCGACTTGATCGCGTCCTTTTAGCGCTCGGAAACGAACGTCTCGCAAAGGCCGTGATAAGCGGCCTGAAGGATGCACGGATGGCAATCCCGGAGCGACACCATGGTTGGATTGCCGACCTTCTTGGTGACCAGATTGTCGAGTGCCGGAGCTTGCCAGCGGCACTGCGCCGAGCACCGGCCTGATCGCTTCCCAGCTTCCGTTTGCTCTCTTTGCGGTCTCAGACAGACGGTTGGGCATCGCGAAGTGAAGTAAGAGATCGTCTTCTACCATCGCGGAGAAAACGCCGAATCTTCAAGCTCTTCGGCCCAAAGCTGAGGCTGTGACTGCAGGGTTGTGGTTCGACTTCTTTCAAAACCAATTTCAAGGGTTAGTATCTGGAATCTCGCAAGCCGGCCGTCCTCGCCTGCAAAGCGGACCCTCGGGGTGGCCCGCCAACGCCCGGGGTCGGTAGACGCGCGGTCGATACCGACTTGCACTCGAGGAGGGTCTTTCCGACACCGTGCTCGTAGAGCGCCGAAATCGCCGCATCGAGGTCCGTTCCAGACGCTAGGCCAAGACCGGCGGCATTACGCGTGGCGTAGTCCAGAATCTCGTTGCGGCTACGCGCGATACCCTCTGCCAGATAGTTGGCAAGCCGCGGCGTGAGCTGCTGCCGCCAATCGAACAGGATGCGCAAGGTGCGCGCGAGCGTGCCGATGTAGTGGGGGTTGGCCTCGAGATTGATATCGACGATGCCATGCTCGATGCTCGCCCAGAACCGCTCGGACCGGGTGATCTCCAGCGTGCGGCAGTGGAACAGGACTGCATCACAATCGAAGAACGTGGTTTTGACTAGGTCAGTCAGCGAGTGGACCGCGACGTAGTCATTGCTGGCCGCCCACGTCGTCTGCAAGGCCCAGACGTCAAAGTCGAAGCGGCCGTACTTCAAGCGATACCCGCCAAACCGGTTACGCTCACCGCCCAATTGCCCGAGCAGCGCCTCCAATGCTCCAGGGACGGCGTCAACCACGACATCGACATCCGACCTGAAGGAATTGCGGCCGTCGCGGGCGAAATCGCGTGGCAGGCCGCCGAAGATCGCACAATCCCCGACCGGACTCAGACGGTCGATAAGATCGCCGATATCGTGCCCTTGCGGCCCTCGGATGAAATCGGCAATGTCCGAGCTGAGACCGTGGTCCAGCATATGCTGGGATGTGGTCATGCCGCGCCCCGTGCCCGCAGGTCTTTCAGCAGCGAGATCGCGAAGCCGTCCGTCATGCCCGACACCATGTCCGTCATCAGTTGCAGTTCACGATAGCGGATAGGCATGCGGTTGTCCGAAGCCTCAGCGACGCGGCGGTAATTCTCCGAAATTCGGGAATAGACATAGCTGTGAAGGGGCGATGTTCGCTTCGAGGCGATATCCAGCGGATCTTTCCGGTTGGTGATGGCTGCCCAGAAGATGTCCATGAGTCCGTGAATCGTCTGATGGCCCGTCAGTTCAACCTCAAGCACCTGGCGGTGCGGGTAGATGTGCTTGCCGGCGAATTCCTTGAGCAAACGCCATAGGCGTGCCGCTTTGGACACTGCCATCAGTTCCTTGTCGAACGTGCCGGCCATAATGGCGTCCAGGTTTGTCACGAACGCATCTGTCGCCGCGACGATCATCACACCAATCGCGTTGACCCGAAACATCTGCATTGTGATGTCGTCAAGCTCTGCCGCCGACAGGGATTTCTCACGGAATTCTTGGTGCTGCTCCTTGGCCTTCTCGACTACCTTGAGGACGGACTCGTCCTCCTCTGCCTTGTGCATCAGGTAGCCGACGAGACGGTCGAAATTGACGAGCCCCTTCTTCGCGGCATCTTCAACATCGACGACGGAGTAGGCGATGTCGTCACAGGCTTCCATGACGAAGGTAAGCGGGTGCCGAATACCTTCAGCAAGCCCGGTTTCAGCCCAGACTTCCTTAGCGATGTTGGCTTCTGACTGGAAGAAGTTGAACTTCTTGCGAGCCAGCACCGACTTGTTCACCTTATCTGAAGGACTGGGGTATTTCATTAGAGCTGCGAGGAACGCGTAGCTCATGTTGAGTCCGAAGTCATCGTTGACGATTTGCAGCCGGGTCAGCAGCCTGAATGCTTGAGCGTTTCCTTCGAAACGAAGGAAATCTTCGCGCAATGCGGCACCATCCAGACCTTCAAAGATCTCTGGTCCCTTGGACTTCATCCAAGATTGGATCGCATCCTCACCTTGGTGACCAAAGGGCGGATTGCCCAGGTCGTGGGCCAGCCCGATCGCTTCTAGCAGGGCAGGGACGTTACGCCCGGCATTTACGGCTTCGGGCAAATTCAACTTGTCGGGATAGACGTGGACCAGCGCGGTACCGAAGCTGCGTGCCATGTTAGCTACTTCATGGCTATGGGTCAGGCGGGTCCGCACGCTGTCATGGGGGTCCAGTGGAAAAACCTGCGTTTTGTCCTGCATACGTCGAACAGGTGTCGAGAACAGAATGCGGTCATGATCGCGCTCCAGCTCGGTCCGGTGTTCGGCGGTTTTGGCGGAGCGCTCGGCGGCCTTGCCCTTGGCCTTATCCTTGCGCCGTTGCGCATTGAGTAACTTTTCCCAATTTAGGTCAGCCAATGTCCGTCGCCCCTATCTTCGCTCCGGTATCGGCTCGGTGCTACGATTCGTCAATTGGCAGAACCTTGTTGCTGGAAAAACCACGCTAACAATGATCAAGCACAAACCATCATTGGCTCTCCACCCAATTGGCGCATCAAGTCCTATCAGTGATGTTCTCTATCTGTTCTAAATCAGAATAATCGTAGGGTCAACGGTACCCGCCGCGCCTAGCCCATTAATCGACTTCCTCCGCGATGTGGCCGCTCATGTTCTGGCATCGAAAGTCTGGTTTCGGGAATCGCAAATGGGTGATGACTCCGATAGGGTCGTCAGACGAATGGCGGCTTCTTGCTGCTGAGCCGAACGCCGACCTTCCACACATGGCCCGACAGTGCCGCAATACTGATCGCGATCCTTCGGCGCGAATGACTTATGGGGCAGAGAGCAAAGACGGTGCTTTCGGGCTCGATGTTCGCGTTATCTGCTTAGAAAGTCGCATAAATGGCAGTGTGGAACTCAACGGCGGCTCATTGGTTTTGCGGGTTCAGCTCGTGGAAAAGGTCCGTCGGCCTTTCGTGAATGCGGGTTTCCGCATCGCCTACCTCGATTTGGTCGATGACCGCCGGACAGGCGAGGCGGAGCCGTATCTCGCCCGAGAGCACATTCGCGCGCATGATTTCGACGAACGCGCCTATCTTTTCATCCGCAGTGAGAAACCTGCGTTTGACGGATGCAGTGGTGCTACGCTTGTGGAGCCCCGGGGCGTCTCTATGCGGCAATCCTTCATCGTGAGCCGATGCTATTGTGCAAGTTTCGCAGCACTGCGGGTGGCGATGTCGGCCAAGACAGCATGAAGAAGCGTTCCAACTTCCTGTTCGGCGACGCCGGGTGCAATTCCTGATTCGGACAGTTGAACGAGAATTGCCTTGGCGGTGTTGCGCCAGAAGGCGTTCGCGTCCTTCCCGTTCTTGGATTCCAGGACCCGGGCGATCCCTTCGACCAACTTCCGCCGCCGATGCAGCGGAAACGCGCTTATGTTTGAATCACACATCGATCACCTCACCCCTTCAGTCGCGCGAATAAGCATTGGCGGGTGAGAAAATTTGGTTAACAGCGCTTTTGGACAATGGTCAGCAATGGAATAAAGCGTCTACCCAACAAGCCAAGAGGTGTGCCACGTGTTGATGATCGGCGCGTGCTGAACGGCATCTTCTGGGTGCTGCGCTCCGGTGCTCCATGGCGCGACCTGCCTCAGCGCTATGGCCCGCGCACCACCTGTTGCAACCGCTTCGTCCGATGGCGAAAAGCAGGTGTGTGGCTGCGCAGTAACGAGTCTACGGCCTAAGGTTTGCGGAGCCTCACGCCGGCGCGGCTGCCGTTCTCCGGGATGAACTCGACGCCGGCGGCCTAGAGGGCGATGCGCAAGGCAGCAACGGTTCGCTCTTGTGTGGAGCCCTGTCGGGCCGCGACATCTACTTAATGTCTATTTTAGACAGTCGCCGCGACCATAACTTTTGGTAACAGGTCAGGGTCGCGGGATGCCGAGCCGCTTGAAATACCGAGTTACGTCCGGATGCTCGCGATCGTCCCGCCTCAACCGCGCAAGCGCGTCATCATCGCCGGCGAGCGCCATAGCCAAACCGGGAGCGCTTATTCTCCACGGAGCACCGGGCATTGTCTGGTTGTGAAGACGGTGCTTGATCACCAGCCGCCTGAGTGTGTCTTCGCTTACGTTGTAGTCGTACCTGAACAGATCAATGGCCCTCTGGACCGTGATCTCCTCTGCCCGTGGGATGTAGAGCGGCCGAAGCCGTTCGCCTGTTTCCGGCGCTGTTTTGACAGGGCGCGCATTGGTCATTCGGCCCATCGCGCTTTTCTGCGGCCCGCCGTTTCGCCCGACATCAGGGAACGATATCTTCCCCCATGTATTAGAAACCCATGGACACTATGGAACCCCACGGCCACGGGATGGCGGCCGATCTTTTGACATCGGAAGTTGCCAATGCCAGGCAGCGCATCCACCGGACCAAGCTCGCGATTCAACGCACTGAAGAAATGCTGGCGGAAAATCTCGCGCTGTGCAGCAGGATACGAACTGCGGTCGAGGCCGCAGACCGCTTGGTGAAGATCGATCCCCCCAGCTTCGAAGGACGTCGCGCGGGTTGAACTGGGCCGGCGTTTCATCGTCGCGACCTTGCGGCACCCTGCCGCAAGAGCCTGCCCTGTTGGCATCACAGCGTGAGCAAACATTGGACAGTAGCATTTCAACGGTCGCTGTGTGCAACACCGACGCTAGATCGACACGATCTTCTGTTCAAACAGCGGGGATTAATGCTCGGCGGATCGAAGGGGGCACGGGGGTCTTCGCGCGAGCCAGTTAGCCGATCTCCCGCTCAGAAATTTCAGCCAAATATTCCGACCTCCTGATGGAACCCATTCGTTGCGGGCGAGTTGCGGCTCATTGGGACGGACTTCCCGAACATGACAACGAGCAACAAAGCAGACCATCAGTCTGTCTCCGGAGCGTTTCGGAAACTGATCCGTTCCGAAGGCTATCGTCATCACGTACAAACGTTCTTAAATCTGGATGTCGAACCAGAACTGCCGCCAACCCTACAGTCATTACTTGCGGCTATTGATCGGGCCAAACAGGGGCCGACGGAAGAAGTCCCTTAGCCGGCTGGCTGAGCGTCAGGTCAAAGAGTATAGAGGCTCGCTTCGTGGCTTGTCCCCCTGATTCCCACTCAGAAGTTATCAAACATTCTTCTTGATTTTTCTCGACAGAGGTCATGAATGTTCCCTTGGGTTCTCGCTGAGGTGGGAGGCCTTGTATGAACGTTTGGACGAACTGCCGACCCGACAAAGTGACTGCCGAACACCTTGTTCACGAGCTGATCCTACAAGTCCGTCGCGGCCAAATCATCTCCGTCAAAGAGACTATTGCAGCGGTGCGCCGAGACGGGCCACATCTGGCGGAAACTGACTGCGAGCTGGTGGAGCTTATCGTCAATGTTGCCCCAGCCTTTGGCCTGTTCGTCGGGTTCGATCTTCGCGAATAACCGCCTCCTCAACAGGGCGGACCGTGGCGACACGGTCTCGATCAAAGCGGCACTACGCGAAGCTCGGGAGACTGCGCCTTATTTGATGGCCTCCAACGAAGAACTAACCGAGGCGATCGTCGAGGCAGCAACTGCCATGGGCCTCTGCGTGGCTATCGACGGTCGCGAGTAGCTGTCAGCCAACTTCAGCCGCTGTGGCATCGCAACGGAAGCGCGCCGTCCTGCGCCATTTCAATAGTCAGAGGTAATCCGTAATTACCTTCGCAACCTGCTCACTCTGCCTGTAGAACGGGAACTGGGCTGAGCAAAAGTATTTGCTGGAGGAACTTGATCGGGCCGACAAAGAGTGACCGCATGGCTCTCCACTGGTTCAACCCTCCGGTCCCGGTCAAGACCGAGCGTCCCGGGATCATCCGCAGCGTAAACAACGCCGAAGCAGCCGGCGAGGAGCTGATGAAGTGGACCAAGCGTGGCCCTTGGTGGGACCTCGCGGTGCGTGTTTGCATGGCCGTGATTTTCGACGAGATGGAAGCTGAGGAGGCCCGCAAGGCATTCCTGGCTGCTGCAAAAGAGGAGGGGACATTACTCCCCCAATGAGAACCAGCTAAATTGGATGCGGTATAAGGTTCTAGGTGTCTATTACCAACACCGCCTTCGCGAAAGGAGCCCGCCGCCGGTGAGGGAGAGGCGACGGACCCCGCCACAGCGGCTGCACATCCACGAAGAATCCCGCTGCCACCTCTAAACCCGCGAGGGCCTACATCGTTCCCTTAGCTGCGGCTAAAGCGGGGTTGGTCGGCGGGCTCTTGCCGCTCTAAGTTCCCCCTTATGGGTCCTCTCTGGTTCTCTCCCCCGGTCTACGTGAAGACGAAACGTCCGGGCAAGTGGACCAAGGCTGTCCAATCCTGCGTCGATGCATTCGAGGGCAAATCCTCCCCCCAAGAGGTGCGTGAAGCCTTCGAGGCGGCTGCCAAGGAGGCCAACGTGTATCTCTCCCCTGAGTAGGAGGTATCATGGCGCCCATCTGGTTCGTCCCTCCGGTGTTCGTGAAGACTGAAACCGGTGTCAGGCATGGCTGCAACAATGCGAAGGAAGCCCTTGAGCAGCTCAAAATGTGGACCCGCCGAGGGCCTCGCTGGCATAAGGCGGTGACCCTCTGCCTGTCAGCCTTGGAGGGCGATTCGATTGACCCCCACATAATACGAAAGGCCTTTGAGGCTGCCGCTAAGGAGGCCAACGTGTATCTCTCCCCTGAGTAGGAGGTGTCGTGGCAACCCATTGGTTCTCCCCTCCGGTGTACGTCAAGACCGACCGACCTGGGGTCACCTACCGGTGCAACAATGTCGAGTGCGCCGCCGAGGAACTCCTGAAGTGGACCAAGATGGGGCCCAAGTGGCGGAAGGCTGTGCAACTATGCATCGAAGCCGTCGAGGATCGGGCGACCCCCGAGGAGGCTCGTAAGGCCTTCGAGGCTGCTGCCAAGGAGGAGGGGGTGCTCCGTGAGTAGCAGGCCGGTGCCCATGGCTATGTTGGGAAGGACCCCCTAGGCTGTCTGAATGCTGACCAAGTCCGCGCTGCTCGAAATAGACCCGGATACGAGAGCATTGACTCTGGTCGGCGCATTCATGGGCATTTTGCACTTCTTGAAACTGGTATCGGAGCTGCTCTGGGCGAGGTACTTGGCGTCAATGGGGCACGTTGAGGTAGGGGGACCGGAACCGGAATGTCAGGCTTCGAAACCCGATGGCAGAAACCAGATACGCTGTGGCGGCATTTGAGGGCACGTTCCTGCTCTTGATTATTGCCTGTGAGCTGTGTGCGAAAATCGGGAATGGAAGGGCCGGAGGCAGGAAGCACGGCCTCAGGCCGAGGCGCTAATCAAGCGGGTCGGCAATGATCGCGAAAAGCTCAACACGGCCGGCAGCGAAACTAAAGAAGTAGTCGCGCGTTGGACGGCGGATACCGCTGTTTCGTCTCTCGAGTATGGTTTAGGTCAGAGTGGTCAAGCCAACGTCGCGTAAGGCAATCAATGCGTCGAGCGCTAGTCAAGCGAAGTCGCCCGCTCGTGACGAGGTCACTTTAGCGCCGCCCGCTTTCCGGCCGGTCCAGCTCGCAACCCTCGTGGACACGGTCCCTGCCGGTGATCGTTGGATCCATGAAATGAAATACGACGGCTATCGTATTCTCGTTGCCGTCGGCGGAGGCGAGGCGCGAGCCTACACACGATCTGGTCTGGACTGGTCTAGCCGTTTTCCCTCGGTCCTCTCCGAGGCTTGCAAGCTCAAGGTGCGCTCCGCCCTGATTGACGGCGAGGCTGTGGTCGTCGATGCGGAAGGAAGATCTAACTTCCAGGCGCTTCAGAATGCATTGAAGGGTGCCCCGGCGACTATCGACTTTTATGCGTTCGATCTGCTGCAGCTCGACGGCGAAGATCTGACAAGGCTTCCTCTTCTTGTGCGCAAGGCGAAGCTGGAGGCGATCTTGCCTGCGAAAAATCCGGTCCTTCGTTACTCCGACCATATCCTCGGCCGCGGAGAAGAGCTGCTCGATCGCTTCTGCGCAGCCGGCCTTGAGGGCGTCATCTCAAAGCTCGCGGATTCGAGTTATGTGGCGGCCCGCGGCGCAAGCTGGCTGAAGATCAAATGCATCAGGCGGCAGGAATTTGTGATTGTCGGCTGGACGCCGTCCGACAAGGTCCGCGCGTTTCGGTCCCTGATCCTTGGCGTTCATGACGGCGGCAAGCTGCGTTACGCCGGGAAAGTCGGCACCGGCTTCGATACCGCTGAACTTCTTCGTCTCTTGAAGATCATGGCGCCGCTTGAGCAGAAGGCCGCCACCGTCGACGCACCACGCGCCGAAGTGCGCGGCGCACACTGGCTCCGTCCGAAACTGGTCGCTGACATTGCCTTCACCGAAATGACAAATGAAGGGACATTACGACATCCGAGCTATCTTGGTCTCCGCGAAGACAAGAAGCCGGAGGCGGTCGTGCTCGAGACGGAACGTCATGCAGCCGATCTCGCCGCGTCTGCGACAACCACCATCGCGATAAGTAACCGTGACCGCGTCATCTATCCGGAGTCCAACATCACCAAGGGACAGCTCGCCGACCATTACGCAGCGGTCGCGGCGATCATGCTTCCTTGGGTTGGCAGCCGGCCGATCAGTCTGGTTCGATGCCCACAGGGCCGCGCGAAGAAGTGCTTCTTCCAGAAACACGACGCCGGCAGCTTTGGCGACAAAGTCCACCACGTCGGCATCACAGAGAAAGACGGGCACGAGGAACCATATCTCTATGTCGACGATGCCGACGGACTGATGACTTGCGTCCAGATGGGAACGATCGAGCTGCACGGATGGGGGGCTCGGATCGAGGATGTCGAAAAGGCCGACCGCCTCGTGTTCGACCTCGACCCCGATGAAGGCCTCGATTTTGAGGCCGTCCGCGCCGCTGCCTTTCAGTTCCGCGCTATCCTTAAATCGCTGGGACTTACGACTTTCCCGATGCTGACGGGAGGCAAAGGAGTGCACGTCATCGCGCCGCTCACCCCTGGCGCCGAGTGGCCACAGGTTAAGGACTTCGCGTCTCGCCTGGCGCAGGCGGTCGCCCGGAGCGATCCGGCCCATTTCACGGCCGTGTTGTCAAAGGCGCGCCGCAAGGGTCGCATCTTTGTGGACTATCTACGCAATCAGCGCGGGGCGACCGCGATCATGCCTTACAGCGCGAGATCACGTCCGGGCGCTCCTGTCGCGGCACCGATCACGTGGGCGGAGATGAAGACAATAGACGCGCCCTCTCATTTCCACGTGGGCGATGCTCCTGAATTAAAGAAACGCGCAGCCTCCAAAGCTCTGGCGGGATGGGGTCGCGCTGACCAATCCTTGCCCAATCTGTAGCGTCCGACGCGGGAAGAGGCAGTAAAGCCGGGATTCAAAGGGCAACGCGGCGCTCACGGCCTTGCCTCATTGGAACCTGCGGAGATCGGTCTCGTTTGGCTGAAGCCATGGCAAAAATCGATCCGAGGACCGTCGCCAGTCTTTTAAGGGAATACGCGCAACGGGCGTCTATGCGCGGCGACAATCCCTATCGCACAAAGGCATACTTGCGCGCGGCAGACAGTCTGATGGCGCTGTCGCAGCCGCTTGATCGGATCATCGCCGCCGGCGCCCTCACCAAGATCCCGGGGATCGGTGACGCGATCGCAGACATCGTGACCAAGCTTTACCAAACCGGCACGCACCCAAGCCTTGAGAAGCTGCGCGAGGATGTTCCAGCGGGCGTGATGGAGCTGTTTGCCATACCCGGGCTTCGTCCCGATAAGATACTGAAGCTTCATCAGGCGCTCGGCGTGAACTCGCTGGCGGAGCTCGAGGCCGCAGCGAGAGAAGACCGCATCCGCCCAGTCAAAGGCCTCGGCGCCGCGCTTCAGACAAAGCTGCTGCAGAACCTGGCCATCGTGCGAAGCGGCGAAACGCAACTTCACCTGCACAAGGCCGCCGCTCTTCTCCACCATGCGGTCATATCGGTAAAGCAACAGCATCCAGAGTTTTCGCGCGTGGAAATTGCAGGTGACTTCCGACGCGGTTGCGAGCTCGTTTCCGACTTCGCCCTGGTAGCGCAGGCCAGAAAGTCGACTGGAATCGAGGATATGGCCCTCAGGCTTGTTGTCACGGACAGGAAGCACTTTGGCGCGAGCCTGCTCGAGGCAACCGGTTCGGCAGACCACCTTGAGCAACTGAAGACGTTCGCGGCCGACAAGGGATTCACCCTAAACGCCGACGGGCTTCATCGCGGGAGAAAGCTGATCGCGTCAGCGACAGAAGAAGAAATCTACCAAGCTCTAGACTTGCAGTTTATCGAGCCTGAATTGCGCGAAGGCAGGGACGAGATTGAGCGAGCGGCAAAGCAGAAGCTACCCGCCCTCATTCGGGATGAAGATCTGCATGGCATCCTGCATTCTCACACGACCGCATCCGATGGCACCGAAACGCTTGAGGCAATGGCTGAAGCCACGCGTAGGCGCGGTTTCGAATACTATGGTGTCGCCGATCATTCGCAGTCCGCTCACTACGCAGGCGGCCTTTCGTTGCAGGAGATTGCTGAACAGCACCGCGAAGCTGACCGGCTGAACAAGGCATACAATGGAAAATTTCGCATATTGAAGGGCATCGAGGCGGACATCCTGGCGGATGGCTCGCTCGATTACCCGAATGATATCTTGGAGACGTTCGATTTCGTCGTCGCGAGCGTGCACAGCCGCTTCAACTTGCCCAAGAAGGAGCAGACGGAGCGTATCATTGAAGCGATCGGAAATCCTCGGACGACAATCATCGGGCATATGACCGGTCGCCAGCTGTTGCGCCGGCCCGGTTATGATCTCGACGTCGACAAAGTCCTCAAAGCGTGTGCGAAACACGGCGTCGCTGTCGAAATCAACGCACATCCTTGGCGACTCGACCTCGACTGGCGCTGGCATCAAAAGGCACTCGATCAGGGCTGCATCTTCAGCATCAATCCCGACGCTCATTCGATCCACGAGCTCGATCACATGCATTGGGGTGTCGAGATGGCGCGCAAGGGCGGTGTCCCTGCGAAGCGGGTCCTGAACGCGATGTGTTTGACGGCTCTCCTTGCGCATCTCGCACGGCGCAGGCAAATCTCCTAACCTGCTTGTGCGCCTATCAGCGCAGGAGTCCGTCCTTCTCAAAATCTTCCCAGCCGCGCAAACTGGAGTGCGCGTTCTCATCGGGGCCATGGCCAGCTGAAGCTGAAGTTCCGCGACCGCTTCTTTGAGCACGTTTCATAGCGGCCTTGCCCGCGGCTCGCCGCCTATTGTCTGCAGCTGTCGCTGCGTCCTGTTCGCGCCAGACCGTAACCAGGTCGCGGTCAAGCACATCCTCCACGTGCTGCGGGTCGAACACGTGAAAGGTGATGTTCCTTGCCCGCCCGCGGAGTTTCACCGTTTTCGTCCCGGCGCTCTGCAAGCGACCATCTTTCAGCCAGCGGTGCCGTTCGGCCGTCGAGATCGTCAGAATGTCCTCGATTTCACGGGGGATTACGGGCAGGTCTTCGATATTCTGCAGTGCTTTGGATACGATCCCGAATACCACCTGCACACCATTCTCGGCGCCCTCAGACAGGCGCAGGGTAAGCACGCGGGACTCGATATTGAGCAATTTCCTGAACTCCGTTGGAAGGCGGGCGCGTATTTCGAGAAAAATACCCCTCGCTCTGACGGACGATCCAAACGTTGCAGCCGGGGTTAAAGGCCACTCTCCAATCAGCTTCGCTGTTGCATTGATTTTACGGCGCGTGGACATGCCCCTTTATATAGGTCCCCGATAGTCGGCAGCGATGAGCCGATCGCAAAGCCAACAGAGTTCTAATCCGCCAGCGGTCTGAACCACGATGCCCAAAGGCGCAACCACGATTGTGAGCGGGGCCGTTTGCAACTTCGGCTAACAGGAAACGGCAGAGTTGATCTCGAAGTGCGATATCAGGCGCGTCGCCGCCTGGCGGCTTTTTGGGGGCCGTTTGCTGTCCGTCCGGTTATTGCCGAGGGACCAGTTAAAGCCGCCGTTCGGCTCACGACCTCTTCGCGGAATACAAGGCAAGTTCAGATCCCGCGGAAGCCGACATTGAACTGCCTCTCCGTTTACACGTTTGGCAAATGTTGCGAATGGAGGGAGTTGCATGTTTGAAGGTTTCTCGCTGGAGCAGATCAAACTTCCGGAAGCGACGCTCAGAGTGCGGGTTGGTGGAAGGGGCCACCGCTTCCTGATGCTGCACGGTCATCCTCGCACCCATGCCACTTGGCATCGCGTGGCGCCGATTTTGGCTGAGGAATACACCGTAATTTGCCCTGGTCTTCGGTGCTCGCCCTTGCGGTGTGTCGCAACACAATCAGCGCGTCCGGTTTGCCGTGAACAGATCTTGCTGATGCACCAGTTCGTCCGCGACGGGCTGACGGAGGCGGCGTGTGCCATTCGGGTGGATGGCCGAAAATAACCCCACCTCTGCATGACGCGAATTGTCCCAGCCCGGGTAGGCCGTTATCGGGTACAGGCAAATACCCTCGAATCGATGCTCCGACACCCATAGCGGCACGCACCTCATCGCGGCATACATAGTGGAGCCAAGCCGGCCCGCCGGATCCCTCTGAGCCGGTCTCGGCAATGAACATCGGCTTGCCGTACCGATGAGCAACCTCGAGCAACATTTCCGACAAAGCGCGGTACTCATGGTGTCCCATCGATATCGTCGGCCCGTTTATTTACCATTGATTGTGCGGCTAGAAATTCAGGCCCACGACATCGACAACATCTTCGCTCCCGCCCAACTCAGGTTCGACGCGGCCCAGCAACATGTCGTAAGCTTCGAACTGCCCCTGACGGGCGTTTTCGGCCCGACCCCGTTCGCTGCGGGTCCGGTCACGAGGAGCGATTTGGATAAGGGGCTCGGCCCAGACAAATCTGCAGGCGGGGTCGATCTCCCGCATTGCACGAACACCCGCGATGGCAGCCTTCACGAGATGCCGCTTGAACCATCCACGTTTGTTCGGCCCCACGCGGGAAATAGCCGACCTCAACAGCCCATGCGAAAAAGGAGATCTAGTTGATGGGACACAACAGAGGCGGTGTTCCGGCGATCGAACGCTGTACCCTCACGGCTTCTGCCGCGAACGAGGCATAGGCATCGATGAAATGCAGCGATCCCTGATCGACATGGTCTGGAGATCCGTAATGGAAGATGTCCCAGATAACCTGGACACCTGCCGATCGGGCCGCCTCGACCATTGGCGCCCAACTTGACCAGTCATAGGCGAAGCTTGCGGAACCGGAGCCTCCACCTGGTGCTCGTCCATACGCCCCACTTCGCTCATTCGAAGTCTTCTTTCAGCAGTCGGCTTCGAACTCGGCCGCCTTGTTAGGACCCGGAACCGCGTTGGCGAAATACCGCATCCAATGGGGCGCGCGCCATCTTCGTTGCTCAGTCCAGCTCGTCCTTGCGTGACCGGGTAATGCCGAAACGATTGGTCTAGCCTTTGTTCCTGTGGTGGACTGTCCGGAGCTGGGTGGCGACTGAGGAACAAGGAGGGCCGTGCCAAGTTCGGGGCGATATACCACCGCCGCCGATTGACTCGAGCGGCTGCTCAGCAACAAGAGAGGCACGGGATCACATGACCGTTCAGATTCGACTTTCCGAGATCGACCACGCCAGGCGCGAGGATCGTGGCGACGGCGCTTGGAGCATCGCACCGGACTTGGGCTATTTGCGGCTAGCAATCGTCAATGTCGTGTTCTTCGGCGCACCGGGCAGCGGAGATCGGAACTGGGTGCTGATCGATACCGGGTTGCCGACGTCCCGCAGCAGCATTCTTGCGGTCGCGGAAAAGCGGTTTGGCACGAACGCACGGCCGGCCGCGATCATTCTGACCCACGGCCATTTCGACCATGTGGGAACGGTTCTAGACCTCGCGAACAAGTGGGACGTGCCTGTCTTCGCGCATCCACTCGAGCGCCTCTATTTGGACGGAACCGCATCCTATCCGCCACCGGATCCCTGGGTCGGGGGTGGACTGATGGCGCTGCTTTCGCCGCTTTTTCCCCGCGGGCCAATTGATCTTGGCAACCGTTTGGAACTCTTACCTGCCGACGGATCGATCCCCGGAATGCCGGGATGGCGATGGCTACACACGCCCGGGCACGCCCCCGGGCATATCTCGCTCTGGCGCGAGGAGGACCGCTCGCTGATCGTAGGGGACGCTTTCATCACCACCGGTCAGGAGTCAGTCTATGAGGTCGCCGTTCAGGATCTTGAGATGCACGGTCCGCCGCGCTACTTCACGCCGGACTGGGATGCGGCGGAAAGATCCGTGAAGGACCTGGCTGCCCTGAACCCGCAGATGGTCATCAGTGGACACGGTGCGCCTGCTGCGGGAGTGGGCATGCGTCAAGCTCTTGACAGCCTGGCTGAGCGGTTCAGGGTGTTGGCCGTCCCGCCGAAATTGAAATTCGTGCGCGAGCCGGCGGCAGTCCTAGGTAGCTGAGGCTAACTGAGCCGCCGTCGTTCTGAAGTATGATCAAGTTGGGCAGACTCTATCTCTCGAGCCGGTAGAGTTACCCGTCGGGTCGCGCTCTCCATCGTCGCCGACAAACTCTGACAAGCGGAACAAACCCGGGAGGCGCCGGGTTAGGGTCGCTCGATCGGTGCAGGGCGACTGCGGCCAAGCGCCCCGAAGTTCTGCGTCAGGAGAAGACGTCAGATGGAAAACGAGTACCCCGAAGGACGCGTCCTCTCCGCCGGTGAGCCGACCGGCAAGAAGTTGTTCGAGCCCACACGGGTCGTCATCCGCCAAGACTTGGCTTCGTTTCGCTCATCGGCCAAACCGTGGAGGAGACCAAATGGCAAATCTGGGAAGATTGGCGATCGCGATGCTTGGCGTTCTGGCATACCAAAATCGCGACAAGCTCTGTGAATTGATTCCGGGAGCGGGGTATCTTAACCCAAACGACCCGCAACGCAGAATTCTGGCTCAGATAACGAATGGCGTGTCGAGGGCTGACCTTGGTGAGATCCTCGACCGGTTCAGGGAGGTGGGGGCAGGATCGAAGGTCGACTCGTGGGTTGGCAGCGGGCCAAACGAACCGATCGAGCCAAGGGACGTCGAAGCGGCAATGGACGAAGGTACACTCACGTCCATTTCGATGCAGACGGGCCTTTCGCGCGAGGAGCTAATCAGAAGGATTGCGCGGGATCTACCCGAGGCAGTCAACGAGATGACGCCGAATGGTGAATGGCCGCCTGAGCCGAGACAAGGCTTGGATGAGTCGACCCTGCTCGACAATGTATCCTAGGAGACACAGCCAGGAATGCAGCCGGCCAAGGCGAGATCCGGGGTGGCAACTCTACACTCGGGGACGCTCCTGCGCGATCGCCTTCATCCGCTCGGGAACCAAGGATCTGGTTCGAGCGCGCCGAACGCGCAACTGGCCGCCATCCTGAAAATGCGGCACCGCTGCATCGCGGCGCCCTCGCGCTCGCGTATATCGGTGAGCGGAAGAAGGGCGCGTTCCTGGCTGGCCAGAGCGCTGGCGATCGATCCGGACGACTTCGTGACGCAGTACAACGCCGCTTGCATGTATTCCGTGCTCGGGGAAGTGGAGCAGCGGTGCGGTACCTGGAAAGAGCCGTCGGAGGAAGCATGAGTCAGAACGTATTGGAACGAATCCGTCACGAAGTCGATTTCGACGCCATTCGCGATCACCCGCGGTTCGTGCAGCTTCTTGGTTCACTTGGCTTGTGACGCACAGCTGTACTTGCACAGGCTTCGGCCTGCCTAGCAGCCGCGTTCGCGGCGCGTCCGCTTTGGGTGGCGGATTCAACGGATCGCAGCAACACACGCTCTTTTCTGAAAGTGGAGTGTGAGCCATGAAGCAGCGAAGTCGCATCTACTACTCGGCCGCTCAGCGGCCTGAGTTTGGGTTCGATGGCAGGCGGGCGAGTCGATGAGCTCGATCGGACGACGATTCGATCGGAAGTCTTCATCGGTGCCGCCGCGCCTGGGCCTTGCGCTGGCGGGCTGCCACCCTTGCCTGTCGCCGGTGGTGTTTTCCCCCACATTTTGCTGCCGCTGCTTGTGCTGCTCACCTGGCCGCTCGCCATGGGCAAGTATTTCGCCCCGGCATCGTCTCTGCGGGGTTTGCTTCGTCGGCAAAGGACATCGCCAGCTGGCCTCACAGCTGCGGTCGATCGCGGCCGAATCGGGATTGATGCTGGCCGACGCGCTGGCCGGCGGCCGCTTCACCCGCTACAATGATCTGTTGATGCCTGCCGGCATTATTGCCGGGGCCGGCGACCGGTTGTTCGATGCGAAAGCCGAGGCTCTTAGACTACAATCGGAGATTCCTGGTTCCTTTGTCGATATCATCCCGCAGGCCGGCCACATGGTCCACCACACCGCACCGCTAGCTGTTCTCGCCATGGTGGACAGGGTCGCTGCCGCGGCCAGCAGTGAAGTAGGCCGGCACTGGCGCGATCCCGAAGAAGTGGAATCGCGATTTTCGGAAAAGATCATGCTCAAAAGCAATAGGTAGAACCCCGTCCCGACTCTATCGGGTGGCGAATCCGATGATTTACTTCACGGCGGCACGCACTTCAGCGAACCGCATCCTGTGCATCCATCCGCGCCGGTTCGGCTAACATCGACGTCGAGGTCCCGTATCTTGGGGATTTGGCCAGGGGAACGGCCCCAATTCCGTGTTCGGCTTCTGCCTCTCTTTGTGGCTGCCAGTATCTAGTCGTCTGCAAATCGAGGCCACGGACTGACAAGCACCCCCGCACTACAAGGAGCTGGCGGTCGGAGAACAAATGTAGACATGTCGCACCATCCTTGCGGGTACGGCTTGCGATGCATACTGACGGTCGAGGGCTTAATGTAACCAAATCAACGGCTCGGCGTTTCGGTCAGCGCCGTTGCAATGAGCGAAGCCATAACCTCTGTCACGAGCATAGACTGGCGATTTCATGAGTCGCAATTTTCTGGTGATCGAACCTGAGGAAGGCATTGCCGTGCTCAAGGGGCTTGCCTCCTCGGCGCGGATCTCGATGCTGAAACTGCTGCATGAGAAGGGGCCGATGAATGTCAACGAAATCGCCGCCGTGCTGTCGCTTCCGCAGTCGACCGTCTCGACCAACATCCAGGTGCTGGAGGATGCGGGGCTGATCCGCACCGAGAGAGCGAAGAAAGGCAACCGGAAAATCTGCTATCCGACCGCCGAAAAAGTGCTCGTCGTGTTCAAGAGCGAATATCGTGCGGTCAAGAACGACGCGATCGAAGTGTCGATGCCGATCGGGCTTTATACCGGCTTCGAGGTTACCGCGCCCTGCGGCCTTTGTTCGCCGGACGGCATCATCGGTCTGCTCGATGTTCCCAACACTTTCCTCGATCCGGACCGCATGAAGGCCGGTCTGCTATGGTTCACGCGCGGTTTTGTCGAATACCAGTTCCCCAACAATGCCAAGCTCGCCAATGCCGAGATCACCGGACTCGAAGTTGCGATAGAGCTGTCTTCGGAAGTGCCGGGCACCAGCGCCGATTGGCCCTCGGACATCACGCTGACGATCAATGGCGTCGATGTCGGCACCTGGACGTCGCCGGGGGATTTCGGCGACAAGCGCGGCGTCTTCACGCCCACCTGGTGGAAGCTTAAGGGCTCGCAATACGGTAAGCTGAAGAACTGGCGAATTGCCAATGACGGCACCTATGTCGACGGCCTCAGGATTTCCGAAACCGGCCTCGCCGCACTCGATCTGAAGAGCCATCATTCAATCCGCGTCCGTATCGGCGTCAAGGACGATGCCAAGCGCCCCGGCGGGATCAATATTTTCGGCAAGGGCTTTGGAAATTACGATCAGGACATCCTGCTCAGGATCAAAACCGCGTGAATCGATTGGCCGCGTTGCTGCGCTCAGTTACAGTTCATTGCTAGGCTAGGCTTGCAGCTGGCACCGCCGTCCATGAGGCGACCGGCTTGCCTGACGTGTATAGATCCCTCGTCGCAAGCTTTGCCCACTGGCTGCGAATCCCCTGCTACCCTCAATCACCAGTACAAAGGGATCCGTCCCACCAACCAACAGCCAGATTATCCTCCGTTCCGGCAAATGCCGGAACTTACCATCTAGGCAACTCTCGAAAGTATATGCCGATCCAGGTCACACTTAGCCAACCCGAACCGCCAGCGATGGTTCGTAGCCTCACGCCTGCTCTGGTAGAACAAAGTCAATTGCCGGCCTTCGATCATTACGGTCGAATGGCCATTCTCGCCGGGCTCACCAGGGTCGAGAACGGGGCCAACGGAAACGTAGGGACCCTTGACGTCATTGGCGATGGCGAAGAAGACGCGCTGCCGGCTGCCGCGCGGACCTTCGGGGAGGAAGCAGGTGGCGTTAAGAAGCACACGACCGTCCGGCAGCTCGACGAGCTGCGCGCCTTCGATCCCCCATTCGTAATCCGGGTGTTCGCGCGCATTGTGATGCGGCACGTCGAGATGATCGAGTATCTTGCCGAGACGTTTCCATGGCCCGAACCAGGAATCGGATTGGCTGCGCGCCAGATAGACATCAGGCTGGGGCACCCTGGTGAATTTGGGCATGCCTGAATAGACGATATAGCGCTTGCCTCCGACGATTGCGGGGTGGGGATCGTAGATGCCGTCCTCATCGGTGTCGGGCAGCGACAATATCGCCGGATTGAGCACCACCCAATGAAAGCCGTCATTGGAGACCGCGTGCTCGCAACGTCCGCCGGACTTCATGAATTCGGTCTGGATAAACATGTGGAAGACGCCGCACTCATGAATGACGCCGGGCGCCGCAATGCCCGATCCGGTTACCGGCAAAACGATCGCCTCGTGCTCTGTCCAGGGTCCATAAAGATCCGGCGCTGTGGCGTGGAGGATTTTCCAGCTCTCGGTTGTGACGGTGCCGCTGGAGCCGAAGACGTGCCAGAGCGTGCCATCGAACACCGGACAAGGGTCCTTCAGATCATCCACAACCTGCGGGTGAAACAATGGAAAGACGTTGGTTTCAAAGTCGATCTTCATTCGCCAGCCATCCCTCGATTCGTCTCGGGCTCCATTCAAATGAACCACCGGCGCGACTCAGATGAATCGATTCCAAGCGTATTTATAGCTCCGCTGATGAACGGTTGTTGAACGATTGAAGGATTTGAACCGCTCTGTGGCAAAGGGCCACATTTGGGGAGCCCGACCTGACGCGAGGGGCTTCATCATGTGGATCGAATGGGGGCGGCCGGCTCGCCCCTTCTCTGTCGAGCCGTCGCAAGTGGAGCGGACGGCTGGTCTCGCCCGAGACAGTTTGGAGCTATGGAACAACTTATCGGGATGGAAGTTATATAGAAGGCTGCGAACTTCATGTCAAAGCTGCCTCGATTGACTTTTGTTAGTCGAGGCATTTTGTAACTATATCGAAGGATAATCTACATGGAAATGGCGGCGGGCCGGGCCAAAACACCAAAAAACCCTGTACAACCGTCTATTTTAATTTGCTTTTCACACCTCCGATGGAACTTCGTATATCAGAGACCACAACACATTCTGACCCTGGCGTCAAAACAGCAACAGCTAATTTACTTCGAAGAGCCGATCTTCGATGAGAGGCGCCACCCTTCGATGCGGGTGCACAATATTACCCCCAAGATCAGAATAGTGACCCCGCTGATCCCAGTTGGTACTTCCGCGACCAGGGCGGACGCAATCCAGCGCAGGTTCGTCGATCAGATCCTCGCCTCCACGCCGCATGACCGATTGACGACCTGGTATTACACGCCCATGGCGCTACGCTTCAGCGATCATCTCGCCTGTGACGTCTGCGTCTACGACTGCATGGATGAACTCTCCGCGTTCAAAGACGCTCCCGCAGAGTTGACGCAGTTGGAAAAGGCGCTGTTGCAACGTGCCGATGTCGTCTTCACGGGCGGGCAGAGCCTCTACGAGGCCAAGCGCAGCTTGCATCGGGCGATCTTTCCCTTCCCGAGCAGCATCGACGTTACCCATTTCCATCAGGCTAGGGCGCCAGGTGAAGACCCATTCGATCAGGCCGACATACCTCACCCGAGGGTGGGGTACTTCGGGGTCATCGACGAACGGCTCGACCTTGAACTTATCGCGCATGCGGCTGCGGCAATGCCAGACGTGCATTTTGTCATGCTCGGCCCTGTCGTCAAGATCGATCGGGCGAGCCTTCCCACGGCAGGCAACCTGCATTGGCTGGGCGGCAAGTCCTATGCAGACCTGCCGAACTATCTCAGGCATTGGAGTGCCGGCTGGATGCCGTTCGCGCTCAACGAAGCGACCCGCTACATCAGCCCGACCAAGACTCCCGAGTTTCTTGCGGCAGGACTGCCGGTGTTGTCCACGGCGATCGTCGACGTTGTGCGTACCTACGGCGTCGAAGGCCTTGTCGAGATTGTCGAGGCGGAGGACATCGAGGCCAAGCTTCGCTCGATCCTGGCCCACCCCCGCGATTTCCTGGTGAAGAAAGCCGACGCCTACCTCGCCGACATGTCCTGGGAGAAGACCTGGAGCGCGATGGCTGCCCACATCGAGCGCGCCCATGCGATGAAGAGCGTCGTCCCATTCCTGAGGAGGGCGTGAGCGTGTTCGACTGGTTGATCGTAGGGGCCGGTTTCGCCGGCAGTGTGCTGGCCGAGCGTATCGCATCGCAACGGCAGGAAAGCGTCCTGATCATAGACCGACGAAATCACGTCGGCGGCAATGCCTATGACTGCTACGACGAGGCGGGAATACTAATTCACCGTTACGGGCCTCACATCTTTCACACCAACGCCCAATCGATCGTCGACTATCTGTCGCAATTCACGCAATGGCGGCCTTACGAACATCGCGTGCTGTCGCTTGTCGATGGAAAGCTGCTGCCGATACCGATTAATCTCGACACCATAAACCGCCTCTACGGCCTTGAATTGACGTCCGAGCAGCTGCAGGACTTCTTCGCTTTCCGACGCGAAACGGTCAAAGAAGTCCGCACCGCCGAGGACGTCGTGGTGAGCACAGTAGGCAGAGAGCTCTACGAGAAATTCTTCCGCGGCTACACCAGGAAGCAGTGGGGTGTCGACCCTTCCCAGTTGAGCAAGTCAGTGACGGCGCGAGTCCCGACCCGGACCGATCGCGACGATCGGTATTTTGGCGACAGCTTCCAGAACATGCCGGCAGGCGGGTATACGCGCATGTTTCAGCGCATGCTGGATAGTCCCAAGATCAAGATCATGCTGCAGACCGACTACCGCGAAGTTCGCGACAAGATCCCCTTCCAGCAGATGATCTACACCGGTCCGATCGACGAGTATTTCGACTGGAAGCTTGGTCGCTTGCCCTACCGTTCGCTGCGCTTTGAGCACACGACACTTGATTGCGAGCAGTTTCAACCGGTCGCCGTCGTCAACTATCCGCAGACGGAAAAATACACACGGATCACCGAGTACAAGCATCTGACCGGTCAGCAGAGTCCGAAGACCAGCCTCACCTACGAATACCCCACCGACGTCGGAGATCCTTATTACCCGGTGCCGCGGGCCGAAAACGAGGCTTTGTACAAACGATACGAAGCTTTGGCCGCGGCGTGCCCGGAGGTCTGGTTCGTCGGACGTCTTGCAACATATCGCTATTACAATATGGATCAGGTGGTCGGCCAGGCATTGGCTACGTTCGGGCGCATTCAGAGGAGCCTGCCGGCAACCGCGATTGTGCCCCCGTCGGTGCAGCGCGAGGCGGCCGAGTGAACATTACATAGTTGAGGGGCATTCGATCGATCCTACGTTGGGTTGTTGTGTTGGTCACGGACGCGGCCGATTGGCCGAATTCGGCATGCAAGTTGCGGCTCGCAGCAATCGAGGCCTTCCCTAGCCGTTATCCTCGGCGAAACCCGCCAAGCTCACCGTCCTGGCTCTCATCACCGCGGCCAAGCTTCGCGACAGTTTTAGTCATGTCGTCGTTAACGCAGGAAGCCCGGCGCCCTGTTCGACCGGCAGAACTATACCGCGCTTGCTGGTTCTTTTCCAAACACCTCGAACAATCGGCGCTGGCGTTCCAACTCGTCCGCAAGTGGCTTGCGAACAGTGCGCGAGCCGTCCGCATGAATGGTGGAGAACAAGCCGACTTCGGCGTGGCGCGAATTGTCCCAACCTGGGTAGGCCGTCACCGGGTACAGGCATATACCCTGAACAGGTGCACCGAGGCTCGTCGCATCGCGCACTTCGTCGCAAACGTAGTGAAGCCAGGCTGGCCGGCCTGAACCTTCGGCGCCGGTCTCGGCGATGAACATCGGCTTCTTGTATCGCTCGGCGACCTCGACCAGCATTTCCGAAAGTGCACGGTATTCGTGGTGCCCCATCGGTATCGTTGGGCCATTCAAGTACCATTGGTTGTGCGGATAGAAGTTGAGGCCAATGACGTCCACAACGTCCTCGCTGCCGCCCAACTCCGGTTCCACGCGCCCAATCAGCATGTCATACGCCTCGAATTGCCCCTGGCGAGCATTTTCGGCGCGCTGCCGCTCGGGGTGAGTACGGTCACGAGGAGCAATATGGATCAGCGGTTCAGCCCAGATGAACCTGCAGCCGGGTTCGGCCTCCCGCATGGCCCTCACGCCGGCGACCGCTGCCCTGACAAGGTGTCGTTTGAACCACCCACGCTTGTTCGGCCCGACGCGGGGGAAATAGCCGACCTCCACAGCCCATGCAAAAAACGAAATCTCGTTGATCGGGCACACCAGGGGAGCCACCCCGGTAGCGGAGCGATGAACCCGAACAGCTTCCGCGGCGAAACGGACGTAGGCCTTGATAAACCCCGGGCCACCTTGGTCGATATGGTCTGGCGAGCCATAGTGGAAGATATCCCAGATAATCTGCACCCCGGCCGCCTGGGCTGCTTCGATCGCCGACGTCCAACTCGACCAGTCGAAGACTCCGGGCGCTGTTTCAATCAGGTGCCAGCGCAAGCCGTCGCGGATCGTGCGAAGCCCAAGCTCGGCACAACGGCGATAGTCGGCATGTGCATGGATGTCATGTGAGGTCGCGCGGATCAGATCAAGACGGGCCCCGTCGGCGCGCCTGTGGGAGGAACACTCGAAACCAGCCATGAAAAAGCTGTCGAACCCGGAAGAGCCTGCCGTGGGCCGACGAGCGGTATCCTCGTTCATACCAACATCCTGTCGCCCAAGGCGTGGGCAAGTAATCGCATTCGCAGTCCCCCATTGTCAGTTCCGGTGGCCTAGTCGAAACCGGTCGGCCACCACCACGTCGACGGCTCGGCGGCTGCGGTGTACACGTGTGCCTGGATTGGCGAATACAACCAAGCTCCAATCCCGTCTGCCGGGGGCCGCGGTCGCGTCGATTCGATCCGAAGTTATGCGGCCTGTTGCATCGCCCGTTCGTTGACGCCTGTTTCGCCTAGTCGGGTGAGCGCCTCATCGGTTGCTTTTTCTTCCTTGAGCGTCTGTTCGAGTAGCGGGACGGCGTCTTTCAAGCCAAGTAACCCGGCCCATGTGACAAGAGTCCCGTAGCGCGCTATTTCATAATGTTCGACGGACTGGGCTGCAGCCACGAGACCCGCGTCCAATGCCGGAGCCTCCTCGAATTCCTCCAAAATCTCCTGTCCTTCTTCGATGATGCCGTCGATCGCCGGGCACGTTTTCCCTTGGGCTCTCTTGCCAAAGGCGTCGAAAACTTGCTGCAGACGCTCGATCTGACCTTCCGTCTCGTCACGATGTTTTTCGAACGCCGCCTTCAACTCTTCGGACTCCGCGCCCTTTGCCATTTTCCGGAGCGCCGTCAGAATCTTGCGTTCGGCGTAGTAGATGTCTTTCAGACCATCATAGAAAAGGTCTTCCAAGCCCTTGGAGCTGCCCTGAGAGCTTTTTTTCGTCGCCATTGTCATCTCCTCTTTCATTTCTATCGACGCATGCATGGCTCTAACTGGACCAGTCTCTTGTTGTTCCTTCGGCGACGGCACACCGGCAGCCAACAGCGAGCGACGGTCGGGTTGACCGCTGATTTCAGTCCGCCGCGCCAGCAGCGGCTTGAGCATCTCGGCTGCGCTCCATTGCGGAAGTTCCGGAATGAGGATCGTCTGCCTGAAGGGTTTCCGCTGTCATCGAGTCCTTGCGGCCGCATTTTTCGCAACGGACCTTTGCCCGCACCTGATCAAGGTTCCCGATCTCTTCTCGGGCCCCCAATGGCGTCGAACCTGGACGAAGTTGCCGACCAGATCAGCAGTGTATAGGGGCCGCGGACCTGTTTTCCGATGTAGTTGAACTCACCTTGAGGCAGCTGCTCGCGCAGGCGTTTGGACGACAGGCGGACGGCATCATGGCCTCTAAATTCGAATTCGAGGTCAAGAGGACCACGTCCACAGCATAGTTGCACCTAAGATCCTCCTCGATGTCGCCAGCGGCGCGAAGCCTCAGATGGTCTTCGAAAACCCCTCTGCGGACCGAGCATGTCATGTCTCCTTTGCAGTACCGGAAAGGCCGTGGACAGCCGTGTCGTCCTTCGCGATGCTGAACGGATGCGACGGCGGTTTGTTCCTGAGGCCAACATGCGCTGGAGCCGGATTGACTTGCACCCCCGATCACAAACGAATGAGAACATTCAATCGGGGTCCTCATGGCTTCCGCCATCGACATTCTGGCATGCTGACCAGCGACGAGGTCGGCAATTGTCCAGGACTAGAGCGGCCGGCCAGGTGCAGCGGTGCCGGGGGGACCTCACGCTCCAAGGCCGTCCTGGCCTTCGCCAGCGACAACCACAAGGCCTGCAAAAAAGCTTCATCTGCTTGCGGTGTTAATCCGACCTCCTTGCAATGTTCAACGATCCTGTCCTGGATCGACACTGCGGTTTCATACCGTTGGACAACCCTTGCCAGAACGTCCTGACAGGTGCCAATCGCCACCTCCCGAATGTGGTCAGCGACGGGAGAGAGGGCAGCACGGGTGACATCATGAGCAACGGGGGCGTCCCGATCAGTCGGATGTATTCCGCCTCGGGCTGCCCATAAGAACGATCCGCCAACGCGCGTCTATAGCAATAGCTTCAGCCTTCAATTGAACAAAGCAATCGTGTGGGGACCGGTCCTCACCCATGACCAGGGCTGCCCCGGTCATACCGTCAAAGCCAATAAGGCCAACCTCGGCCTCGACCTCAGCCCGAAGCTTCGCCACCATTAACCCGAGGCCGCTCTCGAAGAAATCGACGGTGTCAATCGGGACCGAGGTCTGCTCCAGGTGCGTCCTCAGTCCCAAGTGACGGGCTTCGAGGTGAGGCTGCAGCAACGTCAGATCCGGTGCGCTCAGGCGCCGCAACAGTTCGTTCTTGAACGAGGTTTCCATCTGCGCTGTCTCCCGATCGGGGCGGAAGGGCGATGGTCGCTCGCAGCTGAGGACGCCCAGTCAGGGGAAAGTATACCTAAAAGGGCGGGGAGTCTCAAAAAGCTACTAGGCTGACCAGAGAAGCTCGTCAGTCTGGCGATCATCAAGATGCTGCTAACAAGCAGTGTCCGCCTCTACTGGTCGAAGGTTGCCTTCGCAATCTGGTGTGCGCCTTTTGTCGAAGCATACGGCCCCAAACTGATTCATCCTCTGGGGAAGCCAAGCGGTATCGACGCTGCCTGAAAACTTACGCGCAAGCTCCACACTTTCGGGGGGCGCTTTGTCGATCGACCAGAGTAGCCAAGCACCCCTTCTGTATCCCATAGTATTCGTCTTCGCCTATTGCTCCGGAACGGCAGAGGTTTGCGGACGATTTCGTGCTGCTTCGGCAATTTCCGGGATGTATTTCGTCGCGGTGCAGCTTCGGTTCACATTGGCGCGTGCGTCGAATACCTCTTTCTCGCAGACCCGCTTGGCGAGCTCGATAGGCACATGAACTGCCAGAGGCACTTCCACCTCGGAGATTCCAAGCTCCCTTGCGATCTGCTGTTTCACTTCGTGCCTGCCAAGCGAAACGTCGACGCCGACATCCTGGGCATCTTCGGTTGTCGATGATGCGCCTTGCCCCGGCAGATCTTGCTGCTCGGTCTGAGCAAATGACTGCACGGCAAAAAGCTGCAAGGCGAACACGGCGAGCGGCAAAATTCGTTGGAATACTCTCATGCCTGGCTCCTGCAGGTGCCTTTAACAACGGCAAAGTATTTGAAGCGTTCCAGAGGCGGGGATGCGCGCGCTCAGCGGCAGTCGAGGCGGGTTTTTTCTGTTGGAATACGATATGGCGACCGTGGTTGGGTGCGACAGCCGACTGTGCTGGCACATCGGAGTGTAGGAATTTGCCTACCGAGAAAGAAAGACAAGCCAGAGACGAGCGCGCCTCGGATGCTGCACGAGGATTGACCGACATTGAGCGTGCGGCACGAGACGCAAAGACCGCGGCTTCGGGAGCAGCGCCTGAAGGCCGCACTTGCTGTGACGTCGGCCCGCGGCATCTAAACCGAAGAGGACACCAAAACCGTGAAAGCCTAGCAGTCACTTGCACCACACGGACTTGCATTCAACCCCACGGTGCTCAAGATCCAAGTAGGCTCTGCAGCTCTCTAGGCTCAGAACGTCGTGCACCCAAGTTAGATCCTGCTGCAGCAGTCAGGACTACCCCAGAACGAATATGGCCAGCAGGGCAACAAAGAGAACAAGGGCGATCGCGGCGCCCCAGATGAGGACCTTTCCGGTGCCGCGTTGCTCTTCCTCGCGAGAAACGTCTTTCGCCATCCATGCATCCTTTGCGAAGGTCCAAACTGAGCAACGTGCCGTGCCAGGCTGTTCCCAACGCTCTCGGAGCCAACTTGGTGTCAGTCCAACTGCCGGTTGCCGTAGGGCTTCTTCGCTCTAGCGCTATCGGCAATACAGCGCGGCTCTCCTCTGAGCGCGACCGCAGCTCCCTTCAGGCATGATGCGCGAGCAGGCGGATATGTATCTGACCGAAAGCAAACAGAAGCCAGGCCTGCCCACTGAAAGCACAAGCAAGCACAAGGTTCCTCAACTGACGCTCGGCTGGCGGCAACTTGCTCGCCAGCCGAGTTGACTTCAGGCGGTGGTCGGGGGAGATCAGCCAGCCACACGCTGGTGATTCCAACCTGAGCCGATGTGCCAATCAGCAACCTTCGTCGGTCTTTTTGACCTGGCCTGGCGCGGCGGTGTTGGCTGCCGTGTCCTGCTGACCTGGCGCCGCCTGCTGAGCGCTGCCAGTCTGCTGGCCGGGCGCGCAGTCTCTGGCCGAGTTCGGATTTGTGGTGCCGCTGGTGGTGGTCGTGTCGGTGCCTTGATCGCCGGACATGTTGGTCCCGCTGCTCGTCGTGCCGGTGCCCTGATCCGTCGTGCTGGGCATGGTCGTCGTGGTCGAGGTTCCGCTCGTCGAGGTTCCGCTCGAAGTTCCGCTGGTCGTCTGGGCAAAGGAAAGCCCGGCCGACACCGCCAGCACGGCCGAAGCCAAAAGGATGCGTTTCATCTTCTTTCTCCTGTCTGAATGCGCGGGATGCGCCTGGCAAATTGAACAGGCAGACAGAAGGAGTGTTCCCCGATGAAGTTCAACTTTTGTAACTCTGGTCGTAGGTCAGCCTTAGGATGGCCGGCGTATATTAGAACCTCATGACGGCGGCTCGAGTCGAAAAGCAATCAACGAGCGGAGAGGCCGTCGCGTTCCTTGTGACTGCGGTGGCGCGGTGAGGCACAAGGCTCAATGCGGAGCGCCAGCGGCCGCGATCAGCGCCTCGTCGAGAATCCACTTCAGCTTCGCCGAGCGCTGGTAGCTTCATCTGCTTGCCGTTCTTACTTGCCAGGAACGACATGCAGCGGTCGCAGTATGCCATGCGGGACCTTCAATATGTCGCCGCGTCGGATGGCCAGGAAGCGGCCAGTGCCAGTTGGACTTTGTGATGGAGCGGCGCAGCGGCGAGCGTCCACGGGCCGTTTTCCTTGCGCCGATCTTCCCGATCTTCGCCTTTTCCACGCATCGCTGCAGGATTTTTCGCGAGGTGAATTGAGACCCGCCACGGCGCTGATCTCTGCGACGGTCAAGGCCCGTTCGGCGGGCTCTACTCCGGAACAATGTCCTCTTCTGAAAGTTTCCTTAGATCGCAAAGGAGATTCGAGATGTCAGAAAGCCGCGAATGGTTTGTCCAATGGCTTAGAGATGCCCATGCCATGGAAGAGCAGGCCGAAACGATGTTGAACGGGCAGTTGAGTCGTATCGAGAATTATCCCGAACTGAGCGACCGAATCCGACAGCACCTCGACGAGACCAAGCAACAGGCTGCCCGGCTCAAGACTTGTCTCGATCAGATGGACGAGGGTTCATCCACGATGAAGGATGCTGGCGGTAAGCTGACGGCGATGGCGCAATCGCTGAGCGGCGTCTTCGCTGGAGACGAGGTGATGAAAGGATCGCTCGCGAGCTACACGTTCGAGCACATGGAAATCGCCTCCTACACGATCCTGATTGCCGCTGCTCGATCGCTCGGCGAAAGCGAGGTACTTCGGGCTTGCGAAGAGAATCTGCGAGAGGAAGTCGCGATGGCGGATTGGCTGAAATCCCGTCTTCCCTCCACGACCGAGCAGTTCCTTGCGCGGGCCGAAGCGGACAGCGACAGCGCCAAGCGGTGATCGGGTAGGAACGTAGTAACCGTAAACTGGGTGATCGGGATTCGTCCGCTAGCGCGTCCCCCTTCGTGAACGCTGGGCAACGAACACGCCTAGCAGGCGGTCGTCGAGCTGCGCATTTCGAGAAATTGCAACGACGAGCGATGCTAATATTGCGGCGTCGTCACTTAGAGAGTCGAAGCGTTCGCCTGCGCAAGCCTGGTCAAATACGCATTGGCAATAGCCAGATCGGAAGGGCTAGCGCAGCGCTCGGCGAAATAAAGCTCGAGTGGGCGTGTTAAAACGTTCCAAACGAGGTCGCGATAGCGGAATGCCCGAGAACGCTCTAGATGACTGAGCAGTTGCGTGCGCGGGCACCGGCAGCGCCAAGCCGGATCGGAGAAAGTTCGTCCTGACAGCGGACAGAGCGCGCCGTTGCGCTCACGTTATGGGGTCGGCAGCACTTGCACGGTTTTCGGGGTGAATTCCGCTTCAGCCGGTCGCTGGCGGTTTCGCTGAAGGCCGTGACCGACCGGCCGACGATCATCATGCTCGAAGGGGTTGACCGCTTTGTCCGATCTTCTCCGCCGTGCGCATCGTCATCGCGCCGTCCGTGGTTCCAGAATATGCAATCCGATGGCTGAACTCGTCGGGACTCGATAAATGTCAGCGCGGCATCATACTTTGCCTTCAGGACGACTGTTTCTCTGCAATGACCTCTGTCTACGCTCTTCCAGTTCGGTCGGTGTCCATCTGCTCATTCACACGTCGTTGATAGGCAAAGCCGACAGCCGCGGCGACTGCCAAACCTGCCGCCGCCAGAAGGAGTTTGTCCTCGGTATGCTCATTGCCCGATGCGTCTTGAACAGCTAACGAAGCTTCATCGAAGGGTGCGGATGCTCTCGCGGCAGTCTCGCCCTCGTGCGGCCCAACGCCGCTATGGCGGATACCCGCAGCTAGACGTTCTGTCTTCTCTTTTACAGTTTCCTTGGCCACGCCGGTCAACTCGGCAGCTTGGCGTTTTATTTTACCAGCCGTTTCAAGAGCGAAATCACTGACGCTTTCCGCCAAATCACTAGATTGCTCCTTCAGGCGCTCCTTGGCGTACGATAGGTGATCCACCTGCTGCTCGCCGGGTGGCCGGGCCGAATTGGTCCGCAATAAGCTGAACAATCCCGCTCCGACAAGTGCGGTTGCGATCGGCGGACGGCGGAGGAAACGCCACCCCAAACCGGCCCCAATCGCCAAAGCAGCGCTCGGATTGGCAGCCGCCTTGGCCTTGAGATCGTCAATAATCGCCTGCGCCACCGA
>NZ_JAMYTB010000016.1:0-101525 GCF_040322275.1 Mesorhizobium sp. M0174
CGAATAGGGCTTGGGCATGGCAAATCACCTCCTTAAGGAAGTGAATCACAAACCCGACGTTAGCGGAATCCTTCGCGATTCAACCTGAATGTCCGACGCTCTACCCGTTGAAACTGATGAAGATCAGGGCGCGGATGAGGGATGAAGACGTGATGCTGGGCGCATCGCTGGCCGAGGCGCCGTGAATGACAATCTCTTATGCGTCTCGTCTTGGTTTACCGTCATGAGGCGGCAGCACGCCGTTAGTGACGCAAACTGCCGTTTGGCCGGGGACGCTCCTATCGCTGACCGGCCGCATGCTGCAGCCGCGCGATCAGGTCGCGATTGCGGCAATAGTCTGGCGGATCGTCGGCTTGCTGCTGCTCGTCGAGCCAGGTCGAGCATTCGTCCTGGTGCCCGCAGGCGCGGCAGCGGTCCACCGCCCGATTGGTGATGGCTACATTGTCTGGAACGATCTTCAATTGTTTATCGACGCCCACCTTCCGCATCATGCGGCTCATCAAGGCGGTCCTGGCGTCAACTGAGATCAGGTAGTCGAGAAAAGTCATGTCGGTCACTCCCGTTTCCCGCAATATCATTGTCATCTCGGCGACCGCTGCATTGATCTTGGTCAACGGGCTATCTGCGGACGACGATCCTCGCGTGAATGCCGCAACTGGCGGACTTGCGATGCGGCTGGGGGTCAATACGACATGAAGCGGTTGATGCTGCTCTCTTCGATCAGCGTGCGCGTGACCCCACCGAACGCCCATTCGCGCAGGCGGCTGTGGCCATATGCGCCGGAAACGATCAGGTCGGCGTTGATTGAGCGCGCAAATGCCAACAGATGCTCACCGTCAGCGTCACCACGGATGAACTCGGTCCGCGCCATGATGCCGTGATGCTCAAGAAAGACTGCGACATCTGCGAGGCTGTCGCGAATGCCGTCGTCGCGCTCGCTGTCGATTGTGGCGATGACGACGTCGTTGGCTTTGGCCAGGAAGGGCAATGCGTCGGTCAGCGCCCGTCGCGCCTCCCTGGTGTCCTTCCAGGCGACCAGCACGGTTTTTGCCATAACATGTTCGATATGGCTTGCAGCGGCGAGTACTGGCCGGCCTGTGCCGAGCACAAGGCTACCGATATCAGCGGCGCGATAGACATCTTCTCCTTTGTCGCCGCTGTCGCCGCCGGTCACGATGAGGTCGGCCGCGCGGGCCGAAACGCTGAGGAAGCGCGCCGGGCTGCTGACGGCTTGCCCCCATTCGCTTGAGATCGAGGTAGGAACCAGCCTCTCGAAGTCGGCGCGCAGTTCGGCCAGCCGTCTTTCGATTTCCGTTCGCTGGATCTGCATGATCTCGCCTTCGTAGACCATACCGTCGCCAGTCGCGACCAGAGGCGGGACATCCGCAGCCGCGAGGCCGATAAGGTGAGCGCCGAAGCTTTCAGCAAGTTCAACCCCGAGGCTCACCATGGCCGCAGGAGGTGCATCGATGGCGAGGTTCACGGCAATTGATTTGTAGGACACTGGAGGCGCCTTTCGCTGGAGCAGCTGGATGCAGCATGAGGTGCATTGGCCTGCGGCGCCTCGATACGCGTCAAAGTGCATGACCAACCGGCTTGATCGCGACTATTTGGCATCATGGTTTTGCGTGTGCAGAAAGCGCGATGAATGATAACTAGACTGCGTTGCGGGTCCCCGATCAAAGGACTTGATTTGGACGACAGACAAACACGTGACTTGTCGACCGACGTTCGCGGCCAGGGGCAGACCACGGCCGAACACGACCGGCTGGCCCAGATGTTCGAGCAAGCCCCCGGTTTCATGACATTGATGCGTGAGCCGGGTCATGTCTTTGAGTTGACCAATGCCGCCTATCAGCGCCTGATCGGCCAAAGGCAAGTGATAGGAAAGTCGGTACGCGAGGCCCTGCCCGAGCTTGAAGGCCAGGGTTTCTACGAACTGCTGGACCAGGTGTACGAAACGGGCGAACCCTACAGAGGTCAGGGCGTGAAGGTCGCCCTTCGCAACAGCCATGACGAGCCGGTCGAAGAGCGCATCCTCGATTTCGTATATCAGCCCATCAAGGCCGACGACGGTCGCGTCACGGCTATTTTCGTCGAAGGCACCGATGTAAGCGAGCTTTCCTTTGCGAACGCCGCCCTCCGGTTGCGCGAAGACCATTTGCGTTCGATCCTGGCCACGGTGCCCGATGCAATGGTCGTCATCGATGAACAAGGCCTTATTCAATCCTTCAGCACGGCTGCTGAAACGCTGTTTGGTTACCAGTCGAGCGAAGTCATCGGTCAGAACGTCAATCTGCTGATGCCGTCGCCCTACCGCGAAGAGCATGACGCTTATCTGCACCGCTATCTATCGACCGGTGAGCGCCGCATCATCGGGCTCGGCCGCATCGTCACTGGAATGCGTAAGGATGGCTCAACCTTTCCGATGGAACTTGCCGTCGGTGAAATGCATCCTGGGACCGGCCGCTTCTTTACCGGCTTCTGCCGGGACTTGACCGAACGCTACAGAGCGGAAGCGAGAATACAGGAGCAGCAGCAGGAGCTTCTCCACATGGCGCGGTTTACCGCGCTGGGCGAAATGGCTTCGACACTGGCGCATGAGATCAATCAACCCCTCACGGCAATCACGAACTACCTCAAAGGCAGCCGCCGGCTTCTCGCAAAAAGCACAGAAGAGAACGCGCCGATGTTGAGGGAGGCCGTGGAAAAGGCAGCGGAACAGGCCTTGAGGGCCGGAGACGTCATTCGCCATCTTCGGGACTTCGTCGCAAGAGGCGAGAGCGAGCGTCAGGTCGAACGCCTTCCCACACTGATCGAGGAAGCCTCGTCCCTGGCCCTGGTCGGTGCAAGAGAAATTGATGTCCGCGTTACCTACAAACTCGATCCCGCCGCCGAACTGGTCTTGACCGACCGCATCCAGATTCAGCAGGTTCTGCTCAATCTGATGCGCAACGCGATAGAGGCCATGCAAGGCGTGCCACGCCGTGAGTTGCAAGTCATAACCGTGGCCCGCGACGACGGCATGGCAGAGGTAAGCGTGATCGACACAGGTATTGGTCTCGCGCCGGAAGTCTCCGCCCAGCTTTTCCAGCCATTTGTCACCACCAAAAAACAGGGCATGGGCGTCGGCCTCTCAATTTGCCGTACCATTGTCGAGTCGCATGGTGGCCACATCTGGGCCGAGGCAATGCCGACTGGAGGAACTGCGTTCCGGTTCACCTTGCGCATCGTGGAGAGAGAAGAGGTCGCCAATGGCCGGTAACCGTCTTGTGCACGTGGTCGACGATGACGTGGACGTTCGCAAATCGCTTGGTTTTCTCCTGGCGACGGCTGATTTCGCCGTGCGCCTGTATGAATCGGCGACAGCCCTTCTGGCTAACGCGACGAGCCATCTCGACGGCTGCATTGTGACGGACGTGCGCATGCCGGGCATTGACGGCATCGAGTTCCTGCGACAACTCCGGACCCGCGGGCATACGCTTCCGGTCATCGTTATGACGGGTCATGCCGATGTGGCGCTCGCTGTTCAGGCGATGAAGGAAGGTGCCGCCGACTTCATCGAAAAGCCGTTTGATGACGAGGTCTTGATCGAAGCGATCCGCTCCGCATTGGACAATCGTAATCGGGCGGAGGCAACACACCCACAAAGCGTGGAAATCCGCGATCGTCTGGCGGCCCTGTCGGAGCGAGAGCGACAAGTGCTGGACGGCCTTGTGTCCGGCCTGCCGAACAAGACGATTGCCTACGATCTTGGCATCAGCCCGCGCACAGTCGAGATCCATCGCGCCAATGTCATGAGCAAGATGGCCGCGAGCAGTCTGTCGCATCTCGTGCGCATGGCGTTGGTTGTGGAATCCAAACCTTAAAGCGCGTCACGGAGTGACGTCCCGTCGTTTAGCGGAACGCTATCCCGCACCCAGTCTCGCCAGTGGGTCGGGTGAACGTCGATGCGTACGCGGGTGGCGGCGTTCTTCCAGCCTTCTCGCTCCTTTATGCAAGGAAAGATAAGCGCATGTTCGCCGTCCTCGTCGAGGACGGCCAGTTCGAGTTCACGATCGAACGGAGCGCTTGAGATAGGCTTCCACATCATCCTCTATGATGGGTGGGAGCAGCAGGCCTCGCCTTGATCTGGATCATTTTCCGAATCCCCGCTCCGGCATGAACGCTGATAACTGATATGAGCGGCCATGCGAGTCACCGGCGAGCCCAGCCATGGTTGTCGATTCGTCTGTCGGCCGACCGACTTCCTTGATCGTGATCAATGACCTCTCTCGCGACAGGTTTACGATCCGCGATGCCGGATATCAGAGTCGGTGTAGCACCGACGCCGCCGTGCAGTCACGAAAAACAGGAGATCGCGCCGTTGCTGATCCGCACGCTTTCTGCTTTGGAATGTACAAAATTGCTGACGGCCAATCGGGTCGGTCACTTGGCATGCGCCAAGGATGGACAGCCCTACGTCGTGCCATTCTACTATGCCCACGCCGACAATCACCTTTATGCATTTTCCATGCCGGGCAAAAAGGTCGACTGGATGCGTGCCAATCCGCTGGTGTCCGTCCAGGTCGACGAACGCGGCCAAGGGCGGGCATGGAGAAGCGTGGTTGTCGATGGTGTCTATGAAGAACTGCCTGACCGGATCGGCTACAAGGTTCAGCGCGACCATGCGTGGTCGGTGTTGAGCAAACACGTCGACTGGTGGGAGCCTGGCGCTCTGAAGCCGGTTACGCCTCCTGTTTCGGACAGCACTCCGCATGTTTTCTTCAGGATCATTGTCAAGGAGGCGTCGGGTCGGGAAGCAAAGGAATAGCGTGCTTTCCCGTCCGAACACTGCGGGCACAGCCGCTGCGGATTGTGCCGGCAATCCGTTTTCATGCTAATCGTCCATCGCGCAAAAAAGATGGAAGTGCTGGCCAGCTTGGGGATAGGCATTCTCTGCGCACGTAGAAATGATACCAGTGGTGAAGGGCGATGGCGCAGGAAACTCTGGTGGTTTGCAGCAAATGCGGCGGGATCAATCGACTGCCGCCAGCGCGCGACGCTAAAAACGCAAAATGCGGAAAGTGCGGGAAAAAGCTGTTCTCAGGTCACCCCGAGGACGTCGACGCACGAACCTTCGATCGTCAGCTCAAGCGAGGCAGCCTTCCCGTTGTCGTGGATGTCTGGGCGCCATGGTGCGGCCCCTGCAAGATGATGGCGCCCGCATATGAAGCGGCAGCAAACGAACTGGAACCGCATGTTCGGCTGATCAAGCTCAACTCCGACAATGAGCAGGCCGTTTCAGCCAGGCTCGGCATTCGCGGCATCCCGACCATGATCCTGTTCTACGGCGGACATGAGGTTGCGCGCACATCCGGCGCAATGACGGCGGGGCAGATCGTCAGGTGGATCCGCGACCACCTGCCGATGGCCGGCGCCTGAAGTCCTCAAATCGTGGATCCGCTCATCGCCCGGCTCGGACTTGCACTGACCATAGGCTTGCTCATCGGACTGGAGCGCGGCTGGCGGGAATGGGACGCGCCCGATCGGTAGTAGCAGCCCTTTGCGTATTCACGCTCGGTGCATTGTCCGTCGCTGGCGATTACCGCGCCGCTTCGGCAGAGAGGAGCAGCACGCGCGGCCATCCTTGCTAGTCGCGAAATCCTGCACGCCCTCCTGAAGCGGCTGACCTGGATCGAGCTTCGTTCCGCGCTGATCCTAAGGGTGGCTTCAACCCATGGGAAGTCTGGTTCCTCACGGTTCTGATGGCGTCGATATCGTTCGCTGGCTATGTCGCCCTTTCGCGCCCTGTGGACCACCCGCGGCCTGCTTGTCAGCTCGCCCGCCGGCGCGATCGTCTCTTCCACCGCCGTAACCCTGACGCTGGCCCGCAACGCCGTGTTGGGAGGCAATCCTCTGCCGCTCGTTGGCGCGGCGTCGCTGGCCGCAATGGTTTCTTTGCTAGGCGTCTGCGCCGTGGTTCTGATCGTCGAGCCAAGCTTGATCGCTTCGGTTGGCATTCCCGCAATTGCCGCGGCGCTCTCCTTAGGCTCGTCGCCGCAATCGCCGGCACGGCACGATGTTGTTGCCCTCGACCTTCGGATAGCGCCGAGAACTAGCCTCTTTGATGCCGATCAAGGGCCAAAACGGACAGCCGCTTTATGAAACTCCGCGAAGGAGTACGCCATGATCAGCTTGAAGCGTCTCACCCCGAAATTCCGGCACGTCCGGTTGCTGCCAAGCCACCTCGGAGGTAACTCATGCCGCGGCGCATCTTGATTGTTGTCGGCCATCCCGATCCATCGCCGCACCGGCTCTGCCGTAGTCTCGCCAAGGCCTATGCCGAGGGTGCGGAACTGGCGGGGCATGTCGTCCGCCGGGTCGACCTCGCGGCACTCGATTTTCCAATGCTTCGGACGGTGGAGGAGTTCGAGCACGGCGCGATTCCCGACAGCCTAAAGGACGCCGCTGAAGCGATAGTCTGGGCGGAGCACATTGTATTTGTGTTTCCGCTGTGGCTCGGGACCGTGCCGGCTCTGCTCAAGGCTTTTCTGGAACAGGTGATGCGGCCGGGAACTGCCTTTACCTACCCTGACAAGGGTGGCGGCTTGCCCAGGAAACTGCTCCGCGGCCGCTCCGCTCGCGTCGTGGTCACGATGGGCATGCCTTCCGTTGTTTACCGGCTCTGGTTCCTCGGCCACGGCATTGCCGCCATGCGGCGCAGCATCCTTTATTTTGCCGGCATTAGCCCGGTACGCGAGACGTTGTTCGGCATGGTCGCGGGCGCCAGCGATACAACGCGGACAAAGTGGATCAAACAAATGCGCAAGCTCGGTGGGCTAGCCCTTTAGCCAATCAGGCACGGCAAAGTCGGCCGTGGTCGTCCAGGCAATGAGTGCAGATCGCTCAAGCCGCGCGACTTCACCGGGCGTTGTCCGGCCGCGGCAGCTCGGAGCAGTTTTTGTTGGGGGCCAAACAAGGTATCGGCCGGGCACCTACCTGACGGTGACCTCGGTGGAGCGCCCACGATGATACTGTCTCACCTCCGCTCACCCCAATTCGCGTGCTGGAACCATCGAGGCCGCGTCGGACGAGACACTATCAACTAAGCCTTTCCCCAGCCGCAGCATCACCTCTCCAGTGATACGTAGTTTCCCGTAGGGACATAACCGAATTTCGCGGCCTGCGAATTCGCGCGATTGCTGTGTTACGGATCAACCGGGAAACAGCCATGCACGCCCCATCGACCTCCAGAATTTCACTGCCGTCGCACCCCGTACAGTCGAGCCTGACTACAGCATTCGATCCGACGCCGCTAAAGCCGGTCAGCTTCTTTCCCTCCGGTTCGGAAATTTATGCGCAAGGTGAAAAGGCCGGCGCCTTCTATCAGGTCGAGTTTGGCGCCGTGCGAGTTTACCGCCTGCTTGCAGACGGTCGCAGGCAGATAAGCGCCTTCCATCTGGCCGGAGAGACATTCGGTTTCGAAGCCGACACCACCCATCATTTCTTCGCCGAAGCCATCAACGCCACGGGTGTCCGCGTCTTCCGCTTTGCCACTGGTGCGGATATCTCCCGCCAGCTGCTCCCGCTGGCTCTCAAGGGCCTGACGAGAGCGCAGGAACATCTCTTGGTCCTCGGCCGCCAAAATGCCATCGAACGCGTCGCCGCGTTCCTGGTCGACATGGGGGAGCGGCAGGGCGGGTTGCGGCAGATCGAACTGCCGATGTCGCGCATGGATATCGGCGATTATCTCGGCCTCACCATCGAGACCGTGTCGCGAGTTTTCACCCGGCTGAAGGACAACGGCATCATCCGCCTGCTCAATCTGCGCAGCATCGAGATCATCAAGCACGACGCGCTTCATGCGATGAGCGAGTGAGGCTACTTGGTCACTTGCCGCGCGTGGCAGACCGTAAGCGTTGCCGCTTCAAGCCCAAACGGTTGCGGAAGGGTCAGCCATAATACACAGGGACGGGATTTCAGTTCGAGCACACTGACATACCGACTTGCGGGGACCACCGCGGAAACTGGATGGTTGTCTTTGAGCCCGACGAATTGGATCTTTACATCGAGCATTGGGCACCAACCATCAGAAGTGAGCCGACCACCTGGATCAGCGCTGATGATTTTTTCGCCCGGCGGCAGCGTCCGTCGATCTTGTCGATCCTTCTACCCAGGCCAGGGTGCGGCTATGAACGCAAATGCGTTCTCTGGCTGAGGATTTGGATGACGGCAGCGGCATCGAATGTTCCCGGCAGTGCGGCAGCGCTTGGAGGATCGCCGGCGCGCGCGTAGACGTGGCCCAGTTCGAAGGTGATGACGCCACCGCCGATGAAAACGACCGCGCGGGCAGCACCGGGTCGATCAGCACATCGTATCTCAGATGCTCGGCGCCTGCCGCTGCCGCAGCAACGGGCCTCGCCGCGATTGCAAGCCTGAAGCTGCCGCTGCCATTGGCGCGCGCGCATTCCGAGGCGCCGCAGCGAGTGCTCATGACGAGGCCATCAAGCGTCGAAAACCCCATCGTCGTGGCGACGCTTCGTCCAGCGTCCATGGCGCACAGGCTGGCACCGCTGCCGAGATGGGCGAGGATCGCCCGGCCGCCGGCGGCCGGGCCGCAACGCTTGCGCAGCTTCGAAGCGATGTGGCTGTAGGAAAGGCCGTGAAAACCATAGTAAACATGCCCGCCTTGGTCAGCGCGCGTGGGAGGCCATAGATCTTGGCGAGCCGCGGTCGGGCCGAATGGAATCCCGTGTCGAAGCATCCGACCGGAAGCACTCACGGCAGGAGGTCGGCGGCCAGAGCGACGATCTCGACATTGATCCTTTGATGGATGGGCGCCAGCGGCTCCAGCAGGCGCAGTCGTCCTGAAGCCGGTTCGAGGCCGTCTCGTGCGGACCGACGATGCAGTTCTTCGCGGCCTCGTTCAGCTCCATCCCAGAAGAACTTGCCCATCACCGCGTCGACTCGGCCTTGACCGAGCCTGGCGGTTCGACTGCAACTGCATGGTCGTGCAGCGCGGGCAGATCAAGGGACCGACCCAGCAGGCCGCCATTGGCATGCGAGTTGGGCCCCTTCGCCGCGCGGCTTGCGGCGCGGTGGCACGGATCGCTTCTCCGCTTGCCATCTTTGGCGTCACGACGACGAGTCCGGCTTTGATCCACCGCAAATGTCTTTCCAATGGATGATAAGCGCGCCGATGCCCCGCGGATATCTCTCGTCAGTTGCTGCCCGACGCGATCACACGAACACCGCCCTGTATTTGGCCAGAACGGAATTCAAGCGAGCGCACAATCACCGCGCACGTGCTGGAATTGCTCCCGCCGCCCGCAAGCAGATTGCGCACTGGTAAGTTGTTTTTGAACCTGATTGGAAAAATTGTAGTCTTCGTGCTACATATTGACGTAATTTGTAGCGCGAAGGTATCAAAATGCCCACTCCCCACAACCCGCCAGCCGCCGTCAGACGCGCCCTGCGCAAGCTGGGAGCGGATATCCATGACGCGCGGCGGCGGCGGCGGCTTCCAATGGCGGTGGTGGCCGAGCGGGCCTTCACCTCGCGCTCGACATTGCAACGGGTCGAAGCTGGCGACACGAATGTCAGCATCGGCATATATGCCGGCGTTCTTCAGGCGCTCGGCCTGCTCGATGGCCTGAGCCAGATCGCTGATATCGCCAACGACACTGTCGGTCAGACGCTGGCGAGCGCCGATCTACCAAGGCACACGCACCTCAGGCGGCCGGCCAGGACGTCTCGCGATGGCTGACTTTGAGGTCCATATCGATCTTGGCGGCCACACCCGCCCTGTCGGCCTGGCGAGAAGCAATCGGGTCCGCGGTGCGGAAACGATCCTCTTCGAGTATGACGCTGCATGGCTCGACGACCCGGACCGGTTTTCCCTGGAGCCGGCTCTGGCTCTCACCCGTGGCGCCTTTGCTCCGCCTGCCGGGCTGGCTACGTTTGGCTCAATCGGCGACTCGGCGCCTGATACCTGGGGGCGACGCCTCATGCAGCGCGCCGAGCGGCGTCTCGCTGAACGTGAGAAACGTGCCGTTCGCTCTCTCACCGAGAGCGATTATCTTCTCGGCGTGGCGGATCAGACACGACTTGGCGCGCTCCGCTTCCGGTTGGTCGGCACCGAGCTATACCTGGCGCCGATCCGTGACGGGGTCCCTGCCCTCATCGAACTCGGCCGGCTGCTGCAAATCACCGAGCGAATTCTACGCGATGAGGAGACCGACGAAGATCTGCAAATGATCTTCGCACCAGGTTCTTCCCTAGGCGGAGCGCGGCCGAAGGCCTCGGTTATTGACCAACATGGCCACCTCGCGATCGCCAAGTTTCCAAAAGAGACGGACGACTACAGCATTGAGACCTGGGAGGAGATCGCGTTACGCCTGGCTGGCCAGGCAGGCATCGCCACGCCACGACACGAACTGATCGAAGTTGCCGGCAAGCCTGTGATGCTCTCGACGCGTTTCGACCGTAAAGCCGCGATCCGCGTTCCATTCCTGTCCGCCATGGCGATGATGGGTGCCCGGGACGGCGAGCGCGGCAGCTACCCTGAGATCGTCGATGTGCTCACCCAACATGGCGCGCAAGGAAAGACCGACGCGCGTGCCCTCTATCGCCGTGTCGCCTTCAACGTGCTGATTTCCAACGTCGACGATCACCTGCGCAATCACGGCTTCCTTTGGCTGGGAAAGGCAGGATGGTCGCTATCGCCTGCCTACGATCTCAATCCGGTCCCGACGGATCTCAAGCCGCGGGTTCTGACGACCAACATCGACCTTGATGAAGGCACGTGTTCGCTTGATCTTCTGGAGACCGCCGCCGGGTTCTTCGCGCTGACGCTCCCGCAGGCGCGAACGATCATCAAGGAGGTCGCCGTGGTGACGTCGACCTGGCGCGATGTTGCCAAGGCCGTGGGGGCGCGACCGGCGGAGATCAACCGGATGGCGAGCGCTTTCGAGCATGCCGATCTCAAAAGGGCTCTGGCGCTCTAGGCGCGTGCCGCGCGTTCCGGCCTTCGACTTGCTGCAGCCATGTTCCTGGCGAGCCCGACCAGGCGCAGGACAGCCCGCTTTGGATTCGATTCGAGCCAAACGCCCCTGATCGGGCTGACGCTGTTTTTCCCGCCAAGCGGTTTCCACAGGGCGGAATCGATGGCAGCGGTCCTGGCATAGCTCGCCTCGGCCAAAGTGACGCCTTGCCCCAGCTGCACCTGAAAGATGACGGTAGCCTGGTTGGCGCGGCATGTTTGAACGGCCGGGCCGCCGTCGGCCGTGATGCGTTCGAGCAAGCGCAGATCCAACGGCGGTCCGTCCAACCCGACCGGAACGAGCAGGCACATATCGGCAAGGTCAGCCCAGGTGAGGAAGGGCTTCTCGGCAAGACCATGAGACGACGGCAGGAGCACGAAGAGACGTTCTTGCCAAAACACTTCGCTGCTGCAGAATCCAGCCGAGCCAATATCGTGCGTGAATACGATGTCGAAGTGCCTGCGGCGAATGGCTGCCAGACATTGCCCGGATGGGACATCTTCAATGGTCAGGCTGACGTCCGGGTACTTGTCTCCGAAACGATCGATGAGGCGCTTAAGGAACTTACCTCCTTTCACCCAGCACAATCCAATCCGGAGCGTCTTGGCATCGTTGTTATCGCGGACCCGCTCAGCGAAGGCTTCCAGCAGCCCCTCGTAGTGAGCGCGCACAATTTCGATCCAGGTTCGGCCGGTCTCGGTCAAACGAACGCCGCGCACATTGCGTTCGAAGAGCTGCATTTCCAGAAGCTGTTCGAGCTTGACGACGTTGCGACTGACCGAGGATTCCTGCACCCTCAGGACTCTCGCCGCCTGACGCAGGCTGCCATGATCCATCGCCGCAAAGGCGTATGTCAGCAACTGGATGGCGTTCCCGTTCCGCGTCATGGCGCTTGAACTTCGTGGATATTTTCGCGGATGAGGCCTGCCTCACTACGAGGCGATCGGATCTGTTCACCGCAAGAGGTCGCGCTCTGCAGATCAACAGCCTCGTCCGGCAGCGCAGCAACTCGAAGGCAGGGCGAAGCGACAGGCACCGGTGATTGCATCGAAGCCTTGCGGCAATGGGCATCGCGTTGCGTCGTCAGAGCGCGACCTCTTTCATCACGATCGTCGAAGCCGGGAATATGCCGGCCTCATAGACGTATTCGTGCGGAATGGCGGGGCCTGGCATCTGTGACACGTATAGATCGAGATTTTCCTTGCTGTTGCTCGCCGCGAGACTGCAGAAATTGCCGCTGTTCCACGTCATGACGCAATGCTTGAACTGCGCGCGTACGGCGCGAGCCATCTCCTCCAAAGTGGCCTCGTTGTTGAACATGGTCCCCAATACGGCGGTCTTCTTTCTGTCAATCTCCTCCTGGGGGAAGTACCGCGCTTTGAAACCGTAGTCCTTCTGGTACTCGCGACGTTGGTAATCGCCTTCATCGACTGCCCGGAACTTCTCGACGAACACGAAGATGCCACCCTTCTTGAGGTGCTGGGTCACGAACTCGACCTGCTTCAGTCTGTTGGGCGAGTACATCTGAAAGGTCGTGTCCTCCAGGATAAGGTCGAAGCCTTGCGTGAACTTTGCCAGCCGCTGGTCGGATCCGAGAACGTCCTTGGTCAACCGGTGGAACGGCCCGATGAAGAACTCGGCATGGGGCGGTTCGCCATAGGCCATGAAGGATTTGTAGTTCTCGGGATTCGGGCTGCACGACAGCGAGACAATCTGCCCGCCGGAGAATTCGGACAGCGTCCTGGCCATCGTTCCTTCCGCCGTTCCAAGGCTGTATAGCGACAGCGGCGCGCCACGGGACCGGGCATATTTCAGCACCGCGTAGGCCATCCGGCACTCCTCTTCCAATCTGTAAGGAATGCTGCCGTGATAGTGCTGGTCAAAGAAGCCTTGCCGATTGGCGTGCAGATTTACCAGATCGCGCAGGAGTTCATCGCCAGGGAGAAGCCGGGCGTCGGCCACCGGCTTGCGGACGGGCATCCCGCTTTTGCCCGCGGCCGTTGAAGCAAAAAAGCCAGCAAGCTCATTGATCCGCGGACCTTGATCGCATTCGGCCAGGAAATCGTCGAGACCGCGCATTGGAATATGCCTCCCGCACCATTGCTTTGGTGAGATGCCAAGAGCTCGATGCGGAAACGCCACTAGTTTAAGAGAGGCCTAATGTTTCAAGCTTGTTCGAATCTTGGCGAGGCACTGGTAGGCTGGGAAAATACGGGCGGCTTTCATGCGATTGCCGTTTTTTACTAAAGTGACATCTTCGACCAATCCTGAGTTAGTTGTGATTTGTCCAGCAACCCATGGTTATGCACAACACGAGAGGGGCGGACTGCTTTTGGTACAAAGGTTGCTCTCTGCGTGGATACTCTTTGCCTCGACCCAAAAAAGTTACGCCGCTCACAGTATCAAACGTTTGCACACCAACATGAGAGTTGGGGAAACGTGCGGGCGGACTTGATCAAGAGGACTGGTCTGGGGCGCCAGGAAACGGGCATCTCCTTCCCGGGTCATATGTTTCTGATGAACCTGAAAGGCGTGGCGAGCCGCGGGGAAGACTTCATCGACGGGCGTCGTATCTCCTTTTCGCCCCGGCGCGCCGGTTCAATCATCCACATGCCTGCAGGCAGTGATTGGACGGGGTGGGACGAGGGAGATCCGACAGCCGCCTACTTGCTGGTATCCATTGAGAAGGGGTTCGCTGACGAAGCGTTGGGGGGCATGGCGTGCCATCGTTCTGGCGATCTGCCCCCTTCGATCGGATTTCGCGACACCACCGTCGAGATGGCTTTGCAGCGGATCGTCATCGAACTTAAGCAGCCCGACCGGATCAGCGTGACAATGGTTGAGAGCCAGGCCATGCAACTGCTCGTTCAAATGGTCAGGCTGAACGGCAGCCATCATGAGCCGGCAAAAGGCGGCTTGTCGTCCTTCGATCTCAGACGTGCCATCGCGATGATCGAATCCTCGCCCGACGAAATACCGTCTCTGGCTGCCCTGGCAAAAGAGGTCGGGGTGAGCCGGTTCCATTTCAGCAGGGCCTTCAAGCAGTCGACGGGCATGACGCCCCATGCGTTCATCGCACAGCGTCGTCTGGACCGCTCAGCCGAGATGCTGCGATCGACCAACATGTCCGCGACAGAGATCGCGCTGGAATGCGGGTTCGGCAGCTCAAGCCATTTCACGATCGCTTTCAAGCGGGCCTTCGGCCTCAGTCCGATCGATTTTCGACGCCGGTGCAGGATTTGAATCAACACCTCCGCTCTTTGGAGCAATATCTGAAAAACCGAGCATGATTGTTAAGCGGGATTCCCCGAAAAGGCTATGACGAGGGGCCATTGGATGGACCGCCCGTGTCAGATGCAATTCGAATTGCCAGCGATAAAAGACCGGGCACCCAGACACGGGTGATGCTTGGGTTTCTGGCCAGTACCTTCTCGGCTGCTGTCGGCCGCAACGGCTATTACATCGCTTCCGCCTGGACACTCGTCGAAGCCGGCCGGGGCAGCGCAGGCGTTGCGATACTGCTGGCGATCGTCAGTGTCGCGGAATTCGTCACGAGCCCTCTGGCGGGCCTGGCTTCGGATCGCTTCGACCGACGACAGCTGAACATTGCGGCGGACCTTGGCCGCTTTGCCATCGTGCTCGGCACAGCTTGCGCGCTTTCCTACCTGGACGTGTTTGTAACCCTTTGCCTGTCGGCCGTCGCCTTTGCATTTTGCGACCGGATCGCGCTGACTGCTTCGCAGGCCATGATCCCGCTCCTGGCGCGTGGCACCGATCTTGTGAACACAAATTCCGCCGTCTTTTTCATCATGCAGTTCGGCAGTCTCGGAGCCGCATTGCTTGCCGGACCCTTGCTGGACGGGCATCCCCCTGCCCCGGCTTTCGCCGTACTTGCCTTGTTCTTCCTGGTTTCGGCGGGCTCGCTCTCCACCGTGCCGCCAAGCTCGGCGCCGCAGCGCGCCACGGCGACCAGAGGTCTGGCGCCAAACGTCGATAACGACCTGTGTCGTCTCTTTGCCGCCTACGCGCTTCTCTATGGAGGCGCAGTGCTCGTCACGGCAATGGCATCGAGCTTCGTGTTCGAAGAGCAGAGGGGGACTGCGGCGGATTTTGGTCACCTAGAGACGGCATGGTCGGCAGGTTCCCTGATCGGCGCAGTTCTTCTCATCAGGCTGACACGAGGGATAAGTGCTCCTATACTTCATCTCATGCTTTTGGGCTCAACCGCGCTCGCGCTGATGTCGTTGATAGCTCTGCGCGCGCCGTGGACACTTATTTGCTTCACCATGCTCGGGTGTCTCTACAATCTGGGCCGCGTGAGCATTGAGGTCACATTGCAGTCGTCTGTCCCCAATAGTGTGTTGGGCAGGGCAAAAGGCGCCATGCACGGTCTCGCCGTCGCGCTGGGCTTGCTGATGTTCTGCATCATTACCGGTTTGGGCGGCAATGTCTCTCCTTCGACGATTTTCTTCAGTTTCGGAGTGGCGCTCCTTATCAGCATTCCCGCATTGAGCCTCGGCATCGCGCAGCGAAAGGGTGAATCGTGAGGTGGACGAGCTAGCAGCAGACGCAGACGCCAAGCAGGCCGTGCTCGGTGCGTTCGCCGCGCTCTACCCGTGGATGCGATCCCATTATTCCCGCCCAGTCCGGGACTATGCGTCTCGCGTGTTCAAGGCGCCAGCTCTGAAGTCTGAACCGGAAGTTCGCAGCCGCTCGCTTGCCAAACTGCTGGGCACGATCAGGAACGCTGGAGAGCGGAACGGACTGTCGATCGAAGCCGTCGCACAAATCTGCCGGGAGTTCGAAAAACGCCGCGTGTTGCAGACCGGTCCACATTTGTTTCTGCTCCTGGAGCCGGAAGCCTATTACACACATGTCTTCAGCCTGCTGGGCCTCTCGGCGCAGGCTTGCTCGACCTACGTTTCCTATGCCGTCTCAACGGTAAGCCTCGTTGAGAGGCCGCGCAAAGGGCCAGGCTGGTTCAACGTTGACGGAGTGCCGACGAACGTCTTCGGTCTCAGCCGAAGCCGGATGATTGGATACAGCCTTCTGACCGGGCCGGGATCCTACCGGTTTGAGCTGATGCCGACGGAGCCGAACGCGGGAGACGCCCTCACTCAGCTTCGCGGCCTTCTGCCACGGACGCCGTTCGAGCGGCCGGCGCATGCCATCAAGGCAGCCAACCTGATGCTCTGGCCGAAACTGTTTGGAAGCAGCTTTGCCTTCCTGCAGATCGACGACGAGGATGTTGCCGATTTGGTGGCGGACCATCTTTCAGACGCAGGCTCCTGGCTGCGGACAAGGCTGCTGGAACACCCCAAGATCGCATCCAACATCCTTACTGGTCTCGATGGGCTGGCCGCCGGTCCATGGAGCGGCTGGCTAGCACGCGGTACCGATTTTTTCTGGTTCTACGAAAACGGCAAACGCCTGCCGCTGCGGTTGGTTGGCGGAGACCTCGTCCAGCCCGCGACCGGAATGAAGGTGGCCCGCTTCACGGTGCCCGACATTGTCGAACGGCTGGCAGACCGCAGCCTCATCCCCAATCTTCTGCTGATGTTTCTCGTTCTGTCGATCCTGCCTGGCGTGCGAGCGCTGGGAGGCAGTTATCAGCCGCTTTACTACCCCTTGATGCGCTACGTCATCTGCATGGCGCTTGAGGACGCAGGCGTGGATGAGGATCTTCGGCGGGCTCTGGCAGCCGACGACGTGCCGGGAGCTTGGGGACATCGAGTCATCGAGTGCTATGATGATCCCTTCAAACAGTTCCTGGATGGCGAAACCGGCGTGACAAGGGGCCTCCTCGACCGCTTCGGCGATACTCCCTTTGCCAAGGCATGTGGAAGCATGACCAGCTTCGTGACGGACCCGTCGTGGCAGGAACTTCACAGGCGGCTACGGCAAGGAATGGTGGCGCCTACCGATGCGGAATGGGCCTTTGCCTGAATTGACTCTTGCTTGTTCACACCACTTTACGACGTTCCCATTCTCATCACAAATTGGGTCGCCCGCTGCTAAGCCAGAGTTCTGACGGTTAGCAGAAGCCATCCGAGGCCGATACGCTCGCGCCGGTTCCTGGATAGGCGCATATCACGGCGCGGTCACATGAACAGGCGATACGGATAGACATTTCGCGGCAAGTCAGCGACGTTCGCTATCGTGCGGGCCAGTTTCTGCGAATAGCGAATGCTTACCGGCACAGGGTCGTAGAGCGCGTCGTTGTTCCAATCCATCTTCGTAAGGGCCAACGCCTCGTGGGCTATGAGTTCAAGCGGCCCACTCCCGGCATGACGGATCAGCTGCAGTGGCCGGGGAATGCTCTTCTTGCCCTGATAGTAGTCGCCCTTGGTCGAAACATCGGGAGCATTTCCCGCCACCCATACCAAGGCGGAATTGCCCGTGCGGACCACCATTGTCCCGCGCGGCACGGGAAATCCCGACGGCTTTGACGGAGGCTTCTCCGCGCCCGACTTGATCAGCCAGACGCCGCGCCAGCACGATGCCGAACTGACCTCGATACACTCTACTTCCGCCACACCGGCGAGCGCATCGAATGCGCCTTCGATCTCGCCTTCCTTGAACGCGGTCGTCTTATGAATAACCATGCGTCTTGGCAGGTTGCCGCCGTTGCGGCCTTGATAGAGCTCCAGGCTGCGGGCGAGGACGGCGCGCATGTCGTCGCGGCTGAGAAAGGGGTTTCTGCGGGCTTCGGTGACGTCCGCCACCGGGTCCCGCGCCTCGAACGCAACGAACTGCATGCCGCCGCCGTCCATGTCGAAGACCTGCGAACAGCACGTCACATAATGTGCGTCTTGCTGATCGCCGCGTAGGGCATAGGCCAACCCGATGTAGGCGGTGTCGGCCGGTACGCCTTTTAGCGGCGCCAGCTTCCACGGCGTGCCCGCAGCCTTAACGTACAGTGCGGTCGAAAGACGCCACGCCAGCGATGCCTTGTAGCTGAAGGTGAAGACGCGGTCGTTCAGGACCTGAGTCGGAATATTATACTTGGCGCCTAAGGCCTTCAGCACGTCGTGTGCGTCAAAGAATTTTCCGCGTGTCGCCGTGTCCCAGCTGTCGGGAAAGTGGACCAGCACAACTTCGAACTCATTGCGAACGGCGTCGAGGCGGCGGAGCGCGGCATCCATGGCAAGGTAGAGGCGATGCTGTGCGTCGCCGTCGCCCGGCAATTGGTCTAGGCGTTCAGGCCACTTGATGTGCGCGCTTGCGGGCGCGGCCTCAAGAGCCACGCGGAACAGGCGCTCGAAACCTGGATATTCCGGCACATATTCCGTTCGGTCGGTAGCCCGATGCACGTCGCGCAAAAGCTTCATTAGGTCGCCGCGACGATGGAAAGCACCCCCCGGGCCGACTGTTGCGATGCGCACACGAGAGGTATAGCCGCTGAAGGAGCCCTTCGAATATGGCCCATAATTCACGAGTCCCCGCAGCGGGTGGACATCGACTTGAGTGGGTTCGGATGGCGAAAAGGACAGATCCGGCTCGTCCAACAGGGTGAATGGCGGCAGCTCGGTCAGGGCTGAGTTCGCCATCATTTGCTCCTGTCGAAGTAGGTGTGGTGGTGCGACGGCCGGCTGTACCCTGTAATGGGTGACACCTTGAACACGGCATCAATGCCCGTGCCGTCTTCGAGCCCGAAGGCGCTTCGCGCCGTCCCTCCTGTTTCGGTAAGAAGCTGCGCCCAGGCTCCAATAATGCTGGCCCAGCTCTTGTTAAAGCGCGGAGCCCAGCGTTCGCGACGCCAGTCTCCGGCGGGATCACCCCGGAGTTCGACCTGTATACCTACTTCAGCCGGGGCCTGGTTGGCGGAGAAATCCTCGGAGCCAACCGATTGGGGAGTGTCCTGACGGGGTAGCTGGACGAACGTGTAGGGCTCGAAGCCACACCACCACCTGCCGTCCACCTGTTCCAGTTTGAGGTGGACACCCTCCCGAAAGGGGAAACCAAGCCCGGGCACTGCGCCGACGAGATTAGTGCCGTACGCGTCGCGCAACCGCGATAGGGTTTGTTGCTGGCGCCGCGTTCGCTCAGGATCGTCGCCGTCGCGCGGTGTGGCGACGACGAGCGAATGACCTGAACGCCTGTAGCGCGGGATTAGCGGGCGCTGTCGGGCCAGAGATCGCACGAGTGTGTCGTACAGCAAGCCCATGGCCCAGCTATCGGCGGCCGGATCGAGGTCGATCGTTCCAGCGAGCGATGGGCCGAGCGGAGCCAAGGCGTCCACGAGCTCCTGATCCCGCCCAAACACCGCCAACTCCCTCCCCAACGCGGCCGCCGTCGCTCGATAACCTTTCGCCTTGAAGATCTCTCGCACCTCTGCCGACGTGGTTGCGCGGGTCAGCATGATGCGCCTCGCCGCCGTCGGCATCGATTGGAGCAGAATTGCCGAATAGCGCAGTACCGGGAATGCCCGGGCCTTGGCATTCGGAATCTGGACGGGTACGAGGCGCGGCGTAGGTCGCCCTTCCATCACGTGATCGTAGAGCGCGTGCGGCAGATCCGTTATCTTGACAATCTCGGCGACCAACTCGTCGAACGTCGTGCATTCGATAACCGAAACGTCGACCCCTGCCGTCTGCGCGCGATCCAGAAATTCGGTGACGGCTGGGAGCAGGCGGCTCGCTGATGAGGCAACCCAATAGAGTCCGTTCGGGAACGGAGAGGGTGCAGCCAGGACGTCGTTCAGCGCCTCTAGGATCGAGGTGTCGCGCCCGCTGTAACCGACGAACAGCATTCCGAACCGCTTTCCAGCCTCCACCAGCACGTGTCGCATGCGGGCGTCCTGCTGCTCCAGCTCTGATCCGGTGTTCTTGATCGCGATCGACTGGTAGTCCCCATGAAGTTTCGCGATTAGCGGCCAGTCGGATTCGTCGAGGCAACGCGTCGCACGGTCGGCAGAATCGATCGCCGCCACAGTGGGCCGTCTCTGGTCTGCGGTCGGCAGGATTGCGTTCGCGGTGAGTGCCGCGTCTTCCGCAAGCGGGTCAAAATTGGTCGTGAAGATGCAGTCGGTCTTGCCCGCCGCCATCAGGCTGGCAAGCACCTTGTGCCCGAAGCATGGCACACCCTTAGCGATCGCATCCGCAATATACTGTCGACGGTGGCGAGGCTGGGGATAGACCGCCTCGAAAGCGGCGGCATATTCCATGGGATCTCCGTCCGGCGGCAGCCGCGACGTCCGGCGAAAGAAATTATCGATCCGCTCAATCCAGATGGGGTCGGCCGTATCGATTTCCCGTTTTGAAAGGTTTGTCTCGCGACAGAAGATTCGGGCCTTGAAGTCACGGATCATCGCATAGCCGGTAGGAATCCCGGATGCCGCCGACGCGCCGGCGCCGAGAAACCATGCCACCGTATTCGGTCGTAGGGCGAAGGCTGTCGCGAACTGAGCGAGGGACATGGTTGGGACAGAACTGATTGGGTGCTCCTTCGACGGTGTGGGAGTTATGCTACTCGATTTGACAGGAGTTTGGCAGCCGCCGCCAAGATCAGTCGGCGATTAGATTGCTGTTAATTGCTACTTTGCGCCCAGCAACGGACAGTCTGGAAACGGCCCCAGTTCTGCCTGCGGTCGGTGCAGACGGGATAACCGATCCGACCCTCTTCTTATAGTCCTCAATCACCTCGACAACAGCGTTCAGCACCGGTTCAAATCCGCCGAAGTTGATGGTGGCCTTGTTCACGGCTACCACCTTGCTCGCGAAAGTCTTTTTGGAGATGTGAGTCGCCCCGTCCGTTTCTTTCAGCTTTATATCGAATTTCTTACCCTCGTAGGGCTTGTCCAGCAGGGCTTGTTCGAAGAGTTTCTCAATGGGGGTATCGGCCCCTCCAATCTTCGGAATGGGTATCACGTAGAGGTTGGACTCCAAGAAGTACCAACTGTCCGATCCATCGACCTTCTTTTTCGTGACGTGCTGTACGTGCTTAAATAGGTCTTTCGAGCCTTCGTCCGAATCGACCACCATGATGACAGGATGTTTGCCGCCACTCTTGAAGCCCTTAATGCGGGCCGAATACATCCTTGCCAGTTTAGTAAGATCGCCGCAGCCTCCGCCCAACTGCTGAACAGCGGCCGAGCTACGGGTGTATTTGAAGAGTTTGATTTTCAGTTCGCCCGCTGGACTGGTGAGGGCTGGATACTTGCCTGCGAGATTGTGAAGCGCGGACTTGATGTAGATATTGTCCGTGACGCCTTCACAGAGAACGACAGGTCGTTCAGCGCCGTATAGGTCGGCATAATTCAGGAAGCGCTCAAAGAGCTTGAAACTCGCCCACACCTTCTGTGGAGGCGCCTTGGTCTGCTCGTCCTTTTCGTCGGGAACCTGACGTACCTTCGGTCCTCGCCCGCGGACTTGGTGGATAAAGGCCAGTCGTCCACGGAGCTTGGCAAGCGAGAAAGGCCGTTTGGTCCCATTGACCTTCACGTGGCATGAGCCGTCCATAAACAGGTGATGGCACATAGCCGCGACGGTCGCATAATAGTCCGAAGCGATGTTGACCTTCTGGTTGACGACAACCCCGGTCACATCCTGCCGCGAGTAATAGTACTGCATACGCGTTTTGGCGTGATTTAGCTCGAATCCAGCCCGAGCTATCGTCTTCACAAGCTTGGGGCCGGCCTCCCAGAGGTTGATGCTGCCATTCACACGGCGTCCGATTGCTGACGGGAAGAGCTGTTCGCTGGTCGAGAACGTAATGTCGTCCGCATAGCGTGTGTAGGTGCAGTGGTTTTGCCTCGCCAGCTCATTAAGGCGAATGTCCATGACGCTGGCGATCAAATTGGAGATGACAGGCGAGCACGGGCTCCCTTGGGGCAGCTGGTTGTCGAAAGATGCAATCTGCGTTAGGACGGCCGCGACCTTGCGCTTGAGCGCAAAGTCCTTGTGCTTAGTGAAAAAGCCGAAGACCCGCCCAAAATTGATCGCTGGAAAGAAGTCCTTGAGATCGGCGTTAAAGACGTATCGCTGATCCCGGTGATTTTCGCCGTTGGTGATGATGGAGAGCTTTTTCTTGAATCCATGGGCGAGAATGCAATTGCGTTTCTTGACCCGGCTCGCCTCTAGCTCCTGTTCGATCAGCAGCAAATCCTTAGCAAGACGCTTTTGAACAGCCTTCAAGGTCTTGTGCGGGGCACGAATGATCCGGTCGCCGCCCGATTTTTTGGGGACGGTAAACTCATCGTATTTGGAAGCATCGCTGAGTTTATACAGGGCATAGGAGATGTGCGCCGGTTTGAGGTCGAGAATTCGCGCAACATCGGTCAGAGTGTCCGCTTTTTTGTACTGCTCCAGTTTAAGCGAAACGATTGTCATGGGAGGGGCGGCTTGCGGATACTCCTATGCGATGTAGCATAATGGACCATAACGTATCGCCCTCGTCGCATTCTCCGGGAAGCACTAGACCCGTCTTGCTTTCACCTGTGAGGAACCCCCACAGAAAAATCTATCCGCAAGCCGTCGTTCAAAGATCAGATCGGAAATGGTGACGCAAGGGGGTGCGACCCCAGTCCACAAGTAGTTAAGAATCTCCGGCGAGAACGCGACTGTGAGGCACGGCTAAAGTATCGAAAGCGCTATTTCTTAGTAGCTCGGAGAACAGTCGGAATGCGGCGGTAAGCCGACAGCAAGTGTGGCTCATCTCAGCGTCAGCTTCTTGGGCAAAGGCAATGTCTGCCTAGCGACCAAATTGCCGTGGACTTCTGTTGCCGAAACTTTGACTTTTGCGTCTGCTTTCGGAAAACCACAAACAGGCTAGCGGCGCCCGAGACGGGGGTCGAAAAAGTTAACAAGGCAAATTTTGCCTTAGAGGGGGACCAGAATGGCATCTGTGGACGCCCCTTCGGACGCAAGCGATTTTTTTGGCGGTAGGCACGATGTCGGATGCTGCCATCTGTCCGGCCTCCTGATGCAGGTCTGAGGGCGCCGAGAATGATGTGCAGGTGGTATTCGGGATCGTATCCAAAGCACTGCAGAATATCGAAGGCCTGCGCGTAATCCCCCGTGAAATCGAGGACATTCTGACGATCTCGACGGCCGAACGGCACCGCTGGTTGAAAGATGGTCGCTTGCAGAGCGCCGGGACGAAAACGGTGAAACTCCGCGGGCGGGCAAGGAACATCACCTTTCACGTGTTCGACCCGCAGCACGTGGAGGATGTGCTTGACCGCGACCTGGTTACGGTCTGGCGCGAACAGGACGCAGCGACAGCTGCAGAGAATAGGCGGCGAGCCGCGGGGAAGGCCGCTATGAAACGTGCTCAAAGAAGCGGCCGCGGAACTGCAGCTTCAGCTGGCTATGGCCCCGATGAGAACTCGCACTCCAGTTTGCGCGGCTGGGAAGATTTTGAGAATGACGGACTCCTGCGCTGATAGGCCGGGCACAAGCAGGTTAGGACGTTTGCCTGCGCCGTGCGAGTTGCGCAAGGAGGGCCGTCAAACGCATCGCGTTCAGGACCCGCTTCGCAGGGACACCGCCCTTGCGCGCCATCTCGACGCCCAATGCATGTGGTCGAGCTCGCGGATCGAATGAGCGTCCGGATTGATGCTGAAGATGCAGCCCTGATCGAGTGCCTTTTGATGCCAGCGCCAGTCGAGGTCGAGTCGCCACGGATGTGCGTTGATTTCGACAGCGACGCCGTGTTTCGCACACGCTTTGAGGACTTTGTCGACGTCGAGATCATAACCGGGCCGGCGCAACAGCTGGCGACCGGTCATGTGCCCGAGGATTGTCGTCCGAGGATTTCCGATCGCCTCAATGATACGCTCCGTCTGTTCCTTCTTGGGCAACTTGAAGCGGCTGTGCACGCTCACGACGACGAAATCGAACTGCTCCAAGATATGATTCGGGTAATCGAGCGAGCCATCTGCCAGGATGTCCGCCTCGATGCCCTTCAGTATGCGAAATTTTCCATTGTATGCCTTGTTCAGCCGGTCAGCTTCGTGGTGCTGTTCAGCAATCTCCTGCAACGAAAGGCCGCCTGCGTAGTGAGCGGACTGCGAATGATCGGCGACACCATAGTATTCGAAACCGCGCTTGCGCGTGGCTTCAGCCATTGCCTCAAGCGTTTCGGTGCCATCGGATGCGGTCGTGTGAGAATGCAGGACGCCATGCAGATCTTCATCCCGAATGAGGGCGGGTAGCTTCTGCTTTGCCGCTCGCTCAATCTCGCCCCTGCCTTCGCGCAATTCAGGCTCGATAAACTGCAAGTCTAGAGCTTGGTAGATTTCTTCTTCTGTCGCTGACGCGATCAGCTTTCTCCGGCGATGAAGCCCGTCGGCGTTTAGGGTGAATCCCTTGTCGGCCGCGAACGTCTTCAGTTGCTCAAGGTGGTCTGCCGAACCGGTTGCTTCGAGCAGGCTCGCGCCAAAGTGCTTCCTGTCCGTGACAACAAGCCTGAGGGTCGTATCCTCGATTCCAGTCGATTTTCTGCCCTGCGCTACCAGGGCGAAGTCGGAGACGAGTTCGCAACCGCGCCGGAAGTCACCTGCAATTTCGACGCGCGAAAGCTCTGGATGCTCTTGCTTCACCGATATGACCGCATGTTCGAGAAGGGCGGCGGCCTTGTGCAGGTGAAGTTGCGTTTCGCCGCTTCGCACAATGGCCAGGTTCTGCAGGAGCTTTGTCTGAAGCGCGGCGCCGAGGCCTTTGACTGGGCGTATGCGGTCTTCTCTTGCTGCGGCCTCGAGCTCCGCCAGCGAGTTCACGCCGAGCGCCTGATGAAGCTTCAGTATCTTATCAGGACGAAGCCCGGGTATGGCAAACAGCTCCATCACGCCCGTTGGAACATCCTCGCGCAGCTTCTCAAGGCTCGGGTGCGTGCCGGTTTGGTAAAGCTTGGTCACGATGTCTGCGATCGCGTCACCGATCCCCGGGATCTTGGTGAGGGCGCGGGCGGCGATGATCCGATCAAGCGGCTGCGACAGCGCCGTCAGACTGTCTGCCGCGCGCAAGTATGCCTTTATGCGATAGGGATTGTCGCCGCGCATAGACGCCCGTTGTGCGTATTCCCTCAAAAGACTGGCGACGGTCCTCGGATTGATTTTTGCCATGGCTTCAGCCAAACGGAGGCCGATCTCCGCAGGTTCCAATCAGGCAAGGCCATGAGCGCCGCGTTGCCCTTTAAATCCCGGCTTTACTGCCTCTTCCCGCGTCGGACGCTACAGATTGGGCAAGGATTGGTCAGCGCGACCCCATCCAGCCAGAGCTTTGGAGGCTGCGCGTTTCTCTAATTCAGGAGCATCGCCCACGTGGAAATGAGAGGGCGCATCTATTGTCTTCATCTCCGCCCACGTGATCGGTGCCGCGACAGGAGCGCCCGGACGTGATCTTGCGCTGTAGGGCATGATCGCGGTCGCCCCGCGCTGATTGCGTAGATAGTCCACAAAGATGCGACCCTTGCGGCGCGCCTTTGACAACACGGCCGTGAAATGGGCCGGATCGCTCCGGGCGACCGCCTGCGCCAGGCGAGACGCGAAGTCCTTCACCTCTGGCCACTCCGCGTCAGGGGTGAGCGGCGCGATGACGTGCACTCCTTTGCCTCCTGTCAGCATCGGGAAAGTCGTAAGTCCCAACGATTTGAGGATAGCGCGGAACTGAAAGGCAGCGGCGCGGACGGCCTCAAAATCGAGGCCTTCATCGGGGTCGAGGTCGAACACGAGGCGGTCGGCCTTTTCGACATCCTCGATCCGAGCTCCCCATCCATGCAGCTCAATCGTTCCCATCTGGACGCAAGTCATCAGCCCGTCGGCATCGTCGACATAGAGATATGGTTCCTCGTGCCCGTCCTTCTCCGTGATGCCGACGTGGTGGACTTTGTCGCCAAAGCTGCCGGCGTCGTGTTTCTGGAAGAAGCACTTCTTCGCGCGGCCCTGTGGGCATCGAACCAGACTGATCGGCCGGCTGCCAACCCAAGGAAGCATGATCGCCGCGACCGCTGCGTAATGGTCGGCGAGCTGTCCCTTGGTGATGTTGGACTCCGGATAGATGACGCGGTCACGGTTACTTATCGCGATGGCGGTTGTCGCAGACGCGGCGAGATCGCCTGCATGACGTTCCGTCTCGAGCACGACCGCCTCCGGCTTCTTGTCTTCGCGGAGACCAAGATAGCTCGGATGTCGTAACGTCCCTTCATTTGTCATTTCGGTGAAGGCAATCTCAGCGACCAGTTTCGGACGGAGCCAGTGTGCGCCGCGCACTTCGGCGCGGGGTGCGTCGACGGTCGCAGCCTTCTGCTCAAGCGGCGCCATGATCTTCAAGAGACGAAGAAGTTCAGCGGTATCGAAGCCGGTGCCGACTTTCCCGGCGTAACGCAGCTTGCCGCCGTCATGAACGCCAAGGATCAAGGACCGAAACGCGCGGACCTTGTCGGACGGCGTCCAGCCGACAATCACAAATTCCTGCCGCCTGATGCATTTGATCTTCAGCCAGCTTGCGCCGCGGGCCGCCACATAACTCGAATCCGCGAGCTTTGAGATGACGCCCTCAAGGCCGGCTGCGCAGAAGCGATCGAGCAGTTCTTCTCCGCGGCCGAGGATATGGTCGGAGTAACGAAGGACCGGATTTTCCGCAGGCAAGATCGCCTCCAGCTTCGCCTTGCGCTCAAGAAGAGAAAGCCTTGTCAGATCCTCGCCGTCGAGCTGCAGCAGATCGAACGCATAAAAGTCGATAGTCGCCGGGGCACCCTTCAATGCATTCTGAAGCGCCTGGAAGTTAGATCTTCCTTCCGCATCGACAATCACGGCCTCGCCGTCAATCAGGGCGGAGCGCACCTTCAGCTTGCGAGCCTCGGAGAGGATCGAGGGAAAACGGCTAGACCAGTCCAGACCAGACCGTGTGTAGGCTCGCGCGTCGCCACCGCCGACGGCAACGAGAATACGATAGCCGTCGTATTTCATCTCATGGATCCAACGATCGCCGGCAGGGACCGTGTCCAGGAGCGTTGCGAGCTGGATCGGCCGGAAAGCGGGCGGCGCTATGACCTCGTCACGAGCGGGCGACTTCGCTTGACTAGCGGTCGACCCATTGATTGCCTTATGCGACGTTGGCTTGACCACTCTGACCTAAACCATACTCGGAGACGAAATAGCGTTATCCGTCCAACGCGCGACTACTTCTTTAGTTTCGCTGCAGGCCGTATTGAGCTTTTCGCGATCATTGCCGACCCGCTTGATCAGCGCCTCGGCCTGAGGCCTTGCTTCCTACCTCCGGCCCTTCCATTTCCCGATTTGCGCGCACAGCTGACTGGCAATAATCAAGAGCAGGAACGTGCCCTCAAATGCCGCCGTAGCGTATCCGCTTTCTGCCATCCCGATACTGCGGGGGTGGTTCCGCTTAGAGGGCGACGCCAAACACCACGGAAATGAACGTGCCGACTTGAAAAAAACCTGATGCGACGAGGTAGTCGAGAATTTCGGTGGATTGCGTTCGTCGTTAGTGTTTGTGCACGTCAAAATTGCTATTAATAATCGCAGTTTCGGGGACGATGTGCGCGCTTGGAAGATGTAACTTACTTGTGGGTCGCGGAGACCGTTCTTCGGAAACACGGACGCCCCCTGAAGGCGCGTGCCCTCGTAAACTATGGGATTGACGACGGACTCTTTCCGGCAACAGGACTTAGCCGTACCCCTCAGAAGTCGATGCAGGCTCGCCTAAGCATCGACATCCTAAATAACACCACGTCGATCTTCGTCCGGACAAGCCGGGGACGGTTCTTTCTCAGAGATTTGCTCCCATCGAATCGCGCGGACGAACCGACGGAATTGCAGGTCTACACTGCAGAACGACATGCACCGAGGCCTTCCGCTGAGATGGTTCTGTGCGTGCCCCGTCGAGTGTGTGAGCGCTTTCTTGATTTTCAGGGCATAGGGCACATCGGCGTGGAAAATCCCTTGGAAAACCTGCGGGATGATCAGTTTGAATACATTGCCCGAGCGCTGGCGGAGACCGATGACGCCGCAAAACAAGTTATTACGTACACGATCATCCAGCACCAGTCGAAAATCTTGTCGTTTCGAAGGGGTCTCTACAATCGGGCGGCCAACTTCTTACGAGGTGCCCACTGCGTTGGCTTCGGGGGACATGTCAACGAAGCCGACCGTGACCTCTTTTCCCGACATGATCTGGGCATACGTCAGAACGCAGCCAGAGAAATTTCGGAGGAGCTGCTCCTGCCGAACGGGCGACCCCAGATCGATCCGGCTTCCTTACAGTTCTTAGGGATACTCAACGACGACTCGTCCGACGTCGGGGTACGGCATATGGCAGTCGTGCTGCGTTATTGGGTAGAAGACTGGTCGAATTGGCGTTCCGTCACTAGGGGCGAAGCTTCTATAAACAAGTTGCGTTGGCTCGACACGGCCGGCGAGACGATCAATCTCTCCGAGTTCGAATACTGGTCCCAGTTGGTCATTAGATCGTTCTTCGCGAGTTCGATGAGGATGGTGCCTAGTTACAAAATCCAACGAAAGTTGATCTTTCGGGAGCCACATGTCCTTTGCGTCGTGGGCTCGATAGGCTCCGGGAAATCCGCTACCGGCCGTATGTTTGCCGAGCAGTTCGGATACGAGACGGTGAATTCGGGCGCTATTCTGGCAGGTTTGTTGGGCATTCCTCCCATACCCGAAACCACGCGTGCGGAATTTCAGAAAAGGGCGGAAGAATTCATTTCCGATCCCGACGGTCCTTTAAGGCTTGGTGCGGCTCTCGCAACAGCCGCCAGCGTCTCCAGGGCTGAACGGGTTCTCATAGACGGAATCCGACATCCGGAAACGCTTGAGGCGCTCAGGTCGAACGCGAAGAAGCCGGTCGCACTTCTTTATGTCTACACCCCACCGGACGTAGCATATGAAATGTACCGCGACCGGGAAGGACACGAGGAGCAATCGATTACCTTCGCCGACTTTATAAAACTCTACACCGCGCCCGTCGAAAGCCGGATTCGGTACCTGGTTGGCGATGCCGATATCATCACGTTCAATTGGCTCGGCTTGCAAGCGTACGAGCGCGCTATCTCGAGCTTAGTGGAGGAACTCCATGCTGACTGAAGTCGATGGAGGGTATGATCAGGGCTACCGGGCAGTGGAGAATTTCTGGGGCACAGCACCCGCGAGCTTGGTCGCTGCCTTTCTTCGCACCCAGAATCCAGCCGGCTTTCGCGTTCTTGACGTGGGCGCAGGTGAGGGAAAGAACTCCGCCGCTTTCACGTTGGCCGGGGCATGTGTCGATGCTCTCGAATGTTCTGCCGCAGCGATTCAGAACGGACGCAAGTTGTTTCAGGGCGAACCCGTCAACTGGATCCAAGCGGACGCGATGGAGTATGCGTACCCATCATGCTCCTACGACATCATTATCTGCTACGGGCTGATCCACTGCCTTCCAACGGAAGCCGCAGCTCGCGAGCTAATACTCAAGCTTCAAAACTCCCTCAAGCGGGGAGGCACGATCTTCGTTGTGGCCTTTAACAACGGCAGTCATGATCTTTCGGCGCATCCAGGATTCAAGCCGTTGTTATTAAGCCACGATTGGTTCATTCAGCAGTTCGAAGGCTGGCGGATCGACGTCGCATCAGACTCGATACTTTTCGAGACCCACCCTCATAACAAGATCCCACATCATCATTCCTTGACCCGGTTGAGTGCGGTGAAACCATGACGGCCACTGCTCTTAAGGCAACCGTTCCAGCCGAATTAGTTAAACTCTATCGCCAGGGAAGAGTTATACCATTCGTTGGCGCAGGCGCTTCCATGTCATTGGAATGGAAGTCTCCAGACGGGCTTGTCAGGTGTCGCGGCCCGTCATGGAGCGAAATGGTCGACGAAGCCTGCCGTCTGCTCGGCTACGAAGACCCAGAGCTTCTCCGCTATCGCGGAACCGACCTCCAGATCCTTGAGTTCTTCGAGCAGAAGCGGGGAAATTTTGCGCCGTTGACTAACTGGCTCGTGAGGCGGCTCGATGTTCCGGACGATGCGATCAAGCACTCTCAGATCCATGCAGCGCTGGCCTCGCTGATCAATTCGGCAAGGTTCTACACGACCAACTACGATGACCTGGTGGAGCGTTCGCTCAAGCTTGCAGGGCGAGACGTAAAAGTCATCGCTAGCGAGAGGGACATGGGAATGGGAGACAGGATGGTCGAGGTTGTAAAGTTTCACGGCGACTTCGACAATCCTGACGCGATGGTGTTCTCTGAAGGCCACTATTATAAGCGGCTGAGACTGGACGGCCCGCTCGATCTCAAGCTACGTTCCGACCTCTTGAATCGCGTCGCCCTGTTCGTCGGATACAGTTTCAGGGATCTCAACATCGGCTTCCTTTTCGACATGTTGAACGAGATGCTGAAATCGCTTCCGGGTAGCGACACCGGGAAGCGCGCGTATATAGTGGTCAATAATCCGTCTGACTTCGAATATACGCTTTTTAGAAAGCGTAACATGGAGATCATCCCGACATATGGAGATGATCGCACTGCGAGCTTGGCCGACGTCCTAGAACAGATCGCATCATGAGAAGGCGAACCATATATTATGCCACGCGCAGCACCTTCAAGAACGAAGAGCTCGATATAATTTCGCGTGAGCAGACGTTTGTAGACCCCAGAAGGATGGATCGGAGCATCGGCGAGCTGATTGAATTTAAGGTCTCCCGCATTCCCACGGAGGAACCCCTCGAGATCGATCTCAGCGCAATGGTCCGGCACAAGGCGAGATCTGCATACAGGGCCATCTTAGCCCCCTGTATCGTCGAACATGCCGGCCTTATTCTCGAAAAGAACCAGCACGGAGGCTTTCCTGGCGGGCTGACGCAGCCGATGTGGGACGCTCTTGAGCCGGAGGGCTTTCTCGCACGAACCGGGTGCGCAGGCGAGCGCGCCGTTGCGCGTGCCGTCGTCGGTTATTGCGACGGGAAACAGACTTATACGTTCGTAGGTGAGACGACTGGGACTATCGCACGCGCGCCCCGGGGATCGCGGGAGTTTTACTGGGACGTCGTTTTCTGCCCCGACAACGGCGGCGGGATGACCTACGCCGAGATGAGCGATCAGCCTGACGGCCTCCAAAAGAAACTTGCCATGTCGCAGTCTACGAAAGCCATCAGCGCTTTCGCAAGCTTTCTAGCGACACAGAACGGTAACGGCCTCTTTGATTGAGTTGAACCTAGGGGCGCGCCGTCGCTGTCTTTCCGAGACCTGAGATCGTAAGCGGAATAACTGCTATTCGCACATATTTCCCAGAAGCAAAAGCTCGCTTGCGGCCCGCAGCAGACGTGGCTCAGGGTAAGTCGGCTATCCTTCGTTTTGCGGATCATCGGACGCACGCCAAGTGTCGAAATTCTCGCGCGCGACGTTAGTCAACATTCCGGCGAACGCGTCGGGATCAGCAGCGTACAGCGCGTGCCGCATCTCTGTGAACGCATTGAACTTGTCGCTCCGGCCGCTCTCCAAGAGGTGGGCCTTGTAGCGCCTCACGAGCCCAATCCTCGATCGAAGATAGTAGTTGAATTTGCCTCGGCTGATCTTGGGCTGCCGCTCGATTACCTCTGCGGTGAAGCCGTCGAGTCTACTGGGCTCGAAGTCTACATCGGGGAAGAAGTGGCGAGCGATACGCAGTAGCCTAAAGGCGTTTAGGGGAGCGTATTGCCCGCGCTCGATGTCATCATTCGACCTAGGCAGCTCGGCGAGGGCGCCGTCCGGGGCAGGTTCCGTGACTTCCGCCTCGGGCTCTGCATCGGCCTTCTCTATTTCGCTTGCCGTTGCGTCGCGAACCTGGCGGAACTCGCGGTCAGCAAGCTCAAATAAGGCGGCAAGCGTGTTGATACGACGCTTCAGCGAGGCGGGGATCGATTTCTTGTATTTGATCTTGTGGTCGAGCGTGCTCCACGAATCCTGGATAATCGTTCGGATTTGGAGTTCAAAGCGATATGGAGCGAACAACTGATATTCGGGCATCGCGGCGCGAGCGCCGTCGAGCCTGAGGTCGAGGTGCAGGCCCTTGTAGCCGAACGAGTTCTCGGTCCTCTCAATCTCGGCCGTCTTGTCGGTCACGTCGATCACGTTGAAGTGCTCACGGACCAGTTCGCCCACCGGCTCGATCTCGTCGTCGTACAGGCATACGAGGCGCAAGCCGATCAGGTCGGTGATGCTATCCTTGATTTCGTAGGCCGTTTGGCTCTTTTCGAGAGCTTCCAGATACTTGCGTGTGAATTTCTTGATCGATTCCTCGCGATCCTTGATGCGACCGGTGGCCGCCACCACCTGATCGCCGTGGGCGAGTAGCGAACTCAGGAGCGTTAGGAATGCTCTTTTTGCCTGCTCAAGGCGCTGAGCAGTGTCGTTGTAGTAGTCGCGGAATGCGGCCTTTTCGGCCTCGAAATCGAGTGATGACATGCTGATTGCCCCCCGGCCGTATCAAAGCTCGAAGCGAGCCGCGAGCCAAGCACTTTCTAGAAACCCTGGAGCGAACTCGGCCAGTGTGTCCGCCTTCTGAATGCTACAATCGAAACCGGACAGTCAGGAAGCGGCCCCCAAGCAGGCGTAAGTCGGTTGCTGCCCCCCACTCAACGCGTTTATGACGAGCTCGCTGACTGACAGGCAAGCGTAAGGATCTATGAGCCAACGCCCCCTCACCTTTCGACCGGCGAGCATGCATCCGCTTTTGTTATGGCCGCCTCAATAGCCCGCAAAGTACTGCACCACCGCGTTCAGCGACACAGTTGCTTTGCCAGCAAGCTCCTGCTGCGACTAACCAAGCAAAGGCAGCGGCGACTCGAATCTGTAGTGAATTGACCACCCCCCACAATGGCAGGCGGATACCTTTTCGCCATGTATTCCCTCTACATTACACATTATAAGGCGTATTAGAGGCTGTTGATGTCAGATAGCGCCCGACACAAGAAGCCGCAGCCGACAGACTCCTTGTTCGAGGATAACCCCGTGGGGCACCGAAAGCATTGTTGAAATCGAAACGCTCCGACTTCGTCCAGACCTGTGCAACGCCTGATAGCGAGGGGAGCCCTCACCCCGCCGATCAGCATGTCGGAAAACAGATCGCGACGGTCCGCGTCCAGTCGGACGTCTCGCAGGCACAGCTCGCCCGGTCGATAGGCATCAGCTTCCAGCAGCTTCAGAAATACGAGAACGCCAGGAACCGCGTCAGCGCATCCATGCTCTACGAGATCGCCAGCTCATTGGGCGTCCCCGTAAGTCGCTTCTTCGAGGGTTTGCCCGGTAATGACCAGAATCGCGTGGAAGCGAGGCCGCTGCCCGTTGATGAACGTCTGGACTTTATCGCCAGCGCGGAAGGCCGGCGCCTGATCGAAGGGCTGATGAAACTTCCTCCCCGGGTGCGTGGCCGGGTCTCAGCCCTGATCACCGCTTTCGGCGAAGAACTCGCACCGGCCGACGCGAACAGCGAAACGGCTGGCGAATACTCGCCGGCCCAGCGCAAGACGGCCTGACAGCCATCGGACTTGTCAGCCGTACTTTCGTGCAGCGGGCATAATGATGCGGCCGGTGCACCCTGATACCGCGATATCGGTACCGAAAACCCGCGAACGGGCTGCAAATCCATCAAGAATATCTCGCGCTGAGTTCCCGGTTGCGGCCGTGGGAACCAGTCTGCCCGTTGGCGATCCGATAGACTGAGCGTCCACGCCAATGACAACAGGGAGAAGCTCTACACCTTGAAGGCCTCCGCTCACGTCATAGCGGCATGCGGCGACGATGCTTTGCCAGACTTCCGGCGGGTCCCATTCGTTCTCGTCGGCATGCACGTGGAAAAGGAAGTTGCCGAGGCCGTAGAAGATCGGCGCGCCGTTGTAGATTTCCAGCGCCTGAAGCACGGGGGCACCGTGGCTGACGAAGAGCTCCGCGCCGGCGTCGATGGAGGACCGGGCGAAGGTCCGCACCCAACGCGGCACGTCCTGCCAACCTGGTTCCCAATGGTGATGGTGCAGATAGGCGACAACGAAATCGCCTTGTGCCGCTGCCTGCCGGATAGCGGACAAATGGATCGTCGCGCTCTGAGAGTCGACTTCGACGATGCGACCGAAGCTGGCAGCTTGCGCAAACACCGTGCCGTAGAAATTGATCTCTTTGCCGCTCGCGACCTCCGGCGGATCTTCCGGCTGCGCATAGTTAGCGAGCTCGAAGGGGGAACTTTGCAGATGCTCTCCAAGTCTCGCCAGCCTGCGGAAATGTCCGTCCGGCACTCCGAACTTTCGGACGGTCTTCAGCCGGTTGACGCCAGCACGCGCCGGACGAAAAGCGGTAGCATTCTCTGCATACATGTTGGCCGGCCCTGGGCCTGCATCGATGGCAAGAAGCGTGACGTCGCGCGCCCCAAGCCGGCGGCGACCCGGTTTGGCTGCGTCCGCCTCGTCCGCCCCAATCCCGGCGTGGAGGAAACAACGCGCTTCCACCTCTTCCAGTGTATTGAGCACGCCGCTCGGGCCGAGGTCGAAAGCGTGGTTGTTTGCCAGGGCAAGCGCGTTGAAGCCGATTGCCTGCAACGCATCCAACACTTCGACTTTGGAATAGCCGAAGTACTTGCCCTTGGTCGGCCAACCGCCGTGCTTGCCGAGGATCGTCGACTCGAAGTTGGTGAATACGAGGTCGCCCTGCCCCAGGAAGCGGACGATTTCGGCGAACCGTTCGTCCTGGATATTGCGGATATCGTGCTGGATGAGGGATTGGCCGGTTACGACCGCGCAAAAATGGTCTTTCATGGGAGCTCGCCTTTTGGATTTGGATGTCGGGCGCCGGGACGCGGTCAGCGCCACACGTTGTCGAAGCCGGTGGCGCCGCTATTTCGCGACGGCTGGTGCGATGTCGGTCTTGAACCATTTGATACTCAGCGCCGTGAGCGTCCCATCCTTGGTGGCCGCGTCGATGGCCGCGTTGAACTTGGCGAGCAATTCGGTATCGCCTTTGCGCATGCCGGCGCCGACACCAGGGCCCCATAGGCCGCCCTTCAGTTCCGGGCCGAAGAACACCGCGATCGACCCAGCCGGCGTCTCCAGGAAATCCCGCCATGTGAAAAAGTCGGCAAGCCCGCCGTCGACCCGTCCGGCGGCGAGGTCGAGCTTCAGATTGTCCAGGCTGTCATAGCTGCGGATGGTCACGACATCGCCGAAGAGATCTTTTAGCACCGCCTCCGAGTTCGACGAACGCAGGACCCCGATGGCCTTGCCGCTCAGTGTCGTTCTAACGTGCTCGATGGCCGCTTTTTCCTTTTCCCCGACTGTCGAGAGGTTGACCCTCTGCTTGGTGTCGCCGGCGTCGAGCCCCAGTTCCTTGCGCACGACGAACTGGTTAAAGCCGCCGGCATAGGGAACCGAGAACGCGATCGACTGCTTGCGCTTCTCGGTGATCGCCATGCCCGACATGATGACGTCGAACTTGCCGACGACCAGGGCCGGAATTATGCCGTCCCAGTCCTGCGCAACAAAGCTGCATTTGATGTTGATGCGGCGACACAGCTCGCGTCCGACATCGACGTCGTAGCCATAGAGCTCGCCATTGGCATCGGTTCCGTCCCATGGCGGCGAAGCCCCTTCGGTGGCAATCGATAGCGCGCGCTCGCCCTCGGCCCGGACGGGGAAGACTGATATAAATGATGCGAGCAAAACAGTCATGGCAAAGGGTATGCGCATAAGGCACCTCTTTCGTTTTGGTTGGTGGGAATGCAGCGAAAGCTGCACGGTCACGGCGTGGGTGTCGTGATCTCGGGTTCGCATAGCGCTGGCTTTGGTCGCAGCCTGCGTCGTGCGCCAGGAGGGCGGTCGGTCGAGAGCCGCCGTTCCAGAAACTGAGTTAATTTCACCGCAACCGACGTAAGCGACAGATAGATCGCACCGGCGATGATGAAGATTTCGAAAGGGGCGAAGGTGGCCGACACCATCTGCCTCGCCATGCCGGTGATCTCCAGAAGGGTTACGGTGCTTGCCAGAGACGAACCCTTGATCATGCCCACGACTTCGTTCCCGTAAGCCGGCAGCGAGATCCTGAACGCGATCGGAAAGGTGACAAGGCGGGCGGTTTGCAGGCGTTTCAGGCCGAGAGCCGCGGCGGCCTCGATAAGACCCTTGGGCACGGACTGCAGACCTCGACACAGGATCTCAGTCGTATGCGCCGCGCTGTTCAGCGAGAATGTAAACAGGGCGCACCAGAAAGGATCCCGCAGGACCACCCAAAAGACGCTTGCCCGTACCGCCTCGATCTGGCTTAGGCCATAGTAGAGCAGGAAGAGTTGAACGAGCATGGGTGTGCCGCGAAAGACATAGGTGTAGCCCAGCACCGCGAGCGACAGGCTAGGACGCGCGAAGGCGCGGATGAACGCCAGCGGCACCGACAATAGAAATCCCGCCATCAGCGACAGCGCGGTCAGCGTCAAGGTGAGCCCCACGCCAGAGGAGAGCACCACCACTGAATCGAGCATCAACCGGAGGTTCACGGCGGCTCCCCTAGCGACCGAAAGCGGGGTAACGCCGCTCGGCGAACCGGATCGACACCAGCGTCATTGTTGTGAGGGTGAGATAGAGCGCTGACGCTGCGAGATAGAAGGTCAGCGGTGCGCGCAGGGATCCGGCACCGATAAAGGCAACGCGCATGATGTCGGTCAGGCCGACAATGGACACCAGAGCGGTATCCTTGAAAAGCGAAATCCAGAGATTGCCATAAGCTGGCAGTGCCAGCCGCAGCATCTGCGGACCGATGATGAACGCCCAACGCTGCCAAGCATTCAGCCCCAGCGACTTCGCCGCTTCGGTCTGCCCCGCCGGCACGGCGGCAATCGCACCCCGGAACACTTCGGTCGCATAACCACTGAACACGACCGAGAGCGCGATCACCCCTGCGGTGAACGCATTCACCTCCACGTAGCGGCCGGCCACCATGCTGGCGAACGTGGTGCCTCCAAAGTAGATGAGCAGGATAATCACAAGCTCCGGGACACCACGGACCACAGTCGTGTAGGCCGTCACAACCCTGCTTAGCCGCGGGGCCGCCGCACCTTTGAAGATGGCCAGCAGCAGCCCGAATGCTGTTCCCAAGGAACCGCTGAGAAGTGCAAGGCTCAGGGTTACCACGAAGGCAGCAGCAAACTGAAAAGCAAAACCGCCCATTGGATTCGTCCATTGGTTGCACTTCGCAATGTACGGCGCGTTTTCGGCGCAATACTTTCGGTGGATGGCCTACGGTTGCAGAATCGCCTTAGGGATTGGCCGCAATTAAATTCTCGGATTTGGCCTAAACTATCGGCTATTTCGTTTTGCTCAATCTATAATTTAAAAAATTTTTGCCATAACGAACGATTATACACGCCCTCACTCGGTTACTCCGGCAAAACTAGGTTGGCAGAATTGAGCCCCGCTCTGCGCGAATCTTGGCGCTCTAGCCTCTGAAAAGTTCGGATGACCGGCTGACTTCGCCAAGCCCATTCCGAAGGCGAACGAGCCCCCTCGCGGCAAGGGTCAATCAGAGATCATCATCAGGCTTGACGAGTTCGATGTGGCCGACGCCGAGGGCTTGAGCCAGTTCATAAAGGGTGATCACAGTCGGATTCCTCCGACCCCTTTCTAGGCCGCTGAGATATTGCTGACTGAAGCCGGAACGCGCCTCAACTTCTTCCTGGGTCAGACCCTTCTCTCGACGCAGGCGGGCGAAGTTCCGGCCGACCAATTTGCGCATATCCATGCGCTGGAAGATCGCGGCTTACATACTTTGAGTTTATCAACTATAATATGTAAACGGCTGATCTGAGGAGGATTTGCATCGCCTCGGTACCAAGGTCCGAGAAGGTATCTTCTCAGAAATTGCGCGCCATTTCATGTCCAAGGCCGGCCGCATAAATGGGGTCTCTGCTCCGTCTGCCCATTCAATCCACTTCGGGGCTGACATAACCGCTTTCAAGAGGGGTTCGGAAAGGATGGAGTTGCTGCAAGGCGGCCTGAAGCTCAGGCAGTTACAGGTCTTCCGCGAAGTGCTGCGGACCGGTTCTACAAGGCGGGCGGCGATGGCCCTCGGGATAAGCCAGCCTGCGGTCAGCCAGCATGTGAAGCAGCTCGAGGCAACACTTGGCATCAGACTCTTCAAAAGGTCCTCGAACCGTATCGTTCCGTTGCAGGAAGCCTGGGAACTGCTGCGAAACGTTGATCTCGCCATAACGTCCCTGGATCGACTGGAATCGTCGATCTTCGCGATGAAGAACGATGAAAAGCAGCGGATTGCCATTGCCGCGCCCTCCGTCTTCGGTTTCGTGACCCTGCCCAAAGTTGTGGCGATCATTCACTCGCAGACCGCGTCCAATGTCCGATCGATTTCGGGAAGCTACGATCAGATCGGGGAGCACATACTTGCCGGGCGGGCGGATCTCGGGATCTCAAGGCTGCCCCTCGATCCGCGCCTGTTTGAATGGGCGCCGCTGGGCTCGGCACGCAACGTATGCATCTTTCATCCCGATCATCGTTTCGCAAGGCAGGCGCGCATCGAGGCCCAGGACCTCGCAGGCGAAACAATCGTCGATATCGATCCTCAATTTGCCGCCCATCAAATGAACTTCAATGCCTTGCGCTTCGCCGGCGTCGAACCAGACATACTGGTGGAATTCGACTGCAACGGTCACGAAGCGGGGTATGTTTCGGCGGGCCTTGGTATCTCCATCACCAACGAGATCATCGCGCGCGAGTATGCGGCGTTTCGCCTGGGCGTAAAACCGGTCGAGCCGTCCGCCATCTATCACTACGTTGCGATCTGGCAGAAGGGCAGGACCTTCACCAACGCATTGAATGTTTCGCTTGAAGCGATCATCTCAGTCTTTGCCGCGATGTCTCCCGAAGCGGCGTCGCGTTCAAAAACAACTTCAGCCTCTGTTCCGGAAACAGTGGCCCCGCTGATGTAGGCGATCCCCTGCTTTGCGTCTTGGCCGGAATCAGATCTTGCGCTCCTGCTTCGCCCTGGCAAAGCCTCGATCCGTCGCAATGAAACGCTCAAGCATTGGCACGATCAGGCGCAGAGGGTCGGCCAATGCCTGACCCGATTCATGCCCGAGTATCTCGGCATATCTGGACAGGTCGCGATGCAGTCGCGCCGGCAATTCGAGCGTGACTTTAACCGGCTTGTCATCGGAAATCGGCCCGAGTTTCAGCTTGGCCATCTCAACCTCCATAGGGTTCGAGAACGAGATCGCGGGTGACGACCACGCGCACGGTAAAGCCCGGCCTTATTGTCAGCGTCGGCGCGATATTGAGCTGGCGCTGAACGATTTGCTGGCCGACCTGGCTGAGGCTGTCGGAGGCACCGCTGCGAAGAGCCCGCAGGATGTCGCTCTCCTGGCCTGAAGAGCCCGCCTCCGCCCCGACACTCAGAATGGTGGTGAGCGCAGCCGCCTTGAACAATTCAGCCCAATGGTAGTCGAGGCCGTCCTCAAGGCCGGCATAGCCTTGGGCATCAGCACCAGGCTGTCGCTCAAGAACGATGGAGCGGCCGTTTGGAAAGATCAGTCTACTCCAGACCAGCAGCACACGGCGCTGGCCGAAGCCGATCCCATTGTCGTACTGGCCAATGACCCGCGTGCCTTGTGGAATCAAAAGCGTCCTTCCGGTCGGACTGTCATAGATGCTCTCCGTCACCTGCGCGGTGATCTGACCGGGCAGATCGGAGCGGATGCCGGTTATGAGTGCGGCGGGGATGACGGCCCCGGCCTGAAGCACAAAGGGCGACGCGGGAGGCATGACATGATCCGGCGCTACGGTGCGCCGATCGGCGGCCGCATTGAGGAAGGCCAGCTGACGATCCTGCGCAGCCGACTGGCCGGGCTGATCGGCAATGTCAGGGCCAGCCATGTTTTGGGAACCTGCTCCTCCAAGCGTTTCGGCCACCGCCGAGGCCGCCCGATCTGTCTGGAAGAAAACACGGGACGTTCGGGCAGCCTCGTCTTCTGCCCGCCGACGTTGCTCAGCCTCGTCGACCGTGGCGGGTGCGATGGTCGGCGGCACCACCGGCTGCCCCTTGTTCTGGGCATCGAGCATCGGCCGACCAAGATCACCTGGCAAAGGCGGCCCAAGAACGGGGCCGGTGTAGTCGCGCGGCAGGCTGGCCAGTCCGTCGGCGGGTTGCCTGTTGGAAGTCGAGTAGAGCTCGTCGCCACGCGGGCCTGTTTCACTCGTCTGAAGCGCGTAGATCAGCGCGCCGCCGACGCCAAGCGATCCGACCAGGCTGATGCCAGCGAGCACCTTGCGCGACAGGCGGGTTACGCGCGGCGGCTCAGCGCGAAGCTGCATGGGTGCAGCACCGGGTTCGTTCTCGTTCACGACTCCTCTCCTCCCCTTTGCCGGAGTGCGCTTGTGTCGCTCGGCGTTGGACTGACGCTTGACGTCCTAGTTACCCTCCTGGTCCCGTCGGTGCGGACGAGCCTGACGGTCTGCTGCCGCTTGCCGCTGCCAAGCCGCAATTCGGCCGCGCCGAAGAGACGGTCGACGATCAGCGTGTTCTGGTAAACGCGGCTGTTGGCGATCTCAGCCTCACCGTCCGGGCCGATGACGAAGATGGGCGGCATCTCGCCTTGCACGATCCCGCGTGGAAACTCGACATAGACGCGCCTGCCGTCGTCATAGACGCTGACCGGCCTCCAAGGCGGCGTGTCGCCTGTAAGGCCGTAGCGGTAATTGCGTGCGCTAACGTCGGGAATAACCGGCGTCGCGGGGATCGGCCGCGATTGTCCGGCCGGCGGCGCGGGATAGGCCCAGGCCACGGCGGGCATATACGGCTTCTCGCCCGATCGCAGCTCGATCATGTAGCTACGCCGGTCGGTGGTGATGACGAGATTGGTGCTGATGTCTGGGCGCGAAGGCTTGACCAGCACATGAACGCGCCGGGTGACCCCCGCTCCGCTTTCAGTGTCGCCGATGATCCAGCGCGCGGTGTCGCCAGCCGCGATCGGACCTTCACCAGTCAGGCTTTCGCCAGGCTCGAGCGCAATGTCCGTTATCTGTCCGGGGGCGGCATAGACCTGATAAAGTGCTCCGTCACTCCAAGGGTATATCTGAATGGCGTTGTAATAGCCTTCTCGCCGTGGCTGGACCCGCGCGGCCGCGTTGGCGTTCTCGATGCGTGCCGCCGGGGTGCCACCGGCCGCGCCACCATGTGCCGGGACCCAGCCCGGTGGAACGTGTAACGATTTGGGCTTCTCATCGGGAGTGGCAGCCGGAGCAGCTGGCAAAGGCGGCACGGAGGCATCGTAGCGGATCTGCGGCGGTTTCTGAGATGTGGCGCAGCCGCCGAGGACGGAACCAGAAAGCAACACCGCAACAAGGGCGGACCACCCAGACGGACATGTTGCGACACCATGCAAAGGTCCATTCATTGGTTCATCTCCCGCGACCAGTTGATGGCGTTGACGTAGATGCCAAGCGGATTTGCCCGAAGCCGGTCGACGTCGCGAGGCGGCTGGATCACGGTTGTCAGGATGGCGGTCCATCGTTCGGTGGTGGAGAGCTGTCCGTTTTCATAGTGGCGCTCCGCCCAGGCGACGCGAAAGGAATCCGCAGAGGCGCGAATGACCGACGAGACATCGACCGAGACTTGCTGCTTGCCGACCCTCGAGAAGGGGTCATTGATGCGGGCATACTCGTTGAGCGCCGCGGCCCCCTCGTCAGTGGTCCACTCATAAGCGCGCAGCCAGTTTTGGCGCACGACAATTGGATCGGCCGGGATTGAGCGGACCTGTTCGATGAAGCGGGCGAGATGCCAGGCCACTTGCGGGTCGGTCGGCTTATAGTCCGAATTGGCGGGCGCGAGTGCCTGCGCCTGTCCGAGCGTGTCGACCTGCACCACCCAAGGGACTACGGTCCCTCGCAATAACTGCGACACAAGCGCGGCGGCCATGCCGGCCGATAGGATCAGCGATCCGAAGGCCATATAGCGCCAGTTTCTGGCCTGCACGCGAGCCGCGCCGATGCGTTCGTCCCAGACCTGCGCGGCCTTCTGGTACGGAGTCTCGGGTTGAGGTGTCTTGCCGTAATGGACGGCCGGCCGTCGAAAAATGTTCATGGGGTCAATTGCCTTCGGAGAGAGAAACGGAACTGCCGCTGCCGTGGGCATCGCCAGCGCGGACGGCGTGGGCCGCGGTCTGCACGCCGTGCGACAGGCGCTGGGACCGCTGCATGCGTTTGGCCCAGTCAGGGGTATTGTGTGCCGGCTCGCCCAGCCCGGCGGCGCGGGAGACGGAAGGGCCGCTTGCGCGTTCGGCATTGCCTGCGACCGTTCCCGCTGTCGCGGTTTCACCGATCCCCGCCGTGGCGGACCGTGGACCAGCGGCGGAGGTCGATTGGACAGATTCACTGGCACGTGCGGCGGCACGCCTGAGCGGCGAGTCATTTTGCGAAACACCTGCGCTTGCGAGGCCGCCCAAGCCGGAAATGGCAGCCGTGGCACCACCTTGGCCAGACAGGCCTGCATGCGAGCCGCCGCCACGCGCGGTGGAGGTCCCTGCGGACAAAGCTGCCGACCCGCCGCGTGCCGCCAGGCTTGCGGCGGCGCCGGTGGCAAGCACCATGCCGCCTGCTGCGAGACCTGTGCCGACGGCGGCACCCGCACCGAGCTGCGGCCCGCCGGAGACGATGCCGTTGGCAATGCCCGGGCCGAAGATGCCGAGACCGAGGAGTGACAAGGCAGCCAGCACGATCGCCATGGCCTGATCGATGGTGGGGTTTTCGCCACCAAAGCCTTGAGTGAACTCGCCGAACAGCGTCGAGCCGATCCCGATCACCACAGCCAGCACCAGCACCTTGATGCCCGACGAGATGACGTTGCCGAGCACGCGCTCGGCCATGAAGGCTGTCTTGCCGAAGAGGCCGAAGGGGATCAGCACAAATCCGGCGAGCGTCGACAGCTTGAATTCGATCAGCGTGACGAAGAGCTGCACCGCGAGGATGAAGAAGGCGAGCAGGACCAGCGCCCAGGCAAACAGCAGACAGACGATCTGGATGAAATTTTCGAAGAAGGAGACCCAGCCCATCAGACCGGAGATGGATTCAAGCAACGGTCGTCCTGCGTCGAGCCCGGTTTGTGCCACTTTGCCGGGTCGCAGCAGATCCTGAGCCGAAAACCCTGTGCCACTCGCCTTCAGGCCAAGACCGGAGAAGCTCTCGAAGACGATGCGGGCAAGGCTGTTCCAGTTGGAAATCAGGTAGGCGAAGACGCCAACGAACAGCGTCTTCTTGACGAGGCGCGCCAGGATGTCGTCATCGGCCCCCCAGCTCCAGAAGAGAGCGGCGAGCGTCACGTCGATTACGATCAAGGTGGTGGCGATGAAGGCGACCTCGCCGCCAAGCAGGCCGAAACCGCTGTCGATATAGCGGGTGAAAGTACCAAGGAATTGGTCGATGATGCCGGTGCTGCCCATGCCTATCGCGCCTCCGGCTTAGTCGGCGCTGGCGACTGCGGCGTGAGCGGCTCGGAGGTCAAGCTCCCAGATCGTGCCTTGAACCCGAGGAAGCGATCGCGCTGCTCTGCCCACAAGCGCATGCAATCGTTGTCACGCAAGGCAGCCTCCCCGAGCCCCTGGCAGTGGCGAAGACTCTTACGCAGTGGATCCGGCGCCTTCAGTGCCGGCACGGCAGCTGCCGTGCCGACGGACTTTCCTGCTTCCGGGTCACCTCCAGCGCGGTCGCCGTTACGGCGAGCGTGACGAAGATGACGGCGACGATGCGCGCCACAATCTTGCCGTCCATGGTCCCAAGCCTCAGCGGTTGAACATCTGGGCATTGCCGGCCTGGTAGCCGGAGCCTGGGGTCAGGAAGCGGCGGCGCTGTTCGCGACCCTGTTCGGCGGCCGCGGCACGTTCCGCATCGGTCAATGCCTGAGCGCGGCCGTTGGCGGCGACAACGGCCGTGAGGTCGGCGAGCTGCTGGGCCTGCAGCGCGAGGAGTTGGTTACCTGCTTGCGCCGCCTGCAGCGCTCCTGTCGCGGATTGGCTTGAACTGACCAGGGCCGCCATTTGCGTGCGATTGGTCTCGATGTTTCCGACGACGCCTGCCTGGACGCGCATCGCATCCTGAAGACCGCCAACCGTGTTGCGCCAGCGCGAGCGCGCATCGGCAACGAGCGCCTCATCCGAGGCCGAGAGCGAGACGCTGCCGTATTTCTGCTGGAACATCTGGTCGACCTTCTGGACGTTGAAGGCGATGTTCTGCGCCTGGTTGAGTAGCTGCTGAGTGCGCTGCACCGACTGCTGCAATTGCTGAAGCGATGAGAACGGCAAGCTTGCGAGGTTGCGGCCCTGGTTGATCAGCATCTGCGCCTGATTTTGCAACGAAGTGATCTGGTTGGTGATCTGCTGGAGCGATCTAGCTGCCGTCAGCACATTCTGCGTGTAGTTCGATGGATCAAACACGATCAAGGCATGCGCTGGAGTCGCCACCAACGGCGCGACCATCAGCGGCGACGCAACCATGACGGCGGCAAACAGAAGGGCGCGCGAGCGATAAAGACAGGTGTTCATGATCGAGGTTCCTTTTCGGCTCCGGGGATGAGGTTTGGAATGAGATCGGCGGCCCAGCCAACGTTTCGCGCACGCAACCAAGCGGCGAGAAAGTCGTCGCGACCGTATTCGGCATCGATGCTGGCGATGAGGGCCTGGTCCGTCTTGGACGACGCGGCGCAGAGCGCGAGGCCGATCTCGGACAGGCCAAGTTCGAAGAGGCGGTTGCCGCGCCGGGACTGGCAGTAATAGTCGCGCTTGGGTGTCGCGCGTGCCAGGATTTCTATCTGGCGGTCGTTGAGTCCGAAGCGGCGATAGATGGCCGTGATCTGCGGCTCGATCGCGCGCTCGTTCGGCAACAGCAGCCGGGTTGGGCAGCTCTCGATGATCGCAGGTGCGATTGCCGAATTGTCGATATCGGACAAGGACTGGGTCGCAAAGACAACGCTGGCATTCTTCTTGCGCAGCGTCTTCAGCCACTCGCGCAGCTGGCCCGCGAAGCCCTCATCATCGAGCGCCAGCCAACCTTCGTCGATGATGAGCAGCGTCGGCCGTCCGTCGAGGCGGTCACCGATGCGATGGAACAGATAAGACAGCACGGCTGGCGCGGCTCCCGTGCCGATCAGGCCCTCGATTTCGAACGCCTGGACGGATGCCGCGCCAAGATGTTCGGTTTCCGCGTCGAGCAGTCGGCCATAGGGGCCACCAATGCAGTATGAGCGCAGAGCCTGCTTTAAGGCCCTCGCCTGCAACAGCACGCTCAGGCCGGTGATGGTACGCTCGGCGATCGGCGCCGAGGCAAGCGATGTCAGCGCGGTCCAGATATGCTCCTTGGCATCGGGGGTAATGGGAACGGCTTCGCGCGCCAGGATCGCAACAATCCAGTCAGCCGCCCAGGCGCGCTCATAGGTATCGTGGATGCGGGCGAGCGGCTGCAGGGAGACGGAGGCCTGCGCGCCTTCGGTGAGCCCCCCACCGAGATCGTGCCAGTCACCGCCCATGGCCAGTGTCGCGGCGCGGATCGAGCCGCCAAAGTCGAAGGTGAAGACCTGGCTTTGCGGGTAGCGGCGGAACTGCAAGGCCATCAGCGCGAGCAGCACGGACTTGCCGGCGCCGGTGGGGCCGACCACCAAAGTGTGGCCGACGTCGCCGACGTGCAGAGACAACCGGAACGGGGTCGAGCCTTCGGTCTTGCCATAGAGCAAGGGCGGGCCACCGAAATGCTCGTCCCGTTCCGGCCCCGCCCACATGGCAGAGAGGGGAATCATGTGGGCGAGATTGAGCGTCGACAGGGGCGGCTGGCGGACGTTGGCGTAGGCATGTCCAGGCAATGAGCCCAACCAGGCGTCGACGGCGTTGACAGTTTCGACCACGGCCGTGAAGTCGCGACCCTGGATGACCTTTTCGGCAAGCCGCAGTTTCTCGTCGGCTGCTCGCGGATCGGCATCCCAGACCACGATGGTGGCGGTCACATAGGCCATGCCCGACATATCGGCGCCGAGTTCCTGCAAGGCCATGTCGGCGTCGGCAGCCTTGTTGGAGGCGTCCGTGTCCATAAGCACGGACGCCTCGTTGGTCATGACCTCCTTCAGCATCGCTGCGATGCTCTTGCGCTTGGCGAACCATTGCCGCCGGATCTTGGTCAGCAGCTTCGCGGCGTCGACCTTGTCGAGAAGGATGGCGCGTGTGGTCCACCGATACGGAAAAGCCAGTCGGTTGAGATCGTCGAGCAGGCCTGGGGTCGTCACGGTCGGAAAGCCGACAATGGTCAGCACCCGAAGATGCTGGTCACCGAGGCGTGGTTCGAGCCCACCTGTCAGGGGCGTGTCCGCGAGCAGTGCATCGAGATAGACCGGACACTCCGGGATGCGCACGCGATGACGCTTCGTTGAAACGGTCGAATGCAGATATGTCAGCGTCTGGCTGTCGTCGAGCCAATGGCATTCCGGCATGAAGCCATCGAGCAGCTGGAGCACGCGCTCGCTGCGGTCGACAAAGGCGCGCAGGACTTCCTGCGAATCCACGCCGGACTGTTCGCGCCCCTCGTAAAGCCACCCTTCCGTGCGCGCTGCTTCCTCGGCAGGCGGCAAATAAACGAGGGTGAGGAAGTAGCTCGATACGAAATGGATGCCGCCCTCCTCGAAGTCGGCCTTGCGCTCAGCATCGACCAGACCTGACGCCGGATCCGGAAACTGGCTTTCGGGATAGGTTGCCGCCTCGTGCCGTTGAGCCTCGACGAAGATGCACCAGCCCGAGCCAAGGCGACGGAAGGCGTTGTTGATGCGCGAGGCGACCGCGACCAGTTCGGCCGCGACGGCGGAGTCGAGATCAGGCCCGCGAAACTTCGCAGTCCGCTGCAAGCTGCCATCCTTGTTGAGCACGACGCCCTGTGCGACAAGGGCAGCCCAGGGTAGATAGTCGGCGAGGCGGCTGGCGCTGCGGCGAAATTCGGCAAGATTCATCATCGCGGCGTCCTCAAACCGACAGGTGACCGGGCATGCGCAGATGCCGGCGGCCAACTTCGAAAAAGAGTGGATCGCGTCTGGCGGCCCATACCGCAGTGGCGTGGCCAAGCGCCCAGATGACGAGACCGACCAGCCAGAGGCGCAGGCCGAGGCCGACCGCGCCGGCGAGGGTGCCGTTCAGGATCGCAATGGAGCGCGGTGCGCCCCCGAGCAGAATGTGCTCGGTTAGCGCCTTGTGCACGGGCACGGCCCATCCCGGAATTGCGTCGAGCTGTTCGAAAGCGGTTGCCATCAGATCAATGCTCCGCCGCCAAACGAGAAGAACGACAGGAAGAAGCTGGACGCCGCGAAGGCGATCGACAAACCAAAGACAATCTGGATCAACCGCCGAAAACCGCCCGAAGTATCGCCGAAGGCAAGCGTGAGGCCCGTCACGATGATGATGATGACGGCTATGATCTTGGAGACAGGACCCTCGATTGATTGCAGGATCTTTTCGAGTGGCTGTTCCCACGGCATCGATGAGCCAGACGCATGGGCGGCCGGAGCGACGATGACACTGATGGCTAGGGTTGTGGCGGTGGCAACGGCATTGCGGTAGGCGCGTGAAATGACGGCGGTCATGAATTGTCTCCTGTGACGGTAGGTTCGGCTTGAATGATGCGATAATCGCCGTCGGGGCCGAGACCCTCGACGCGTGCGAGTTCGGCAAGCCGCCGGGCTGAGCCGCGTCCGGCGAGCACCGCGATGAGGTCGATGGTTTCGGCAATCAGCGCGCGGGGTACGGTGATGACGGCTTCCTGGATGAGTTGCTCGAGACGGCGTAGCGCACCAAGGGCGGAACCGGCATGGATGGTGCCGATGCCGCCGGGGTGGCCTGTGCCCCAAGCCTTGAGCAGGTCGAGAGCCTCCGGGCCGCGGACTTCGCCGATCGGGATGCGATCGGGCCGCAGGCGCAGCGACGAGCGAACGAGGTCCGAGAGCGTGGCGACACCGTCCTTGGTCCGCATGGCGACAAGGTTAGGGGCCGCGCATTGCAGTTCGCGCGTGTCCTCGATGATGACGACGCGATCAGATCCTTTAGCGACCTCGGCGAGCAAGGCGTTGGTGAGCGTCGTCTTGCCCGTGGATGTTCCGCCGGCAACGATGATGTTGGCACGGCTGGCGACGGCGGCGCGCAACGTTGCTGCCTGTTCCGTCGTCATGATGCCTGCCGCCACGTAGTGCGTGAGCGTGAAGACGGCGACGGCAGGTTTCCGGATTGCGAAGGCTGGCGCGGCGACGACGGGCGGCAGCAGCCCTTCGAACCGCTCTCCAGTTTCTGGTAACTCCGCCGACACGCGTGGCGAGCGGCCGTGCACTTCCGCGCCGACATGATGGGCGACCAGTCGCACAATGCGCTCGCCGTCGGCGACTGAGATCATCTCGTCAGTCTCGGCCAGGCCTTCCGCGAACCGATCGACCCAGATCCGGCCGTCCGGATTCAACATCACTTCGACGATTTTGGGATCGTCCAGGAATTGGCCGATGGCAGGCCCTAGCGCCGTTCGCAGCATACGCGAGCTGCGCGCTCGTCCTTCGGTCTCGTTGTGCGAAGCAGCCATTTTGTCCCCGTTTCGGTCGGGAACAATTCAGACGGTCCCCGGTCGGGGATGATTAAGAGAGTGGTATTTTGCGCCGCTGCAACAAGTATATCGGCGCGTCGTAGTATGGCGTGTAAATACAGGAGAACGGCGGGCTGCCCTTGCCTCATTCGGCAACGACCCGGTGATCGTCCTAGGGAATCGCAGGTGCCGATGTGCGATGGGCGAAAGCAGCATGGCCGAGGTCTGGAAGCAGTTGGACAAAGTCGGACCAACCGCGATCGCTTCAACCATAATGGCTGTAAGGCCGCTGTGAGGTCATCCATCCTGACATGAATGCGCGAACCGTTGTGTTACGGTGCCATGGTGCTTAGGAGACCTGATCTAGCCTGCCCGGATGGAAGAGGAGGTTCGCCACGATCAACCGCCGCGTCCTGCTCACCCGTTCGGGCAGCGCCGTCTTGGCCTCGACTGTTGGGACAAAGGCCCTCGCCGCAGACCCGCCACGTGGGGACAGAGAGCCGTCCAACCAGCTGGGAGCGCTGATTGAGGCGCACAAGAAAGCATACACAGCCTTCGGCAAGGCCGTCCGCGAAACGGGCGGCAACAGCCAGGATCGTGACAGAGCTAGCCGAACGGAGGAAACGGCGCTGCTGGCTATCTGTGCCTATGCTGCAGTCAGGGAAAGCGATCGCTTGTCCAAAGCCGGATATCTTCTAGAGATCGAGGCGCGTGGTGAGCTTGACCTGCCTGAGCATGTGCAGGCTCTTCTCCGCTCGACGATGTGGAACGGATAGGGAAGCCTGGGGCGACTAGATCACTCGAAGAGCGCCGGCTGACGTCGTTTCGGAGCGTTTCCTGCACGAGTTCGCAGCTGACCTTCTGGCCTCATTTGAGGTCCCTCAAGCCGGCGCGGTCGACGGCTGACGACTCCTCTCTCGCATTTGAATACCTGCACCAGCGCTGGCGAGAGGCGGCAGGGCGAATGCCAAACGCTAAGACTGCGTTGCAACGTCGTCACCGGGATTCATGTCTTCGGAAATCTCGTGCACCAGTTTCGGTCCCTTCGCCAGGCGCCTGCCCAGGGCCGTGACGAAGGAATCGTACCGTTCGGCGGCCTTGGCGCGCGCAGCCTGCGCGGCGGGCTCCGGCAAGGCCGGCGTTGTCGCGAGCCAGAAGCGGACGAACACGGCCAGGGTCTCGACTGCGATGCCGATATCGCGTTCCTGCCGTGCCAGGCGCCGATCGACCTGGTCGAGGCGTTTGGCAATTGCCGCCTCGCGACGCTCATCAGCATCCGGCGAGAGGAACGAGGCGATCGCGGCCTCCGCGATCATGGATTGGGGCTGATCGCGCCGCGCCGCATAGTCGCCAAGCATCGCCATGATCCTCTGGTCGAGATAGACGGAGATCTGCACTTTCCTTTTGCGAGCCGTCATGCGCTTACAGCTCCATTCCATCATCGGGGTCGAGTGAGACCTGCCGCGCCATGCCCTGCATGAGCCGGGCCAGGCGTCGATTGCGGATGGCATCATCGTCCCCGTCGTCGGCGGGCTCGATCTCGAACTCATTGTCGATTGAGACTGCTTTTTCCACGGCCCCTGCCCGCTCGAGCTCGGGTTGCAGGCGTCGCACTGATTCCGATGGATCCCCATCGCTGTTTCCGCTCACAGCGGAAGCATCGGCGAGCTCAGGTCGGGTCGATGGCGGCAGCTGGCTCCAGTCGCCACGATCGGTTGCTGCAGTCCTATCCAACTCTGGCGTCGGCAGGATGCGCTCGCGAAAGCGCGCATCTTCGTAGTAGCGCACCTTCTTCGCCCTGATTGGCGGCGCCCCCGCCACCATCACGATCTCATCGGCTGGCGGAAGCTGCATGATCTCGCCGGGGGTGAGGAGCTGGCGTGCGGTCTCCTGGCGCGACACCATGAGATGTCCGAGCCAGGGCGAGAGCCGATGGCCGGCATAGTTCTTCATTGCACGCATCTCGGTTGCCGTGCCGAGCGCGTCCGAGACCCGCTTGGCGGTCCTTTCATCGTTGGTGGCGAAGCTGACGCGCACGTGACAGTTGTCGAGGATGGAGTTGTTTGGACCGTAAGCCTTCTCGATCTGATTGAGCGACTGCGCGATGAGAAAGCCCTTCAGTCCATACCCGGCCATGAAGGCAAGCGCGCTCTCGAAGAAGTCGAGGCGGCCAAGGGCGGGAAACTCGTCCAGCATCAACAGCAGCCGGTGGCGGTTTGACTTTGTGTGGAGATCCTCAGTGAGACGACGGCCGATCTGATTGAGGATAAGGCGAATGAGCGGTTTGGTGCGACTGATGTCCGAAGGCGGAACGACGAGATACAGCGTTGCCGGTCGCTTCCCGCCGACGATGTCGGCGATGCGCCAGTCGCAATGGCGGGTCGCCTCGGCGACGACCGGATCGCGATAGAGACCGAGGAAGGACATCGCTGTGGAAAGGACGCCTGAGCGTTCGTTGTCGGATTTGTTGAGCAGTTCGCGCGCCGCACTGGCGATGACCGGATGCGGGCCAGCCCCTCCGAGATGCGCGGTCTTCATCATGGTCGCAAGCGTCGATTCGATCGGGCGCTTTGGATCGGAGAGGAAGGCGGCGACGCCGGCGAGCGTCTTGTCCTGCTCTGCATAGAGAACATGGAGGATCGCTCCGACCAGCAGCGCGTGACTTGTCTTTTCCCAATGATTGCGCTTCTCCAGGCTGCCTTCCGGGTCGACCAGAATGTCGGCGATGTTCTGGGCGTCTCGGACCTCCCATTCGCCGCGGCGGACTTCCAGAAGCGGGTTGTAGGCGGACGATTGCGAGTTGGTCGGATCGAAGAGCAGCACGCGGCCGTGCAGAGCGCGGAAGCCGGCGGTGAGTTGCCAGTTTTCTCCCTTGATGTCGTGAACGATTGCCGAGCCCGGCCAGGCAAGCAGGGAGGGCACCACCAGGCCGACGCCTTTCCCCGATCGGGTTGGGGCGAAGCACAGCACATGCTCAGGACCATCGTGGCGCAGATAGTGGCGGTCATAGCGACCCAGCACCACCCCATCGCTGCCGAGGAGACCCGCAGCCTCCACCTCCCGCCGGTCGGCCCAGCGCGCCGAGCCATAGGTCTGCACGTTCTTGACTTCGCGCGCCCGCCACACCGACATGCCGATCGCGACGATGATCGAAAGGAACCCGCCGGACACGGCAATCAAGCCGCCCTCCAGGAAGATATCCGGAGCGTAGGCGTCATAAAAATACCACCACCACAACAGCGCCGGTGGATAATAGACCGGCAGCCCGCCGACATCGAACCAGGGCGGGCCAAGCTGCGCCTGGAACCCAAGCTTCCATGCGGTCCATTGCGTCGCAGCCCATACTGTTAGCAGGACGATCAGGAAAACAGTGAGGATCTGACCCCAGAGGATTTTGGTGGCCGACATCGCTTGATCCTTTCTTTAACTATCACAGGCCGAGAGCCCGCTTGCGGCCAAAGCTCCACTCGACCCCTCCACCATCGCGGGCAACGCCGGAGACATGTTGGCCGAGATGCTTTTCGAGAGAGGGTGTCCAGGGAACCAGCTGGAAACCGAGTCCATCATCGATCATGGCGAAGCGGCCGGAGGCGAGCGTGAAACGTTGGCGATAGGTGCCGGCCACATAGCCACCGCCTGTAACTGGGTTGAAGGGCTTCCCTGTGTCGATCGCGAGCTTGTCGCCGATCGTCTCCAGTTCCTTGCGGCGGAGCGTGTCGAGCAGGTTACTCGTGAAGACGACCCGCCTTCCCTGCCGCTCTGCCAGCCCCCGACTGACAAGGTGTTCGGCGCGCCGGGTCAAGGCATCGCGGACCTCGGCACCGAAACCGGTCTCGGCTAGGGCCACAGGCTCGCGAGCGATGGCCTGGCGGTCGAGCCAAGTCGCACCTGACGCAACAATTTGTTCATCGACGGCAAAATCGGAGCGCACGGCGAGCGCTGCCCGACGCAGGCCGCGCGCATCATCGAAATGGCGCAGCTCGACGATGGATCCCGGCGCGCTGTCGCCAGCAGATTCCAGGTCGGACAGTTTGATGTGATGGGTGCGTCCGTCGACTCCGTCAACCACGGCATAGGCTGTGCCGATCAGCTCGTCGTCGAGCCCACGGTCGACCAGCCGGCCGACAACGGGCGTGTCGAGGCGTTCTGCTGCCAGGACGTAACTGGCCGGACCGCGCTCGATGTGTTGCGCGCTGAGCGCGCGGTGCATGCGCTTGATGATGTCGCCGCGCTCTCCGAGTTCGCGCAATGTCGTCTCGGCCTTGTCGTCGATCAGCCATTGGCCGGGGCCAAGCTGATCGGCGAGACCGAGTGTTTCAAGCTTGCGCAGGCGGCCGACCTTCATCGCATGGAAAGCGTCCGGTTGCCTGTCGGCCTGTGGGGCAAGATCGATGAAGCCGGTGTGGCGGGCATCGCGAGCGAGTTGGCGGTCAAGTTGCGTCCACCGCTCGGACTCGACCTGACGTTCGAGCGCGCGGCGGATATCGAGATCAGTGCGCAGCCCCAATTCCTGGGTGATGAGGTCGCGCGCCCGGTCGCGCATCCCTTGCCTAATGTAATCCCGCGAGATGACCAGATCCTGGCCATCGTCACGAACCCCACGCACGATCAGGTGGACATGCGGATGCGCGGTGTTCCAGTGATCGACCCCAACCCATTCGAGCCGCGTGGCAAGATCCTTCTCCATCTGCCCGACAAGATCGCGGGCAAAGGACTTGAGGTCCGTCATGTCGAGAGCGTCGTCGGGCGAAACGATGAAGCGGAAATGGTGCCGATCCTCCGCGGTGCGCGCGGCGAAGGCCGCAGCATCTGCATCTTCCGTCCTCGGCCCAAACAGCCGACCCTTCTCCCCGTCCCGGGTTACCCCCTCGCGTCGCAGGTAGCCGAGGTGTGCGCCAAGCACGCCAGCGCGCACGGAATGGCGGACAACGCGAGCTTTGACCACCGCGCCGCGCGACCGCGATGTGATGAAGCGATTGGCTTGGATGCTCGCACGCTGACCGTGACCAAAACGGGAGCGGTTGCTGGACACAATCCTGCCCGAGCGCGAGATGCCGCCGCCGGCCTTTTTCGCCGCGGCTAGCGCCTGGGCGATGAACGGCCTGGCCTGCTGGGCGCGCGTCGAGCGCATCCGGCCAGGGCGGATGCGGAACTCGCGCTCATTGTCCATGGCGATATTCCGCAACGTTGAAAAGAGCAGGCAAATACAATGATTTGATGTTGCCGCACACATTGCCCCGAATGTGGACAATGTGCACAAGGCGCCAGAAGATCGAGCAGAAACAACTACCCAACCGAGGCGCAATGTGCGCGCTTTTATCTTGCCATCGCTCGGTTGTGTGCGCGGTCTCCAGCCCTGGCGCCCGCCATGGCGCGCTAGAGTCCGCATCAGCACCAAAGATGGTGTACCGGTTCATGGCTCAGCCCTCTCGCCCGCTTGCGTCACGAACAGGCCGGCCGACCGAGGTGCGGCATTGGATGTGGCCGAGTCTTCGACCGTCCGGGAATCTGCTGCAGGCTTTCCTGCCGGCAGCAGGGCGAAAAGCGGTGCTGTCCTCCATCCTGATGACTTAGGGCGCGCCGGGCCAGTCGCTGTCGTAGCAGTGTCGCTGCCAATGGCGGACGCGACGGCTGTCACATAGGCGTGCGTTTCCCGCGGCAGAGGCCGACCCTGCAATGATGCCTCATAGCGCCCCGGGCCTGCATTGTAGGCAGCAATCCACCCGGGCGATCCATAGCGATCCAGGAGTTCGCGGATGTAAGCGGATCCCGCGACGATGTTGTCGCGCGCATCGTATGGATTGCTGCCGAGCCGATATCGAACCCGCAGTTCGGCCCAGGTTGCCGGTACGATCTGCATCAGGCCCATGGCGCCTTTTGGCGAGGTGGCGCGTTGGTCGCCAGCACTTTCCGCGCAAAGGACCGCACGGATCCAGGCGGGCGGAAGCCTAAAACGCCTCGCCGCGTCCGCGATATGGGCCTCGTAGTTGCGCGCCGCCGGCGTGCCGGCTGTGGCACTCTTCGCCACTGCAATCGTAGTACCGGCGGATAGCACGCAGAGCCCGGCAAGCAGGACGAGCGCGTTGGGCCAACCGACGCGAAGCAATGCTGAAGGGTCTAGATGGTTCGTCGACCGACGGCGCGCGGACATCACTCAATCCTTCTCTGCGCGGTCACGCGGACGCGACCACATCAATGCCCAGGAGGTTTTGTCCTCGCCGTCCTGAAACAGGTTGGCGCGAATGGGCTGCGCGAAGGTCGGGTCGTCAATTTGCAGCGACACGAACTCACCGGCCTTTTCGCCGGAGCGTTTCCAACCGGCGCCGATCGCAGGGCCGTCTTCGCCGCCGGCGTGCACGCGATAGTCGGGCGCGTTTTCGACGTCGCTCGCTTCGGCCTCGACGATTGCGATGTCGAGGTCGAGTCTGAGCGTACGGATGCGCCCGCAGTAGCCAGTCTGATTGCGCGTGAATTGTCCGATCTGTGGCATGTACTTTGTCCTTTCGAGGATGTTCGGCGGTGATGTCGGGGACGACCTGAAAGGGCCGTCGGTGGCGCGCTCACCGCGCTCGCGCGCGCCATTAAAAGCGGCCGTCGCCTTGCTCGTCGGTCCACAGCGGGACCGCGCGGCCGATGATGTGGTCGGTGGAAACGAGGCCGAAGTAGCGGCCGTCGAGGCTGTCGCGGACCTGCCGGTTCATCAGGAACACAGACGCAGCCGGAACAGAGTGACAGCCTTGCCAACTTGGCAGATCACGGCCGGCGCGATCTCGCTCAAGCGCGGCGCCAACGTCACGGCCGTCGACGGAGATAGCGAGCTTGATCCGGCATACTGTCTGACCAGAAACTGCAAGGATGCGTTTGAGCAGCAGCACGCCTTTCGGCAGATAGGCCCGCTCGGCAAGGAACTCTGCCAGCGGTTCAGGCGGACGTACGGCGACAAGGTCGCCAACCGAAAACTTGCCGCCCCCGTCGATTCGGTAGAAGCCGATCGGCACGCTGGGTGACGCGTTCCAGATAAACCTGGGCGCTGGTGCCGTGAGACCTGGGAGGAACACGCCGGCGCTGGCCAGCGCCATTGCCAGGATGATTGTCGACCGCCTCATGGCCGCACCCTTTTCCGAAGGAGGTAGGCGCAATGCAGATCAAGCGTGTAGGCGCGCGGCTCTTGCCCGGCCGTCATCCGGTGGTGGACGTGCCGCCAGTGATCGGGCGAGACCGTTTCCGGATCGATCCCGAGACGCTCGACGGCGTCAATCATCTGCAGCACCTGTTCGACGCTCGGCCAACCTTGCATCGTCAGCAGGATGTCGCCGCCGGGTCGCACGAAAGGCAGCGTCTGGCAGGCTTGGCCGGGTGCAACGGCATGCACGATATCGAGACGGGAGATGATCGTGCCGAAGTCGTTCGATGCCCATCGCACGAAGGCAAAAATGGCGCCGGGGCGAAACCAAAGGACACGCCGGCGCCGGTCGAGGATCTGCTCTCGATCGACGGACCCGAAGCGGATCCAGAACTCGATTTTCTTCGCGATCCATGTCAGTTCGACACGGGTGAGGCTGCCGTTCTGCAACGCGTCGCCCGCAGACCCGGTCGAATCCAGGGCCGTGGTATCGGTCATTGTGTGGTCCTGCTCTTTTTGGGAATCAGCCTGATGACGACAAGCAATTGTCCATTGCGCGATCGGCCGCACTGTCTGCGCGGTCCCGCAAATCACCGTCCGGGCCGTCCGGTGAGGATCGCAGGCATCGGCAAATGGCGCTTAGCGGGAAGGACTGAGCCGCGTGGGTCCGAAGTCGAGATCACAGCCCCGCGCTCGGCCCACGCCTGCAGGTCGTCAAGGGCATAGACGACGCGGCCACCGAGTTTGCGATAGGCGGGACCGGTGCCATAGGTGCGATGCTTTTCGAGCGTACGCGATGACAGGCTGAGGAATTCGGCTGCTTCCTTGGTGCGAAGAAAGCGCGGCGGCAAAACGGCTAGATCTGATCGCATGGATGGGCCTCCGTGGGGCTAATGGGAACCGCTGGCGTTCAGCGGCGGATGACGATCACGGTGGCGGAAAGCGGGCTTCGCAGGGGATGGGGAAGATTGGGGGGCGTGATATTTCCACCCCGGGCTAGTGTCGTGTGCGGTGGCGCAGGAGTTGCAGATAGCCTCCGCCGATCATGGCGGCACTGCCTTTGACGAGACCAATGACGGCGTCACGCAGGGATGACGTCTTCCACGGATTGGCGCCTACACGCTCAATTCCGTAACAGGCGGTCGCAATGTCGCGATAGCTGGCGCCGTTCGTGCGGCCATCGGCCGCCTGCATCATCAAGCGCAGGCGACGACGCTGCTGAACGGTTACGCGCGTGTCTGGCGGCACAGGTCGCCGGTGATAGGCCCGCCAGAAACGGACGAGAGCCTCGACGCGTCCCAGCGTTTGAGAATCCAGCGGGATCACCGCCGCCAGCGAATGGTCGCCCTCGCTGCCGGGAAGGAGCAGAATCTGGGTGGCTATCCCGTTGTCATGAATAGCGTGAAATCCCTGCGGGCTCTCACGATGCCTTTCGACTCCGCTGAGCGTCGCGGGGCCGATCGGCAGGCAGTCGGGTGATGACATGAGAGCCAACACCGCGGGATCCACCAGAGGCGACCACAAGACGTCTTGCGCCAGGGCCGAAAGGTCGGGCCGTGCCGGGAAATCGCAACCCCCAGCGTTTCTGGGCCTCAGCGGGAAATGGCTCCCTTTCCGTTCTCGAATGAACAAGGCCCAGGTAGGCGCGATGATAGGCATCTGAGCGGCGTAGACATTCCCAAGCGAGCCCTTCGATTGGCAAGCTGTCGAAGAAGTCGTAGCTGTTGTTGTCCCGCCAACGCGACGTGTTCGGCTTCATCGTGCATCTCCTCGCGAAAGGCCAAGTCGTGCTCGAATCGATTCCGGACTCTGGTGGTTGGCGAAACGTCACGGGGAGGCATCGGGTGATGCCTTTTCAGCATCACCGGCCGGCAATGCTCGCTAATCGTCAGTCTGACGCAGAAGGTATCGGTAGCCCGTACGCGTCATCCATCGTGCTCGAGCGAGATGGCTGTCATAGACGCTCCGGGCACGTTGCGAGTCCTTGGTCGGATCAATCCCGAAGAGCACCTTGACCACCTCGCGCCAATCGGCGCCGTCAGCGTCAGCGTCGAACAGACGCATGTAGAGCTTCACATGGCTGCGATCGTAGTCGGTGAGTTCATCGCCAGTCGGCGCGGTCTCCTCAAATGGCTCAATCATGGCTGCCCTCCCCCGGCAAACGGCCGAGATTCAAGTCCGAATCCTATAGGTCTGGTTTCGCCGGCACAGGAGGCTCGTAGTGCATCACGCGATGCTGTCTCGGCATCGCCCCCGATGAGCCAGCCAAGGCTGCTTCAAAATGGGAGCCCGCCCGATCGGGTCGGGCGGGCTTCTCGGGCGCCCTATTCGGCGTTGCGGCGGCTCGGACGGGACCAGATCAGGCTGTGGCCCTCGCCCTCCTCGTCATCGAAGAGGTTGGCGAAGATCGGGGCGTTGAAACTCGGATCGTCGAGCTTGAGGCCGAGATAATTGCGACCTTCGTTGGACTGCTTGGCCCAGGCGGCGCCGATCTCGGCTCGGCCGACGAAGACCCGGTGGCTGGGGGCGTTGTCGCCGTTGGCGCGGGTTTCGGGAACGATGCGAACGCCGCGGGCCTGGACGCTGAGGGTGACGATGTCGCCCGTAAACTCGTTGTTGCCGGACTTCTTGAAGGTGCCGATGGTAGCCATGATAGTTCTCCTTGATCCTGTTTGTTTCGAGCCACACCATTGTGGTCTCGATGGTGATCGAAAGGTCGGAGGCGATCGCCGGCGCACCCAGGGGCCGAAGCGAAGCGGAGGACGGTGCGGGAGAGACTTTGTTGTACCGCGAGGAATGACGGCGAAGCCGGCAGGGGAAAAAAGTCGCGACGTGCCGTTGCGTCACAGGCGATCGAGGCAAAGCCGTCTTTCGACCAGAAACACCAATCGAAGAGACCGCTATCGGTGTGATTGTGACAACAGGCGGGTAAGGAGATATGGCTGCCGGGATCCGACTTCTTGGAGGAGAACGACGTGACGCTCGATCAGTGCCAAAGGCCTATGCTGCCAGCACTGCTGATCGCATTTCCCTGTGACAAGCCGCGCTCCTAGCCCTCGATGCCATCCTGTCGTCGGATGGGATCGAGGTGGCGGACATGGGTCGGGCCGGCGCGGGCAAGTTGTTGACCGACTGAACGCTGCGATGAGGCAGCGCACCCCGATTAAGCTGGAGCAACTCCAACCGGGCGAAAGGGCTGAAGCTTGCCTACAGGACACTGCTTCCAGGAGTTTGCCTCACGCCGCGGGTTGCAGGGCCGCCCTCAGCAGCATGCCGAACAGGTCGCGTGGCTCGTCGGGATCGGCTAAGAGGTCGCGCACGCCCGGTTCGGCGGCGCGGCGGGCGAGCCCCGACACGGTCCCGGCCGAGATCGAATGATCCCCGCCGAGGAAATCGGCATGGCGTCCGCACTCGCCGCGCAGGCGGCCTCGATGTCCAGGCGGATATCTCGAGCAGCGCCTTCAGCGCCAGGTTTTCATGGACGATGCGCCTTACCGGAATTGCCTGGACGGTGCCCATATCCTCAACAGCGTGGCCAAGATCTGACAGCGTCTCAGCAAGCCCCGCGGTTCTCAGGGCGCTCGCGGCAGCGTGTCTGATCTCGCCGATCTCGGCCTCTCGCACGCCACGGTCAGGGCGCTTATGGAGCGGCTGGAACGGTCCGGCGACATCATCGGCCACACGGTGGTGCTGCGCGCCGACGCAGGTCGATCAGCGCATGCGCGGTATCATGCTCATTGAGATTGAGCGCCATGCCGCCGCCCGCGTGGTCCTGGCACTGGGCGGCTTCCGGAAGTCTCGACCATCCATACCACCAATTATCGATGAGATCTGGTGGTTGAACTCGGCACGGCCTCGCTGACCGATTTCGATGCCGTGCTGCGCCGCATACGCTGCTAGCCGGCATAACGGGCAGCGAAACGCGCCTGCTCCTGGCCACGCAGCGCACGACGCGGGCACGAAGACCTAGCTGTTGCGGGAAGGCGCTGATTTTGGCGTTCTTCATAGGCGGCCGGGTTGTTCATCTTCCCGGTCGCTCGGCCTGTAGCAGCCCCGCCAGATTTGGCCAGTGACATGGAGGTGCGGAGCAATTCGTCGAGGCACGTCTGAGTTTGACGTCGCCTCGCTTGTCGGTGCGTCCCAGGCGGGTTCATTCAGCATAGGGGTCGATTTCGCCGGCGATCTCCGAGATGTCTCCGTCGTAGTCGTCGATTGGCGCTACGGAGAGTGTGCCGTCCCCTGCGCGGAAGATGACGATGCTGACCATCAGGCTGGTGGCGAGGCTGAACGCCAAGGCGTTTGCTTCTGCGAGGGACATCTTTTCGGCTCCTGTTTGGAAGCGGGGATCGATCCCCGCGTGACAGGCGCCCGATGTGTCCGGCCGAGGGCCACAATCACCGGAGAGGCGAAGCCGAAGCGGCGGCACGCCTTGCGTAGTCCGACCCTTTACGGGTTGATGGCATCAGGTCCTCGGACCGGACCAAGGAATTGCGCTGATGAACGCGAGGATCGGTTCGTGCTTTCAATTTCAGAAGCCGGTAAGACCTGAAGTTCGAGCCGTGCTGGCCCGCAGTCGTCGCCATCGTGCCGGCAGCGCCATGGCCCGACCGCCGTCCGGAACGAACACACCAGTAGACGAGTATGGCGCTGGCGTTGGCCTCGGCCGTCCATCTCATGCGGCGCCGAATTTCAGGACCGGGATGCCGAGCTTGCGTGCCTTGTCGGCGAGGTTGTCCTGAATGCCCGTGCCAGGGAAATGAACGACGCCGATCGGCAAAGTGTCGAGCATTGCATCGTTGCGCTTGAACGGAGCGGCCTTGGCATGCCTGGTCCAGTCAGGCTTGAAGGCGATCTGTGGCACCTTGCGATTGTGAGCCCATCTGGCCGCGATCAACTCTGCCCCCTTGGGCGATCCGCCGTGGAGCAGGACCATATCCGGATGCTTACCATGGACCTGGTCAAGCTTGGCCCAGATCAGGCGATGATCATTGAAGTCGAGCCCGCCGGTGACGGCGACCTTCGGCCCGGGGGGCAGAAGCGCATGGGTATTGGCGTGCCTCTTGGCGGCAAGGAAATCGCGACTGTCGATCATGGCCGCTGTGAGATAGCGGTGGTTGACGACGGAGCCCGAACGCGGTCGCCAGGTGGAATGCGTGTGACGCTCGAAATGTTCGGCGGCCTGGTCGCGCATCAGTTCGAACGCGTTGCGTCGTTCTATAAGCGTCTGGCCCAGCGCGATGAGGCGCTCGAGCTCTGTGGACTTGACCTCTGAACCGTCCTGTTCGCCCTGCAGCCTTTGCTGGGCGAGCTCGTTGGCGTCGAGGTCGCGTTCGATCCGGGCAACGGCGCGATGGAAGAGATTGACCGTCCCCCAGAGCAGTTCCTCGAGCTCCGGTTCGAGGCGCGTATCGGACAGCGCCACCACGAGGGCGTCGAAAATGTCGGCCATGCTGGCTGCGATGACACAGCCTTCGGGAAGCGGACGCGGATCGGGTTCGTCCTCGAAGGGTCGGTAGCCGTAGAGCTGGAGTTCCTGCAGGACGTGATCGCTTGGAGAGAATGGGAGTTGCGGTTCAAAGTCGGTATCGTGCTGGCTGCCCATGGCGGCTTCCTCAGGTGGACCGGTCGCGCCTATCGCGGCCTTCATGGCGACGAAGGCGGCGGCGGTCCGGACTTGCACCCGCAGCGCCAGCGCAGGGCCGTAACGGAGTGGAGGATGGCGAGCCCGGCTATTTTGTTTCGCGCTGGAAAGGCCTGATACGGGGTCCCCGCGGGGTGCCGCGGGGTGCAAAGGCCGCCGGAAAATAGCCGGGCGCAGCCATTGCCGGTCCGGGCCGGCCGGTGCCCGATCGCCCGTTGGAAGGCCGCAGGGCTCGTCCTCTCCAGCTCGGTCCCGCATAGGCATGTTAAGAGTCCGCAACAACGCTGAGCCCCGTTCTCTTTCTCGGTCAGGCTGCGGGCGACATGAAACGTGCCACATCCTGGGGTGGCATCTGAACCCGCAAAGTCGCCCTCAGAGCATCAAGACCGAGCAGGCGCAGATCCTCGTTGAAGTCGCCGAGTTGCGGTGTCAGCACCCTGGCCTCAATCCCGGCCGCGTTGGCGCGTTCGACGAGCGCCGCCATTGCTCCATCCCCGGCCGGATCATTGTCGCGAACGATATAGAGCCGCCGCAGCGTGGCAGGAAAGACGATGGCCGCCAGATGCGCTGCCGACAGGGCTGAGATCGCCGGCAAGGAGGGCAGCGCTGAACGTTGCGACAACATGGTCTCGATGCCTTCACCGGCCGCCATCACGTCACTTTCGACACCAAAGCGGACCGCGTGCCCAAGCAGTTCGCCCATGGCTCGCCGCGGCGTGTCGATCGGAGCCCGGCCTAGGCGGGCCTCGCTAAAACCGCCCGGATCGAGCCATGTGCGGTGTGCGCCGGTGAGCTTGCCATTGAGGTCGGTCACCGTCGCGATCATCGCGGGCCAAAGCTCGGTTGGCCCCTCATCGTCGGGACGGTAGTAACAGCGCGGATGAAAGCGGAGACTTTTAGTTTCGTGCAAGGCCGTTATTCCGCGTGCACGCAAATATGTCTCCACAAGCGTGCGCGGAATCGGCTGTGACATTGAGACCAGCCGCCGCGCCGCTTCCGTGGAGCCTGCCGAAGCGGACGCCGCTCGGACTGGTTCTTTTGCATCGTGCGTTGGCTTGGGCATCGACAAGAAGCGACGCGCCTCCTCGGCAACGTCCTTGAAGCCCGCCACGCCAAGGGATTCGGAAATGACGTCGAGGAGGTCGCCATGTTCGCCGGTGGCGGCATCGGTCCATTTGCCGGCCGCGCCTCTGCCGGATTCGCTACCTTGCAAACGCACGAACATGGAGCGACCGGGCGCGTTGCGCACATCGCCGACAAGCCAGTAACGACCCGCGCGGTGACCCTTCGGAAGATAGTGGCGGCATACGGCCTCGGCCTGTGCGGCCAGCCGTCGCGCAAGATCAGCGGCATGGTGCATTGCGGACTCCCAAACGAAAAACGGGCCCGCCGTTGCCGACGGGCCCTCGGGTCTACGTGTTGCTCCTTTGGCTATTCGGCCGCGACCGCTTGCGTATCGATCTCGGCGGCTTCATCTTCGATCTGTAGCTCGGTTTCCGCCATAGCCTTTTCGCCGCCGCACTCCGCCATTTCCTCCACATACTGGTCGATCGAACTGCCGATCACGGTCGAGGAGGGTTCAGTGAGAGCCACGACTGGGCGACCGGGCGTACGCAGTGGCTCCGGTAACCATCCTGAAGCCGCGAGCAATTCCTGCGCCTTCTCGGCCATGTCGCCCTTCTTCAGATGCTCGATTCGATCGCCGGCACGCGTGCCCCTCGCTTCGCGAACAGACGCGAGAATACGAGCCTTGGTGACGCGGCCAAGATAGGTGTCGACGGTTGGAACCCACCCGGCCGCAACCATATCGAGATCGACGGCCTGCGCGAGCTGGTCGGCATGCGCCAACGCACGCGGCCGACGATTGTAAGCCTCGTACATCGCGTTGACCGACAGCGACACACAATGTGCAAACAAGGCCTGACGGCTGTCGCTGTCGAATGCCAGCAAAGCATCCCACAATTCGCCAGGCTCTCTTGGAAGCACCGCAACCCAGGACTGGTGGCGGGCGTCGACTGCCGACGCCATGCTACTATCGTTCAAGCCCGGCGCTTGCGTGCCGAAACTGACGATCTTCAGATCCAGTTCCAGGCACGTATCGGAGCCGTAGCGATAGAACGCGCGTAGCGTGAGGGCATGGAGCGCGGCGACGAATGCGACATCAGGCTGCTCGCCGAGCGCGTGGCGCAGGGCAAGCGTGCGATGGGCAGTCAGCTCGGTCATCAAGCGGTCCGGGATTGGCTTTAAGCCGTCGTCCTCCTCTTGCTCCATCACGGTCTCGATAGCAGCGCTCGAACGATCGACTTCGTGCTCCGGTCGCGCTGCGACGGCGTCAGTTTCGCCATCGGCTTCCGTTTCGACCGGACGTTCGTCTTCGGGCCGAACATACCCGCGCTCGACCTTGAGGTTGCCCGATGCATCGATGCTGACGAAGGCACCGGCGCGCCCGATTTCCTCTGGATCGAAGACCTCAGGCCTTTCGTCAAGCGCACCGATTGCGGTTTCGATCTCGCCGAGCCGTTCGTCGACCTCTTCGGGAAGTTCATCGGCATCGGCGTAAGTCTGCTCCAGCGCGTCCAACTCGGCTTGGAGCGCGTCGCGGGCGGCCTGCTCCGGCTCGGTGAGAGCGGGCTGCTCGCCACGGAGGCGGCGCAGACCGTAGGTGTGGCCGTAGGGAAAGTCAGGAGCGACATCGATCCACTTCCAACCCTCCGCCGAAATTGCCTCAGCCTGTAGCCGGAGCTTCTCGGCAACCAGCGCTTCCAAGAGCCCGACATCCTGCAGCCAACCGCCGTCGTCGCCTTGGAAGAGGTCACGCATGACGACGCCCCCGGCTTCGGTATAGGCGTCGAGCCCGACATATTGCGCACGCTTGTCAGCAGCACGCACTGCGGCTTCTGTCAGCATGCGGCGGATGACGTGCGGATCCTTGTTGTAACTCTGGGTAAGACGTTCGAAGACCTGCTCCTGCCGTTCGTGATCGCCATTAACGGTGAACGCCATGAGTTGGTCGAGGGTCATGCCGTCATCAGCATAGACATCGAGGAGTTTTGGCGAGACCGCTGCGAGGCGAAGCCGTTGTTTCACGACCGCCAACGAGACGAACTGGCTGGCGGCGATTTCCTCTTCCGACATGCCCTTCTCGCGCAAGGCCAGAAAGGCGCGGAACTGATCCAAGGGATGAAGCGAAGCGCGCTGTGTATTCTCGGCGAGCGAGTCTTCTTCAGCCAAGCCGCCTTCGCGAACAATGCAGGGCACCGACGCGTTCCTCGCAAGCCGCTTCTGCTTCACAAGGAGCTCGAGAGCGCGATACCGGCGCCCGCCGGCCGGAATTTCGAACATGCCGGTCTCATTGCCCTCCGCATCGCGCACAGGTCTGACGGTAATGCTCTGTAGCAGCGTTCGCCGGGCGATATCCTCCGCCAGCTCCTCGATGGATACGCCGGCCTTGATCCGCCGGACGTTCGCCTGGGAGATGACGAGCTGATTGAAGGGGATGTCGCGCGACGACGACAGGGTGATTTTCTTCGAAGCAGTAGCCATTGAGATGCACTCCGCGACGGGCGGGCCGAAAGCCTCTCTCTCAGCCTCCAACCCGTCATGAAGCTACGGCCCACCTCTCACTCTGAGATGCGAGCCGCAGAACCGGACAGCAGGAAAGCTGCGGGACCGGAAGGCGTGAATCGCTATCAGCCCACGCGGCCGAGCAGCTTCTTTGCCTTGGCCTCGAGATCGAGCCGCGCGTCCTGATGTGTTTTATCGCGCGCCACCGCGGTGATGCCTTGCGACGTGACGGCTCGTGGAACAGCACATCGTTGGTGACGACTGTCGGCACGCCGGCCTGTCCGGCAAGGTTGGACAGATCGTGCAGCCGCAAAGCGTCATTGGGACGGCGGCGCAACGTCAACGCCAGATAGGCCCGATCATCAAATGCCTCGCACAGTCGCCGCAGCCAGAGCGAGCATGTATCGTCAGCTTGATCGGGAATGAACACGGCAACAAGGCCTTCGCCATACGCGACAAGGTCTGCCCAATGCAGCACGCATTTCGCCTTGCCGCCACGCTTCTTGCCCAGCGACAGCAACCGGCAAAGCCGGGAGTAGGATGCGCGGTCGGTTGGATAAACCAGGATGGAGACTTCTTCAGCTAGATCCAGCCGACACCCGACGATCAGCCTGACACCTGTTGCCTTCGCCGCTTCATGCGCGCGGACAATGCCGGCCAGGCTGTTGCTATCACAGATGGCAAGTGCGGGCATGTCCATGATGGCGGCCTGCGCAAACAATTCCTCGCAGGAGCTGGCGCCGCGCAAAAAGGAAAATGCGAGGTGCATTGCAGTTCGACGTAGGATGCAGTCATCCGAAGATGCCGTGCAGGAACCAGCGATGCGAGCCGGTCGCTTCATCCTCGCCGTCGCCGGCGCGATAGATCCAGAACCGCTCGCCGGCTTCATCCTCGACCTGGAAGTAGTCGCGCACGGCGGCAAGCTCGGCGTCGCGCTTCCACCACTCGCCGAAAACTCGCTCAGGGCCATCGGCGCGCTTGACCCTTCGACGGATGCCTCTCCAGGTAAAGCTGGCCGGCGGATGATCCGGCAGCAGCGCAATGGCCTCGATCGGTTCCGGCACGGCAAACAAACGCGCCGGGCGCGGCCAATGGTCCGGCCATGCCTCGCCGGTTTCCACCGAGGCCGGAGCCACACGCCGCAACGATCGCTCCGGCACGTCGCTGGCAACTGGCGCAAACCGGTAGAGCTTCTCCTCGCCGACACGATTGCCGAGTATGTCGATCAGATCCGAGATGTCGGCGTCCCGTTGCTCGATGAGTGACGAGATAGTCTGCTTAGGTGTCAATGGTTCAGCCAAGGGCGCGGACAGCCGCATCAACTCGATGCCGAAGCCCGGATCGACCGTCTCGATCTTGTCGCATAACAAACGCGTCAGTCTCTTCACATCGCGGACCGGCAAGGCCGTGCTGACGCGAATGGCCTCGACGCGGTTGTCGACGCGGTAGAGCAGCAGGTCGAGCCGCCGCGCGCGGAGCCCCTTGGTCTCCAGTTCGGCACATAGCGCCTGAACAAGCTTGCCAACATAGCGGGCGATCGTCTCGGCCGCACCGATGGGCTCGCCAAAGCCGCGCTTGACCTCGACCACATCGGCTGCCCGTACGGGCTCAATCGGTTCGGCAAGGCACCCGGCAGCCTGGTCAAGGCGGCGGCCGAGTTCCGGCCCGAAGCGCAGCGTCAGTGGCGCGCGCGGCTGCTTCAGAAGCTCGCCTACCCGGTCGAACCCCAAAACCCGCAGACCGCTGACGATTGCATTGGGCAAACGCAGTGCCGCGATGGGCAGAGGAAGGATCGCATCGTAGGTTGAATTGACGGCGACCACGCTGACGGTCTGCTTGACGTAGCGCGCAATAGCGTGAGCGGCACCCCAGCTATCGGCTATCGCGGCCCGCGCCGAGAAGCCGACACGGCCGAGGCGTTCGACCATATCGGTCAGCATCAATTGTTCACCGCCATGAAGGTGGTCGGCGCCCGTGGTCTCCAAGACCAATCCGTCCGGAGGACCTGTCGCGACGATTGGCGCGTAGCGCCGCAATGCCCATAGCGCTAGTCGCTCCAATGCCTCCGCGTCGGCTTGGGGTGCGGCATCCATGACCGCCAGCCCCTGCACGAGGGCCTGCGCTTTCGTAGCCGGCATTCCGACGCGCAAGCCCGCTTCCACTGCCGCGCGATCGACTGCGGTCACGAGGCGACGATTGCCTTGCCGCCCGACCAGCACCAAGGGCCTATCCGGTGGCGGCGAGACGTCGCCCAATTTCCTTCTGAGCCGATCTGTCGACCAGCTTGGAAGGAAGAGCGAGACGACCCTTTGCATCACAAGCCTCCACTTCGATATCCAGCGTTTCCCCTCCACGAGACCTGATCAGTTCAAGTTGCCATCGCGCCCGGCCAATACCCGGCACGGGGAGCGGCCTCGATGGCAAGACAGAAACTCGCCAGCGGCTGACCGAAGCCGTCGGCTGTCCGAAATCGGCAGCTTCAGTCTGTCGGCGCCAGCGACGGATGGCGATCCCCATGGCGCCCGAGCCTTCAGCTGCAAGCTGCAAGCGGCGCGAGGCCGTCATCGACAGCCGGGCAACCTCGGCAACCACAGCCCCAAGCCCGACATGCCTCAAACCTTCCTCGAAGCAGGCGAGCAGGGATTTATCGTCACCGGCTTCGACGTAGATCACGCGGTCCGGGTGAAGTCCGACCTGGGCGATTGCCGGCGCGAAGAGATCTTGACGCGTCACACACCACAGCACCTTGCCCTGCGCCCTGGCTGCAATTCCTGCAGCAAAAAGCGATGCAGCAGCGCCATCGATGGCACCATTGCCGCCGCCGGCAACCTCATGGAGAGCACCAAGCGCCACGCCGCCCCCGGGCAGATGGTTGTCGATGGCCGCGACACCGAACGGGAGCACCGCACGCGCGCGCGTGTTCCCGCCTTCGAGATGCGCAATGCGATCTCGGAGATCGGAAATGGCAGCGATTGGCGTCGATGCACTCATTTGTTTCCTGAACGCGAAATGCTGACGAATGTTCCTCATTTGTTCTCTTCCTAATAAAGAGTCAATGGTATGGCGGGGTGGCGCTGTTTGTCGCGACCGCCCGCCGGTGGCACCGATGAGTGTCGTTTGCCGACAGGACAATGCGGTCGAAGGCCACCTGTCCTGTTGGACGTCCGCGCCGGCGACTGCCGGCGCCCTAAGGAGAACGGCGCATAAACCGCAGTCCTGCGCGCGTCCGCAAATGCAGACATTGTCACGCGCAGACGGAGGAAATTCGCCGCCGCCGCGGGCGGTTAACAGGACAGCCGTAGGAGCGTCAGCATAGCGCCGGCGGCAGCACTGGACGCGGGACCGACTGTCCCGTCCGCGGAAGGTGCAACGCCCGAGGAACTGGCACGTGGTGTCGCGGCAGCCGAAGCAGTCTTCGCGCGGGCCGGAATTACGGCTTTGCAAGGCGCGGAAGGTTTGTTCGCGCTGGACAGGTGGGACATCAAAGGCTCTCCGGAAGACGACAAGCCAACCGAGCACGAGGACCAGGCTGCTTCGGTTTGGATGGAAGCCGACGAGGCTGCGACGGCGGCATGTTGTGCGGGCTGGCCGGAAGACAGAGTTCCGCGCCATCAGATGATGGAACTGATCGACGTTCCCCAAACGAGATTGCAAGCTGAGGCGCTTCCGGACACGTGGCCGGCGCGCAAGCAGCTCTATCCTGATGTTGTCACCCGGTTGGAGACCACGACCGGGCCGGACCGCCAGATCGATTTCAATAATGCCTTCGTTCTTGGTTGGGTGCCTGAGCGGCCGACGCTGGATCGGGTTGAGCCGCTTTCGGAAGATGGCGGCCGTATCCTCTTCTTCACCAGCGATATCGCCCAGGTTGGGGAAATGGCTCGCAGGGCGCTTAAGGACTGGACGATCGAGATTGACCGGGATCCCTATGATGCCCACGTTTTCGACCCTGCAGCCGCCGATGACGGTGACGAATTGCGCATGGCAGCGTGGCGCGATTTCGATGGTTCCTTGCTGATGGAGACGCCGCCCGCAAATCCTGCAATCGCACTGACCTTAGCAATGATGCGCGGCCAGTCGATGCGTTTCGAATAGTGCTGAACGGGATAACACGGGTCGCCATCGTCTATCTATCTGCTCGGCCCCCTTCGGGTCGCACGGCCAGATGGCCGAATTGCTGACGAGGCCACACCGCATCTGAGGAGAGAGACCATGTCAGAAAAACCACCTTATATGCCGACGGGCATTGGAATGGGCATGATGAGCGACGACGAGACCAAGGTCGGCGTTCTGATATTCGAAACGGCGGAAGGTAATTTCGACTTCGCCGTTAATCTCCACGCGGTCGATGTCCTCACCAAGGTAATCAATAAGATCGAGATGCATCTCCGCTCCGGCAGGACGCACTGAGTGTCCGACGATGTGTCAGATCAGAAAAAGCCGAAGCTGATCGTTGTCGTGGCGTTCGACCGCGGCGAGGACGGCGAACTGTTCACAGCATACGGCCCGACCGACCAGCAGAGCGAGGACCGCGCGATCCGTACAGCAAAGGCGCTGGCTTCAAACCACGTCGGTGTCATAGCACGGAGTCGCGACGCCAACGCGGCGCTTGGCGACTATGGACCGCCGACAGTGCTGTTCACCAACGGCGACGTGCCGGACATGGAGTGAAGAATGATAGATCCGCCCAGGCACCTGGACGACCATGATTACGCAGACCGCGCGCTAGACTGTCAGGAGGCCATAGAGCCCGGCTTTCAGGCAATCATTGATAGCATGTTGGAGGTAGGCTGGACCCGGGGTGAGACACTGCGGGCGCTAAAGCGACTCATTGCAGCCGACAACATGACGCAGAAAGAGAATGCCAAGACTGAAGTCGAACTCGCTATTGCGCGTGCCATGGTACGCGCCGGAAAGCCGCTCTAGGCGGTCAACTCCGAAGCGATTGCTTCTTAACTGGTGACACTGACGGAGACGGTTGCTGACAGGACGATACGGTCGGCGGCGGCGACTGCCGGCGCTCAACGGAAAAACGGCGTATAAACCGCAGTTCTGCGCGCGTCCGCAACAGCGGATATTGTCGCGCGTAGGACGGAGGAAATTCGCCCCCGTCGCGGGCGGTGAACAGGACAGCCGTAGGAGTGTCAGCATGGCGCCGGCCGCAGGACGGGACGCGGGACCGACTGTCCCCGCCCACGGCGGTCCGTATGCTATGCAAGATAGCCAACTGCTCGTCTCTGGCTAAGCGACAATGGCGAATGCAATCCCAAAACGAAGATCAGCGGTCGATGCGCCTGAGCGAAGCCTCGTTCGCGAGCGGTGGGCAAGCATTCTGACGTCAACCGTTCCGATTTGCACGCCATTGCCGCCGTTTTCCGAACCCTACGTAGGGGACATCTTCCTAACAGCGATGTGCATTCGTAAGAAAAGGTCGCATTCCAAATTGGCGCGGCGCGGGATGTCTGGCTTGGTGGATCCGCGGACGAACGGTGTGACCAGCGTAACCGACTCGCCAGACTTCACCCCACTGCCGGTTGTACTTTTCGGGTTGACGGCTGTGAAGGCTGACGCGATTTCTTATCCTCCACGTGGTCTCTCTCGCGAGGAAGCAGCGCGCTACGTTGGCGTTGGACCGACGCTATTTGACGAGATGGTCGGCGATGGCCGCATGCCGAGACCTAAGCATATCAATAGCCGCACCATCTGGGACCGTGTAGCCCTCGATATCGCTTTTACCTCGTTGCCGGAGAAGGACAGCGGTCTCCAAGAGCTGTTGGAACGAAGCAAACGGGATGGAGGAAAAAGATGATAGCTACGCCAGTTGCGTATACGCTGTAGACGTAGTATGGCTGTGACTTGTGCGGAAGGCATGATGTGGACGAGAACGAGAAACTTGCGCAAGAAGTGAAAGCCTGGCGGGTCAAAGGCGGGATTACTGCGGAAGCCGCCGCCAAGGTTCTTGGAATACCGAAGCGCACGTTTGAAGGCATAGAGCAAGGCAGAGGATTCCCTTACCCTGTGCTCCTGCGCGTTGCCATGGAAAGCAAAACTCTTTCGCTACAGGCGATGCTGGAGGACTCTCCGCGCGTCGAGCGCCGGCGGCAGAAGCCCGAAAGGAGCGTTTGATGGCTAGGCCTTTCAAGGACGCCCGCTACCCTGGGGTCTCTTCGCGCCTCAAAAGAGGGAAGTTGGTTTATCGCTACCGGGCAAAGGGCATGCCCGAAATTCGCCTCCCCGGTCAACCCGGCGAACCGGAATTCGAAGCCGCCTATGAAAGGGCGACACAAGGACAGGGCCTGAAGGCAATTATTATAGACCTGCCTGGTCGGGCGTTGCCAAAGACATTCGGTCATGCTGCGCGGCGACTTGAAGCGACGATGGAGTGGCTGGACTTTGACGAAGCGACGCAGCAGAAGAATGCTCGGCTTATTGAGCGCTTTCTAAAGATGCAGGTCGATCCTGCCTATCCGCTGACTTGGCGCGATACGCCAGTAGAGCATCTTGATGCCGACCATCTGCGTGCGATTGTCGAAGCCGTTTTTGCCGCCAACCGGACGGTTGCCAAGCATCTGCTGGTCGCAATCAAGAAGCTCCTGTGGGTGGCGATTGAGATTGAGAAATGGATCAAACCGCAGGACGATCCCTCGCTGTCGATCCGCGTCCGCATTCCTAAGTCGACCGCCAATCCCGCGTGGCCGGTGCCCATTCGTGAAAAGTTCGAAGCGCGCCATCCGATCGGCTCCGCGCCGCGCACTTGTTACGCGCTCGCCTTCTGGCTCGGCAACCGACGCGGCGACATCGCTTCTTTGGAATGGGACGACTTGGTCTCAGAAGAGATCGAATTGTTCGATGGCTCTCTAGAGGTGATCGAGGCGTTCGATTTCCGGCAGAAGAAGAATCGCAACCGTCACGGCGGACGCGAGATGTTCATTCCCATCGTTGACAAGCTGGCTCAAGCATTGGCGCCACTCGATCGTTCGAAAGGCGGAACGGTACTAAAGAATGCCTATGGACGTGCGTTCGCGGAAAAGAGCCTCACCGGCATGATGGCACATTGGAACAAACAGGCCGGCATTCCGGAGGGTTACACCCTGCACGGGCTACGCCGCACCTTCGGCACGTATCTCGCCGAATGCAACATCCAAGCGCGCGCCATCATGGAGGCGATGGGGCATTCTTCAATGACGGTGACGGATGGATATGTCCGAGAGGCCAACAAGAAGCGAATGGCTGTCGACATGGTCCGAGCCATCAACGAGCGTGAGGCCAAACGCGATGCGATGAAGCAGCGAGCGGCTCTGCGCGTCGTCAAGTAAGTGAGACCAACCGACCATGCGCGGGCGGCATATCAGCCGCCCTTCCTCTGGGCCCATAATGGGCCCAAAACGTTTTGGGCCGAAGCATATTTTTGCCAATAAAATCAATGGTTATGGTGGGCCCGGAGGGTATTCAGAAAGCCATAAAAATCAATTGGTAAGAGATCAGTGGGACTTCAGAGCATTCAAATCTTTTCCAATATTTTTCAATGTTGTTGTCCCACTCAGAAGTGCCTCAGTCCACCAAGCCGACGCACTGAACGCCTCACTCGGAAGGGAGGTTTGCGCAAGGTGAAAGGAAGATCGCGTCGGTGTGCAGCCTTCCTGAGAAAGGTCGCGGTAGAGCCAACTGCTGACGCTCAGCGCGAAGACATCAATGTCCTGTTATGGGGCCGTCAGAGGACCGGCCGCTTCTCGCGCCCAGAAAGCGATAGCAGACATGCAATAGGTGGTACAAAAGTCTCTAGCGTGACCCTTTCGAGACATTTTCGTGCGGCATTTGCGTCTCGAAAGCGGTTCTTCAGTGCTACCAGCACCAACGACCGTCTGCGGTCGTTCAGAACACGGGTTACCGTCTTTAAACCGGATAGTGGACCGGGCAGCCGCCGGAAAATTGATCGAATGGAGGTGATCGCCTGTCAGGAGGCGTTCAAAAACGACCTACGACCGCGATCTTCATCGCGGCCGTTTTCATGGTGTCATTCCCGGCTATGCTGACAAGTTCTTTATGATCGGCAGCTTGCGGATCGTCTTGCCCGTCGCCGCCCGTAGCGCGTTGGCGACGGCCGGGCCGATCGGCGGCACACCCGGCTCGCCAACGCCCGTGGGCGGCTCGTCGGACGGCACAATGTGCACCTCGACGCGCGGCATCTGCTCGATCCTGAGCGGCATATAGGTGTCGTAGTTCTCTTGGTCTACGACACCGCCCGTCAGGGTCAGCTCCTCCTGGAGGATCGCGCCTAGCCCGAAGCCGATACCGCCCTCCATCTGAGCGCGGATCTGGTCAGGATTTATCGCGGTGCCGCAATCTACCGCGCAGACGACGCGGTCGACTTTGAAATCATTTCCATCGTTGAAGGTGATCTCCACCACCTCGGCGACATAGGTCGAGAGGCTTTCATGCAGGGCCACGCCGCGGAAACGGCCTTCCGGCAGAGGCTTGTCCCAGCCTGCCTTCTCAGCAGCCAATTTCAGCACGCCGGCATGCCGTGAATGGTGACCGAGCATCGACAAGCGGAAGTCGACCGGATCACGGTTCGCAGCGGCGGCGAGCTCATCAATCAGGGTTTCCATTGCGTAAGCGGTGTGGGTGGAGCCTACCGAACGCCACCACAGCACTGGGATGTTCACGTCCGTGGTGGTCAGCTCGACCTTCAGGTTCGGGATCGCATAGGGCAGGTTGGTGGCGCCCTCCACGGAGGTCGGATCGATGCCGTTCTCGATCATCGCCGCAAAGGGCGAACCGCCCGCGATCGATTGGCCCACGATGTGGTCATGGAGAGCGACGACATTGCCTTCCTTGTCGAGCCCCGCTTTGACTGCGTGCACATAGGCCGGCCGGTACCGCCCACCCCGCATGTCGTTCTCGCGGGTCCACTGCACCTTCACTGGCTTGCCGGGTCCCAGTGCACGCGCTGTGGAAACAGCTTCGATAATGAGATCTGCGTCCGAGACCGCTCGGCGGCCGAAGCTGCCGCCGGTCTTCATCACGTGCAGCCTCACCTTGTCCGGCGTGGTGCCGCCTACTTGAGCGGCAGCCGCCTGATAAAGGTCGGGCATCTGGTGTCCGCCCCAGACGTCGATGGTGCCGTCTTCGTTGATTCGGGCGGCCGCGTTGAGTGGCTCGATCGAAGCATGGACAAGATAGGGGAATTCGTAGTGCCCTTGGATGACTTTCTCAGCACTGGCCAACGCTGCTGGAGTGTTACCGTCGTCGCGCGCGGTGGCCGCGCCCGGATCGTCTGCTGCCTTAGTGTATTCGGCCATGATCTCGGCCGTGCCGCGCCTTTCGGCCTTCTCTTCGTTCCAGGTCACCTCCACGAGATCGCGGCCCTTGAGCGCCGTCCACATGTCCCTGCCGACCACGGCAATGCCGCGCGGCGTCTGGACGACATCGACAATGCCGTCGAGTGCCTTGGCCTTGGAGACGTCGAAGCTCTCGATCTCAGCGCCGAACTTCGGCGGATGGATCATAACGGCCGTATTGAGTCCATCCATCTTGAGGTCGATCGTGTAGGTCTGCGCGCCATTGGTCTTGCCGGCGGAATCGTAGCGCTTGAGGCTGTCCGATCCGATCTGGGCCCACTTGTCGCGCGGCTTTAGCGGCACGTCGTCGGGAACCGGCATTCCCGCTGCGGCTTCAGCCAGCTCACCGAAGCGCGCCTGCATCCCTGAGGCGTGCGACACGACCCCGGAAGCGACTGTGATCTCGGCGGCTGGCACGTCCCACCGCTGCGCCGCGGCCGCCACCAGCATGGCCCGTGCGGCAGCACCCGCCTTGCGGTAGCGCTCCCACGACGAGCTCATCGACGTGGAGCCACCGGTTCCCTGCGCGGCCCCGCCCCAGGCGAGATTGCCGTAGAGCGCGGTATTGCCATATCCGCCGACCACGTGGACCTGCGCCCAGGCGCCGTCGAGCTCTTCCATAACCAGGGTGGCGATGCCGAAATAGGAGCCTTGTCCCATCTCGAACTGCGACGAGTGGATGACGATTCGGTTCTCCGGTGTGATCTCGACATAGGTCTGGAAGGGGTTCGCCTGGACCGCTGCAGGCGTCGTTTGTGCGTTGGCGGGCGCGGCCATCATTAGCCGGTAGCCCACGGCGAGGCCCGCGGTGGTGACGGCCGTGCCGAGGAGGAACTGGCGGCGCGTGGGCCCCACGGCATTATGCTTCGGGAGAAACTGCAACATGCCTCAAGTCTCCAGCCGGTTGGCGGTCTCGTGGATGGCCGCGCGGATGCGATGATAGGTGGCGCAGCGGCAGAGATTGCCGCTCATCGCCGAATCAATATCATCGTCCGTCGGCTTCGGCGTCGCTGTCAGGAGGGCCACGGCCGACATGATCTGGCCAGACTGGCAATAGCCGCATTGAGGTACGTCGAACTCGGCCCACACGGCCTGGACCGTTTCGCCGATCTTGCCCGACACGCCCTCAATGGTGGTGATCGAGGCTCCTTCGATGTCGCCGACTGCGGTCTGGCACGAGCGCGTCGGCATGCCGTTAACGTGAACCGTGCAAGCGCCGCACTGGGCAAGGCCGCAACCGAATTTCGTTCCTGTGAGTCCGATGCCGTCACGGATCGCCCAGAGCAGCGGCATCTCTGGATCGACGTCGAGTGTTCGCGCCTCGCCATTGAGGGTAAAAGCGACCATGGCTTGCTCTCCTTGTCCTGAGCTGGCTATCTCGTTGCGCCTCCGCCCGGCTAGGAACCGGACTCTTCTTGCTGAGGCATAGCGACCACAGACTAGGATCGCGCAGCTCGAGCAACAAGCCGCTAGCTGGCAATCGCGAGATCGTGAAGTGGCTCGTGTCGAAAGGCTGGAGGCAACTGAATGTCATTTTTGGGCCGACCGGCCGGTCAGTTTCCGGCTCGATGACCTGGTTGGCAGTCATTCCGCTTCTAAGCCTAAACCCCAGACATGAACTGTAGCAGCATCATAAAAGACGACATCAAGCGGCGGTTTTTCGTTGCGCTGCACCGCTAGCTCGTTCGCGTGGTTCATGATCCGCTGGTTATCCGCGGATGCTGGTTCACCATAGAGAAACTTGCCACGCGCTATGCGGTTAAGGATGTGGTCGTCATTCGTGGCGAGCGAATGGCCGAAAATGAAGAAGCAATGGCTGGCGGTCTTCACATTCGCGGTGAACTGCTTGAAGCCTTGGTACAGGTAGGCATTGTGACGGATCTTCGCCTTCTTCTGGGCGCTGGTGGGCTGATGAAGGGCGGCTTAGGGTCATGATTTCCCGCTGCAATGACCGATGAGTCACAGACGCTGCATTTCGCGCTAGACCGCAACTGCGGTATTCTCGATCATACGCTCAGCCATCCTATTCGCACCTCGTTGCCGCCGTTCGCCGCACCTATCGATCGGAGGCCTTCCAGCCTCGCGATAGCCGCGCTATGTGGCTGCACACAACCTGACGACGAACAGGAGCAAGATTGGACATAGAAGCCAGCACAAGATCGCCCTCCCCCGGTCCTTGCTCGTTTTCATGCGAAAACAATCGAACTGAGTGCTGCGGGGATAGCGAGGTCGATTTGGCCCACTTCAGAGCGAAGTCGGCCATAAGCCATTGATATAATTTTGGTGGGCCCTGAGGGTGCTTGGAAAGCCAGAAATATCAAAGGCTATTCGACAGTGGGACTGTGTTGCGTTACTATGCTCTCCGGTCTTTTCCGGTTGATTTGTCCCACCCCTGATGCCGATTGCGGTCATTCGCCGCTGACTTGGTCAATTCCCGATTCCACAAGCATCCGGTCCTGAGTGGGCAGACGGGCTTCCTAGTGGTAATTAGTCAGCGACACGTTGACCGTTCTCGTCACGCGGGTGAAATCTACGTTCGACCATATACGTCGTCGAAGCGAACGATATCATCCTCGCCGAGATAATCGCCGCTCTGCACTTCAATGATCACCAGGTCAATTCTGCCTGGGTTCTCCAGCCGATGCTTATGACCGCAGGGGATGTAGGCTGATTCGTTTGTCGCCAGGAACAACTCCTGCTCGCCATTGACGATTTTCGCGGAGCCGCTGACCACGACCCAGTGCTCCGAACGATGATAGTGCATCTGCAGGCTCAGCCGCCGACCGGGCTTCACCTCGATGCGTTTGATCTTGAAGCGCTCGCCTTCCTCAAGAACCGTGTAGGTACCCCACGGCCGGTGTACCGTGCTGTGGACCAGGTGAGCTTCATGTCCTGAAGCCTTGAGGCCCTCGAACAGCTTCTTGACGTCCTGAACGCGGTCGCGGGATGCGACGAGCAAAGCGTCCGGGGAATCGACGATCACCAGATCGCTGACACCGACCGTGCCGATGACGCGCTTGTCGGAGCTCACATAGCTGCCGGTCGTGTCGACCATATGCACATCGCCGCGTATCCTGTTCCCGCTTTGGTCGGGGGCGATCAAATCGGCCATTGCGTTCCAGGATCCGATGTCGTTCCAATCCATGTCGCAGGCAACCACGGCAAGTTTGTTCGTCTTCTCCATGACAGCGTGGTCGAGCGAGATTCGCGGGGCGGAGCCGAAATGCTCAGGCGCGAGTTCGATTTTGGCAAAGCCTTCGCCTTGACTGAAGCGGCCGTTCTCGTAGCTGTCGGAGACGGCCTGGATCACCGCGGGGCAATGCGATGCCATCTCGTCGAGCATGGTTTGTGCGCTAAAGCAGAAAATGCCGGCGTTCCAGAAGAAGCGCTTGGACGCGACATAGGCTTTGGCTGTGTCCAGATCCGGTTTTTCAACGAAACGGACGACTTTCTCACCATCCGCTTCGATATAGCCGAATGCCGTGTCCGGTCTGGTTGGGGTGATGCCCAATGTGGCGATCCGCCCGAGCTTCGCATGTTCGATGGCCCGGCACATGACGTCTAAAAATGCAGGCAGGTTGCCAACCATGTGATCGGCTGGGAAGACGCATAGAATCGCGTCAGGGCCTTGCGTCGCCTTGGCATGGATGGCGGCTGCCGCAACGGCTGCGGCCGTATCCCGGCCTTCAGGCTCGAGCAGAAAGGTGCGTGGCAGGACCACGGACTCTAGTTCGTCGAAGTCGTCCTTGGTAAGGAAGAGGTGTTCCCCAGATGTCACGGCGACGAGTTCCACTACGCCCTTTATCGAACCGGCGCGCAACACAGTGTGCTGCATCAGTGAATGCCCGTCTGCCACTTTGAGGAAAGGTTTAGGGTGCGATTGCCTTGAGGCGGGCCATAGCCGCGATCCGGCTCCGCCGCTGATGATGACGGGAACCACTTTCATATAACAACCTCGATTTCGTCTCTGGAGTGATTGCCCGCGCCCTTTCGAGCGTTAGCGTCACGATCGCCGTCGCTCTGGCTTGGTCTGCGGCCTCCGAGTAACAGCGAAGTTCTGGCGCGTTGCCGAACGGCCTCAGATGACGACGCTATCGGTATCGTACGACGCTTCCATGGCCTCGATGAGAAATGGACATTCAACTATGTCTGTTGGTTGCATCCGCCGAATTGTGCAGGTGACGGGTCTTAACTGAGACCAGAGATTCTTTGGCTGTCTTCTATCAAAATCAAACGACTTGGCTCCTTCAGATCGAACTCAATTACGCGTGGTACGAAAAGGCGTGCATATCGTGTAAAGGCGCTCGTCGGAGGAAACCGAATTACAGTATCGCAGCGCCCGAGAAGATACATCTCAACGAGGGCGGAAATTGCGCCGTCCATCCCAAGTGCTGCAGTGTGTAAGGGGCCGTCTTGATCGGATCGGAAATGCTTGGGGACGGTGAGAAGATCGGGAAACCTGGCCGACAGGTGATCCAGGATTTGCGCGCTGTCCGTGCACAAGAACAGCCGCACAGGCTTGGGGTGCGGTAACGCTTTAGCCTTATCAACCGCAGTGCACACTTGTCGAACGGCGAACTCCGGATCGGCCCAGTAGGGCGCATGGTCCATGATGTCTTCACCGTTACCATGTCGAACATGAACCCCGATGATGCTGTGCCCCTCAAAACATTCTTGGTAAATGGCATTTATGCGTGTTTGAATTTCAGACCGAGGCTTGACACTCTGGAAGACCTGCCGCTCGGCATCCTCATCGCAGCGCCACATCAAGCAAGCGTCACACACTACTGTGTTCGCTTCGACATCGTGTTCGGCCTGAAAGAGCTCGCCCAACTCGTCGCGCTCTTGGAAAATCTGCTCATCTGGGCGGTAAAGGCAGTCGATCGCTGGCCTATTCCACCACTCCGGGAAGAATGGACCCGGGAAGGAAAAGTCGTTGATCCGGTCGTCGCAAATAGCCGGTACGCCAGCGATGTCATTGATCGGTTCGAAGAACACCGGAAAGGCATTTGTGAAGGGTTGGTCGAGATAGCAGGACCCGCGCCAGTCGACGGCTAGCGTTCGTCCCGACCGCTGAGCGTAGCGCCAAGCGGCCGCCAGCGACCATAGACAATCACCGAACCCCGTACGCCTCTGAGAGACGACGAACCTGCGCTTTACTAATCCACTGACCTGCATTTTCGGAAATTTCGTTTCAGAGACGAGGTTGCATCTGGCTTGGGATCTCTTAATCGATACTAGTCGACCGTTACGCCGGGCGATTTGGTAGAGGCTGCGCGTGGGGCAGAAGAGCTCCCTCTGCACTGCCTATCCTTATCTCTGTGACGCTCGCAAATCTTGACGCCGGGTACTCCCGCTTCCGGTTAAATTCAGCGTTCTCTAATGCGCCGGGCGACATCTGTAAAATTGATTGCGTGGATGTGGCCCATCCATGTGTTGGATACTAAGGCGTTCCTTGACGATGGGCCTCTGCTGACGCGAGGCCGCGCTTTGCTAAGCGAAACAGCCGTTCGAGGCAGTCCACAAAGTCCCTTTTTCAAGTCCAATTCTTAACTGCCTCAACGTAACATGTCATTTGCGGGCGTTTCCTGAAGGACGGATGTGCAGGACCCGCCAGCCGTCGAATGTCAGGCGCAGGCCATCCACGTCATTTATGGCCATCATGGCGTCCGGTCCCATCGAAAGATGCGACACGGCGCCCTCTGACGCTTTCAAGTGCGCCAACATGGCGCAACTCGTGTCGACCGGATAGCTTTCGATCCGGCCGGACTGAGCGACTGGCACGCGATGCTGTGCGACGACGGCCGAGAGAGGAATTTTGGCGTCTGCAGCCATGTGGAGGATCGTTCCGACGGTTCTGCGGGTTCTCGGTGTCGGAGCCGACACCTGTGCGAACCCGCTCTCGTCCGTTTTCGACAGGCCCTTGAGGTTCATGACCCTGTTGTTCGCCGAGATCACCCGCCAGTTCAGCGATCCAGGTGAAGATCGGCACGCCTGTCGATGCGGCGATCATCGCCTCGGCCAGCGAAGATGATGAAGAGGGCCATTGGGTCAAGTACAAGCGCCGACCAGCGTTTCATTGCTTCAAAGCCCATTTCGGTGCCTACGCCGATACGGCCCTTGTCGAGGAGATCGCCGTCACGGCGCCCACACCGAGGACGGCAACGCCGTTCCTGATGCTCTGCCCGACAATCCCGGCGAAGTGTTTGCCGACAGCGCCTACCGAGGCAATCATCTCGGCGACGCGGTGCGCGCCAAGGGTGGAAGGCCGCGCATCGTCGCAACCGCTGTGGGGGCGCGACGAGGCCGAAAGCTCGACGCCTGGAACCAACCGATCCACAGAATTTGTACTCGGATCGAGAAGATCTTCGGCACCTGTAGCCGGATGCGATGGCGAGGGCTGGCAAAGGCGGCCGTTCAAATTCGCCGCACTGCGATCGCCTACAGTATGAAACACAGTTTGATGGTCGCCTCGTCCCCCCATCGTTGAAGCCCAGCTACCGTTTTCGGGCTAGCGCGCCCGAAATTCCTTGGAGGTCAATACCAATGCCCTACCCGGCTTTTCGCCGCCGTCTCAAATGTGCGGTTCGCCCAAAGCCCCCGACTGCCACGAACTTTGTCTTCGCGCGGAGCGAAACCTCGCGCCCACGACTTTGTGCCGCCGATGTGCCCGCGCTGCCCTGTCAAACAATCCATTTTATGGATGCACCTCATCCAAACAATCGATTTCACTGATCAAAACAATTTCCATTAGAAGACGCTGAAGCAGGCAATGATTAAGATTACTTGGTTAGCGCAAGAGAGCGGTAAGGTGGAGTTGTCGGCTTGGACCCACATGCCCGCCATTTTATCTGGGAGAATGGCTACGTGCCCTGTTGGCGCAGGGCAAGACGATTCTACTGGCCACCCACTTCGTGGAAGAAGCGGAGCGGCTATGCAACCGACCTGCGTGCTTGAGAACGGACGTGCGTCCTCACTCGCTGATTGATGAGCAAATCGGGTGCGACGTGATTGAAATCTATGTCGCTCACCCCGTGAGCTGAGTTCGGCACTCAGGCCGCATGTGCGACTTAGGCAGGTTAGCGGCGAGACTCTGTTTTGCTATGCCTCCAAGCAGGAGCAGGTGTGCTCGCTGGCTGACACTGTCAATGACGAGCTCCGCGCCGCATCTGTCGAAATCCTACCATAGGGTATGGGGCGGGCCGCAGTTTGCTGGCGGTGTGGCGAGCCGGAGTCGAAACTTCAACTACCATAGAGCAGGAAGAAAATGGGTGAGAACAGGAAAGTTGCTCTGGTTACGGGCATAACGGGACAGGATGGTGCCTATCTCACGCGTCTTCTGCTGGAAAAAGGCTACGTCGTTCATGGGATTAAGCGACGTTCCTCTTCCTTCAACACGGGTCGCATCGAAGACATCTACCAAGACCCGCACGATCCCGATCCGCGCCTAATTTTGCATTACGGTGACCTCACTGATGCGACTAATCTCATCCGAGTAGTTCAGGAATCCCAGCCAGACGAGATTTACAACTTGGCCGCTCAGAGCCATGTCCAGGTGTCGTTCGAAACGCCGGAATACACAGCAAACGCCGACGGTATCGGAACATTGCGACTTCTTGAGGCGATCCGCCTCCTCGGTCTGAAGGACAAGACCCGCTTCTATCAGGCCTCGACTTCAGAGCTCTACGGCCTCGTGCAATCCGTACCGCAGAACGAAACAACGCCCTTTTATCCGCGCAGCCCTTACGCCGCCGCCAAGCTCTACGCCTACTGGATCGTGGTCAACTATCGCGAGGCCTATGGTATCCATGCTTCCAACGGCATTCTCTTCAATCATGAAAGCCCACTGCGCGGCGAAACTTTTGTGACGCGCAAGATCACCCGCGCCGCCGCTGCTATCTACCTCGGCAAGCAGGACAAGCTTTATCTCGGCAATCTCGATGCTCAACGCGATTGGGGCCATGCGCGTGAGTACGTGCGTGGTATGTGGATGATGATGCAGCAGGAACAACCGGATGATTACGTGCTGGCGACGGGCAAGACGACCCCTGTCCGCCAATTCGTCGAATGGGTTTTCGAAGATGTCGGCGTCGAGCTCGAATGGCGTGGTGAGGGAGTCGACGAAAAGGGCTATGATGTCGAGACCGGCAGATGCCTAGTCCAGGTAGACCCACGCTACTTCCGCCCCACGGAAGTCGATCTTCTCCTGGGCGATGCCACCAAGGCGAAGGAGAAGCTCGGCTGGGTGCATGAGACATCCGTGCGCGAGCTCGCCGCGGAAATGGTGCGGGAAGACCTCAAGGTCATGCAGACATCGGTAATCATGAAGGAAGCATAATGTACGATCTGAAGGGAAAAGCAGTGTGGGTCGCGGGCCACAAGCATGGTGGGCAGGGCTGTTGTAGGCCGCCTCGCGTCTGAAGACTGCAAAGTTATGGCCGCCCTGACGTTTCCCCCAAATTTTATCCAGTCGTGAGTTCGTTTCCGGGGGTGGATTTGCCCTGATGGCCGGTGGACGCGACGGGTGCTGGCGCGGAGCGTTTCACGTTGCGCAGCGCGAGCGACCGTCGCGGGTTGAAGGTCGATGCACATTCGTTGGGTGTCTGCCATCCGATGTGCGAGTGCGGACGCGCGCCGTTGTAATCGGCGCGCCATACATTGAGCCTCGCGCGGGCCTGGGCCAGGGACGTGAACCGCGTCTCGTTGAGGAGTTCATCGCGAAGGGGGCCGTTGAAGCTCTCGCGTTAGGGTCCTAGCCAACCTCCGACTGTGAACTCGCGGAAGCGATTTACGGCAAGCGCACACAGCAGCTCGTCCACGGCGTTCGTACATGAAGTTTGGAAACCTATAATACTGGTACACACCTCCATGGGGGAACATTATCTCCAATATCTCAGCGATTACCGGATAGCTATCTGCCTTCACCTACCTCGGCCTAGTGCAGAATCTTGGCCGAATGAACTCGGCGCTCTTGCTGCACACCAATGGTCCGTCCCGCGCGAAGTGCGATCATACCGCCGCAGCTTACCTTCAATCCGGCACTGGCGAGGATCTAGATCCAAGCCGACGGCGCCGGGCATCAAATAAAAAGCCGCCGACCGAAGCCAGCGGGCTTGATTGGGATGGCCCGCGCGGACGGTCAAGGCTGCGCCGGCCGACCATGGCGGAGGGACCACCTCGGTCAACGGCACGGCCCGATGACGGCGTGCCGATGTACCACAACATACGGCGAGATAGAGCCTTCCGGCGTCGCGGAAAAAAAGCCCGCCGGTTTTGAGCCAGCGGGCAAGTTCTGGAGTGGCTGAGATCAACCCAGCATCAGTCAACGACCGGCGGAAGGGTTGGTTGCAGTGGATGCCAGCTAGCCGCAGCATGCTGTGAATCGTAGCAAAGTGAAAAACAAAACTCTGGACTTCTAGGTCGGACTCGCCCCAATATTTGTTTGGGGGATTCACATGAAAATTGGAGCACTCATCGCAAGTGCAGCCCTGTGCGTCAGCGGCTGCTCTACGAGCGCTGTCGTGTCGGACAGCGATCTCACGGCAATGAATACCGTTGCGCTATGTCACGTTCTCGCCAGCAGCACGGACGAACAGTATCGTAGCAGGGTAGCGGCCCTTCTAGTGCGCAGGGGCGCAACAGCAGAGAGGTGCACCAGGCTTGTGCAAACCGACAATGCTGTCGCGACAGGCATAGCGATCGCGGCTGTCGGCGGCGCAGCTGTGGGTGTCGCTGCCAACAACGGCTATGGAGGCGGAACATATTACCGGCCACCGCCACCACAAACCTATGGCGTCGCGTGGGACCAATTCTATGGCCAGAACTACAGCGTTATCTGGCGCTGCCGCGACCGGTCCACCGGGCGGTTCCTTGACGATTACTATTGCGCCGGCCTGCCCATGGTCGACAGCGCATGGCCGGGCTGGTCGGCGTAGCGGATGAGCAGGCCATACCGCAAATATCGATCCAATCGGTGGCAGAGACCCACCGGTGCCAAGCTGTGGCGGCGCCAACTTGCGAGCGTGCCGGCAATGCTCGGTCTTACGGCAGCGGCGGCGGTGGCCGCCTTCCTGGCGCCGTCGGGCGCGCAACGTAGCGACGATGCATCAAAGGCCAGCCCACGAAGGGCGGCGCCCGCCTCGCTTACCGGTGTCGCTTCCGTCATTGACGGCGATACGATCGAAATCCACGGCCAGCGCGTCCGCTTCAACGGCATCGACGCGCCAGAGAGCCGGCAGCTGTGCCGCGATGCGAATGGCGCCGAGTATCCTTGCGGCCGGCGATCGGCCGAAGCGCTGGACACTTTCCTGGCCGCGTCGAGGCCGCTCGAATGCACATTCGTGACGTGGGACCGCTACCACCGCTTTGTCGGCGATTGTCGGCGCGCCGACGGCGCGGGCGTGGCCGCCTGGATGGTCGAGCACGGCCAGGCGCTGGATTGGCCTAACTACAGCCAGGGCGCCTATGCGGGGCAGCAGGCGCAAGCCCAAGCCTCAAAGATCGGCCTGTGGGCCGGGACGTTTCAGGCACCCTGGGAATGGCGCGCTGCGCACGCCGACGCCGCGGCGCCGTCGAGTCGCCCGCTGGGCATCATCAGCCGTAAGCTGGTCGCGCAGAGCGGCTATTCTTGCGAGCCGCGGAGAACGTGCAAGCAGATCGGTTCCTGCGATGAAGCCAACTGGTACCTGCAAAACTGCTCATGGGGCGGAAAACTCGATCGCGATAAGGATGGGATCCCATGCGAAACACTCTGCTAGCTGAAATGTAACGGAGTAAGCGCGCCACGGCCGTGGGTCGCCTGGTTGAAGACGCCGAAAAGCTGGACGATGTTGGTGATGTCGGTCTCGATGAAGACCTCGAGCTTGTCGTGCAGCATCCCCTTCTTGCCGAGAAGATAGCGGATTTTCGCCTTGCGGGTGGGCTTGCCTTGGGCGTGCGGTCACACTGGGGGTCGGCGCCTTCGACCTCGCCCTCTTCGGCCAAACCTCCAGGATTTCCGTGAATATCTCCCGCGCACTGGTGCAAAAGTGGCGTGCGGCGTCAGGGTTGATTGGGTTCAACGCAAAGATCGCACCCCTCCATCGGTCGCACAGGTCGTCGGAGAGCCCTGTAAGATATGAATGCCGGTGTCGTCCGCCGGGATGTCGCCAGCGGAATCGTGCCGTCTACCCTCGCTGAGGAGTTCAGGATGCCCGGCAGGGGATGCGCTCCCTGAAAAACGCCTAGCGCGACGGGGGCTTTATCATATCGGTCGCGCCGAAATTAGTTCAGGTTGTCTTCCCAGAACTCCAGGTCGTCCGTGTCCATCGTGTTGCCGGAGCTCTCGTGCTCCTTTACAAAGTCTGCCGCCTCCTCGCTTTCGAGGAATTCGTCGAGCGCCCTAACGGCCGCCTGCACCTTTTTCAGCTTCTTGCCTCGCCATAAATACGCATGCGGCGGATCGGGGTCCATGATGTTGTATTGGATCGCCATTTCGGCATTCGATTTCTGGTCGCTATCGTACCAGACAATGGGGACGGCCTTCCCATAGAGGTCCATGATGAGATTGCGGTAAAAGTAAATGCTGACTCGTGGTCGAAGGTCGACGATCGTTTTCAGGATTTCCTTGAACCGGGCCTCGGCATCGACGCTGGTTTTCTTGGACATGATGGCCTTGACTGCAACAGGGTCCTTCGCGGCCTTGAGCTCTTCGATCGTTTCGCTCGCCTCGTCATACACATCTTGGAGGCCTGCCAGTTCCTGTTTCAGCTCCGCGAGCTCGTCTTGTAGGGCCTTATGTTCGGAGGCGGACACGTTGGTTGCGGGAGCTAGGTTCTTCAATAATTTCTTCAGGTCGACCTTCCACGCCGCCCGCTTCTTGTCCCAGTCATGCTCAGTCCGCGGTTCAAGTGCGGTTCCAGTCCCCTGAATCATTTGGCGTAGATCGACGAGCTTTGCATCGTTGTCGATGCTCCACCCCTGCTTCAGCCCTAGCGTACCAGAGACAGCGCTGAACCTGATCGGCGGCACTACGATGGGGAGCGCTTTCAACGATTTCGCCCAGGTGGCGCCAAGTTCCATCAGGCAGAACCAACTCTCCATGTAACACGGTGTCATCATTAGGATGACGAGCTTCGGGCTCTGTATCTGCTTCTTCATGTAATCGTTGAAGTCATCTCCAAATGGGATGTTTTGGCCGTCGACGCTGGAGCAGAAGATCGATTTGGCGGGCACGCCGATAGCCTCTTTCAGGAAGGCAACGAACTTATTGGCAAGCGCAGCGTCGGCCACTGCGTGGCTGATGAAGATGTCGGTCATTGAGGCCCCCGATAGAGGTCGGCAAGTTATCTGCGCCGGGCTCCCAAATGCAAGTGCCGCCAGCGTTCCGCTGCCCCCTTGTCAGAGCATTTCAGTTTTCGAGCTTGGGTGCGACGCGATTGGCATCCGCCCATTCGGCGAGTGCATTGCTCAGGAAGAGACGCGCATACTCGCGTTCTTCATCTTTTCCGGTGACGCGCGAGAAAGCGAGCGAAATTCCGTCGTTCCGGACGTGGCGGTCCACAGTGAACGGATGGGGCTGGAGCCGATCCCGCGCCCATTCCTTCATGTCTTCGATATGGGTGTCAGCAAAGAAAAAGCAGGCGGCCGACATAGCCCGTCTCAGCTTGTCCATCCGCCTCGCGGCTTCGCCGATGTACCTGACCGCCTTGGCGGCCTCCTTGCGCTGCAACAAGCCAATAGTCGCCTCCATGGCCTTTTCTTCGTCGTCGCAGCCGTCGAAGGAAAGAAGCCACTGTTCGTAGCGCCTGACTTCGGTCAGGAACTTGCAGCTTGCGCCAACCAGCGTGTCACCGCGCATGCTTCCGAAGTAGCTGTTCCGCGCGAGCTTCTTCGGGAGCCGGGGATCGAACTCGGCAGCCTCGTTGTCGACCATTTCCGTCAGGACGTATTCGCCGCCGGCCTTGCGGACCTGCCGCAGGGCTCTGTGGATCGTCGGCGCGTCCTTCCGGAAGTCATGGAAGATGCCTTCGATCTCGGTTGCGATCGGCTTCAGGGCTTCTAACTCCCGCAGCATGCTGGGAACGTGCGTCAGCCGCGCCATCAGGAAGTCTTCCTGATGCCTCCGCTCGTCGTCCTGCTTCTTTTTTGAGAACGCGGCATGCTTGACCTCCGCTGAGGCGCAGTCGTGGCCGATCACCGCGATGCACTGGCGGTTGAAGATAAAGACGAAGGAGCCTTCGAGAAATTTCTCCCGCCGCTGGCACATCGGACAGGGAATGTAGTCGCCCTCGGGCCGTTTCTTTCGATCCACAGCGAACGTGTGGATGATTTCGAATGGCTCATTCTTGTTCACGCGACCCCAGTAGAGTCCGGGGAAAGTTTCAGGCTGATAGGACTGCTTGACGTGTTCTATGAACTGGTCCCGCAGATGATAAGGAGCCTCACGGTAGGTTGCGTGGCCAGTGTATTCCTCAGGAAACGTGTACTCTATTACATTGCGAGCGGATGCTTCCATGGTTGGGTTCTCGTCCCTGTTGTTGCCATCGTCTCCTCCCTGGCAGGTTGCGACTCATGCGAGTCTTGCCGTGAATATAGAAGATTCGCGGTTGTAAACGGAGTCCGAAAACACGTTTTCTGTCAGTAGACGGTGGAACTTGGGGATTAATGGCAATGGATGGGAAGCCGCCGTCAATCATCGTAGATTGGGAACAAACACGTCCTTGATTGAAAAAGGCAGCTGGCCTGTCTAACGATTCATCACCCTCCACCCCTCGCCTGTCGTTCCAACGCCGCGCCGAGGTCCCGGCCTGGGACATAAAGCTCTGTCCTGGTGCGAACCTTGCCCGACCCGTCGCGAGCATAGAGCTACTTGGTCGCATATCGAGTAATGCTCGTATTCAGTGCGGCGACGTGGTCGCGGCGATGATCTCGCTGGGGGGCTGTTTGACGAAAAGCCCGACCAAAGCGAGCTCGGGCGAGATCGTGAACATAACGATCGTATTTTGGAGGCCGGACCCCGGCGAGTAAGGTCTCGGCTTTCCGTCAACCCAATCTAGGATTACCGGATCGTCGGATGCCGCATAGGTGCAGCCAGGCGCGGCCGAGACGAAGGACCAGCTCCTGCGAGCCAGTTGCTCAACAGCCGTCGGGACCGATTCGAGCTCCAATCCAAACAGGTAAGTCTGATCGATCGCAACCTTACGTTCGCCTCGATCGATGAGGTCCTTCATATCCTCGTAGTTGATGTCATCGCGGACTAAGGGCGCCATTCGCTCGCGCCTGCTTCACCGAATCGTCGAAGCGATCCTTATCCTGCAGCATCATTTTCATAATGCCGTTGACGACTTTCAGATCAAAATTTTCGGTCATTGACCTGAACCGTGGATTACGCACGGCCACGTTCCCCATCAGAAGCATAACAGAAGAAAAATGCGCCTCCGATGGGAAGCTGATCGCCTCTATCATCTCGGCCAGATGCACTGAGATTTCACCCTCGATCTCGGCCATCCCGTCCTCGACGTGGTTAGGGTCATAGCCCTCGACATCGATCCGGAAGAAGTGGCGCCGACTGCCGACTTCCGGACCAAGGTCTCGAACGATTTTCTCGTCGACTGATCGTAGCAGAAGACCTTGGCTTTCCGCTTGTCACAGCCGACGCTGAAATTCCGCAGATAGAACTGAGGGGTGAAGTGGTGGTTTGCCTTCTCTGCCATTATTGCCCGCAATGCTTGCAGACCCGTGGAGGCCTGCTCCAGGGATCTGGCGATCCGGAACCGGCTCAAAACAGTCCGCGTTTGCCCGCGTTGCCGTGCTCGCCTGCGAACACATGCTCAAGCACCCCGTCCGGAAGTGGGAACGGCGGATCCTGGTTTTCGATGATTATGAACTGCGCCTCGTCGCAGCGTTCTATCAGATAGTTGTAGAAGTGCACGTTTAGACCTGCCGCGGCTACGGTAGCTTCGTCAGAGCTGAGTTCCTTGTGCTTTGACTTCAGCGGGTCGCGGTAGCTGAGAAGCGGGCTGTCGAGGACGAGAATACCCGGATGCGGCAACTCGCGTTTCCGGCAGACATCCATGACCCCAATCTTGAACGCTGCGTTGAGCAGCGCCCTTACACCCTTGCCGTTGGCGTTACGCTGCTTTCCGTTTAGGAGGATATCATGCGTCTGCTCGTGGAAAGTGATACGCGGATCCCCCGGATACTTCCACTTCCTGAAGATGTCCTCCACCGCAGCTGCGAGTTCATCTCCAACGACCGTCCCGACACCGACCGCGACGCTTCCCTTGGCGACCCCTTTCGTCTTGAACTTCAACAGCTCGGCCTGGCGGACCCGAAGTCCGCTGATGCGCCTCTCAACGGACGTTGCGTCATGGAGCTTCTTTCGGGCCACATCGATCCCCTCATACTGGTCGCGTGTCTTGACGGCGGCTTCCCGTGCGGTCTCGATCTGCTCATCTTTCACTTCGATGTCGCCGGAAAGGGAGGCGATCCGCCTCCGCATTCCGATCGCTTCGGCCTGAAGTGAAGTGATCGCCTTCGTCAGCCCGGCGCTTTCGGCTCGGACTTTGCGCAATTCTGCCGAAACGGCCTTCTGGGAAGTTTCGACAGCCTCGAAGCCGTGTTCGACATGCTGATGCTCGGGATCAGCACCACACAGGACGCAAGGACGCTTCGCTCCGGCCACAAGGGCCGCGGCCCCCTCCTCCAGCATCATAAGCCTGCGGATATCGCTGGCAAAGCTTGTTGCGAGCAGTTCGAACCGTTCAATGGTCAGGACCGCCTCGTCCGCCCTCTCCGTCAGTTCATCGCGCTCGGACACCAGTCGTCGACGTTCCATGGAGAGCGCGTCGAGAGCGGAATGTCCTGCAGCCAGGTTCGATCTGAAGGTTTTCAACGTCGCATCTAGCCGCTCGGCCTGTTCGTCGAGGTTCAAGATCGTCAAGTCTTCGACATCGGGATACATGGCGGCGAGTTCTGCGACCGCCGTGTTCAGCATCTCCTCAACGATTTCAATACGACCAGCGTTCGTCTGTCTCTGCTGCTTGGTATCCGGCACTTTCACCATCGACTTGTCGTCGACACCTGTGAGGATGAACTTCAGGACGTTCTTGTTGAAGGTGTCGCTACTCTGGCGGTCGACGACGATTGGGCTTTCCTCCGCGATCATCGGGGTCTCTTCCGTGAACAGGTAGCTGGCGAAATGCCGGATCGTGAACGTCGCCTTGTCGCCGGTCTGAGTCCTGGCAATTTCCGTGTCGCCGACGCCGAGTTCTCCAAGCAGGAAAGTCGAGAGGCTCTCCTTCTTGGTCGTGTGGTTTTCGGCCAGCGTGCGGTCACTTTTCCGGCCGAGTGCCTGCTCGAACTCACCCTCGAAAAGGTCGTACCCGCCTTTTGACAGCGAACGGGCGAGAGTGATCCGCCCGCTTTTTGGCACATCAATTTCTAACCAGCATCTGTCGTATGCGACGGCCTCGGCCAGGCCCGGCAGGGCGGACCCTCCTCCGAACATGTAGTCGAGCGCCTTGACGGCGAAGGATTTGCCAGCCTGCGAACCGCCCCAGACCACCGTTAGTCCCGGCGCGAAGTCGAGGTAGACGGCCAGTCTATCCGGCCCGGTGAAGGCGAGGCGCCGCAAGATGAACCGGGACGGTGACATGTCAGACGCCAGCCTGGGAGGTGCCATGCCCGAAACTATCGGTCCATTCCCCGATGTTACCGACGACCATGGACCTGAATCCGGCCTTTGACAGTTCGCGCACCTGTCCGGCCACCCAGCTGGCGCAGATCTTCAGGTCTTCAGAGTAGGGGGATTCGAGCAACTCGACATACGAAGCGGCTTCCTCGGAGGCTCGCCACGCGAATCCCTCATCGTCGGCGACCTTCTCCAAGAGATGGCATTTGCGCATAAGGTCGAGCCCTGCCTCCACAATGCCGCGCCGGACGAGCAGCTCGCCCTTCCGGCTGCTGACCGCGGCGTGAAGCGACATCGGTCCGCCGACGTCGGAGGCGTGGACGACGACGTGATCGTAAAGGACAACCTCGCTGAGGTCGGCGGTCATCGGCCGCAGATGCTCGAGCACGACCACGGCACGAATCCCGGCCTCGAGCGGCGTATGATACAGGTCTGAAATGCTCGCGCTCATGGGCTCCATCTGATCCTTCCGTCCGAAACGAGGTGATGGCACGTACCCTGCTTCACGGGAGGCCGGGCCAAGGTACCCAGAATTCCTGCAGGCGCCGCCCCCGTGTGTTTCATCACCGCGTCGATCCTCGCCAAAGGCGATGGGTGCGCCTCGTTATAGACCTCGATCAGTAAATGGTAGATGTCGTTCTTGAATACGTCGACCGATCTGGCCGCCGTATTGTCGCGGTGGAAGTCGCGGAACGCGCACGCCTGATAATAGCGCTGTCTCTGGATCCTAAGGTGCTCCCCGAATTTAGGGTCCGTAAAGACGTCCTCCAGCGTCGCGAAGTCCAATCCGGCCGATCCCGCATAGACTTCCTGAAGCTGCGTCAGATACGTCAGCTCTATGTCGCTGATTTCATCGGGCGTTTCGCCTTCGGGCGCTTCGCCAGGCGGCAGGCCCAGCACCTGGACAAGAGCCGGAAGCGCGGCGGGATCCTTGACCAGTTTCGGCGCCGTCAGGCACTCGACCGCCGTGAAGTCGTAGCGCTCGATCGAGGCCCGGATTTCGGACGTGAGTTCGACGGGATTTCTGGCGGTTATCCTCATCCGGCAATGCTTGTCCCAAGCCTCCAGCAGCGCCTTCCCTATTCGGGACGGGTTCTGCAGCAGCGTAGTCAACGAGCCGTCGATGCCTCGCGGCGAAACGAAGATGTACCGTCGCGGCAGCGTCGCGTAGGCGCCGGCCGCATGATGGTGGAAGACCTTGCCCAGCTCCGTCATAGCCTCGCCGATCCGAAGCTTCGAGCCGCGTGTCTTCCGCTTGCACTGGTAAAGGTCCCACGCGCCATCATGGCGGGCGCGCGAGAGAAATCCTATCACGTCCCGGCCCTTGTCATTGGCCGCACCAACGCGCTCGACTTCGACGTAGTCTTTCGATTTCCGTTCGGCGTATATCTCGACGAACTCTTCGAGTTCGTTGTCCTCGAGTTCGACGATGCGCGTTGCTGGCTTCGTCACGTCCGCCCCTGAATCGATCCCTTTGCCTGAGTATCGCATCGGCGCGCCGCGTCGACAACGCTCAAACCGGCATCGATCTGAAGACATTGTTGGATGGTTTCGCCGACGACATCATTCGCGCGACGTCAAATTTCCGTGCTCTTTCCGGATAGTGGGATAGCCGCTTCCCACCCTGTCATGGACAGTTCATCAACCTGAACGGACCGGCAGCTTTGAAAAGATTGCCTAGACGGCCTGAACGACTGAAATGAGGCGCAGAGCCGGCATTGGTTCGGGGCAGATCAGCTCGTCTATTGTGCCCGATGTTTCGGCTTGCCGCCGGCAAATTGCTTCAATGCATTTGCCCGCCTAGAAAGGTGCCCCCTCGGACTCACTGATCGCTGTCACTTATTCGGACCCTGAAATTGCCTGCCGCCGCGATTTCTCTGACTTGTCGACGACAGGGAGCCCTTCCTTTCTGGCCTTGGCAAACGCTCGATCGCTCTCCAGGAACTCCGCCAGCATGAACGGGATCAGTTCCGCTACCGATTCGGACTCGCCATAGGTCTGACGATAAAGGGCCGCATAGTCCTTCAGTGCTTGGTTCAGGTCTGCACTTACGCTTATGGTGATCTTCGAAGGTGTCCGATCCGGAAGTTTGCCGAGTTTCAGATTGGTCATGATGACTCCAGTCAATTCGGGTACGGCCGTAGCACAAGATCCTTGTGCACGATGACGCGCAGTGGCCAACCAGGGCGGACGGTGATCGTGGGCTGAATATTGAGGTTCTTCTCGGTGATGCGCTGGCCAGCTTGACTAACGTTCTGCTGAGCGGATTCGCGGATTGCTTTGACCAGGTCGCTTTCGTCTTGCCCGAGGCTCAGCTCCGTGCCGACCCCCAGCAACGTGGCCAGCGCAACGCCTTTCATCAGCTGCCAGGTGTGGAAATCCACCTTGTCCTCAAGCCCGGCATAGCCGGCGGTGTCCGTCGCCGGCAGATTGTCGATTTCGATCGAAGAGCCGTCGGGCAGCAGTATCCGTTGCCAGACCAGCAGCGCGCGCCTTTGTCCAAAGGCAACAACGCTGTCATAGGTGCCAATCAGGCGAGAGCCTTGCGGAATGAGCAAGGTGCTGCCGGTGACTGTGTCGTGCACATTCTCGGTGACCTGTGCGACGACGAGGCCGGGCAAGTCGGAATTGATGCCAGTGATCAGGCTCGCTGCGATGACGCTGCCGGCCATCAGCTGATACGGCGAAGCCGGCGTCTGCAGTGCATGCAGATTGTAGATTCCACTTGTGTTCCGCTGGCTGACCAAATCGAGCTTGCGCTGTTGATTGTTTTGGTCGTCCTCGGCCGGTGCAACGGAAGCTGAATCGCGTGCGGCATCGGATTGTGGAGCCGTTCCATCAAAGGGTGGACGCCCGCCCTGCCCGTTGCCGGCGGCATCCGCTTGCCGGGGTCGATTTTCGATCCGGAAGAAGACTTGCGATTCGCGCGCCTCGATCGCCTGCTGTGCAAGGCGCTGCTCCTCCGCCGAAACCTCCTGGCCCGGCGCGATGCCCAGCTGGCGTTGGTGCTCAAGGATGGGGCGGCCGAGGTCGCCGGGCAGCGGTGGTCCAAGCACCGGAGGCTTGGGCTTGATCCCGGAATAGTCCTTAGGCAGCCTTTCAATTGCCTCCGCGGTTGGCTTCCGCTCAGTGTTGTAAAGCTCTTCAGCCTGCTCTTTGATGCGCAGCGCCGGTCCCTGCAGCGCCATCATGGTGACGCCTAGAACGGTCCCGGAACCAACAGCAGCAATGGCGACAATAATGCCGCGCTTGAAGCGCACAGCGCGGCGAGGCGAGGCCCGCAGCTGCAGCTGTTCTGGATCGAGTTTCGGTGAAGCATCGGAGCGGGAAGTATCCGTCATGGGCCGTCCCTCACCTGCTGGAACGCGAAAAGAGCAATTTCCGCAGCGGCGCTTGCCTGCCGTCGGTCCTCGTGATGCGCACCACCTGTTGCTGCTTGGCGCCGAGGCGCAGTTCGGCCGCGGCGAAGAGGCGATCGACAATGTAATAGTTGCCGCGTATGCGGTAGTTGACGAGCTGGTTGTCCCCGTCAGCACCGACGATGAAGAGCGGCGGGGCCTCGCCCTGATCGATGCGGCGCGGAAACTCGATGTAGACCTTGCTGCCATCATCGAACGCGCGCGTCGGCCTCCAGGGCGGCATGTCGCCGGTAATCGAATAGCGGAAGCGAATATTTTCGAGAGCCACATTCGACGCCACTGGCATAGCAGCCTCGGCCTGCGCATCGCGCCGGCGTAGCGCGATAATCTGGTCCTCGCTGTAGGTCCAGGAGATTGCCGCCATGGCGGTCTTATCCGTGCTTTGAAGCTGCAAGTGATAGCTTCGCCGGTCCGTGGTGATCACCAGATTGGTGGCAAGTCCTGGCGCGAAGGGCTTCACCAGCACATGGGTGCGCTGGTCATCGCCGGAGCCACTGACGGTGTCGCCAATTACCCAGCGCACTGTATCGCCGGCCGACACGGATTGGAGTTTCTCGCCTGACTGCAGAGCGATATCGCTGACGCGCTCCGGTGCGGCATAGAGCTGGTAGAGCAAGCCTTCGGCAAAGGGGTAAACCTGCACCGCATTCACATAGCCATATTTGGTGGGTTGCTGCGTCGCCGCCTTGTTGGCATCGGCGACACGTTCTTCAGGCGAGCGCCTGTCTTCAGCAGCCTTGCCCGGCTCGGGCTGCAACTGGCCGGGCAGCGGTAGCGGTTTCGGCACTTCCACGACTTTGATGGGCTTCTCCGGCGCCTTCTCGATTGCCGCCGGTTGGAACTTGGCAGCATCATAGGAAATCTGAGGTGGCGGCACCGGCTTCGAGGCACAGGCGGAGATGACCGCAGCCGACGTCGACAGGACCAGCGCAGTGCGGAGCGACGAGAGTCTATTTATCATTGGCGGGCTCCTTTGGGGGAACGGAAGTCTGCGCGGCACTGTCGAGCTCGCGCGACCAGTCGATGGCATTGATGAAGACGCCGAGCGGGTTTTTGCGCAGCTGATCGGTATTGTTCGGCGGCCGGATCACAATGGTGAGGATCCCGGTCCAACGCGTTGTGCTGGCGAGGCTGCCGCGCTCAAAGACCTGCTCGGTCCATTTGACTTGATAGGAGCTGTCGGACGCTCGAACCACGCTCGTCACCTGCACCGAGACGCTGCGCGTCCCGATCTTGCCGAACGGGTCGTTGGCCTTAGCGTACTCGTTGAGAAAGAGGGCTCCACGGTCGGTGGCAAAGTCGTAGGCCGACAGCCAATTCTGCCGCACTAGCACCGCATCGGTGGAAACAGAGCGGACATTCTGGATGAAGCGGCCGAGATGCCAGGCGATCTGGGCATCGGTGGGCTCGTAGTCCCGGATTGCTGGAGCGACGGCGCGCGCCTCGCCGAAACGATCAACCTCGACGACATAGGGCACGACGCGGCCCTGCATCGACTGCCACAAGAGTCCACCAGAGAGCCCGGTGGCCAGAGCGAGGCAGCCAAAGGCCATCAGGCGCCAGTTCCTTGCCTGCACGCGCGCAGTGCCGATGCGCTCGTCCCAAAGTTGGGCGGCCTTCTGGTATGGTGTGACGGGGTGGGGCGTCTTCCCGTAACGTTGAACTGGTCGCTTGAAGAGCATCTAGTCTTCCTTATCGTTGAGAGAGGGGTTGGCGCCGCTTCCACCCCGATCGCCATCGCGGACGGCCTGCGTGGCGGCGTGGCGATGGGCGCGCGCGGTCTGTTCGGAACGCAAGCGCCTCGCCCACGCCGGCGCGGCATTGGCACCTGACGCGGCAGGGTTTCCGGTCATTGATGCGGTCGGCGTGCCGCCCGTCGCGGTCCAGGCGGCATCGCGGCCGGCATCGGCGCTGCGCCGGAATGGTTCTGTTGCAGATCGCATTCCCCGCATCGCGGCGCCGCCAGCTGCGCCGGCAACGCCCTGCAGTCCAGCCGCTACGCCGGAGAGGCCGGACTCGGGCGATGTTGCACGCCCCATCTGCCAAGCTGTGGAAGCAGCCGATCCCATGGCCGTGCCGGCTCGAACGGCGGCGAGACCGCCGCCGGTTGCCATGCGCGCGCCGGCAAGCGCCGCACCTCCGGCAACGAGAGTTGATCCGGCGGCCGCCGCGGTGGTTCCGAGTGCGGCTCCCGCGCCAAGCTGCGGCGCGCCCGAGACAAGACCCGAGGCAATTCCCGGCCCGAAAATGCCGAGCCCAAGCAGCGCCAACGCGCCCAGTACCTGTGACATGGCCGCGGCCAAGTCCGGCTCCTTGCCTTGCAGGGCGGAAGCGAACTCGCCGAAGAGCGTGGAGCCGATGCCGACGATGACGGCAAGCACCATCACCTTAATGCCCGACGAGATCACATTGCCGAGCACGCGCTCGGCCAGAAACGCCGAGCGGTTCCAGAGCGCGAAGGGCACCAGAACAAAGCCGGCCAATGTGGTGAGTTTGAACTCCAGGATGGTGATGAAAAGCTGGATGGAAAGGATGAAGAAGGCGATGAGGACCAGGAACCAGGCGAGAAGCAGCACGAAGATGGTCAGCGCGTTGCCAAAAATCTCGGGAAAGCCGACTAGCTGGCTCGCTTGATTGAGCAGCGGCCAGGCGCCCTCGAAGCCGGCCGCGGCAATGCGGCCTGGCCGCAGGAGACTGTCGGCGGACAAATTGCCGGACGAAGCGTTGATGCCGAGCCCGGCAAAGGAGCGGTAGATAATGTCGGCAAGGCTTCTGAAATTGTTCAGGATGAACGCGAAGGCGCCGACATAGAGCACCTTTCGGACGAGCCGACCGAGAATATTGGGTTCGCCGCCGAACGCCCAGACCAGGCCCGCCAGCGTGATGTCAATGCCGATCAGGATGGTGGTGAGAAAGGCGACGTCGCCCGAAAGCAGACCGAACCCGCTATCAATATAGCGGGTAAAAGTCTCCATGAAGCGATCAATGACGCCGAGGTCATTCATGTCGCCGCCTTCCTCGTTGTCTTGAAGAACTGCTGATCAGTTGCCGGGATAGGCCGTACCGGTGCCCAGGAAACGCTTCGTCGTCTCGCGGGCGGCTTCCTCAGACTGCGCCTTGCGGGCAGCATCTTCGGCTTCAGCCCGGAACTGGGTCGCGAGCAGCGTCTGGATCTGCATCTGCTGCTTGGTCGAAAGCGCGATCAGCTGATTGGTGGCCTGGCTTGCCTCAAGGGCACCTGCCGCGCCCTGACTGCGGTTGACGAGATCGGTAAGCAGGTCGCCGTCGGCCCGCACGTTCTCCACGATCTGCGACTGCGCGCTCATGGTTTGGCGGAACGCCTGCATGGCGTTTTGCCAGCGCTCGCGCGCGGCGCTCGCCACATCGTTGACCTCGATTGTGGCGTCGTAGCTTTCCGGATATTGCACACGCCACTGGTTCTGAAGCTTGTCGAGATCGAAGCTCAGGCCGCTGGCCTGGGTCATCAGGCCGTCGATCCGTTGGAGCGAACCTGTGAGCTGGCCCACGGAAGAAAAATCCAGGCGCTGAAGGTGCCGCGCCATGTTCTGCAGCATCGTCGCCTGGTTCTGAAGCGACTGGATCTGGTTGTTTATCTGCTCCAGGGAACGTGCCGCTGTCAGCACGTTCTGCGCATAATTCGACGGATCGAACACGATCAGGGCGTGGGCCGGCTGAACGTAGTCGGCCATTGGTTTTGCGATCAGGGAAACGGTGATCAGGCTGGTGAGAAGGCGGCGCCGCATCATGACGATTGCTCCTTGTCTGGTTGAGGGAATTGCTGGAGAAGCTCGGCAGCCCAATCGAGGCCGCGCGCACTCAGGAACCGGGAGGCAAAGCTGTCCTGCCCGTGCTCTGACAGGACGCTGTCGATCAAAGCTTGCGTGGCCGGATCAGAGGCGCCGCAGAGCGCAAGAGCGATCGGGCCGAGCCCGAGCTCGAAGAGGCGGTTGCCGCGGCGTGACTGCAGATAATACTGGCGCTTCGGTGTGGCACGGGCGACCAATTCGATTTGCCGCTCGTTCAGGCCGAAGCACTCATAGGCTGCCCGCACCTGCGGTTCCACGGCACGGTCATTGGGAAGAAAAATGCGCTGTGGGCAGCTCTCGATGATTGCCGGCGCGATCGACGAGGCAGCGATGTCTGCAAGTGACTGCGTGGCGAAAATCACGGAGACGTTCTTCTTTCGCAGCACCTTCAGCCATTCGCGGATGCGGGCGGCAAAGAGAGGGTTGTCGAGATAGACCCACGCCTCGTCGAGCATCAGCAGCGTCGGCCGTCCGTCGAACCGCTCCTCGAGACGATGGAACAGATAGGTGAGCACCGGGAGCACAGCGCCTTGGCTGTGCATCAGCTCTTCGGTCTCGAAACACTGCACATCCGACAAAGCCAGCCGATCTTCATCGGCATCGAGCAGCCGGCCGAAGGGACCGTCGAGCGTGTAGGGCATCAACGCGGCCTTGAGCCCATTGGACTGAAGCAGAACCGACAGGCCCGTCAGCGTGCGTTCCTGCACCGGCGCAGTCGCAAGGCTGATGAGTGCCGACCAGATCGCCTCCTTTACCTCCGGCGTAACGCTGACATTCTCATGGGCAACGAGGCCGGCTATCCATTCCGCCGCCCAGCTGCGAGTAGTCTGGTCGCCGATATTGCTCAGTGGCTGGAAGGCAAGCGCACCATCCGCGCCCAGCGCGTGGTGTTCTCCGCCCATGGCCAGTGTTGCCGCACGAGCCGAATTGCCCTTGTCGAAGACATAGACCTGCGCCCCGGCATAGCGTCGAAACTGCAGAGCGACTAGCGCGAGCAGAACCGACTTGCCGGCACCGGTCGGACCAACGATCAGCATGTGACCGACATCGTCGACATGGGTGGAAAGCCGAAACGGGGTGGACCCGCTGGTCTCGGCAACAAGAAGCGACGGTGCTTCGATCCGGGTGACTTTCGCGAGATGCTCGTTTGTCGCCGGACCGGCCCAAACCGACGATAGCGGCATGAGATGGGCAAGGTTCAATGTATGAATGAGCGGCTGGCGAACGTTGGCATAGACATGGCCGGGCAATGAGCCGAGCCACGCCTCGACCGCATTGATGCTTTCACGGATCGTGGTGAAGCCGAGCCCATTGACTATGCGCTCAACCGCTCGGAGCTTTTCCGCGGCGGCCTGCCGGTCCTGGTCCCATACCGTCACCGTTGTGGTGAGATAGCCGAAGCCGACGTGATCGCCGCCCAATGCCTGAAGGGCGGCATCCGCATCGAGCGCCTTGTTGTCGGCGTCACTATCGACGAGAGGGACGGGTTCGTTGGTCACGACCTCGCGCAGGATGGCTGCGACCGATTTGCGCTTGGCAAACCACTGACGGCGCAACCGGGTCAGTGTCTTTGTGGCTTCCGTCTTGTCGAGCGGGATGAAGCGCGTCATCCAGCGGTAGGCGAAATCCTGATGGTTGAGCGCGTCGAGGATCCCTGGCCGGGTGACGTTCGGGAAACCAAGGATGGTGAGGGTGCACAGATGCTGCTCACCCAGCATCGGCTCCAGGCCGCCGGTAAGCGGCGCGTCAACCAGAACACCGTCGAGATACATTGGCGTTTCCGGCATGGCGACCGGATGTTGGTAGGTCGAGATTGTGCCGTGCAGATAGGTTAGCGTCTCGGCATCATCGAGGGCGCGCACTTCCGGCATGAAGCCGGACAGCAAATCCAGGACGCGGTCGGTCTCGTCGCGAAACCACGCCAGCTCCTGGCGCCAGTCTCTAGCCCCTCCCGAGTGATGCGAGTCGACCAGTGCGCTTTCCGCCCGCGCCTGGCCATCTGGCGCCGGCATGAAGACCAAGGTCAGATGATAGCGACTCTCGAAGTGCGCGACCTTGCCCTCGAAGGCCGCGCGCCGTTCCTCATCGACCAGCCATGAGGCAGCATCGGGAAAAGCCGAGCTCGGATAGCCCAGCGCTTCAACGCGCTCGGCCTCGAAAAACAACCCCCATCCGGAGCCCAACCTTCGTAGCGCATTGTTGGCTCGTGCGCAGATGCCGACCAATTCGGCTTCGGTCGCGCTTTCAAGGTCGGGGCCACGGAACCGGAAGGTTCGCTGGAAGCTACCGTCTTTATTGAGCACGATGCCGGGCGCGACCAAAGCGGCCCAGGGCAGATGATCGGCCAGCCGATCGGCTTTGCCGCGATACTCCGAAAGGTTCAGCATGCAAGCCACCCCTTCAGGCGAAGATGACGGACAAGCACGCTGGCGAAGTCCGGATCGCGGCGAGCGGCAAAGACCGCGAGCGTGTGGCCGGCGATCCAGAGCGCCAGTCCGGCGATCCACTGCTGCAGGCCAAGGCCTATTGCCGCGGCCACCGTGCCGTTGAGGATCGCCACCGCTCGCGGCGCGCCGCCCAGCAGGATCGGCTCAGTCAATGCCCTGTGAACGGGGACTTCGAAACCCTCGATATGCTGCTCTCCGGTGGCCATCAGACGAGTGCCCCGCCGCCGAAGGAGAAGAAGGAGAGAAAGAAGCTCGATGCCGCGAAGGCGATCGACAGGCCGAAGACAATCTGGATCAGCCGGCGAAAACCGCCTGCCGTGTCGCCGAAAGCAAGGGTCAGGCCGGTGGTGATGATGATGATCACCGCGACGATCTTGGCGACCGGTCCCTGGACCGACTCAAGGATCTGCTGCAGCGGCTGTTCCCAAGGCATGCCGGAGCCCGCTGCGTGGGCCGGGACGGTGAGAAGAAACGCGAGCGCGGTGGACGAAAGGAAGCGAAGCTTCTTGAGCATGAGGTGACCTTTCAAAACTGCTGGAGTTGCGGAAGCGTGAGCGGGGTAACGGCGTAATCACCGCTGCTGTCGAGACCGGTGACCTCAGCGATCGCGTCAATGCGGCGCGAGGATCCGCGCCCAGCGATGAAGACGATCAGATCTACCGCATCAGCGATGAGGCGGCGGGGAACGGTGACGACGGCTTCCTGGGCGAGCTGCTCGATACGGTAGAGAGCGGAGCGCGCCGAATTGGCGTGAACCGTTGCGATGCCGCCGGGATGCCCGGTGTTCCATGCCTTCAGCATGTCCAGGGCTTCCGCGCCCCTGACTTCGCCCACGATGATGCGGTCGGGTCTGAGCCGCAGGGTCGAGCGCACGAGATCGGCGAGCGTGACCGACCCCCGCCTCGTCCTCA
>NZ_JAMYTB010000017.1:0-95451 GCF_040322275.1 Mesorhizobium sp. M0174
CGGCCGACCGCCAACCAGATCCGCACCTGGCTCGGAACCGGGATCATGAAACGCCCAGCGCCTTCACCATCGCCGCCGCCAGTGTCGGCGGCGTGGTCAGCGGTATCCGCAGCCGCGCCTTGCCGGCGATCTCCAGCTCGATCACCGCTGGTGGCGCCCCCGGCACCGAAGCGGCGACAGGTTCATCGGGAACCACGACAACTTCGGCAAAGCCCGTCTCGCGGGCTCTCACCGTGCGGCGCCACTTATAGATCAGGCTGGTCGCGACATCGTACTGACGCGCCACCGCCGCCACTGTGGCCCCGGGCGCGAATGCCGCGGCCAGTATCCGGCACTGATCCTCTTCACTCCAACGACGACGGCGCTCCGGCCCGGTCAATATCGTCATCTGGCTCATGCCGTGCTGCTAACTACGCTCGTAAGGACGACCTTAAGAGCGCAGCTTCGCTACCGTGCCATGCTCGCGCAAGGCGGCCTTCGCCGGAGGCGTACGGTAGCGCAAGGTCTTCTTGGCGGATCTGGGCCATCCGGCCACGGCTCTGCTCTGTCCGCATCCAAAGCTTGAATCATAACCCAGCCCCAGACGGAACCCATAGTCAGCCGATTTTCAAAACGGTCTCTGAGAAGCCCGAACCCGGTGGATCGCTCGCTGACTGTCTCGACCTTGTCGGCGTTCGCCGCACGGCAATCCCAAGGTTGATCGAACCGGCCCTGCCAAATGCCGCGGTGAGCCGCCTTGGCATTGCCTTGCTCGGCGGCGAATGTCCCATTCGAATACCGTGGCCAGTCCAATGCGAGGCCTTGTGTATTTCGGCGTGGAATAATTCCGGGCCGATTGACAGAAAGGGCGAGCCTAGGCGCAGCGCCGTCTCCCCAATAGGAGGTATGACGTCGCATGCGAGGCGTCGAAAGAGGTAATTGCCTCCGAAATCACCTCCGGTCAGACTAAATGATTGTCGCGAGCGCGAGAGCCAGGCTCTGATGCTGAACAATCTCCAGGTGCTTCGGGCTGTCGCCGCCTATGCGGTGGTTTTGTACCATGCCCAATCGTTCATCGAGCGCCTGCACCCGCTTCCCGTTCATTCACATCTGGGGGCTGCGGGTGTCGATATATTCTTCGTCATATCTGGCTTCATCATGGTTTATGCGAGCGACAGAAGCCACTGTGGCCCCGCCGCGTTCTGGCGTGACCGACTCATCCGGATATTGCCGCTATACTGGATCACCACTTTCGCGATAATAGCCGTCAGCTCTGTCGGCTTCAGTCCGTCAGGACTGCACAATTGGGACGGCTCCGACCTGCTGACATCCCTGTTCTTACTGCCGAATATACGGCTCGACGGCGTTTCGGAGCCCATACTCGTTCCGGCATGGACACTGATCTACGAGGCCTTTTTCTATTTCTTCTTCGGCCTTTTCCTGCTTTCGGGGCGAATTAGTCGGGCAACTACCATTTTGTCGGTGGCCTTTCTGTCGTTTTGGTTCATGGGCGTAGTATTCAAGCCACAATCTTTTGTGATCGAGTACTATACGAATGCCATCCTACTTGAGTTCGCGCTCGGCTGTTTGCTGGGGCTCTTATATCTGAAGTCACGGGCACTCGACCTGCCCCACGGAGCAACACTGAGTGTCCTCGCGATTGGGGTAGCCATTGCTGTGCTGATTGCCCAGGACTGGTACTTGGGGGTCGAGGTTACGCGCACCGGGGAAATCAGGCTCATGCGGCTTGGCCTACCAGCGACGGTCATCGTCGCCGGAGCGTTGATGCTTGAGCGTTCAAACCATCGGGCGTCGCATCGAGGCGCTCTCCTGCTGGGGTCTGCGAGCTACGCGACCTACCTAATCCATCCGCTGATTCTGCACGGCGTGTACTTTCTTTCGGCAAAAGTGCTTCCGGCTGGTTCCATTTTCTCAGCCACTTTTTATTTGTTCGCCGCATTTGCCGCTGTCTGCCTCTTCAGCGTTGGCCTGCATTTGTGGGTAGAGGCACCGCTCACCCGCTCTCTCAAGCAGCTGTCCCGCAGCCAGTCAGGCAGGAGAGGTATTCCAATGCCCAAAGGTGCGAGCGCTCGGTAGGACCTGTCAAGTCTTCCCGGCGATGCTACAAGACAGCCGTGCCGGTGCGGTCGGTCTCGCGCGTCATGCCAAGGTGCAGCGCGGCATCGACCTGTTCCGCGTCCTCAGAGACGCTCAGATTGTCCTGAAGGTGCTTCGGCGTGTGGGCGTAGCCTTTGGTTGTCTGGAGCGAGGTGTGCCCCCATCCATTCACCGTGAACTGTCCCTTAGAATGCGCAGTTAATGTGAGAGGCCGCTCTACGGCCTGCTACCGGTTCCATGGACACAGAGTTAAGAGTCCGTTTTGAAATTCACGGATGAGCGTTTCGGCGGATGAGATTGCCGTCCATTGCGCCAAGGATCATGGCTTGCGAGACATCGATGCGCTGCTCGTAGTCGCGCACGAGGCGGCGCCATCTTGTCATCCAGCCGAAGGCCCGCTCGACGACCCAGCGTCGGGGCAAGACTTCGAAGCCCTTCTGGTCATCGGATCGACGGATGATCTCGACCACGAAGTCGAGATAGGCGGCCTTGTCCATGAGCTTTAGCCGATCATAAGCGCCGTCGACGAACAGATGCTTCACCCAGGGCCAGCGCTGGTGGATACCATCCAAGATCGCCTGAGCGCCGGCGCTGTCGGAGATATCGGCGGTGGTGAGATTGACCATCAAGAGCCGCCCATCCGTATCGACGGCAATGTGTCGCTTGCGGCCGACGATCTTCTTTCCGGCGTCGTAACCCCTTGTTCCAGCTTGCGGAGCCTTGACAGACTGGCTGTCGATCACCGCCGACGGGCTCGCCTCGCGTCCGGCCCGCTCACGATCCAGGATCAGCGCCACATCGTGGACGGTCTGGAACAGAAACCGCCGCGCCAGCTCTCGAAACCAGCCATAGACCGTCTGCCAGGGTCCAAAGTGGATCGGCAGCATCCGCCAGCCGCAACCCGAACGGACCAGGTAGCGCACCGCATTGATCACCTCGCGAAAATCAACCTCGCGCGGACGGCCACGCCGCCCAGGCTTGGGCATCAGCGGCGCGAACTGCTCCCACTCCTCATCCGTCAAATCAGACGGGTAGCGCAAGGTCTTCTTGGCGGATCTGGGCCATCCGGCCACGGCTCTGTCCGCATCCAAAGCTTGAATCATAACCCAGCCCCAGACGGAACCCATAGTCAGCCGATTTTCAAAACGGTCTCTGAGAAGCTGCTATACATCAATAGACATTACGATCCGAAAGCACCAGTACAGCGGTTGTCCAAATTATCTTGAGATCGAGCTGCACGCTCCAGGACTGTATGTACCAGAGGTCATGCTCTACGCGTTTTTCCATCCTCCACAGCTCCTTCGTTTCCCCTCGAAAGCCATTGATCTGAGCCCAGCCTGTCAAACCGGGTTTTACACGATGGCGATAAGCATAGCTCGCAATAATCGCACTATAGGTATCGTCATGAGCGACGGCGTGGGGTCGCGGCCCCACGAGGGACATTTCCCCCCGAAGCACATTAAATAACTGCGGCAGCTCGTCGATATTTGACTGGCGCAATATTCGGCCAAGTCGGGTAACCCGCGCATCATTACGCTGAGCCTGGCGAATTTCCGCACCGTTCTCCTGCACGGTCATTGATCGGAACTTGTAAATATTGAATGGCTTACCACAAAAACCCCGCCGCGTCTGCCGAAACAGCACTGGGCGACCGCTCTCGAGCGCGATGGCACACGCGACTACGGCCATCAACGGAAACAGGAAGAGCAGTAGCAGTGATGCAAAGGCAATGTCGAATAACCGCTTCAGCAGGCGTTCGGCAGGCCTCAAAGGCGCGCGCTGGACTTCGAAGGCTCGCTGCCAGCCGGTGTGCAGCGGGCATCCGGCCAGAATCTTGTCTATGTAGGCATCGGCGAAAAGATAGATCGGCAGCGGGAGGCGGGACATTTCGTCCAGGATGCCTGCGATCAACTTCCGCTGATCCCAAGAGCAAAAGAGATAAACTGCCCCATACGGGTCACTACGGAACGCAGCCTGCGCAGCTGCGACGGCGGCTTGCACCGGTCGTGCTGCGATCGTGCCATCATGGTTCTCGATGTTCGAAACACCGCAAACCGCGATGCCCTGTTGCCCGAGCTTGCCGATTATCCCCTTTTCCATTCCAGGACCGCCAGCGTAAAACAGATAAACTGTGCGCAGGACGAGCTTCTCGGCGGCCAGAAGCCGTTTCAGCACACGCGCTAGAACCACGTGGCCAGGCAGCAGGGTTGGGAATCCGACCGCAAACGCCAGCGTCAAGGAACCGCGGGAGAACGTCGACGTCGTCTTCGTGAGAAAGGCGAGCCAGAGAATTGAAAAGAAAACGAATAACCACCCGGTGAAGAGTGTTTTGATCACGCGGTGATCGTCCAGGATGCCACTGATCGTGTAGGCGCCTCTGGCCCCCATGAATGCGACAAGCAATAGGCCGGCGGTAACACTTAGATAAATCGTCTCCCAAATATCTGGCGGGCTCACGCCGACGTACCTATGATAGACGTCATTTGACGCAAGAAGTATCGTCTCTCCAAGGAGGAAATCAGCAGTTGCAAGAAACACGCAAACTGCTCCCACAGGAAGCCGTAGCGGTTCTACGCTCCGCTTCAAGAACGCACGCGACGCCTGGGTTGGTGCATGCCGCATGGAGACAAGCCCCCGAATCCTGTTGTATCCCTTCTCCTTCTTGGGGCATGGCACACGCCGTCCCATAGAAGGGGGTTATCCCAACGGCTTTCAGTCGATCACATTTGATTTAAACTCTCTCAGAGACAGGGTCGCTGTTACCCCGGGCACATAGGAGTGCCTATTTTATGCTATCCTAATATGGTAACACTTCTGTCTGAGCGCTCTTGCGCGAGAACGGCCCGAAATCGGGCTCGTTCTAAGAGGTAGTCAAGGCAACGCTTTTGGGGACCGGGGCGCTTTACCCTATCAGGGGGGCAGGAGCCATGGCAGATTGCGGCGCTGAGGTCCGGGTCAAACAGCTCGATAAAATACGCTTATTTCAGCAATTTGACCCAAGTATTCTTAGTGAACTGGCGAAAGTGGCCATTCTACGAAGGGTTCCGAAGAATAAAGTCTTAACTCGCCTTGGCGACGTGCCAATTTATATTTACTACATAATTCAAGGAAAAATTCGGCTTAGTGCTCCCATCTCGGATGGACGTGAATTCATCTTTGCAGATCTTGGTCCCGGTGACACTTTCGACCTGACTAGGTTGTTCATCACGCGAAGAAGTAACATGAATGCTGAGTCAGTTGCGGACAGCGACTTGCTGCAAATCGAAGTAGCTTTCATGGTTAGGGTCTTCGACAAACACCCCGATCTCGCATTAAAGGTGATCCCGTACTTGTGCGAAGCAACCCACGACGCGCAGGAGCGAGTGATCCAAAGTGCGGCCAGTGCCCTATCCACTCGATTGGCGAGCACGCTCTTGCGATTGACAGAGAGGCCGCACAGCACGACTACCGTGGATAGAGCTCTGAGTATCCACATTTCGCAGACCGACCTCGCGGCAATGGTCCCGGCTTCTCGAGCGAAAGTGAATCGTTGCCTGAGAGAATGGGAACGGCGGTATATGACCCGATACGACCACGGCTCGCTGACGATCCTCAATCGCGCCGCGTTAGAGTCTGTTGCTCTTGGCGAGATCGCCTTTGATCGTTCAATGATGCATATCCCACGTGCTCGAGCATCTCTGTGGCATGCTCCGGGGAGACAATGAAACCGGAAGTGGTGCCGGTCGTCCTCGCATCCCTCGGTAAAGTCCTTCTCGTCGGCGTCGTAAGTCGCCGCACCGGACATATGCGCCTTCTCACCGGCGTCAGCGCCAATGAGACAGAATTGGGTTAATTGAGAGCGCAGGGTTTCTGAGTCATCGGAGCCTTTCAAAGGCGCAGAAGGTTTTCGCGCATGGATTCCGTCGGCCAGTCGCGCATGGGCCGGCTGCACGGGGGCCGTCGCGACAAACTCGAAATCAGCCCGAACCCTGAGGGCCGGCCGTCGGCCTAGCGCGGTGGCGCCGGCACCGCCCTGGTCGGCGACGCGGCGACAATGGCGGAGCGGATCGACGAATACCGCGCATTGGGATCGATACCTTCATCCTGCCCGACTATCCGCATCTGGAGGAAGCCTATCGCTTCGGCGAACTGGTGCTGCCGCTTTTGCCGCTCGATCACGAGGTTTCGACGCGGCCAACGGCCGTGAACATGGGGCCGTTCGGCGAGACGTGGCTGGCGACCATCGGCCGTCGGCGCTGCGCGCGAGCCAGTCTTGGGCGTGCGTCGTCTGCTTCCAGCGTCGTGATGAGGGGAGCGGGCCTTAAGACTACCGGTAACAAGATGCGGCTCAGTTTTTTCAGATCACTACGATCAGTGAATGTCGGTATCGGTGGTTGCGCGTCCCTGATTTGAACCTGCGCCGGCCAAGAGCCGATAACTATCAGGCAGCACGTTTGATGGTCCTCTTGCTCAGCTTTACGACGAAAGCGTTCCCCTTCTTCATGGATGGCTACCGTTTTCCGGCATGTAGTTCCAAGTGGGGCCGCCAGACGGGTACGCAGGGGTAATCCTGCGTGATCAAGATAGGTCGAGATGAATGTGCACCAGCCTCACGGTTGATCGCGACATTCGCGAACCCGTCTGCTCGCAATCGCATTGCGCGTGTCTGCTTTCCGGTGCAGGGCCAATGTTCGTACAGGCGTAATCCCGCCGTGTGCATGTCTTTTCAAGATGCCGCCGCCGAATCTAGGGTGAGGGCTTTGCAGGCCTAGGGGAGGGCAGGGCGCTACGCTAACTTATACCAACGGCCCTCATAAATGACCTGAATGTGCCCACTTCCGCATTCCGATTGAGGTGATTGCGTCGGGCTTTGCGGCAAGCCTTTTCCATGCGTCGCAGGCAGCGTCGATGATGTCGCCATATGTGTCGAAGACGCGGTTGGAGAGGAAGTTGGCGCGCAGATGTTGCCAGACCTGCTCGACCAGATTGAGCTCCGGAGAGCGCGATGGCAGCAGGATCGGCGTGATGTTTTTTGGCCAGACGAGATTGCCGGTGGTGTGCCATCCGGCTCGGTCCAGCAGCAGCACGGCGTGAGCGACATCGCGGTGGAGAGAATGCCAGACCGCTCGTTGTCGGATTTGTTCAAGAGCTCGCGCGCCGTTGAGGCGACGACGGGATGCGAGGCGATCTCTCCGAGATGCGGCGTCGTCATCATCGCTGCCAGAGTGGTCTCGATCGGCCGCTTTGGGTCTGACAGGAATCCCGCGACGCCGGCCAGCGTCTTGTCGGGCTCGGAGTAGAGTACGTGCAGGATCGCCCCGACGAGCAGTGAGTGGCTGGTCTTCTCCCAGTGATTGCGCTTTTCGAGCGAGCCTTCGGGATCGACCAGCACGTCGGCGACATTCTGGACGTCACGCACCTCCCACTCGCCGCGGCGCACTTCGAGAAGCGGGTTGTAGGCGGAGGACTTCCTGTTCGTGGGATCGAACAGCAGCACCCGCCCGTGCCTGGCGTGCCTGGCGCGAAAGCCTGCAGCGAGCTGCCAGTTCTCACCCTTGATATCGTGCACGATGGCCGAGCCCGACCTGGTGAGAAGCGATGGCACGACGAGGCCGACGCCTTTGCCGCTTCTCGTCGGCGCGAAGCACAGAACATGTTCCGGCCCGTCGTGACGGAGATAATCGCGATCGAACATGCCGAGTACCACGCCGTCAGCCCGAGCAGACCGGCGGACTTGACCTCATTCGGTTTCGCCCAGCGCGCCGATCCGTATGTCTCGACGTTCTTCGCCTCGCGCGCCCGCCAGACCGAGATGCCGATCGCCACGGCGATGGAGATGAAGCCGCCAGAGGCGGCGATGAATGCGCCCTCGACGAAGATCGGTGGCGCATAGGTGGCAAAGGTCCTCAGCGGTTCAAATCGGGACTAGCCCTTGCGAGCCGTCGCCAACTAGCGGGGCTCCTTCCACCTCGGCAGGTCATTTCAGGTCGCGACAGCCTAACGCTGAACGCGCACGCAAGTGCAGTTCTCTCGGTGGCTGCTCTCCACAAGTACCCTACAGATTCGGCCGCGGGCGGGGATCGTTTCCGTGCGTGTCTTGCGCATTCAGCGTGGTTAAGACACCGTGGCAGCGGGGACGGCGGTGGTACGACCTGCTGTAGTGAGGGAATAGATGAACAAGCCCCGCATTTTCCTTGGCTCGTCGGGAGCGCAGATGAAGCTGGTGCAGGCGCTTACGCGCGGCCTCGAAGACGTCGCGCATGTCGATCCCTGGACGACATCCTTCAATCCAGGCACGACCACGCTGACCCGTCTCCTCGAGCTTACGCGTGAAGTGGACTTCGCGGCGTTCGTGTTCGCCCGCGACGACTGGACGACGGCCAGCCTGCACGCTTCCCCTTCCGCTGGTTCCGGCCAGGCTTCTCCGCGCGACCATGTCGTCTTCGAAGCCGGTCTTTCAGCAGCGTCCTCGGCTCGCGCCGAACCTTCATACTGCATGCGAGGGGTTCGAAGCTTCCGACCGATCTCCTCGGATTGACGTGCGTACGATACGGCGAAGCGACAAAGGCTGCCGAGATGAGGACCATCAACCAGAAGCTTCGAAAGGCGATCGAGAGCGAGGGCCGCGTCGCACGCATTGAGGGCCTGTGGTGGCAATTCTCCCTCTCGGCGCGCGGGCCCGCGGGAGCCTTCCGCCGTAGGCCTCCTGCGCATCTCGCGAGCCCTCGACAGTACGCTGGAGCTGCGTGGCCGCTCATGGCTGGAGGACGGCACTCTGTCCGCCAGATACTGGAGCGAAGCCCTGAAGGAGAGGAAGGAGCCTGCCGGCGTATTCTACTACTGGAACCGAGAACGGCCCCGCGACCCTAGCGCACCGCAATTGTGCGGTAGGGGAGAGATCCTGCTGGAGTGCGTCGATCGCGCCGCCGGGTATTTTACGACCCGTTCGGACGGCCCCGAGGGCGTGAACGCGCGGACATCCGGTGTCTACCTGGGCGCCGATCCGGCGGATTGGCCATCCTGGACGGAAACGACGATCGCCAGCGCGCGGAGTTGATCGCAGAGCGGCTGGCGCGCTGGAAGTCGATCGCGAACGCCTGAAATCAGGCGTTCGGCATCTCCTTCGCCCACCACGGGAAAAGCCACCAGCGGCCTTGCCGGAGCTTATGGGCGCTGTTCTCGCTAGCTGTCACGAACGGGCACTGGATCAGTCGGAGCGACGTTGTAGGAATAACATCACACGATATCCCTGCTGCCAAAGACATCCAACACAGTTTATGACGCAGTAGAACTAGAGCAGCGCTCGAAAAAGTGGTCACCGGTTTTTCGAACAAAGCGATGCGCAAACAAGAAGCTACAGCGGTGCGCGGTGATCTCGGTCACGGTACACGACTCAGGCGTGTTTTGAGACCGTAATCGATCGTCGGGGTGCTTTTGCGAGCCATGCATGGGCAGCTGCTTTGGGGCTGTTGAGTATCCAGTTCCTCAGCGCGTCGAGACCGATACGGAACCACGACTTCTCCCGTCTACCGTGGCTTTTGCGCGGTATGGCCTTTATGCCCATGGGTCTGGGTGGCGCATCGATAGGCCCATGTGATGGCGAGCATGACGACGACGACGACGATGAGGCTTGCGAACTTCTCGGGATTGGTGATGTGGGTGTCCTCGAGATTGAGGCCTCGTGTCTTGGTATCACCGAACAGGCATTCGATACCCCACCGCTTTCGGTAGTCGTTGAGGGCCTGCTTCGGATCGGGCGATTGGTGGCCACGATCAGCCATTCGCCGTTGCCAAGGCGTTTGGCGGCAAGACGAAGAGGCTCGCGCGTGGCGCCTACTGTGCCGTTGATGTACCCGACGAGGGTTGCGCATCAGGCCCGCCTGCGCCGCAAGAGCGTGGCGAGCGACCATGAGCGACCGTCCTCGAGGGTGACGGTCATGTCGACCTTCACCCGGATGGCAAAGGGGATATTGTTTTCGTTGGGGAAATCCATCCATTCGGCGCCGATGAACTCACGATCGGCGAGCAGGCAGCGGATGGAGGCAGCAGGAAACAGGCTAAGATAACGGCGCATCAGTGCGATGCGGTGACCCGTGTCGGAGTTGCCCTGATGCGGTAGTAAGGCAAACAGCAGCGGCACCCGGAAGCGCCTTGTGACGATCGCCAGCATCAGGATGTTGATGTCGCGCGATCCGAGCTTCCAGTTGGTTGCGATCGAGCGCCAGATACTTTCGTCGCTCCAGGTTGAGCATGTACACTACGAGCCGCGCCGCCACGGCTTGGTCGAGCCGGACGAACTGGAAGAACCGCTGTAGCCGCCGATATTTCGAGGCATGGCACACCGGGCCGCACAGATGCACGGCCAGATGCGAAAGGTTGACGCTGCGCGACTGGGCAAGCCCGGCGATCAGCACTGCAAGCGTCACAAGCCGGCTCTTGCTCAATGCAAAGTGCCAACCTAACGTCTCGATGAGAGCGGAATGAATCAGTGGCATGGGCGAAGATCCTTTTGCTGAGGAATCTTCAATCCAAACACATCATCCCGTTCTCACCCTGACTGTCGTGTACCGTGAGATCTCGTTTTCACGCGCACCGCTGTAGGCGCCGGATCAGATCACGAAAAAATCGTCGGCCAGCAGCGTCGGCCTGTTCGTCAGCGTCGCGAGCTGTGTCACGCCGCCTGCGACGTTTCCGTTGGAATCGTAAAACAACGCACCCGTAGCCTTGTCATAGACGATGTGGTCGTCGGCGTCGTGCGCGCTAGTTCCAGCGAAGAAATACCTTGGCTCGAGGGCTCCGGTGGCTCCCAGCTCCTGCATTACCGCATTCTGGAGCCTGAATGTATCGGCCGTATGGTTGAAATCAGTGATGATGTCGCGGTTTGCCACTGAGAGCGGCGCGCTGAAAACGAAGGAATCGTTGCCGCCGCCACCAGTAAGCTGGTCAATGCCCAGACCGCCCGTTAGTGCATCGTTGCCACCCCGCCCAAGCACGGAATCATTGCCTCGGCCGCCGTCCAGGTTGTTGTCGCTGTCGTTGCCGTCGAGCACGTTGTCGAGGGAATTTCCCGTGGCTCCGACGTTGGCGTTTCCGGTCAGATGCAGATTTTCTACCAGCCGGCGATCGACCGCCAGTGAGTACGTGACCAAGCTGAAAATCTGGTCGAGGCCCGCTTCGTCGATGACGTTGTCCAGTACATTGTCCACATAATAGGTATCGTTGCCGGCACCGCCATTCAACAGGTCGGCCCCGGTCCCGCCATCGAGCCGGTCCGCGCCATCATAGCTAGATAACCGGTTGTTCCCATTGTTCCCGGTCAGCTCGTTGTCGGAAGAATTGCCTTGGGCGTTGATGTTGGCGACGCCCGTGAGAGTCATATTTTCGACATGGCTGGGCAGTGAATAGGTGATCGAGCTGAATACCCGGTCGTTGCCCGCCGCGTCGCCCTCGACCACGCGGTCGAGCGCATTGTCAACATAGTAGGTATCGTTGCCTGCGCCGCCCTCCATCTTGTCGATTCCGACCCCGCCGGATAGCAGGTTCCTGCCGGCGTTGCCGACCAGCGTGTTGTCGAGTTCGTTACCCATCGCGTCGATGTCGGCAACGCCGGTGAGCGTGAGCTGCTCTATTTGCCGGCCGGACAGCGAATACGATATCAGGCTGGAGACCAGATCGATTCCGGCGCCCTCAGCCTCAATGACTACGTCGAATGCGTTATCGACGCGGTAGGTATCGTTGCCCAGACCGCCGGACATTCTGTCAGCACCACCTCTGCCGTCCAGAACGTCATCAAAATTGCCGCCCTTCAGGATATCCGCCGCACCCGTCCCGGTCAGGTGCTGCTCCATCACGTTCGGCGCGGCATAGGCGCGGACGTAGTCGACCACCATCTTGTACGTGCCGGACGCCTGCTCGACCTCTTTGGGATTCATGGCCAGCGAGACCACCATATAAAGTGGCGTGCGGAAGAACTCGCTCATTGGAAAGCGGCTCAACTCTTGGCCGTCATAGTAGACGGTGATCCAGTCCGTCGTGATCCTCGCGCCATAGGTGTGAAACGCCCCGTCGAACATCGAATCGGCCAGGCGCGTATAGTCGCCCCGAGCGTAACTTTCCGAAGTGCGCAAGTGCACCGCCCGGTGATGACCATCAGGATCGCCGCCATACGCTTCAACGATATCGACCTCAGGACGCGGTACGGAGGTATCCTGCGGCAGCATCCAGAAGGCCGGCCAGGCTCCCGCCCCGCCGTGAAAGGCGGCGCGCATCTCGAAATACCCGTTCACTTGCGCGAAACCCTGGCCGGCGCTGTTAACCGTTTGCATCGTTCCCGACTGCCAGACGCCGCCCGCCTGCTTCATGGTAATGGTCAGCTTCCCGTCAGAGACAGAGAACGGATTCGTTGCCCCCACCGGCGACATGAACGTGGCGGCCCCGTAGGGGGAGTGTACCGGCGCGAACCACTTGCCGGTGCCGTTGTTCGGCACGACATCAAGCGTGTTGAACTCGTCAGAAAAGGAGAGCTTGAACCCCGAGAGGTTCAGTTTCGATCCCTTGTACTGTCCGGTCCAATCGCCAGGAAGATCCGTCGCAGCCATTGATGGGCACCTCGTTCTCTCAACATTCTTGCGGTTAACCCCACCAAGGCCTAATCGTGTAGTGGACACCCATTCCGTCGCAATGCGGCCAGTACGGTTATCCCCAACATTTCATGAGAAATTTGGGAGATGTCGCAAATCGGTTGACGTAGCCGGCACACGATACTGCGTATCCTCCGATACCGTGACGCCTGGCTCGAACGCGCCGCAACCAGCCGCTCCTTCACCGCCCGCGACCAGCGCCGCCGGCGCTGCACCAAGGTGATCACTTCCACGCGCGGAATCGTCATAGGACTCCTCCCAGGATTATTCCCCGGACTTGCAATGTTCGTCCCAAGGCGACAAGGCGGCCTTCACCGTAGGCTTGTAGGCCGGCGGAGGCGGCCTTCAGTCGGAGTTTCAAGAGGCTCACGGGCGTCTCGCCAGCGGGGTGGCGCGACGGTCGGCGCAGATGGATGGCCGAACGTCCGTTTTCTCAATCCGATTCGGACCTGCAATCTCGCCTCCGGAATGACCATTAGGGGTGTGCGCCGTGACAAGGCGGCACTTTCCAGTGGGTGCAAGCCCCACCCGGCAACCGCTCCAGCCGGAAGCAATCGGAGCAGTCATGGAGGTGACGAAATGGCTGAAGCCGTCGATTAGCGGGTCACGAATTGGTGACCGCGCGAGTGTGCAGGCCGCAACGTGAGTGAACGCTGAGCAAGCCTCGAAAAGGTCGATGTGCAGGCCGACCCGACAGCCCTTTCGGGGAAGGCTGATACGGATGGGTGAATTTGAGCGACGTTTGAGCCCATCTGCTGCACCGGGGTAGTGGCGGCAGCATGTACACAAGGAAAGTGCACGCAACACGGGAAGCCCCAGGACGTGGTCAGGGATGACCAACCGGATGCCCGCGAGGGACAGGCCGGGCGCCCTGGGGTGGCGGAGAGGTTCGTAGTACCGCTGAAGCCGGGTAACGCCGGTGGAGGGAAGGCACCTCAGTTCAAGACGAACGCAATAAGCGGAGAGGGACCTGGCGATTGGGCAACCTATCAACTCCGAAAAGTGTTCAGGAACTTTCAGACGGCGTTACATGCGAAAGCGAAGGCAGAAGCCGGTTATCGTTTCTATGCCCTGTACAACAAGATCAGCCGCGAGGATATTCTGGCGTACGCCTATGCCCAGTGCCGCTCCAACAAGGGCGCGCCGGGCGCAGATGGTCGGGACTTTGCGGACATCGAAGCCTATGGGGTCGAACGGTGGCTCGGTGAACTGGCGCTTGCACTCAGGCAGGAGACTTACCGGCCGGAAGCGGCTGAACCGGATGCTGCGCGGATGGGCCAACCCTCCCCAGGGACACGCCGAAGGGGACTCTACTCCCTCCCTGACCGACATCAATGCCATGTATGAATCGTACATTGGTACGGTGCTGGGCCGCAACTGTCAGGAATGTTTGGCTAGAGTTTCTGAGCCGGTGATCGGATATATTGGCTCGCGCGAGGACCTCCCATGCCCCTCTCGACCCTATAGAGCGCTCCTCGATCCGCCTTTCGTCCCACAACCTGGGTCGGTCGTCCCGACGTACACCGGAGGGTTGAACCAATGGAGAGCGCCATGCCGCTATTCGCGAAGGTCGAACGCGACGAACAGGCCAAAGGCTGGGGCAAAATCGACAATAAGCCCCACCAGATCGCAGTCAGTTTCCGCCAGATGTGGCCCGTCTCGACGCACCGCTGCGATAGTCTCTTTGACGGAAATGATTTGGCCGCGCCGGTCTTCTAAAATCAGCTCTTCAACAAGCTCATTGGCAGTCACTTTGTTGGGTCGGCAGTTCGTCCGAACGTTCATCCAAGGCCTCCACCTCAGCGATACCCAAGGGAACATTGATGATCCTCTGTCGGGAAAAATCAAGGGGAATGTTTGTAGGAATTTTCTAAGAGGGGATCAGAGAAACCAGCACGGAGCGAGCCTCTGTTTAACGCTTAGCCAGCCCGCTACCTTCTTCGGTCGGCCCCTGTTTGGCCCGATCAATAGCCGCGAGTAATGACGCTAGGGTCGGCGGCAGTTCTGGTTCGACTTCTAGCCTTAACAGCTTGTGCATGTGACGACGATTGTCTTCAGAACGGATCAGTTTCCGAACTGCTTTGGAGACGGACTGATAATCTTCTTTGTTTCTCTTTGTCATGTTCGGGGCGTCCCTTCCCAGTCAGCCGCAACTCGCGTAGGCGCGGATGAGGGAACGATGTAGGCCCTCGCGGGTTTAGAGCTCGCAGCGGTCGATTCTTCGTGGATGTGCAGCCGCTGTGGGGGGTCCGTCGCCTCTCCCTCACCGCGGCGGGCTCCTTTCGCGAAGGCGGTGTTGGTCAGAGACACATAGAACCTCATACCGCAATCCAATTTAGCTAGTTGTCCTTGGGGGGAGTAACGTCCCCTCCTCTTTTGCAGCAGCCAGGAATGCCTTGCGGGCCTCCTCAGGTTCCATCTCGTCGAAAATCACTGCGATGCAAACGCGCACCGCGAGGTCCCACCAAGGGCCACGGATGGTCCACTTCATCAGCTCCTCGCCGGCTGCCTCGGCATTGTTGACGTTGCGGATGATCCCGGGACGCTCGGTCTTGACGGGGACCGGAGGGTTGAACCAGTGGGGGGCCATGAAGGGACCTCAGGGCGGCTAGCGGGTTTCGTCTCTACCAACCGGCTCAGCGATGAGGACGGTTAACCGTTTGTTAGGCATGTCTGAGTCCGTGACGGGCTGTTTCCAAACGTTCATCGACGGTTGTCCGAGCGGTCGGTACGAAGCCGGTATACGCTTGCCGCGGCATGCCGAATCGACGGCTAACAGTCCTTGGGCCGAAGTCGGGCGCGGTTTTCCCTGACCCCAGTCGCGCCGCCATGCGCGGTATCTAGTTTTCGCACATGGCGGACAGTTGGGTCAGCCGTAAACCTGCTTCGGAACGGCCTTGCTCATATCCAAAGCTGGTAGCGGGAATGGTTCGACTTGTCCTCCGGTCTTGTCCAGATACTGCATCAAGGCCGTCACGAGATGGTAGAAAATGCTCGCGGGGACCTCAGTCGCCAGTGACCTTCCGCGCTCGTCAATCCTGTCGACCCACAAGCCAAGCGGTGCGGGATCGATATGCCATTTGAAGAGGCGGGCGACACGAGCTTCGATCTCTGGTTTCAGATCGGGCCCGCCAATTCCGTCCAGGGCGATGGACGCCTTGATGGCTTCGCATTGCGGCCAGCTGCGGGAGAGCCGGTCGAAGGGCATTCCCTGCCGCGACACGGCTGCATAAGCCAGCCCCGTGGCCCGGTTCAATCCGCTGGCGATCGCCGACGAATAGAGCTTCCTTGCGTACGCTGCCAAGTCTCTCTGCCCGCTCGCCCGCGCGAAATCGACGAGGAGCGAGGCCCATTCGAAATGGTGCCCTGGTTCGGTCCACTGTCCCTCGTCTCCCGGCAACGGTAGCCACTCGACATCGAAATGTTCCCCAAGCGTCCAGCTCTCCTGGTCGAAGAAATGGCACCGAAAGAGATCGACGATGCGTGCCGCCCGACGGAGATATGCACGGTCGCCGGTGACCCCATGCCAAGCAAGGAAGGATTCCAGCATGTGCATATGCGGGTTCGAGAACCGCACCCCGTCCCGGCCGGAGGGTTCGAGAAAGCCGTTGAGGTTATCGTCCTCGAGATGGGTGTCGATGAAATGGAACGTCTCTTGTGCCAGCCGTAGGGCGTCCTGATGGCCGCATCGATGAGCATGGGCAAGCGCCAGGAGAACGCAGGAATGATCGTAGGCGTCCTCCGCCGGGTCAGCCACGCTACCGTCGGAATTAAGGGTGCGCACCCAGCCACCGCGATCGGTGCGGCCGTGTCTCGCGATGAAGTCGATGCCGTGGTCGATGAGCTTGTCGGCCGGACCGACCCAGCCGCGTTCTTTGGCCACCGCGAACGCGTAAATCTGGCGAGCCATCGTGCGCATGCGCTTGCGTTTCCCCAGCGGCCTTGCATCGAAACCGAGAGCCTCGTGGAAGCCGCCATACACATCGTCGACACCTGCAGTGGACCACAGCGGCAGGGTTTCGTTGAAGAGCCAGTGCTCGACGCGCTTGCGCCATGACCCGCTGATGATGACCCGGTCTTCCGACGCCGTGAACTTCGTCTCGAGTCGTCCGCTCTTCTCGAGTTGTTCGACGACTTTCTTGACATTCTGGCTGTGGCTGACAGGAGCGACGAAAACCGCGTCCGGTGTTGTCACCACCGCCACATTTTTCATTCCGATGACTGTCAGCAGTCTGCCCTGGCTCCGGAGATAGGAGTTGCCGCAATCCAGGGCGACAACGTCGCCGATTACGACATTGCCGTCGCGGTCCGTCGGGCTGGCTTCCAGCAGCGATTGCCACGATCCAAGGTCGTTCCAGCGGAAGGAAGCCGTGACCATCGCAATACCGCGTGCATGCTCCATGACTGCGTAGTCGATCGACGTCGATGGGACAGCCGAATAGAAGCCCTGGGGCAGGTAGATGCCCGAGACGTCGGTCCGTGCAGTTTTATAGGCCCGTTCCGCGGTGTCCCAGATGTCCGGCCGGAAGTCGAGAAATGCCTTCCGCATCGTGTCGGCACGAAACAGGAAGATGCCGGCGTTCCAGTAGAATCTTCCCGAAGACACATATTTGCGGGCCGTCTCGGCATTGGGCTTTTCGACAAAGTGCAAAACGGAAACGGCGGCCCCGCCGTCACTATTTGCCGTAACCTCGATGTAGCCGTACCCGGTTTCGGGATGCGTCGGCCTGATGCCGAAAATGACAATGCTTCCTGAATCGGCGGCGGGTATGCCCGCCTCGACGGTTTCCCAGAATTGCGTTTCGGTCGATATCTGATGGTCGGAGGGGACCACGAGCACAAGCGCGTCACCGCCATATCCGGAGATCGTGTGCAAAGTGGCTATGGCCACCGCCGCGGCGGTATTGCGGCCGACGGGTTCGAAAATCGGTCTGCCGCCATTTAGGCCAAGCGGACCGATGTCCGAGATAACACGGTCGGCATGCCGCTCGGAAGCTATCAGGTAGATCGGCGTCTCGCCGTCCCTCCGCGCCTTGAGGCGCCGGACAGTCTTCGCAAGCATGGAGCCGTCGCCCGAAAGGTTGTGGAATTGCTTGGGATTATCTTCGCGCGAGAGCGGCCACAGCCGTGAGCCGACGCCCCCGCTCATGACAAAACTTACGATCCGCTCCGGCATGGTCCAGTCCCTCTCAGAATGTCTGGTTGTAGGCTCCGACCTCTGGATTGCGGCGCCGCTCGGCATCGAGAGCCCCGAACATCTCGCGACGTCGCGCCGGAGACCAGCACCATCTTGCTCCGCCCTGGCGCGGAACAGCCCTAGCACGCTGCCGGGCGCAGGCCCCCTCATGAATTCGAGTAGTCCTAACACGCTGGTTCGCGCCCCCTCATCCAATGGGAGCATCCATGCCGATGGCCGAAATGATGACGCGTCCAGGCGTGGTAGTGTATTCCTGAAGCTGCACTCTGCTCGGGCGCCGACGACAAGGATGCGTTGCAAGATGCCGCGGCCCGCGGGTTCCTTGTCCGCGAGAATGTCGGCGAAAGGTGTTTCTGACGCTTGGCTCGCCTTCTCGAAGGCATTCAAGGAAATCCAACGGCATCCGCGGAACTCCGCCCCCCGTGCGAAGAAGGATGACGGACTGTGCGCCGTTCGCACTGGAGGCGATCGAAAACGGCGAGACCCCGAACGTATGTGCGCGAAGATCGATACCTCACGCGGAATGTAGCGATCAACCGCGGACGGCGGGTCTCGTTGGAACCGCAATATCATTTGTCGACAGATCGAGAACGAGGCCTGCCGCGCATTCTCCCCTCCCATAGGGCGTAGGCTATACGCCCATTGGCGGCGTTTACCTTTCCTGGCGCAGGGGTAGCCTTTTGCGGCACTCTGGGAACGCCGGGCCTTCGCTTTCATGAAAACATCGGCCGAATGCCATGGACCGCTTGCGTCGAGACGGCGTGCGCGCAGGATTTTTCCGCACGCGTGCTGGAGAACGTGATTGGATCGCATATCCCCCCACCAATGGGCCTCGACAACTGACTTGCAGCCTTCCGCTAGTCAGGAGTTTATCAGCCTCGCCGATATAGCCGGATTTCTGAGGCGCTATTTCGGAACGATCATTGCCTGTGTGGCCGCAGCTGTCTTGGTGGCCTGGTTTCACAATTTGACCACCGACCCAGCTTTCACTGCCAGCACACAAATCCTGATCGAGCCGAAACTGCCGCAACACCTGCAGGAGGGGGGCGAAGTCAATCTGTCATTGGACACTGCCCAAGTGGAAAGCCAGATCGCAGTCATGCAGTCGGAAAAGATTGCGGTCATGGTCCTCGATCGGTTGAAACTCGTTGACGATCCCAAGTTCAACCGTCCACAGGTTCCGATTTTGGTGGAGAGAATCAGGAAAATAAAAGCGATCCTGGTTGAAGCTTTCGAGCTCCAGAAAAGCGCTTGGCTCACCTCGCTTTGGGAGTTTTCTGGCTTGGACGTGCCTGAGACGCCTGTGATGCTGACCGATTACCAGAAGTCCCGGCGCACCATGTTGATTTTCCGCCAAGGCCTCGACATCCGCAGAGTCGGCGTTTCCTACGCCATCAACATATCCTTCACCTCACTTGATCCCGAAGGCGCAGCCAGGATTGCGAACGCCACTGCCGATGCTTTCGTGCGTGAGCAGATCGAAACAAAGGCCGAGGCAGCAAGGGAAGGCGGCGCATGGCTGGAGAAGCGCCTTCGCCAATTGCGCACCCAGATGAACAGGGCCATGGCGAAAGCGCAGGAGTTCCGTTCACGGCACGATTACAGCGTCGGCGAAGAAGGCGAACCGGAGGACGGGGCAAACACCGTCCCGACGCTTGAGGAGCTTGAGGTAACTGCCGAAACCTACCAGAAGATGTATGAAAGCTTCCTGCAGGCATACACCAACTCGGTGAGCCAGCAGTCATACCCGGTTGCAGACGCAAGGGTGATTACAGCTGCGACGGCGCCGCTCCAGCCGAGCGCTCCAAGGCCGAAGCTGATGCTGGCTTTCGCGGCGGTTTCCGGGTTCATTCTCGGTATCGGCGTTTCGTTAGCAAGGCATACGCTCGACTGGACCGTAAGGTCGCCCCGACGCATCCGGGAGAATCTAGGTGTGGAATGCGTCGGAGAACTACCGGCCATCAGCAGGAGGAGGGCATCAGGCCACGTCGACGAAGTGGCAAGATATCCGCACTCCCGATACAGCCAGAGCCTCAGGAAAGCGAGGACCGAAATCAGCCTTGCGGAAACCAACCACCCGATCAAATTCCTTGGGTTAACCGCTGTATCCAATGACAGTTCGAAGAGTTCCGTTGCCTGCAATCTTGCCACCCTTTACGCGATGTCCGGCCTGAAGACATTGGTGATCGACGCCGACGTCTGGCGGCCGGCTATGACCAAGCGGCTACTCGGCCCATCGGGCGCCCTGGACAAACCGTTCCAAGATCCTGTCCGGCTCAACATCGTCTGCGCTCCGGGGCGGTCGTTCGACCTGCTTCCAAGTTCGGTCGTCCAGGCCAAGAACCTGCTGGCACCACGTAATATGGAGGCGTTTCTCTCGGACCTTGCCGCCTGCGACATTACCCCCTACGACATTGTCATCTTCGACTTGCCGACACTTGCCTCGGGAGCCGACATGCTGATGGTCGGATCCGTCCTGGACGGCGTGGTCATCCTCGCCGAGTGGGGTAAGGTACACGTCGAAACGTTGCGGGGACTAGTCAGAACGCTGCAGGCCAGCAGGACGCCCGTCCTTGGCGTGCTTCTGACGAAGGCGCGCGCCAAGCACCGCAAAGCATGAACGGATGGCGAGGTATTCTCCTTCGAAAGTCGCAAAAAGCGTGTGGGGGATCATTCCTTGGGATTAGCGTGGGATTAGGGGGATAGTTCAGGACCGCCACGCTACCTCCTTTGCCTTTCTTGCCGACGAGCTCCGACCTTGGAAAAGTGTGGAGAACAATTCGAAACAGCGACCCTCCCATGACAACGAATGCCGTCGAGAAGCCGTCGCATCAGGGAACCCCGATCTGGGTTCAGTCACCTCGACTGTCGGCGACCGACAGCAGAACGATAGCACTGCCCGTTATTCCCGCGACCGACCAGGACAGTGCCGGGACAGTGTTGACAGACCTGTCGCCCGCCACCAGTACACGAGCGACGGAGCCTCCCTTGGGAGGTCTCCTGAAGCGGATCATGGATCTGGTCGTAGCGATCATGGCACTTGTGATCGCGGCGCCAGTGATGATCGTCGTCGCCCTGTTGATCAGGGTGACGGCGGGAGGCCCAGCAGTGTTTTCGCACAGCCGAGTTGGCTTCGGCGGGAAACCGTTCAATTGTTACAAGTTCCGCTCGATGGTTGCCAATTCGGAAGAAGTTCTAAAAGCATATCTCAAAGCCAATCCGGGAGTCGTCTTGGAATGGGAGGAAACCCACAAGATCCGGGACGATCCTCGCGTCACATTCCTTGGGTGGATGCTTCGCAAGTCAAGCCTGGACGAACTCCCCCAGCTCTTCAACATCATCCGCGGCGACATGAGCTGTGTGGGTCCAAGGCCCATCGTGAATGACGAACTCAAACGGTACGGCGACCACCTGGGGGAATACCTTCGGACGCGGCCGGGACTCACTGGCCTGTGGCAGGTGAGCGGAAGAAGCAGCATGGACTACGCCAACCGCGTGGCGCTGGACAGCGAGTACGTGCGGAACTGGTCGGTCTGGGTCGACGTCGTGATCCTGTTCAGGACCGTGTTCGCGGTCATTCGCATCGACAGAGCTTGCTGAAGTCCGCAAGGATCACCGTTCGTTCCGCCTCCGGTGCACGGAAAGGAACAGACCTACGATATAAGCGCAGGCCAATGCGAATGCCAGGATCAGGAATTTGGCGACGGTCACGTAGCCCGGCAGCCCTAGGGAATTCCAGACAAAACTCCCGATCAGTAGCAGGCCGGTGGCCGCGATAAGGGCGGGAGCCTTGAACCGCACTCCCAACATAACGCCGACCGCCGATACGGCCACTACACTTATGAGCACCGATGTCTCCACTGGTATCCGCGGACCAATTGGCTCTTTGCGCCAGGGAAGGTTCAGTCAGGGTGGTGATTTCTGTCACGTTTGGCGGCTCCCTGATAGGGTGCCTCAAAGTACATGGCAACTGCCCCGGTTCACGCCAACGCGTCAATTCTGTGGGTGACCGGTCAACGAGCGAACGAGGCGAAGGCCGCGCTGGACCATACAACTTGATCAGTTGGCGTCCAGAACGGGTATCGGCTCCGCCTGAGAGCTGCCGCCTGCAGGCAGCGCAGCCAAGCCTGACTGCGGCAGTGGGATCTCGATCTTCACGGTATCGCCGGGCTCGACCGGCGTCGTTTCCTCAACCGTGAGTTCTTCCGTGCCGCTGTCGGACGTCCTCACGATCTTGAAGATCGGCTTGGCCCTTTCGGAGCGTTCCCTGAGGGCGAGCAGAGCAGGGGCCGTGACCTCGGTTTCGTGCAGCAACTGTACTGCGGTGTCGACTTTACTGCCGACTTCATTGAGCTGTAGCTGCGTCTCCCTCAACGTCTCGGCGACCTCGCTGGTATGGCGATTGCTGAGGTCGAGGATCTCGATGTCAGTCTTGCTTATCTCCTGCCTGACCCGCAAGAGCGAGGTCTCGGCAGCCAACCTGTCGCTTTGCATCTGGGCGACCATTCCCGCCAGAGAGAATTCCCGCGGAGCAACCGCAAGCCCTTTCTCGACAAGGGTCGAAACGCCCGCAAGCTCCTTCTGGACGAGTTCGACCCGTTTGTCGTGGAAGGTCAGCTGCTTCTCGAGCGAGACCAGTTCGTTTTCCAGGAACTCCCTGAGTTCGTGAAGTGCACGGAGTTGCGTCGTCAGCGCGTCTTTGCGAACAGCGAAGATCTTGCGCTCCTGCTCCATCGTCAACCCGACCGTTCCATTCGAAGCCCTGTTCTTCAGTTCTGCAGGGAAAGAGATGTCGTTGCTGCCAGCCAGTTCGGATTCCAGTCGCGCCTTGCGGGCAAGCAAGCTGACGTTGGTCAGCGCCAGCAATCCCACGTCACCTTGGCCCGCGATCACTTCACGCTCGAGTCTCAAGACGTCTTCCTCGCGTGTCCGCAGGCCGCCCGCGATCCCCACCGCCTGCAGCACCGTCAGTCCGGGCCTATAGGGAAACTCGCCGGGCTGCGCGACGTGGCCGACTATGTAGAACGGTCTGTACTGGACGATTTCGACGGCGACATCCGGCTGGCGGCCGAGGCCCATATGCTGCGTCAGGCGGTCGCTGATCGCGCGGGCGAGGTCGCCGGGGGCGGTGCCTTGCGCGCGTATCTGGCCCGCAAATGGAAGGAAGAGCGTGCCGTCGGCGCCGACAACGAAATCGTCGTTGAGAGCCGTCCATTCGAAGATCACATCGCGTGATGCGCGCCACTCGTAAATTTTGAGCCTGACCTTATCCTGCGGTCCCAGGAGATACTCGGCAGCCACCGTCGGCAAGGGGCAGGCCGCGGCCACGTGTGAAGCCGCCACCACCCTGACCAGCCATTTTCGCATTGTCTTCCTCACATCAGATTTTCAGGATGTATTCGGGTTCGATCCGTCCTGTAGCCACGTGCAGGATCGCAAGCATGTTGCCCCTGAGCCTGCCCCTCCGATCGACAAACGGCTCGGGCCACAGGCTCTTTGCGAGGTTGGCCGCTATGTTCCTGAACATCAGGGGAAGCGCGAAAGAGGCCGGAACAGTGCCCTTCTTGATCAGGTAGATCGCATTCGCAACCTGGGAGTATCCGAACCGCTCTCCGCTGACACGCCCTGTCTTGATGCCGAGATGCACGCCCGTGATTGAAGTCACGCAGACCACTCGGCCCCGGGACCTCATCTGGCTGGTGAAGTCGATGTCTTCCTGCCAACCATAGAGGACGAGCCGTTCGTCGAAGCGCAAGTCGTCCACAAACGAGGAACGGAAGGACATGTTACATCCGTATGCGCCGAGATGGTCGACCACCGATGGTCCGTCTTGTTTTTTACCCTCGGCCTCCCGCAGGGCGGCTTCGGCGTCTTCCCAGGTGAGCCCCGCGTTGTTGGCCCCGTCCCTGACGACCGCGCCCGTCACCACCGCCCAGCCGCTATTTTCAACGAAAGCCTTCTCGACCTGCTCCAGGTATTCGGCGGACGGAACGAAATCGTCGTCGAAGAATGTGATGATATCGAAGCGCTCCAGGGAGGGTACAAGAGCCGTGTTCCGCTGGGCAGACGATCCTATCGGCCCGAAAACGAGCGACAAAAGGAAAGGACAGCTTTCCGGCAGCTCGACATGCGCGGCGTCGGGCGCCGACACTATGACCTCGTCGGGAAGTCTCGTCTGGCCACCCAAATATCTGAGCAGGCGCGCGACCTGTCCGCTGCGGCCAAGAGTCGGGATGATTACGGCGAGTCTCATGCTGGATCCCGTTTCGGTTCCCGCGGACCGTAAGCCGACGAGAGGACCGAGACAGCCTGCATAAAAGGGGACGGCAGGAGCTTGGCCTACCTCGGGACACAGGCTTTCGGAGTACAGCCGGTGAATGCCCCACAGCCATATGTACTAGGCAGGCATGCACCCGGATCAACCTGTAACCGATCGGACAACTTGCCGGAGCCATAACACGGAATGGAAACTGCTGGCCTGCTGAGGCTAGGCGAACCATGCTCCACGAACGCTCTTCCGATTTGGCCATCGCGGCCAAGGTCAACGTGCCGATCGAGGAGTTGCCCGCCGCGCCGGGGCCCGGCGTCGACAGGTACGCGAAGATCGCGGTCGTTCATGACTGGTGCCCGAATTTCCGGGGAGGTGAACGGGTTCTGGCGCAAATTTGCAAGCAGTTTCCTAATGCCGAAGTCTTCACGCTTTTCGATTTCTTGCCAGCCGATGTAAAGGAGAAATATTTCCGCGACGTAGAATTCCATACGTCCGCAGCCAACCGCATACCAATGGTGCACAAATTCTATAGATCTCTCTTCTTCTTTTGCCCCTTCCTGATCGAACAGTTCGATGTGACAGGTTACGACGCGGTGATCTCGTCGTCAGCCGCATTTTCGCGCGGCGTGATCACCAGGCCGGACCAACCGCACCTTTGTTATGTGCACAGCCCCGTCCGCTACGCCTGGGACGAACAGTTTTCTTATCTTCAGCAAGCGCGGCTTGGTTTCGGTCCCAAGGGAATGCTCTATCGGTACATGCTCCATCGGCTGAGGACATGGGACACGAGAACCGCGCACGGCCCGGATATGATGCTCGCGAATTCGAACTACGTCCGCTCCCGAATCCAGCACATTTATGGGCGCCAGGCACGCGTCGTTTTCCCGCCGGTCTCTCTGGGAGAACTGCCCTGCGTGGAGGACAAGGACGACTACTACGTTTCGGCGTCCTTCCTCGCCCCTTACAAGCGCACCGACCTCGTCATCCGGGCCTTCAACGAAATGCCGTCGCGGCGGCTAATCATCGTTGGCGAAGGGCAGCAATCATCCAGTCTGCGAGCGCTTGCCGGCTCGAACGTCACCTTCTCGGGTTATCTGCCTCGGAAAGACTATGTGGACACCTTGGCGCGGGCAAAGGCCATGGTCTTTGCGGGCTGCGAGGATTTCGGCATAGCGCTGGCCGAGGCGCAGGCCTGCGGAACGCCACTGATTGCCTTCGGCCGCGGTGGGGCGGCAGACATCGTGCAGCGCCTTGGATCATCCCTCGAACCGACAGGAGTGCTGTTCAAGGCTCAAACTGTCGATCACCTCAAGGAGGCAGTCGAATGGTTCGAAGAGAACAGCTATGCGATCACGCCCCGCGCCTGCGCCAGGAATGCAGGACGCTTCTCCGAAGAGAACTTCGACCGCGCGATCCTGGAATCGCTCGGAGCTGTCCAGGCACTTCACGAGATCACGTAAGTTCGCGCGCTCTGACGACCTTCGTTTCCGTATCGATACCGTCGGCGGCAGCCATTACCCCGAGATAGCGTAAGGCCGTAGCCCTCCAACTGTATGCCGAGGCTCTCGCCCTGCCCTTGCCTATCAACTGGAGTCGCAAGGCCTGAGAACCGTGAAGCTGCACGAAGCTTTCGAACCATGCTTCCGGGTCGTCGGGAGGTGCAAACAGGGCTGCGCTCCCGCAGACTTCCGGCAGGCTGGCGCGGTCGGAAACCACCACAGGGCAGCCGACCGCCATCGCCTCGAGGACCGGGAGGCCGAAGCCCTCTGAAAGGGAGGGGAAAGCTAGACACAGTGAGTCCCTAAGGAGGGCCGCCAACTCGCCATCGGAAATGCGCCCTAGCCAGTGAATGTTTCGGGCTTCGGCCCGGGCTGATGGTGATCTAAAAACACGGGAATCCGACATCCCGACAATCGCGATCCTGAGTCCGGCCTCGCCAAGATGGTCAGCCATGTTCAGGATGAGCTCCACATTCTTGTGGGGTGCGGCACTGCCGATCATAACGATGGTTTCCCGCGAGGCCGCCAGGCGTGTCTCTGCCGAGTGTTCAGGCTTCCACCGCAAAGCATGCTCGTGGCCGTTTGGCGCCACGAAAGCCTGTTGCTCCCGGATGATGCGGCGGCGGACCAGTTCGCCCAACGAGTAATCGGAAACCGTCGAAATACCCCACGCCGTCTTGCCGAGGCATGGCAACAGATTCCTGTACACTATTCTAAAGGCGATGGAATAGCTCTGCGGAGCGTTCCAGACGTTTGCGTCATGAATGCAGACGATGTGCTTGTGGGAAAGCAGCGGTCCGGTGTTACAGAGGCTGAGCAGTCCGCTGCCGTCTAGCGATGACGGGAGCTGCACCTGCTCCCAGACATGCCCCCTCCTGCTGCCGATCTCGCGGCGTTCGATGGAAACGAGGGGGATGTCGCCCGACCCCGGTGGACAATGTAGTCCGACTTCGAGACCGCGCGCGAGAGGCTCCTGTTCCGCGATCAAAGCGTCGAGCGAACGGACGACCTCGCGCGCATAGCGCTGGACGCCTGTCGTCGGTTGGGAAAGAAAACGCCCATTTATCGTCCAACGCCGTGCCATGCGTTCCCCTTTTTAACCCTCAGTGTGCAGCCGCGAAGACGGGCGGTCATCACGGCCATTGGGTCATCGGGGCTGACCGGGAATCATCCAGATAGGCGAGGGGGATAGTGTGCCTACCTCAAACGTCTGAGGACCCTTGCACCCCCGAGAATGCTAGTCTGGCTCGCGACGCCGAAAGGGCGGGGGAGCGACATGGGCAATCTCGAAACCGATACGACAAAGTGGCCACCAAGACGGCCCAAACAGGTGAACAGAAACAGCGCCGACACAGTGCTGGCGAGATCGCTTGCCGAACATTCCGAATATCTGGTCGCGCATCCCGGCAGGACGTGGGCGGACAGCGAAACTGCGAGGCGGCGTTGGACGATAAACGGCGACTTCACCACGCTCAGGCCGACCGGAATAGCTCGCTACGCCAGCGAGGTGACCATGGCTCTCGACGCCCTCATTTCGGAAGGGCACCCGCTTGGTCGCGATCTGGAGATCGATCTCGTGGTGCCGCGTCCGCTTTCCGAACCTTTCCGCCTCAACGCCATCTCCACCCGAGTCGTTCCCGAATTCAACTTGCCGCGACTTCCCCAATTGTGGGTGCAGGCGCAGTTGCCCTGGCACGTGCCCGGAGGATTGCTAAGCTTTTGCAACCTCGCTCCCATCGTGCTGAAGCGCCAGATCGCGTGCATCCATGATATGCACACTAGGCTCATGCCGTCGAGCTACGGGCGGGGTTTCAGGTGGGCGCACCGACTGATCTTGCCGGCACTTGGCAGGCGAGCCGCCCGCATTACGACGGTCTCGCAACTCTCGCGCAGCCATCTTGTCAAATTCGGGATCGCGCCAGCGGAAAACATCGTCGTCACTTACAACGGCAGCGACCATGCCAAGAGATGGAATGCAGCAAGATCGTCACTGACCGTGGACCGCGGCAGGCCGTACGTCCTCTGTCTTGGAAGGCGGGACCAAGAATACAAGAACATGGGGCTTCTCGCCAAGCTGGCCCCGCTCCTCGATGGGATGGGTCTCGATCTCTGGATGCCCGGCGATGTCAATGAGAACACGGTCCTGCGGTACGTCCCGGAAATGCCCGGGAACATCGTCCTCCTTGGCCGCATAGGGGACGACGACTTTAAGAAGGCGCTCGAAGGCGCCCTGTGCTTCCTGTTCCCGTCACGGATCGAGGGTTTCGGGCTACCCGCCGTCGAAGCGATGGCGTCGGGCTGCCCGGTCGTGGCCTCGACCTCGCCGTGTCTTCCCGAAATCTGTGAGGATTCGGCTCTCTATGCCGATCCCGACGACGTCCATTTGTGGGCCGAAACCGTCCGCCTGCTGATGCTCGACCCAGCGTTGCGGGAGCGGTTCATCACCAAGGGATACGCCAGGGCGAGCAGTTATTCCTGGCGATGGATTGCGTGGAAATACCTCGAACTCATGATACAGGTCGACGCTGATTTTGGGGAGTTCCGCAATTGACCGGCTGGCAATCTGCGGCAAGCAGAGCCAGGAAGCCGAAAACAGTGAAGGGCTAGCGGGAGAGCCAATTGGCAAGCCTCGACGTCGTTATACCGTGCTACAACTACGAGCATTTTCTGTCCGAGTGTGTCGGCAGCGTGCTGTCCCAGGATGTCGAACGCCTCAGGGAGATCATCATCGACAACGCTTCGACGGACGATAGCATCGGGGTGGCAAGGTCTTGCGGCACAGGACCCGAGGGTTGAAGTCGTTTGCCACGAGAAAAACCTTGGGCGCAACGTCTCCTTCAACGAACCCATCGACAGGGCCGAGGCCGACTACTTCATGAACCTTTGCGCCGACGACATTCTCGCAGCAGACACGCTCGGCCACGGAGCGAAGGCGCTCAAACGCGCAACAGCGGCCCTTCCGGAAAAAGTCGGAATTAAAGGGATCCGGCAGATAAGAGTCGCAGGATTTTTGCCTTCCTCGTGATCTTGCGCCATGGGTAGATCCAGTTGAGCCTGTTTTTTGTCCGCCGCCTATGCGAAATTCCCGCGCGCATCTGAGCCTCAGGCGGCTTCGGCGTTTTCACATCGCAGTCTACGAGCAGCAGCTCTGCCATCCGGTGGAATCTGTTAAAATACTCGTCCCAAGGCCATCCCGGCCTATCCCAAGGGTTTGGCCCGCCGGTGAAGTGCCAAATTGCCGGCGCGAACCCGTTCCTACGCGGGTCGAGGACCATCATGTGCTCGCTCTGGTGGTTGTATGTGAGCGGCAGCATATCAACGCGGCCGTAGGCGGCGTGATTCAGCGCGCTCTGATCTGACGAGCGGCAGCCTTCAGGGTGCTCGAATAGGAATTCCAGCGCCTCCGGAACGATGCTGTTCCAAGCCTCGCGCGACGTGTAGATCACACCCGAATTGAAGTAGCTGTCTGCATCGCAGTCCAAGCCGTTCAGGTAGGCGAGCTCGTGCTTCTTGCCCCGGCTTTTCTCGTCCATGAACATGCGCATTACATCCGGGGCCGCCATGATCCTTCCGGGGGAAGGCCGCACAGCCAAGAGGCTGTCCAACTCTCCGTCGACCATCGTGTCTCCGTCGATGTAGAAGAATCTGTCTATTTCCTGGTCGAGCAACCCGTCGAACCAGAGCCGAGCCAGTGCGATCGCGGGCAGATATCTGTCGCGGTGGAACCGGGTTGCTTCCTCGAGCTGAGATAGATGAGCCGCCTCTATCCTGATCTTGGTGCCCGCCACCGCATGGTCGAACTGGCTGGCCCATCCGGGATCGGAATTGACCACGAATATATAGACCGGCACATCAGCCGCTGTGTGGTGATCAGCCGAAAGAGCCGCCGAGAAGGTCGGCAGCAAATAGTTCTCGTTACAAATAAGGACTATCGCAGAGCCTTTTGTTTCCGAAGGAGTTGCTGACAGAACATTCTCCTATGCGCAAGCCTCATTCACCCGGGCGGAGCTTGGCTCGCCGGAATACCGGGATGGTCTTCATTATCTCGTCAAAGAGCGGATGTCGGGTAAGAATCAATGCTGTTGCCCATCCGCTCAACGCAAACAATCCCGCCCCGAATGCCTGCCCGAACAAAAGGGCGAAGCCGGAGCCTGACAAAGCGATCACGGACAGCGGAGCAGCCGCGCTCGCCATGGCCACGACAGCGCTTCTCCATAGCGCTGCAGCGATGTCCCTGCGTCTCAGTCCCAGCCTGCGCCGAACGAAGCTCAAGGCAACGTATGCCTGGAAAGGAAGGTCACCAGCATGCACCAGGCGGCCGCCTGCAGTCCGCCGAAGATCACGGCTATGGACAGGAGAATGCCGGAAAGCGGGAAGACGATCAGTGCGCGATAAACAAGTCGCATCCACCGCAACCATCACCGGGTAATTGAGTTCGAAACTGAAGGAGAAGAGGAGCGCGACTGCGACGACTTGCACGAGCGGAGCGACCTCGATCCATTGATGACTGAGCACGACCACGACGGGGTAAGCCAGAACCGAAAGCACGAGGAGAGCGGGCCAGCGGAGTGCGGTGACAAGAGAAAGGGCGGCGAGATACGGGCCCTTCAAATCCCTGCCTTGCCTAACCTCGGCGGAGAAGGCGGGCAGCACGACCGTCATGGCACCTCCGAGGACCAGTTTGTCGGGTATGTGGCCGATCAAGAGGGTTCTGCTGAACAAGGCTGCCGTATGCGGTGACACGAGGCGCCCCAACAGGAGTAGGGGCAGGGCGTCAAAGATGCCGTAAAGTATGGCGACAACGCCGTTGTATCCACCGAACGAGGTCATTCCGCGCCAGTTGACCAGGGACGGCTTGAACATCCAGAAATGGGGTCGCAAGGCGAGGGCGACGCCTGCGGCAAGACCGCTGCCGATCAACCAGCCCCAGGCGAAGCTCATGTAGGTGAAGCCCGCCAACGCCAGCGCGATTGTTGCCGCGGAACCCGTCGTGGTCCCTGTTATGTTGATGGCCGCTACCTTGCCGAAGGATTTCCCGCCGCAGGAGAGCGTTGATCAGGATGAATGAGGCGTCGAGGAAAAGGCAGATCGAGATGACCCGTAAGTAGGAAACAAGATTCGGCTCCCCGTAAAGCGACGCCACGCCAGGGGAACGGCGACAAGAACGGCGGCGATGATTCCCGTAAGGATGAATATCACCATGAAGGCCCCCGATATCCTCGCGGCTCAGTTCGTCGCGCTGGATGAGGAAGTTCGAACTGGAGAACTCCCTAAATGGACATGACAATCGCCAGGATGGCCATGCCGATCACCGAGACCTGATCTCCTCGGGCGTCAATATTCGCGAGACTACGGCTGCAGTGACAAAATTCGTAACGAGCAGGACGTAGCGTTCACCTGTGCTCATAAGGAGTCGCGTTTTACAGAAAGCATGCGTGCCCTTCTTCCCCAACAGGCCGGGCGCGGCCGCCTGGATGCGGCACGGATAGTCCGACACACCGGTTGGAAGGTCATGCCGTCTAAAAGGCTAGGGAAGGCCCCCGTCTAAAGGAGTAGCGGTGCAAAACGCAGCCCCCTATCTGCAGTCGTCGAGTGGACGGCCGATTTCCCCCGGAGGCCGCGATGCCCCCAACACGCGGACCTGCTTTTCCCGATCCGACGACAAGTGCGTAGCCGACGACACCGATCGCGAGATGGCCAGAAAGGGGATTGAGTGAGGAAAGGCAGGGAAGCCGAGTAGCGGACCAACATTATGATTGAGTTTTGCACCAGCCCGCCACCCTCCGGCAACATAGCGGTTGCGTGCTTGAGAGCTGGCCAAGGCAGACGCTGTCGAAAAGCCATGCCTCGGAAAGCATGCTTGCGCTTCTTCACTCCAAGGCGATTTCGGGGAGTTCGACAGTTAAGCGGCTGCCAGTCCGCGGATTGATCTCCAGGAGAGCACGATGAACGAATGGACCGACCCGCACGGACCAGACGCCGCGGGCCTGCCGGCCACCCTATCAGTCGTGTGTTCTTTGCCTGCCCGCTCCGAGTCACATCGCTCCGTCAATCCAACTAAGGCTCGAGAAGGCCCTGCCTCCCTACGCCATCTATGAAGGCGGCTTGTTTTCAGCCACCTGGCCTACCTTGCCGAGCCAGGACAGGAACGGGCCATAGCACGCATCGTAAGAAAAGAGATTGGCGAAGACACGGGCAGTACCTTCGGATTTCTGACGCCGGAGTTCCGTATTGCTCAACAGCGCGATGACCGCCTGCGCGAAGTCTGCAGCGCCGTTAGCGACGATCGCTCCCTCATCGAGTTGATGGGCGTCACCGGCGTCCACCCCTATTGAGGTCGTCACGAGGGGGCGGCCGTAAGACATGGCTTCGGCCACCTTGATCTTGACGCCGGCAGTACCGGATACGAGCGGAGCCACGACAAGCTGGGCGCGTCGATATTCGGGACCAAGGTCCGGGAGCGGCCCCACACGCTCGAGGCCGTCCGCCTCCGGCGTAGCCTCACGCGTGGAGGCAATAGTTCCGACGATCCGAAACCTTGCCGTGGGGCAGAAGATTCGAACCGCTGGCCAGATCTCCGACAGGAACCACGAGAGCGCGGCACGATTCGGGTCTGTGGCATTCCCAACAAAGAGGACGACGGGCTCATTGCTTTCCGGCGGCTTTTCGTGATTGCTGAAGCCCATGCCGAGAGGGATCACGTGTCTTACCCCGAGTCGGTCGCGGGCGTAGGAAGCGTCATCATTGCTGTTGAAACCGACGCACTCCGCCGCGTTCAGCGAGTGGGACAGTCTCTGCTCCTCAGCCAAGATTTTGCCCGCGCCATGGTTTCCTCCAGCCTCCCAGTGCGACGCCCCACTGCGGTGCTGAAGATGGCCAACGAGCGAGAAAATCCTGTGACCGTTGCGAGAGAGAGAGGGAGCGAAATGTACCGCCTCATGGAACAGTATGACTGCGTCCGGTCTCAGTGCATCGATACGTTCCAGCACCCACTGAATTTCTCCCTCGGGACATTCCGTCCCTGGGGGAACCGGTGCGGCTCTCCGTCCGAGGAACGATCCGGCCAGATTTCTGAGGCCAAGCAGTTCTGTGGATAGAAATGTCCTCCGGCCCAACCTGATGCTTTTACGAACCTGCCACGAAAAATATTCTTCTATTTCATATGCACTCCTGCAGATTGGGCTCCTTCGTCCGCGCGCTATGTCGGATACATACCCGTGTACCTCGTGCCCGGACTTCAAAAGATATTGGCCGAAGGCCTGAATATAGGCACCGTCCCCGCCGAAGAAAGCGTCGTACGGATAGCTATGGACGATTGCTATAGCAGCCATGTCCTACCCCTAGGGGCTTCTCTCGGGCAGTAAGAGTTTCGCCGCCCGGCGCCAATCTATCCAAAACGTCAGGCGATCCGAAGGCGTGTTTCCACAGCCAAGACATTCATCCTGCGCGCCAGGCCTCGCCATTGCCAACTGCCTCAAGCGCCGGCCCGCGCCTCGCCTCGGAAGCTCAGCAGCACATCCTGGAACAGCTTGATCTGCCCCAACACGAACAGCAAGACGAATCCGTAGATACTGGTCAGGACCACCCCTCCCGCCACGAGCCGCAGAAGCGAAGGAACCTCGGGGCCGAGATAGCGCTGGACTGCCAGCGCACCCGCCGAGGCCACGATGCCGGACATCCACGGCCTCATGATCGTCCGCAACAGATCCCCGACTGAAACCGGCGTACGATGCAGGCTCCACGCCAGGTGGGGATAGAGCCAGAGCAGCAGCGCCGTCGAGTAGCTCAGAGCCACTCCCTCGGGGCCGAAGGAAATCCCGACGCAGTAGGAAACGATGACGAGAGGGGCGATGGCAAAGGCCAGATACAGGCTGCGCTTCTGCCTGCCGGTCGAGATGAGCAGCCAATATGTGGGGTTGATGATCCCGAACACCAAGATGGTAGGGGTGAGCAGCCGGAAGATAGTCGCCGCCTCCGTCCACTGCGAGCCTAGCACCACGGTGATGATTTCGTGTGCGAACAGGAACGAGAACATTGTGATGGGAACCGTTACCGCGATGACGATCGAGTATCCCTTGAGGTAGAAGTTCCGTAACCGCGCGGGATCATGCTGCATCCGCGATAACGCCGAGAACAGTACCGCACCGACGGCGCTGTTGATGGTCGCCGTGGGAATGCCGATCAACTGGAAGGCCCGGGCATATAATCCAAGTGATCCGGCGCCCCAGAACCGCCCGAGAAGGACTTTCTCGGCATTGTAGCCAATATAGACGACAAGGCCGTTCAGCGTGACAATTCCACCGAAATGCAAGAGCGAGCCGATATTGGCGCCGCGCCGAGGGAGTCCAGGAATCCACCCAGTGGCGATCCAGTAGCCCAGGCTGCTGACCGCCGGTGAGATAAGGGTCGGGGCGATCAGTGCCCAGTACCCATCGCCACGGAACGCCAGCAGCACACCGGCCATGATGCCCAGGCACAGGGCGCCTGTATCGATTCCGCTCAGGGTGACATAACGCAGATTGCGCTCCAGCAGAGCGGCATGCTGCACACCGGCCGCGTTAAGCAGGAAACCTGGAGCGATCGCGATGGTGATCCAGAGCAGGCGCGGCTCATGGTAGAAGGTGGAGATGAGGTAGGCACTTGCGGCGCAGACCAGTGTGAGGAGGATCCCTACCAGTACATTGATCCAGAACAGGGCCGAGACCTGCTCGAACGAAATCTCATGCCTTTGGATTGTCGCGGAGGAAAGCCCGGCGGTGGTGAAGACATCCAAAATGCCTGTGAGTGCCACCACCATCGCGACCAGACCAAAATCGTTAGGGCTGAGCAGGCGTGCCAATGTGGCAATGTAGCCCACCCTGAGCATCAGGTTCGCGCCCTGGCTCACCATCCTGGCAACGCCACTTTGAATGGCTTCGCTCTTAAGGTTACGGCGCTCGCCTTTCGCGGTCGGGGTCTTGTCGGTCATGTATCACTGGCTGCATGTGCGCTTGGCTCCGTTTGAGCGGTCTGCGCGTGCCTTCTCTGATCAGTCATGTCGCCAGAGGCCCTCTCGAGCCATATCTCTCGCCACCAAGGATAGATGGCTCTTGGGCACTGCATCCGGCAATCGCTATACCGCGAGTTGCACCAGACTTTCTCCAAGATAACGGCCGGCCCTCTGAGATTGGTAAGAAGTCCGGTCTTTTCATTAACGAACGTTGTCACGCGTGATCTGACTTTGAAGATATGACCGCAATAGGGAACCATCTCCGCATCGAAAGTAAGACCCTGGCTCTTGTTGTCGGCATCCAAGGTCGCGAGGATTTCTTCATAGGATCTAACCCTGATCAACTCGCCGGGTTGGAGATCAAGCTTGACAGTCGGAACCGGCTGGCCGGTAGGGATTGATCCCCGATATCGCGGGAAAGGAACGCCACCATAGAGGTGCTGCACCTTGTCATAAACCCAGCTGACACCCAAGGACAACCTGGTGAGGCCTAAACGGCGCGTGTAATGATAGCAACTGAATATCGTTGCATAGACGAACCCGGCGAAGAGGCGCCATGCGCCGGCATTTCCCGATGCATAGTCTTCCGCATATTGCCGAACATCCCACCAAGGAAGAGGGGTAGTCGCCTCCAGAAGTTCTGTGGCTTGGCATGAGTATCTCGGACCACCCGACAAAGGCTGATTCTTGGCGCGCGCACCAGCCAGCACATCGCTTTCTGTGCAACCCGTTCCGTCCGCCATCTTAGTCGGAAGCGAGACAGCCCCATTCGAGGACGGCGAGTCCACAGGCTTAAGCCATGCCTCCTTCCAGAAAACCAGGCACGCCGCCTGACAGCCTCCAAACGCGTTGCCGTCGCACCTCAGTTTTTCAAGATGGATGACGCCGGATAACTTACGTCCGCCAGCAAAGTTGATCGTGTCACACGTCTTGTGCGCGCGCTTGTAAACACGAAAGCGGAGGCCACAATATCGAAACATTTGTGGCATAAAAGGGAGCTTCTCAAGCCGACCATTTTTGTCGAGTGTACGAAGGATTTCTTCCTTAGACCGCACCTCGACCCAGTCTCCGACCCTCAGTGACATGCAGCACCCCCGTTCACAGCGCGCTCCGGAACAATGTCATTTGCCTAGTGTCAAAACCATACCATCTCTAGACTCTGACAGCCGGCCCCGAATTAGCGGTAGCTACCCTCCACTTTTGATTGAGTGGACCAGTAGCTATCCTATTGTTACGATGCAAACGTGGGCCCACGCAGAAGTTTCCTGACCACCGAAAGCGGCTCGGTGCGAAGATGTCGGATCGCTAGTGCGGAGCGGTTTCCCGACGCTGTGCAATAATCTTCTGGAGTGTGCTCATGCCCAGCGTCGACGTAGTCATTCCGAACTATCAGTTCGGGCGCTTCCTGCCCGGCTGTATCAAAAGTGTGCTGTCGCAGGATGTAGAGAATTTGCGCGTGCTCGTCATAGACAACGCGTCGACTGATAACAGCCTCGAGGTAGCCCGTGCTTTAGCGGCCGCCGATCCGCGGATCCAAGTTATCGCCCATCCGGTCAATGTCGGGCTTATGGCCTCCATGAACGAAGGCATCGACCAGGCGAGAGCGGATTACTTTATGATACTTTGTTCCGACGATATTCTTGTGCCCGACAGTCTGTCACGTGCCATCTCTATAATGGAGAAACATCCTACACTAACCGTCGCGCAAGGGGGGGCACAAATCCTTAATGTCGAGGGTGCTCTGCCGACCGAGTTGACCGCTGCAGAGCCGCCGGCTTGGACAATTATTTCTGGATCAGAATATATAGAGGATGTCTGCCGCCGCCCCTTGCAACGGCCGGTCGGGTTCATATTGGTACGAACGGTCGCGCAGAAACGTGCAGGCTATTACATCAGGGAATTGCCGTTCACCAATGACCTTGAGATGCTGATGCGGCTGGCCAGTATCGGGGATGTTGCTGAGACAAATACTATTCAGGGAATCCGAAGGGAGCACAGGAGCAATATTTCGAGCGCTTACTGGCAGGACTTCAAGCTTAGACTGGATTCCGTGTATATGGCCATCGAGACCTTCTTATCGTCCTACAGCATGGTCAAAAACCAATCAGGCAAGTTGCTTATGCTCGCGCGAGTGAGTTTGGCCTGTGATGCCTACTGGTCGGCCGTATCACATCTGATCCGGGGTAGGTATCGTGAGGCCTTTGGTCTGTTCAAGTTCGCCTTCAGCCTGTCGCCGCATTTGGCAGTCCTCCCTCCCGTTGCTCATCTTTTCAGGAGAAAGGATGTTCTCTCTCGGATCCGAGTGGTATTCTCCGAGGTATTTGAACGGGCTGATAAGAGAGGTCGTGCCGCCTCGTATGGACCAAGTATTAGTGCAGCGGACCAGAGTGCCAACCGCAAGCATTGCACAAAAACAGAGACTTGAAGTACCCCGCGTGAATCTTGCCAGGCGCAACGCGCTTTTAAAGAGATCCGGCAGACAGAAATCGGAGAATCTTTCACTTCCTCTGCGTCCCGCTCGGATAGTCTGACAAACCGGGTGAAGGTCATGCCGTCCAATAGGCTAGGGAATGAACACCGTCTAAAGGTCATGCCGTCCAAATAGGCTAGAGAATGAACACCGTCTAAAGCGGTAACGAGAGCTTCCACTCAACCGTATGAGCAAATTGCGCCCAGCGTACGCAATCCCCACTATCCCGAATTTCGAAGTGGGGTAGGGAGGCCCGTGTGCCGTGTCGTTTCGTCTTGCAATCGCTGCGGCCTGCCTGCTCGCAACAGCTGCGCCTGCATCCGCCGATTTCCTCTGGGGCATCAATGGCCATCCAATAGTTTCCTATCCGGGCATCCCGGTCGAAAGGCAACTCGATTTCATCAAGGATCTCGGCCTCAAATCGTACCGGGTCAACGTCACGGCAGAGGACCAGGTAGATAGCCTTGCCCACCTTGTCGAAGCGGGAAAGACGAGAGGGATCGAGATCCTGCCCCTCATCACGCCCGGAGTCGACCTGGACAAGGACAACCCGGACGAGCTCTACGGGAATGCCCGGAGACTGGCGGTCACCCTCGGCACCAGGTTCAAGAACGACATTCGGGTTTGGGAACTCGGTAACGAGATGGAGAACTATGCCATCATCAAGCCCTGTGAGAAACGCGACGACGGCTCGCAATATCCATGTGGATGGGGGCCGGCAGGAGGAATGGGAACGCTCGACTACTTCGGCCCGCGCTGGGTGAAGGTGAGCGCCGTCCTCAAAGGCCTGTCCGACGGCATGACAGAGGTCGACCCGGGGATCAGGAAGGCTTTGGGCACCGCCGGATGGGGCCACACCGGCGCGTTCGCGCGGATGAAGCACGACGGGATCGCCTGGGATATCTCGGTCTGGCACATGTACGGCGAAGATCCAGAATGGGCTTTCCGCGAAATTTCTGGTTATGGCAAGCCGATCTGGGTCACCGAATTCAACAATCCTTCCGGAAGTCAGCGCAGCGAGCGGCAGCAGGCCGACGGTATCAAGCAGGCAATGACGCGGCTTCGCGAACTCAAGGAGAAGTACAAGGTCGAGGCCGCACACATCTACGAACTGCTCGATGAGACCTACTGGGCCCCGAGCTTCGAAGCCAATATGGGGTTGGTGAGGCTCGTGGGTCCCTCCGATGGCAAATGGGTGACCGGTGAACCGAAGCCTGCCTACAAGACGGTACGGGACTTCACCCGCGGTCCTTTGCCGCTGACCAAGCCGCATCGGGACTGCGACACCGAGACCATGGCTGCAGACCAGTCCACGCAGGTGCGGCAGGCAAGTTTCGTCTACTGCCTCATCCTTGGCCACAAGGGCGACACGGCCAGCGTGAATCAATGGTCGGCGGCACTTGAAAGCGGAGACACCAAACTCGCCGACATGATCATGGAAATGATGCGCTCGGACGAATACGAAACCAGATATGCCACGATCGGCCTAACGGACCGCGACTATGTCGGTTTTTTGTATTTGCTGCTTCTGAACCATCCCGCGGACGGTTACGGACTGGAAAGCTACACCCGCCAGTTGCGTGCGGGTTCCATGACGCGTGAGGCCGTGGCCTTCGGAATCATCACTTCGGCGGAGTTCAAATCCAGGCACGCCGCCATCCGCGAAACCTCCACGGTGCCGAACCCTGAGTGAGCAGAGCCAATGGGCGCCATACGTGAGCCACGGGAGGTCGCGGCCTTGCCACGACCGCAAGGCGAGGCAGCGGCAACCGCCGGCGGCAGGGAACCGGGCATCGCCATCTTGGGCCTGTTCGGCTGCGGCAACCTTGGCAATGACGGCTCGCCCGAATCCATGCTCTGTTCCTCAAGGAGAAGCGACCCAACGCGCGGATCGCGAGAGGAGAGGGGATCGCCGGCCTTCTCGACTGCATTTTCCTGAAAATCCCCCGCAAGGTGATGGATTTCCTCCGTGCAGTCCGGCACATCCGCAAGGCGAAAGTCATAGTCGTGCCTGGAACGGGAATCCTTGACTATTTCGGCGACCGCCCGTTGGGCATGCCCTTCGACGTCTTCAAATGGTGCCTTGCAGCGCATCTCGCGGAACGCGCATTGCTTTTGTCAGTGTAGGTGCCGGGCCGGTGGGACATCGCGTCAGCCGATGGCTGATAACAAGCGCGGCCCGCATGCCGGACTACCGGAGCTACAGGGACACTGCCTCGAGGGAATTCATGGCAAGCGTCGGCGTCGACACCAGCCGGGAGTCGATGGATCCCGATCTCGCTTTCACGCTGCCCGTTCCGCAATCTGCCAATGCCGACCCTTCACACCCGCTCACGGTCGGTGTCGGCGTAATGAACTACCGCGGCTGGTGCGGTTTCGAGGAGCGCGGGCTGGGCATCTCTGAATCTTATTTGCCAAAGTAGCGATATTCGTCACCTACCTCCTGGCCAGCGGCTACAATGTCCGCCCTCGCACAGGCGACGAAGGTGATACTCCCGCGGTCGAGGCGGTCCTGGCGGCCCTGGGCGAAACTGATACCCAAGGGCTTTCGTGCCCACCCGTCCATTCCCTTCGCGACGTCTTCGGCCAACTCGCCCTGACCGATCTCGTGGTGGCGATCCGCTTCCAGTATTGTGGCCGCCCTGATGGCGGGAAAGCCCCTGATATCACTGGGCTATGCGCTGAAGAACGACCAATTGCCCGGTCAGAGCGGTTCCGTCAGAATCTTGCCAGCGCGTCGAAAGCTTCGATGTCGAAATCTTGATCAGGCAGTGGCTTGTGGCGCATCGGGAAAGAACATGCGCGCAGGGTCCGTAACAGCGTCGAAAAATTCAGGGAGAGCCTCGAAGTCCAGCACGAATTCCTGCTCTCGACCATCCTTTGACGGAAAAGCCGTCGAAAGGACTAGGGGCTCACCGCCCGAAAGAGGTAGCCGACGGTAAGGCTTCGTCCAACGGGGCATCCTGATCGCCCATTGGCGTTCTCCCCCACTCCTCTCAGCCCACGTAGCCTCTGCGTGATCATATCCGCCCGAGAAGAGGTGTGCGATGAAAGTCATAGTAACCGGTCATCAAGGCTATATCGGCTCGGTGATGGTGACGATGCTGCTCCGTGCTGGGCATTCGGTAACAGGCTACGATAGCGACCTGTACCGGCGCTGCACCTTTGCTTGGGGAGGAGAGCAGGCTTCCGTCCCGTCCATCCAAAAGGACGTCAGGGACGTGCAAGCGCGCGACCTCGAAGGATTCGACGCCGTCATTCACCTGGCGGCTCTTTCCAACGACCCGCTGTCCGACTTCGATCCAGACATCACCTACGAGATCAATCACAAGGGTAGCGTCCGCTTCGCGAAGGCGGCCAAGGAGGCGGGCGTGTCGCGCTTCCTCTTCGCGTCATCGTGCAGCAATTACGGACAGGCGGGCGACGGAATGGTCGACGAAACGGGCGAGCTCAAGCCGGTTACGCCCTACGGCTGGTCCAAGGTGCTTTCCGAACGGGATATTTCCGAACTGGCCGACAGCAGCTTCTCTCCGACCTATTTCCGGCCCGCCACGGCCTACGGGCTGTCGCCCCGGCTCCGCTTCGACATTGTGCTGAACAATCTTGTCGCCTGGGCCGTTACCAGAGGGGTGATCCTCCTGAAATCCGACGGGACACCGTGGCGGCCGATCGTCCACATCGAGGACTTTTCCAGGGCGTTTATTGCCGGACTGGAAGCACCGCGCGAGATCATTCACAATGAAGCCTTCAATGTGGGTCGGACGGATCACAATTACAGGATCCGCGATATAGCCAAGATCGTCGCCGAGGTCGTGCCGGGCTGCCGACTCGAATTCGCGTCCGATGCTGGACCCGACAAACGATCCTATCGCGTCAGCTTCGACAAAATTGCGCGTACCCTGCCTGCCTTCAAACCGCAATGGGATGCGCGTAAGGGTGCCGAGCAGCTTTACCAAGCTTACCGCAAGTCGAATGTTACTCTCGAGGAATTCGAGGGGCCCCGCTTCCAGCGCATCGGCCATATCCGGTACCTTTTGGCCAACGGACTTTTAGTCGGGCGCATGCGGGTCGCTGAACGTTCGACAACGCTGGATGTCGCAGCCGAGTAATGGGAATGGAACACCTGAACCCCTACGGACTCGGGCCGCCGCCGTCTTCTTTCGGCGTCGGCCAGGAAATCTATGCCTTGGTCGAACGTCTCTTTCCGATCTGCAGGAGCATCACCGGAGATGGGGTGCGACAAACGCTGGATATCCTATCGGGACACGTTGATTTGGAAAGGCACGAAGTGCCCACCGGGACGCAGGTGCTCGACTGGACTGTTCCGAGGGAGTGGAACATCCGCTCGGCGAGCATCACAGGCCCGGACGGGAAAACGGTCGTGGATTTCGCCGACTCCAACTTGCACGTCGTCAACTACAGCGTACCCTTCAAGGGAGTCCTGCCGCTCGACGAACTGCGGCCGCACATCCATACGCTGCCTGAACAGCCAGAGGTGATCCCATACCGCACCTGCTATTACGCCCCGGCATGGGGCTTCTGCGTGGCCTACGAATGTGTCGCCAAGATGCCCGACGGCCTCTATCGGGTGGAGATCGATGCTGAACTCAAGGACGGCAGTCTCACTTACGGCGAATACCTGCACTGCGGGCAGACGGAGCGGGAATTCTTTCTTTCGGCACACATCTGCCACCCGTCACTGGCCAACGACAACTGTTCAGGCCTGGCCCTGCTGGCAACCCTTGCTAGAAGCCTGAAGGCAAGGAAAACAAGATACAGCTACCGCTTCCTGTTCGCTCCGGGTACGATCGGCTCCATTGCATGGCTGTCGCTCAACGAGGACCGGACACATCTGATCGACCACGGTTTGGTGCTGTCATGCGTTGGCGATGCCGCTAGCCCGGCATACAAGCGCAGTCGTCAAGGCGACGCCTTCATCGACCGTGCCATGGCCCATGTGCTCGGGCAGGAAGCAGGGGCAAAGTTGATGGATTTCTCCCCTTACGGCTATGACGAGAGGCAATATTGTTCGCCGGGCTTCAATCTTCCAGTCGGCATGTTTCAGCGAAGCGTCCACGGCACCTTCCCCGAATACCACACGTCGGCCGACAATCTCGACTTCATCGGCCCGGAGCACCTGGAAGACTCCTTCCGGATTCTGACGGATGTGATCGACATCGTCGAAGGGGACTGGACGCCTTCGAACCTTTTTCCCAAGGGCGAACCACAGCTCGGCAGACGCGGCCTCTACGCAGCCCTGGGAGGGCAGAAGTCTTCGGGAGCAACCTCGATGTCCCTGCTTTGGGTGCTCAATCTCGCCGACGGACAGCATTCGCTTCTTTCGATGGCGGAGTGCTCGGGTCTGCCATTCAGGGAATTGGCCGCCGCCGCGAGATTACTGTCAGATCACGGTCTCCTGGCCGAGGGGCCCGCATGAGCGCTGTTGAACCTTTCGCTTCCAGTCTTTCGGTTCATTAGGGGACCGGCTTCTTGACCAGCGGCCACGTCCTGTCCTTCTCCGACATCGCGGTCGGCATCAAAGGCCAGTTTATCGAAATGGCGGGGTCGCTGTAGCGGACGCCTTTCGATGCGTGGGGTGTATAGAACTGCGATATGAGATACGAGACCTCGGCGTCCTTCGTCAGGGTCTGGAGCCCGTGGGCGAACCCGGCAGGGATGTAGACCTGTTTCATGTTTTCGGGCGTCAACTCGAAGCTCAGCCAGCTGTGCCGCGTCGGCGAGTTCAGGCGCAAGTCCACGACGACATCAAAAATCGCGCCGCGGACACAGGAGACAAGCTTTACCTCGGCATACGGATCCTCTTGATAATGCAGCCCCCGGAGGGTTCCCTTTTCGACCGAATGAGCGCGGCTGTGCTGGACAAAGCGCGTCACCAGCCCGCAATCAGCCATTTCTTTTTCGCAGAACAGGCGGGTGAAGGAACCGCGGTCGTCAATCACCGGCGTCGGCTCGATCAGCCAGACACCCTTCAGCTCCGTTTCGGTAAACTGCATGTCAACCTTAGCCCCAGTTGCCGGGTAAGGGCCGGCAGTCCAATTGTTGGCATCGCCCGCTCGGGCTGGAAGAGCTACCTAAGTCTTAGGTGGCTTCTCCGATAGCGGTATGCCGGGCCGGTCGCTTACCCGATCGAGGGTCTTGGCGGCTTCACTGCCCCTACGGTTTGCCTATTAGGATTAAGGCAACCCAACGGATTGGCAAATCGAACCCGCGCGCGCACCGTCCTAAGCTGCCGCTGCCATAAAAGAAGCACCTCCTGCGGAGTGCGGCGGCAAAGGTTCTTGGTCAGGCCAATGCGTCTCCGTCTTTTCAAACCGGCGGGACAGGAGCACGGAATGAACATTCAGGCTGTCGAAATCGTTCGCGACCATAACGGGGCACGCCGGACTGCCAGCTGCAGACTTTGCGGATCGCGCCTGTGCCACACACTAGTTGATCTAGGCATGTCGCCTCCTTGCGAGGGCTTCCTGCGGCCGGACCAGCTCGACCAGATGGAACTCTATTACCCGCTCAAAGTACTGGTCTGCGACAGCTGCTACCTGGTGCAACTCAAGGAGTACATGAGCCCCGAGACCATCTTCAGCGAATATGCCTACTTCTCTTCTTTCTCGACAAGTTGGGTAGCCCACTCGAAAGCCTATTGCGAGGCGATCACGAAGCGGCTTGGGCTTGGAACTCACAGCTTTGCGGTGGAACTGGCAAGCAACGACGGTTACCTGCTGCAGCACTTCCTGCCGCTCGGCGTTCCCGTGCTTGGCGTCGAGCCGGCGGCCAACGTTGCGCGCGCTGCGGTCGAGAAGGGCGTGCCTACCCGAGTCGACTTTTTTGGAGCGCGGCTGGCAAATGAAATGGCGGCCGAAGGGCTTCACGCCGATCTCATCATTGGCAACAACGTCCTGGCGCAGGTGCCGAACCTCAACGACTTCGTCGCGGGAATGAAAATCCTTCTCAAACCAGAGGGCGTAATCACTCTCGAGTTCCCGCACATCGAGCGGCTGATGGCCGAGAACCAGTTCGATACCATCTACCACGAGCATTTTTCATATTTCTCGCTGCTGACGATCGATCTGATGGCGGCCCGCCACCGGTTGCGGCTCATTGATGTCGAGGAACTGCCCACCCATGGCGGCTCGCTGCGTGTTTATCTCGCCAACGAGGGCAGCAGCTGGGCCGTGGATCACAATGTCGGCGAACTCCTCGACCGTGAAAAGAGGCACGGGCTGACTGTAATGACGACCTACACCTCCTTCGGCTACAAGGCGCAGCGCGCGAAGCGAGATCTCCTAGCGTTCCTGATTTCGGCTAAAAACGAAGGCAAGAAGATCTGCGGGTACGGCGCGCCTGGCAAGGGCAACACGCTGCTCAACTACTGCGCTATCGGCACCGACTTCCTCGATTTCACGGTGGACCGCAATCCATATAAGCACGGCCGCTTCACGCCGGGCATGCACATCCCAATCAAGCCCATCGACGCGATCGACCAGGCCAAGCCAGATTACATCCTAATCCTTCCGTGGAACCTGAAGGACGAGATCGTCCAGCAGATGCACCATGTCGCCGCTTGGGGCGCGAAATTCGTGGTGCCAATTCCTTTCGTGACAGTGATCGATTCATCGGAGTTACCAAGATGAAAGTCATCCTTTTCTGCGGAGGCCGCGGGACCCGGATCCGGGACTATTCCGAAAGCATACCGAAGCCGATGATTCCGCTCGGCCAGCAGCCGATCCTGCGCCACGTCATGCAGTGGTACAGCGATTACGGACACGACGAATTCGTCTTGTGCCTGGGCTACAAGGCAACCGTCATTAAGGATTTCTTTCTGAACACCCGGCCACAGACCTTTTCCGATTGCGTGGTCACCCATGGTGGCCAAGACGTGAAGCTGCTTGGCGACATCGTCAAGGACTGGAGCATTACCCTGCTCGACACAGGCATCTGGCGCAACATCGGAGAGCGCCTCTGGGCCGCGCGGGATCACGTCAGGAACGAGAGGATGTTCCTGGCCAACTACTCCGACGGCCTGACCGATGTCGACCTCGACGATATGATCGCGAAGTTCGAGGCCAGCGGCAAGATCGGCTGCTTCCTTGCCGTGCACGCGCCGCTGACATACCACTTGGCCGACATCGCGGAAGACGGCCGCGTGCGCGAGTTCCGCACGACGGAAACGTCGGAGATCTGGATCAATGGCGGCTACTTCGTATTCCGCCCCGAAATCTTCGACTACATACGCGACGGCGAGGAACTCGTTCTCGAACCCTTCGGACGACTCATCGCTGACAACAAGCTGATGGCGTACAAGCACGAAGGGTTCTGGCGTTCGATGGACACGCTGCGCGATTGGCAATCACTCGAAGACATGGTCGAAAAGGGCGACATGCCCTGGAATATGAAGGTCACCGCCGAGAAAAACAGGCGCAATGTGCTGCTGGCCGTATCATGAGGGGGCTTGGCCTCGCACGTCGCGGGGAGGAACTCTCGATCCTCTGCCTTGGTGCCCATTCCGACGACATCGAAATCGGTGCGGGAGGCACGATACTCGGCCTGATCGCGTCGGGCGTCAAACTGGACGTCCGCTGGTGCGTGCTGAGCGCAGGCGGTCGACGGGTCGCGGAAGCCAGGGCTTCGGCCGAAGCGTTCCTCGAAGGATCGAGCTCGTCCACTGTCGACGTTGCGGATTTCGAAGACAGCTACTTCCCTGCCCATAGCCGATCGATCAAGCAGTGGCTGACGGATGTAAGATCACGGGTTGATCCCGACGTAGTGTTAACCCACGCCAGGTTCGACGCCCATCAGGACCACCGGGAGGTTAACCAACTGACCTGGAACGTCTTCCGCGATCATCTAGTGCTCGAGTACGAGATCCCGAAATGGGATGGCGACCTTTGCCAGCCCAATGCCTACGTGCCGCTCACGGCCGACGTGCTGAAGCGCAAGATCGAGCTCCTCTACGAACATTTCGGGACGCAGCGCTCCAAGGACTGGTTCGACCGCGAGACATTCGCCGGGCTTGCGAGGTTGCGCGGAATGGAATGCCGAGCACCAGAGCATTTCGCCGAGGCCTTCACGCTCCGGAAGATCAAAATTCTTTAGCAGTTGGCCCATATTCTCCTGTGAATAAGGGTGGATCCACGAATTGATCGAGTGAAACAGCTTGTATTCACCGCCTGAGTTGATAAGAAAAAGAATACATACATTAAATATAACGAATTTTTACTACCATTTTGAATTTGAGGGGTTCACATCAAAATGGGCAAAGCAAAAATAGCTTCTGGATTGTCGTTCAGCGAAGTCCGGATCGGAACGGTCGAGGGCGGAGAAGCCGGAGTTCTGGTGTGGAAACGCGACCAACTGGTGGCGGTCCTTACCCAGATCGACGAGGAAGTCTACTCCACGAAAGGCAAATGGTTTCTCGAGACGGGATTCGGGCTGCTGAGTGGGCAGCACAAGAATTTCGACACGATCGAGGAGGCCATACGATGGGTTGGCAGACACACCTATCCCGAGCCTGCTTAGACTGCAGATTGAGCGGCCGATTCCGCGGCAGCAATTAACCCGACTTACGCTCAACTGGGCAAACTGACGATCGTGCCGAAGACCCATGACGGAGGCCCTTCGACTTCCGGGACCCAAGGCAGGCAGCATTATGCCTGGGTCACTCTTGAGCCAGAGTTCCTTCCGCGAGGAGATCGTTGACCTTGTAGGCGACTTCCGTGCGGTTGGTCGCCTTCAGCTTCTTCATGATATTTCGGATGTGGACCTTCACGGTGCTTTCGCGCAGATTCAGTTCGTAGGCGATGATCTTGTTCGCCTTGCCGCGCCGAAGCGCTTGGGCAACCTCGGCCTGCCTGAGCGTGAACATGCCTGTCAAAGGCTGCGTGTCGCGACTGCCCGAATCTATCAGGTGCCGCATGGAAAGGACACTGCTCGCTGGCACGAAGATGCCGCCCGCTGCCGCAAGGTTGATAGCCTCGACACAGACGTCGATACCGACTGAGGTCGGAATGTAGCCGCGTGCGCCGCATTCGAGAGCGGTCAGTATCTGTGCAAGCTCTTCGGTGTCGGCCAGGATGACCACAGGAACTGATTTGAACTCGGACGAAATATGACTGATCTCGTCTGCGATGCCATGATCGGTGACCTTCCGGCCGCCAAGGTTGAAGAGTATGGCTGCAAGGGGAAGGGCCGAACCCTTCTTCACGCGCCATTCGCCGATCGAACCCATGGCGACGACCTGCATGCCGAGATCGTGGTCCACGAGAGCCGATGCGAGACACTCGCGGTCTAAGGCTCTTCCGTCTAGGATGAGGAGACATTCCCTGCCTGCTTGCCCGCGGACGCTTTCCGTTCCGTCGGACGGAACTCCTGACCGATTGGCCGAAGTGTAGTTATGCAGTTCTGCTGTGGAATCCATATCAATACCCACTCTTTCCCGAACAAGCCGCCTTGCGGCGGCCGATATAGTATCCTCATTCCCTAGCATTGAAGGTTTGATACCACGCCTTGTGAAAGGTCGAGGCTCGATTACCCCACTAAACCCTTTTGCAGTTCTCCGCCCTCAGCGAGACCAGCTTGGGAAGTGTAAGGTTTATTATTAAGCAGTCTCTAACATAGGTTGTCTTTTCATAATTTTCAGACAATCCCATGCCGAGCTGGACTGCAATCTGGCTGAAGACGCAGGCATGGACCGCCGCAGGCACTAGCGATCGACGTTCGACTGCCTGCTGGCGATGGCCAAGCGGCCCAACGCTTTAGCTCGAGAACGCTTGGTCTACCCGTACTATGTGGGCACTTGCAGATATTTCGGCAGTGCGCCGGTCCTCGCGACAGACCGTGTTGCCGTCGCGGCTGCCGCCGTCGAGACATACGCGGCCCTGCCAGGTATGCGGCGCACGACCAGTTGTCCGCAAACGTCGTGTCTCCCAGCGGAAAATTTACTGATGGCCGATGCGCTGCCGCTCGAACAGAGATACCCGTTACCTGAGATACTCTTTATCGAATCCGGCTGTTTCAACCAGCTTCTTGCGGTTGATCACCTCTACATGGCCTGACTTGAAAGAGACGAGATCGGCCTTGCGAAGTTCCCTTAATGTTCGGTTGACGTGAACGGTGGTCATTCCAAGAATGTCGGCCAGTTCATTTTGGGTAAGGGGACAATCATATCTTCCATGGGCCGACAGCCCAACCATGGAGAGCCTCTCCTCCAACTCGAGCAGGAAATGGGCCGTGCGCCTCATCGCGTTCCGCCGCCCGGTATTCATAAGATGTTCGGCAAGGATGGCGTTCAGGCGGGCCAGGGAGTAGGCGATCTTCTTGCCGAGGCGGCCGTCCGACAAGATCGCCTCTACCAGTTCCTTACTGGAAATTTCATAAACGGCTAGTTCGGTTATGGCCGCCAGTGACGCTAGACGGGGTCCGTCCGCACCACGGAAACCGACAATGTCCCCCCTAAGAGGAGTGTCGATGATCTGCCGTTCTCCGTCCAGTAATCCCTGGTAAAGGATGGCCCAACCCGATTTTACGATGAATATCTCGCTGTTGTCGTCATCCTGGCGGCATATCACCGAATGGGGTTTGTAGATTTTTGCGGTAACACCGAGAAAATCGTCGTTCCCCCACTCGTTCTTTGACAATGTCCCCCCTATGGGATGAGAGCTTATGAACTGCAATAATGTTTGCATGGAGTATCACGAGGTTGCTTCTATTTCCCATCACCTTCAATGTAATCTCCATTATCTCCCGGATAATTTCGACAGAACGACCTCTTACCCTAGGGGCAGGCTGGCCCACTGTCCTCGTCTGTTTGAATGAGGTAAACTGCGTCTAGCTAGGGGTGCTGCAAGGGCGGTTAAGCCTCCGAGTATCCACCGTAAGGAGGAGTGCCTGCCGCGTCCTGCAGTTGCGGGATCTTAGGCTACGCCCTTTGGCTCTCTTGCCCGGAATACCCACCTGCCGAAAGATGAGCCGTCGGACAGCGTCCTGCGTGCGCACACCAGGGCCAAACCAAGCGGGAGGGCCGATCAACAATGCAGGTCTCTTTACCGGGCTTGCTGGTGTGCGCGGCTATTTTGGTCGTTGCCTACTATTCCAGGGGAATGCTGATCATAGGCCTGATAGCTTCCCAGGCGTTCGGCGCGACGGCCCTCATGACCCTGACCTTTTTAGGTGGATCATCTCCACTGATCTACACCATGTTTGCGGCCCTGCTCGTCATGGCGGTTACTGCAAGGCGTCGCATCTGGTTCGACCTTGGCAGCGTATTCGGAAGCATCCGCCCTGTTTGGGTTCTCACGAGCCTCATAGCGTACGCAATCATCGGAGCATGGCTGTTTCCAAGATTCTTCGCAGGACAGACCGCCGTCTTCGTACAGTCGAAAACCCGCGGCGCCGTCGTCGAAGCTTCTCTCGCGCCGGTTTCGGGCAACGTTTCCCAGACGGGCTACTTCATTCTTGGCGGGCTCACCGCCATCGCGCTTTGTGCGCTGCTGCTGCACTCCAACAGGATCGATCAGGTCCGCCGCGGCTTCTTTCTGTGGTGCGGTCTGCACACAGGCATGGGGCTGGTCGATTTCATTGGCAAGAACGCTGGGGCGGGAGATTTGCTCTCCCCGATCAGAACCGCGAACTACGCCCTTATAACGGAGGCGGTCGAGGCAGGATTCGTTCGGATCACGGGACCTTTTTCGGAGGCCTCTTCCTTCGCTGGCGTTTCCCTCGCCTGCTTGGCATTCTGCTACACGTACTGGAGAAAGACTAAATCACGCCTTGCCCAGTGGCTGGCAGGCGTCCTGCTCTTCCTGACCATTCTGTCGACATCATCGACCGCCTACGCTGGTCTGATTCTCCTGTGCATTCCGGTCGCCTTCTCGACGTTGCTTTCGGTCCTCAGGGGGAAGGTTCAGCGCGAGGAGATACTGATAACCGCGCTAATGGCCACAGGCGTGGTGGCCATAATAGGCATCAGCCTCTACAATGCCGAGGTCCTAGAACCGTTCGTCAAGCTAATAAACGCCACCATTATCAACAAGGCGGATTCTGCCTCCGGCGAGGAGCGCACCTACTGGAACATCAAGAGCCTGCAATCCTTCCTGGACACCAGTGGCCTTGGCGTCGGTTTCGGCAGTTCGAGGGCATCGAGCTGGCCGATCGCAGTTCTGTCCCAGCTTGGCGTCTTCGGATCGCTCCTGATGACCATCATGCTCGGTGTCGTCGTCCGCGGAATGGGCCGGGTACGCAAATGGGTGGACCCGGAGACCGATGCAGTCGTGACGAGCGTCAGAAACGCTTCCCTCGCCAGCATAGTTGCCGGCTCAGTGTCAGGTGGCGGCGCCGATCCAGGCATTCTCTTCTTCACCGCATTTGCCGTCGTTGCCGCCACGAGGACGCATGCTCGGCGCACCATGGCAGTAAAACGATCAAACTGGCTACTGATCAAGCATAGCGATCAACAAGCTCGCGACGGTGATGGCGAAGCGGTCTTGGCGGAGGCCTCCGGCCGAACTGTGGCGACGATGGGCGCCGGAAAGCGTGCAGGCACAAAACCTTTTGCGATGAGCGGCTTCGCAGCAGGCAATGGCGGCGTCGTGTGGGACAGTAACCCGGGCGCCCCCAGGGACAAGCGTGCTACCAAAAAAGCAAAGCCGTCCCAGCCCCACCGGAAAGCTGCCTCGCGCACTGCCGAGGCAAGAATGCCGGAGTTCATCGCCCCTCAAATGTGCGAGACCCTGTCCCGACCCCCTGGTGGGCGCGAGTGGGTCCACGAGATTAAGCTCGACGGCTATCGAATCCAGCTGCGTGTTCAAGCCGGCGCCGTCACGCTGAAGACGCGCAAAGGCCTGGATTGGACCTACAAGTTTGCGGCAATTGCAAAAGAGGCGTCAAGCCTTCCCGATGTCATCATCGATGGCGAGATCGTGGCGCATGGCGAAAACGGAGCGCCGGATTTTTCCGCCCTACAGGCCGCTTTGTCGCTGAGGAGAACCAATGACCTTGTCTTCTTTGCCTTTGACATATTGTTCGATGACGCTGGCGAGTTGCGGCAAATGCCGCTCTGCGCCCGGAAGGAGCGCCTGAAACAGATGCTAAGCAATGTTCATCATGGGGAGGGCAGTGAGCTCGTCCGTTATGTGGAACACTTCGCAAATAGCGGTCATGCGGCCCTGCGAGTTGCGGGCATCATCTCGAAGAAGATCGATGCGGTGTACGTGTCGGGCAGAAGCGATGGCTGGGCGAAATCAAAATGTCGGTCTGGCCATGAAGTGATTATCGGGGGGTGGTCATCCACCAACGGCAAGTTTCGGTCGTTGTTGGTTGGCGTCAATCGCGGTGACCATTTCGCCTACATTGGCCGGGTAGGGACGGGCTACAGTAAGGCGAAGGTCAAGCAGCTTCTCCCACGTCTAAAGGCTGCCGAGGCTAAGACGTCGCCCTTCGCCGGCAATGGAGCCCCAAAAGAAGATCCGGCCATATTTTGGACCAGACCGGAACTTGTTGCAGAAATCGAAATGGCGGGCTGGACACGCGGTGGCAATGTTAGGCAGGCTGCGTTCAAAGGTTTGCGCGACGACAAGTCAGCAAAAGACCTGGGAGCCGAGCGCCCCGCCTATGCCGGAACATCGAGGCGCCGAACCCTTAAAAAAGGCAAGTAGTTAAGCCGGCTGGCCGGCACAGGGCTCTTGCATAGGAGACGTGCCTCATGGAGGTACCTGATTTGTTGGTTTGGATATTCACAAACAGCGGATTTCAATTGCGGTGGCGGAGAGTGGACGCTCCGGATCTCATGAGATCCGGGTTCTAATGAACGGCTTTTCCGTGGCTCTGTTTGGGCGCTCCAAGTTGAGAGCGTAGTCATTGCCTCTATACTAAGGCCGCTACCAACACTTAGGCCTGCCTCAATCCGACGCCGGGAGTCCCCTGCGAGTTGAGGGAAGCGACTATTCAATTGCGAAGCATCGGGTGGCCGCAGGCGGACCGCGCCGGCAAAGGATGATCCAGGAGCTCTTGCCTTCTGTTGTCAGATCGGCTTCCTATTAGTTTGGCGGGACGTCACCTTTCGGCTCGGACAACTTTACGAGTCGGGCAGACATCGTTTGATGCTGTAAGTCACCGAGTTCGCCACCGCATCCGAGTAGCTGCGAAGCCGGCTGGGCTGACCACCACTTGCCCTTTGTCTTGGTTGCAAAGACAGCCCGTTGGGCACTCATTCCCTAGCGATTGTGCACGAGACGATCTCGCTAGTGAAAGTGGTAGGCGGAAAACAGGTTCCGAAACGCTAACCACTTGCGGTCGCATTAGGATGGCTTGGTCGTGGAACGCAAAGGCGTGATCCGATTTCGTCCCGCGATGCGGTACAGTTAGAGATCAAGCAAAACGTCGCCTTGTGGGCGGCTGCAGCACGCCAGGATGTAGCCTGCCGATTTGTCCTCCAAGGTCAGCCCACCTAGGTCATCCATGACGACTTCGCCCGACAGCTTGGCGATCCGGCACGTACCGCAAACTCCCTGCTGGCAGGCGGTGGGGACGTAGACGCCACATTGGCGCGCCGCTTCCAGCAGGGTCTCTCCGGGCGCGCAGTGATGCGCAATGCCGGAGCGGGCGAAGCGGACTGAAGACGAAACTTTTGAATCCGATACCGAACGCGAAACGTTCCCGCCTCCGAAGCTCTCCTCATGATACTGTGAAGGGGCGAGGCCGATTGCGCCGACGCAGTCGCGCGCCGCCTTCATGTAGGATTCCGGCCCACAGGCAAAAACCGTCCGGCTGTGGAGATCGGGAACCAAGGTCAGAAGTATCTCACTATTAATTCGCCCCGTTGGACCCGTCCATGCCGGGTCTTCCTGACCGCAAATGCAAGTCACTTGAACATTGGGAAAGCGAGCGGCAAGTGCGTCCAGTTCGAGCCGAAAGATGATGTCGTCCGGCGTTCTCGCACTATGAATGAAGCGGATATCCTGGTCGGCTGCGCGGTCGGTAAATGCGCGCAGCATCGACATGACGGGAGTTATCCCGCTGCCACCTGAAAGGAAGAGGGACTTTCCATGCGGCAGATCATCGAGATTGAACGAGCCGAGCGGCCCTTCGATCTCGATCCCATCGCCCGGCAGCAAATTGTCATGGAGCCAATTCGAAACCAGCCCGCCCGGCGTCCGTTTCACGGTAATCTGAAGGTCGAGCGGTCGCGTCGGTGGTGACGAAACAGAGTAGGAGCGCGTCACGGCGGCACCGTTGATCCTCAGGTGCACCAGAACATACTGGCCGGCGCTGAAGCAGAACATTCGATCTGAAGCGGGTGTGAGAACGAATGTTTTCACATCGTGCGTTTCGTCGATCACGCGCCGGCAGAGCACAAGTTGCGGCGTGCTCTGGGCCCACTGCCGATGACGCTTCGTCGGGACGAAGCCGGAAGGCCCAAAGGCGGCGTGTGCGTTCATCGTTCAACTCGGGTTTGAAGTCGAGCCAAGATGCCATTTCAAAACCCGCTGAACAGCCGCGCAATCCTACCTTTATGATCGGCAATTTCGATTAAACTTCCAGTGACATGACAGCCACCTGGAGAGCTCGGATGCCTTTGCGAATAATGGGTTCGTGTTTGCGGCGCGCAAGTATCGCCGTATGGACTGGCTGGTGCAGCGTCGGCGCTCCCTCGACGAGGAACGATGGAAGTTCAGCTGTGAACCTGCGCGCATCATCGCTGCGCATGTAGCAGGTGCCGCCCGTTCGCCGCAGCATGATCTCAGCAAGAGTTTCCGATCCCGTCGAAAGCCGGCAGATCGCCAGTTGGGCCAGGAGTTCTGCGTGCGTCTTTTCCAGCACGGCGGTGTAGCCCGGGCGAATGTAGGTTTCAGGGTCGACGTCGGACAGCGTTCTGGCAGCCGTCGAAACCATCACATATTCCTCCACCATCAAATGTTCGTAGGCGATCTCAGGCAGGTAGCGAGGCGCATAAAGGACGGCGATATCCAGATTTCCCATGCTTAGGTCGCTGACCATCTGGTTCGAATAATCCGACTCGACATGGATCGAGGATTTTGGAAGCGCCTGGCACAATGTCTCGACCCATCCGGGCAGGACCGAGCGGGTCATGCCCACCTGTGCGGCGATGCGCAAGGTGCCCTCGAAACGGTTGAACGCTCGTACGTCGTGTCGAGCTTGCGACCAGGTCGACAGCAAGGACCTGGCGTAGACCTCGAACCGCCGCCCTGCGGCTGTCGGCTCAGCACCGGCGCGCCCGCGCTGAAAGAGCTCCGACCCGATCGCACTCTCCAGATTCTTGATGCGGGTGCTGATCGTCGACTGGGTCAATCCCAACCGATCAGCGGTGCGGTTGAAGTTTCGCGACTCGATGATGTCGAGAAAGGTTTCGATGTGATCTAGCTGCACGCGACCTCCGATCGAAAAAGTCGATCATATTGCGCAGGATCATAAGCTTGATCAAACAATACTCAAGGCCGAAGCTGCACTCGGTGAAATCGGCCGGCAGATCGACCAGGCTGAAGCTACGGAGCTGAGCAACGTGTTCATAGTCGACTGCGATTGTCACAATTACTGGTCAAGCGCGACCGTGTTGGAGCCTTACCTTTCCGGCCTATGGAAGGACATGTTCGTTGAAGGCGAGAAGACAGGTCCCGTTGGCGCCTTCCCGCATGGCCATCGTCCCTGGTTTCATCCGCAGGACTTCTCCCGCAAGGACGTCCGTCCGAAGACGGAAGCCGACAACTATCTCATCATGAAGGAGAAGCACCTCGACAAGTACAAGGTCGATGTGGCGATCCTGACTGGCGATGAGCCGATCGAGGCTTCCACTCTCGCCAATCCCTATTATGCCAGCGCCCTCGTCAGCGCCTATAATGACTACCAGATCGACCAATGGCTGCCGAAGGACGACCGCTTCATGGGCTCGATCGTCATCGCGCCACAGGATCCGAAGCTCGCGGCCGCCGAGATACGCCGCCTGGGCAATCATCCGCGCATGGTTCAGGTTCTTGCCTCGCAAGGCTCCGTCAAGCCCTATGGCGATCCGTTTTACCATCCGATCTATGAAGCATGCGCCGAGGTGGGGCTGCCCTTTGCCATACATCTGGGCGGCCATGGCGGCGTGAATTCGACTGCGATTGCTCCTGCGCCGACGACATTCTTCTGGGAGACCCATGCTATCCTGCACATGTCGGCAATTTCGCACGTCGCAAGCATGATTGCGCATGGCGTCTTCGAAAAATGGCCGGACCTCTACTTCGTCATCATCGAATGCGGCGTGGCCTGGGTGCCGTCGGTATTGTGGCGCCTGGACGCAGATTACAAAGCCCTACGCAAAGAGACGCCATGGCTGAAGATGCTGCCTTCCGAATATTGCCGGCGCAACATCCGCTTTTCCACACAGCCGCTGGAGCAGCCCGCAAATATTCAGCATCTCTGGTCCACTCTCGAGGCGATGGACGGTGAAAACACGCTGATGTTTGCCTCTGATTATCCGCATTGGGACTACGACGATGCCAACACGCTACAAATCCCTCCTGCCTGGAAGAACAAGATCATGGGGCTGAACGCGCTGGAGGTCTACAAGCGCATCCCCCGCGCGCAAGCGGCGAATGCCGCCTGAGGAAGCACACGATGCCTGAGAAGACATACATCTGCAGAGTCGACGAGATCGAAACCGGATCTCCCTTCATCGCCAAGATCCGCAGCCTTTCGGTCGGCGTTTTTCGCATCGGAGATTCATTCCACGCGCTGCTGAATGTTTGTCCGCACCGTGGAGCTCCGCTTTGCGAGGGGCCGCAATGCGGAACAACTGCACCGGTCGAAGAGGCGCAATTCATCTATCACCGCGAAAACGAGATCGTGCGCTGCGCCTGGCATGGCTGGGAATTCGACATCAAATCAGGCGCGGCCCTAGTCGATCCGTCCGTTCGCGCGCGCACGTTTCCAGTCACTGTCGAGGCGGGAAGCATCTATGTGACGGCCTGATTGAGGTGCGGATTTGAGCAGTCAGAAGAAAGGGTGATCGCAGCTAACAAGCAGATTTCTACACAGGTGCGTGACGAACAATAACGCGGAAAATCCGCAATGGGAGAGTCAAATGTCAGAATCTGAATATAAGCTTGGTATCGCTCAAAGCCTGATTGGTCGCGGCAAGATTTCCCGTCGCGACTTCATTCATCTTGGGCTGGCCGCTGGGCTGACGCTCACCGCTGCGGACAAGCTCTTCGTCAGCACGGCGCGGGCCGAACCGCTTCAGGGCGGCTTCGCCAAGCTGGGCATGGCACATGGCGCAACGACAGATTCGATCGATCCAGCCGGCTACCTGGATACGTTCACACAGACCGCGTTCTCGGGCTCGATGTCCAACAGCCTCACCGAGGTCGACGCGAAAGGCAACGTCCAACCGGACCTTGCCGAGAGCTTTGAATCGTCGGACGGGGCCAAAACCTGGGTCTTCAAGCTACGCAAGGGCGCAACCTTCCACAATGGCAAGAATGTCACGGCGGACGACGTCGTGGCTTCGCTGCGCTATCATATGGGCGACGAAACCAAGTCGGCGGCGAAGCCACTGCTTGAGCCTGTGGCGAGCATCAAGGCGGATGGCCCGGAGACGGTTGTCTTCACGTTGAAGAGCGGCAACGCCGATTTCCCCTACATCATGAGTGACTACCATCTGGTCATCATGCCGTCCAAGGACGGCAAGGCGGATTGGGGATCGGGCGTTCGCACCGGAGCTTTCGTGCTCGAGAATTTCCAGCCCGGCGTTTCGGCCAAACTCAAGCGCAATCCGAACTATTTCAAGAACGGCAAACCCTACCTCGATGAGGTGGAGTTCATCGCCATCACCGATCTCGCCGCCCGCATGGCCGCGCTATCGACAGGGGAGGTGGACTATATTGGCCGTGCCGACCTCAAGACACTCGGCATGCTGAAACGCAACCCCAAGGTGGAGATCGTCGAGGTCACCGGCTATGGCCACTATACCTTACCGATGAATGTCACGATGGCGCCGTTCGACAATCCGGACGTCCGAATGGCTTTGAAATGGGCGATCAACCGTCAGGAGATCGTCGACAAAATCTTTCTCGGTCACGCCACCGTGGCCAACGACAACCCGATCGCGCCGGCGATCAAATTCGCCACCAATCCGCAGCCGCAGCACAGTTTCGATCCGGAAAAAGCCAAGCATTACCTGAAAAAGGCAGGAATGGAAAAACTGAAGGTGGACCTCTCGGTCGCCGATGCCGCTTTTGCAGGCGCGGTGGATGCGGCTGCGCTCATCCGCGAGACGGCAGCCCAGTGCGGCATCGACGTAAACGTCGTGCGTGAGGCCGAGGACGCCTACTGGGACAATGTCTGGCTCAAGAAACCTTGGTGCGCTTCGTATTGGAGCGGTCGCGCGACAGCCGACTGGATGTTCACGCAAGCCTTTGCCGCAGACTCCAGCTGGAACGAGTCGTTCTGGAAGAATCCCCGCTTCAACGAATTGCTTGTCCAGGCGCGCGCCGAAACGGACGAGGCCAAGCGGGCGGCAATGTATGCCGAGATGCAGCAACTGACCCATGATGATGGCGGCAGCATCGTGCTGGTCTTCAACAATTTCGTCAGCGCCAAATCCAACAAGCTCGCACATGGCGAAGTGGCGCCGAACTGGGAGAATGATGGATTGAAGATGGCCGAACGCTGGTGGATCGCCACTGCGTGAGAGTGCGGGCCGGACCCGCGATGGCTACTGGGCTCCGGCTTGCAGCCGCGGGCCCTGCCTGGTGTGGCAGGGCAGCGACGGCAACGGGAAACGCGTGCAAATGAACCCCGTCGCAAGAACGGTCCTGCAACGCCTTGGCCTCGGCCTGGTCACGCTGTTCATCGTGTCCATCATTATCTTCTCTGCGATTGCAATGCTGCCGGGCGATTTCGCCAAGGCGATGCTCGGGCAATCCGCGACACCCGAAACGGTCGCCGCCTTCCAGCGAGAAATCGGCATCGACCGTCCGCCTGTCGAGCGCTACTTCGTCTGGGTCGGGCAAATGCTCCACGGTGATTTCGGCTCTTCATTCGCCAGTCGCACCGGGTACCGGCGTACCGTCGCCGAGATCATCGCGCCACGCCTCTACAATACGATGTTCCTTGCATCGATGACCGCGCTGATTGCAGTTCCGCTAGCCCTGGGACTGGGCATCCTCGCTGCGCTCTACCGCAATGGCTGGTTCGACCGGCTGGTGAACGCAGTGACGCTGACAACGATTTCGTTCCCGGAGTTTTTCGTCGCCTATATGCTTGCCTATCTCGTCATCTCGCGCGACACGTTCATCGGATCCGAGTTCGCACAATCACTGCCACACTGGCTTGCGGTCTCATTGAACTGGATACTCAATGCAGTTCCCAAGTTCCCGACATTGTCGAATGTGAACGACCAGACGCCGTTCTGGGAGCATGTTTGGAGAGTAGCCTTGCCGGCAATCACGCTTACGCTCGTCATCGTCGCCCATATGATGCGCATGACACGAGCGGCGATCATCAACATGCTGGCAAGCCCCTATATCGACATGGCGCGTCTCAAGGGAATGTCGCCCATGACAATCGTACTCAGGCATGCGTTGCCCAACGCATGGGCTCCGATCGTCACTGTGGTGGCGTTCAATCTGGCTTATCTCGTCGTCGGAGTGGTCGTGGTCGAAGTGGTGTTCGTCTATCCCGGCATTGGTCAGCTGATGGTTGATGCGGTCAAATCCAGGGATGTTCCGGTCGTCCAGGCCTGCGCCCTGATTTTCGCGGCGACCTATATCCTCCTCAATCTAACAGCCGACATCATTTCCATCGCCACCAATCCCAGGCTCCTGCATCCACGATGACCAGCTACGAACCCATCGCTCAGGTTCACAGGCTGAGGCGCTCGCGCGTCACCCGGGCCAAAACGGCGCTGAAGAAGGCACCCTTCAGTGCCTGGTTCGGCATCCTCGTGATCATCGGCTATGTCATCGTTGCGATCTTCGCGCACTGGATCGCCCCATATGGCGAAACGCAGGTCTTCAGCGAAGCCTTCGCGCCGTGGAGCCAGCAGTTCAAATTGGGAACCGACCAGCTCGGCCGCGATATGCTCACACGCTTGATTTATGGTGCGCGCAACACCATCGGTATCGCCGTCGCGACGACACTGTTGTCCTTCGCAGTCGGCGTCTCGCTAGGCCTTCTAGCCGCATTGTACAGAGGATGGCTCGACCAGATACTGTCGCGTGCGGTGGACGTGTTGATGTCGATCCCAAGCCTGATCTTCGCCCTGGTGCTGCTTTCGATCTTCGGCTCGTCGATCACCAGCCTGATAATCATCATTGCGCTGCTCGATTCTACCCGTGTCTTTCGGCTCGCACGCGCTGTCGGGCTTAACGTGGCAGTAATGGAATACGTCGAAGTGGCGCGATTGCGCGGCGAAGGCCCGAAATGGATCATCGCCAAGGAAATCCTTCCCAACGTGATGCCCCCGCTGGTCGCGGAATTCGGCTTGCGATTTTGCTTCGTGTTCCTCACGATCGCGGCACTGTCCTTCCTGGGCGTCGGTATTCAGCCACCGACCGCCGATTGGGGATCGATGGTGCGCGAGAATGCGACCCTGATCACCTACGGCGATGTCACGCCGCTGCTGCCGGCCGGCGCGATTGCCCTCCTCACTGTCTCCGTGAATTTCGTCGTCGACTGGTTCCTCCACGCAACAAGTGGGTTGCGGGATGAAAAATAGCGCCCCCGGATTGCGCGAAAAAGGCAAGGATCTGCTTCAGATCCGCAATTTGCATGTGGAGGGTTTCTCGGATGAGCGGTGGCACCCCATTGTCCGCGGGGTCGATTTGGCGCTGAAGCGGGGGGAGGTTCTTGGCCTGATCGGCGAGTCAGGTGCCGGAAAATCCACCATCGGCCTCGCCGCGATGGGCTACGCCAAGCCGGGCTGCCGGATCACAAAGGGCTCGATCCTGTTCGACGGTATCGATCTTCTGGCAATCAGCGAAACAGGACGTCGCCGCCTCCGAGGCTCGCGCATCGCCTATGTCGCGCAAAGCGCCGCGGCCTCTTTCAATCCAGCCCACCGACTCCTCGATCAGACTGTCGAAACTGTGGTGGCTCATGGGATTGCCAGCCGAGAAAAAGCGAACCGGAGTGCGGTCGATCTCTATCGCCGTCTTCAGCTTCCAGATCCGGAGACCATCGGCTTTCGCTATCCTCATCAGGTTTCCGGCGGACAGTTGCAACGGGCAATGACCGCGATGGCAATGGCTTGCCATCCGGACCTCATCGTCTTCGACGAACCAACGACAGCGCTCGATGTGACGACACAGGTCGAAGTTCTCGCCTCCATTCGCAATATCGTGGAGGAATTCAACACCGCTGCAATCTATGTGACGCATGACCTGGCGGTGGTGGCGCAAATGGCGGACCGCATCATGGTTTTGCGCCATGGACTTACCGTGGAGGAGGCAGAAACGCGCCAGATGCTCGCCTCGCCCAGCCAGGAGTATACCAGAACGCTCTGGGCCGTGCGCAAGCTCGCAAAGCCCGAAGTTCCGGCCGATGACTATCTGCTTACGATAGACAACGTCACGGCGGCCTACGGCCGAGCGGTCAAGGTGCTTCAGGATGTCTCCATCAAAGTTCCACGTGGAAGAACAGTGGCCGTGGTCGGCGAATCCGGTTCCGGGAAATCGACGCTCGCCCGCGTCGTTACCGGCCTGCTGCCACCGCTTTCGGGGTCGATTTCCTTTGCCGGCCAGACCCTTTCCAAGACCCTGAAGACGCGCCCAAAAGAGATCCTGCGCCGCATACAGATGATTTATCAAATGCCCGACAACGCACTAAATCCGCGCCAGACGGTCGAAGAAGTCATAGCTCGGCCGCTTGAGTTCTACCTTGGCCTCCAGGGTGCGCAGAGGGACCGGCGGATCGACGAACTCATGCACATGGTCGAGATGAGCGAAACTTACCTTGACCGTCTGCCGGCCGAACTATCGGGGGGTCAGAAGCAGCGCGTTTGCATCGCTCGGGCCTTGGCCGCCGACCCGGAACTCATTATCTGCGACGAAATCACGTCCGCGCTCGACCAGATTGTGCAAGAGGAAATTCTGAAGCTGTTAATGCGGCTTCAGCGCGACCTCGGCATGAGCTACATTTTCATCACCCATGACATTGCCACCGTGCGAGCCATCGCCGACGAAATTGTGGTCATGCACCAGGGTAAAGTCGTTGAGCAGGGATTAAAGAGCGAAATTCTCACGCCGCCGCATGCACCCTATACCGAACGGCTTTTGTCCTCCGTGCCGGAAATGGATCCGGACTGGCTCACAAGGCTGCTCGCCAGCCGGAGGATGTGATCGTCGGGCAAAGTGTTCTTCCATATCGCCAGGACTTATAGGCTTCGCGGTGGGCGCTGGGCGAAGCAGCGGTCGATCGCACCGTCCATACGAGGATAGCGAGCCTTTGCCGCCGTTCGGCTTCTGAAATGATGATTGAACACGCGCAATTCGGGAGCCAATAGTCCATGCCAACAAGAAGCGATGCTAGTGAAGCGCGCCGGTGGTTTGCCGAAGACCTGCGTGTCTCGTCACCGGTCTTGCACAACCCTGCGGTCATCGAGGCCTTCGCAAAGGTTCCGCGCGAACACTACCTTGGCAACGGACCATGGCGTATCCATTCGAGATTGCAGATCGGGGCGGTCCATACCAGCCCTTCAGCCGCACTTCATGAGATTTACCACGACGTTCTGGTCTCACTTGACGAAAAGCGCGGATTAAACAGCGGTTTGCCGTCGCTTTGGGCCTTGGTTTTCGACCATGTGAACATCGCTCCCGGCCAGACCGTCCTTCAGGTAGGCGCCGGTGTCGGCTATTTCACCGCCATCCTCGCTGAACTGACGGGTTCTGAAGGACGCGTGATTGCCTATGAGATCGACGAAGAACTCGCCCGGCGCGCGCAAAGCAATCTTGCTCATTATGCCCATGTCGAAGTGGTATCCGGTGATGCAACGCAGGCAGTTGATCTGCCGGACCTCGATGTCGTTGTCGCCTTTGCCGGAGTGACGCACGTGCCGGAACGGTGGCTTTCAAATTTGTCCGACGCTGGCCGGATGGCGCTGCCGTTCACGGGCGAAGACCAACGAGGCTTCATGATGCTTCTGGAAAGGGCTGGCGATACCTTTCCCGTACGATCACTTGTGCCATGCGGGTTTTACCCCTGCAGCGGAGCCAGGCGCAGTGACGAAGAAAAGGCCTTGATGGCCGCCCTCAAGGCTGCGCGAGGCAAGGTTACCCGTCTCGCGCAATATCACCGAGGGCGACCAAAAAATGGCAGCGAGAACGCTTGGTTGGTGACCGACACATACTGGATTTCGAAAGCCTAGAGATCGATGTCGAACTTGCGTGTCACCGTAGTAGCGTGCGGCACGGCATTCCACGAACGATCTATACCATCGGGAGCGGTCCGAAACATCATTGCGTCCTGAGTTTCCCCGATCCGCGCGTGCGGATTGCAGGCGCGGTCCTGGCCGGCTGCAGCACAGGCTTTCTCTTGTCCGACGACTGACCAGACCCACGCGGGGTTGAAAGCGGCGGTGCTGTCTTGGTCAGGCCGGACGGCTTTGTCGCGTGGCGGTCATCGCACGGCGTGCCTGACCGTACAGGTGCTGATCGAAACACTTGACGGGTTTGGTTTCCGCACGCAGGCACACGAACACCGTCGGTGAGCGCGCGGATACCTCCTGCGTTCCGCCGCGCCGATGGGCCACCGTGGCCTTGGCAGACCGAATGTCGCCATTACCGCAAATGGTCAATCAAACCGTTCAGCAGGAGCAGCAACGCCCCAGCGACGACAGCCGCGGCGGCATCGTCCAGCATAATGCCGGCCCCACCCCTTACCTTGTCGTGCATGATACGGATGGGCCAAGGCTTGACGACGTCGAAAAACCGGAAAGCAAGGAAGCCTGCTGCCCACCAGAGTGGGTCGATCGGAAGCATGGAAAGTGTCGCGGCGGCGCCGAAGGTCTCATCGATGACGACGATCTGCGGGTCCTCCGTCCCGGTTCGGGAGATGACATGCGACGACGCCCATACGCCGACGGCGAACAGGGCCGCATAGGCAAGCACAGTCAGCCAAGGCGATGCCGGTATCAGAGCTGCGGCAACAGCCACTCCAACCATTGCGCCGGCCGTGCCCGGCCATATTGGAGATAATCCCGCGCCAAGAGAGGTCGCGAGCAGGTAAGCAAACTTGGGTGAAAATCTATGCATCGAGTTTCGGCCGGCTTCCGACGGATGGCAAGCAGTCATAGTCACATCGTTCGGGCGCGGCCGCCAGACCGCCGGTCGATTTGCGCCGTCGGCTTGGCGAGCGCCTTAATCCGCCGGCCGCATTCGCCGAAAGAAATCGCTGTTGCGGCGAGTTGGGAATGTTGCTGAGCCCGGTCTCGGCCCGCTTTGACCAATTGGAACGGTAGCGACGGTGGAACAAACCCGCAAATTGCTGGTAAAGCTCGGTGAAACGACATCATCAGAGGAGCCGCCATGATCGCCGGTCTCATGAAAAGTCGCATCGACCCGCTATGGGAGCAGGCCGCTTCTCCGCTGATCGGGATCGGCATGACGCCGAACCAGGTTACGGCCAGTGGGCTCGTGCTAGTCGCTTTGTCGTCGGCGGCCTACGTCTATCACCATTCAAGCCTTGCCTTTGGCCTTTGCCTGGCGTTTGCCTTCACCTTCGATGCGCTGGACGGTGCTGTCGCCCGCCGAACAAATATGATCACCAAGGCCGGTGGCTATTTCGACGCTGTCGTCGACCGCTATCAGGAATTGGCCGTCTTTGCGGCTATCGGCTGGGTCGCCGATCTGTGGGCGATCGCAATGGTCGCGTTCGCCGGCGGGATACTCACAAGTTACGCCAAGGCGCGGACGGCGCTGGAAATCCCTGTGGAAAACCATGGTTGGCCGGATTTCTTCGAGCGGATGGAACGTCTGGTTTTCATTTGCGTGCTGCTCGCCGCCGACGGAGTCGCGGCCGCCCTGGGCGCGGCATCGCCCTGGATTCTGGCGGGTGGGTTCGCGCTTTACGCAGTGCTGGCCAACGCCACAGCGCTGCAACGGATCAGTCGCGCATTCACGATGCTGAAACGAGCCGACGGAAAGCAGCCGTGAGACTGCAGCCCACTTGCGCGTAGTCTCACATGAAGGTATATCATGCTTCACATGAGGAGGCAGTGATGATGCTGGCGTTCGGAAATGTCGCCGACGTGCTGGGCTTGCCGCCCAAGGAAACGGCTGCACGGTCGCCATTCGGGCTGATGGCTCGAATTGAAGACGGATTGCCCATCGGCGCGCTCGAACGCGTCTCACAATTGCTGGCACCGGCCGATGCCCAGTTCAAATATCGCCTCGTTCCAAAGGCAACCTATGAACGTCGCAAGAGGGGTGCTCTTCGACTGTCTTCGGAAGAGGGCATGCGGGTGGCACGAGTTGCTCGTGTATGGGACTTGGCCCTCGACGTCTGGAAGGTCGAAGATGAGGCTCGTGACTTTCTATTTCGGCCTCATCCCATGCTGGAAGACCGGCGCCCGATCGAAATGGTCATCCAAAACGAGATCGGCGCCGAGCTGGTGATCGATATCCTTGCAGGCCTGAAGTACGGCACCGCCGCTTGACGGCGCAGATACTCGATCGGACGCTGCTGTGCTTCAGGATCGGCGATCCTGCCGGCACTTATCCGATCTTTGACGCGACGGGCTCGACGATTGCGCCCGGCCGCTGGAACACGCCCGGCAGCCCGGTGATCTACGCCAGCGAGCATTATTCGACTGCCTTGCTGGAAAAGCTAGTGCACGGCAGCGGCAGACTGCCGCCCAACCAGCACTACGTCCAGATCATGGTTCCGCGCGGGCTGAGCTACGAGACCTTTTCTCAGCCGTCGCTGCCGGGTTGGGACGTAATGCCGGCAAAGGTGAGCAAGGAATTCGGTGAGACTTGGTGTATCGAGCGCCGCAGCGCGATCGTAATCGTACCAAGCGTCGTGGCTCGCCTCGACAACAACGTGTTGATCAATCCGGCCCATCCGGAGTTTGCCTTGATCACAGCCAGCCTGCATCAGCCCGTGTATTGGGACAGGCGGCTGTTCGGTTCCTGAGCGGGGCCGGGAGGGGAGGTTCCTGCCTCCTGCGGTCGATTGCTCAAACTCGTCAGCGCCAGCCCAAGCCCGGAGCGACATGGGTCAGGATCGCCTCGATGACGTGGGCATTGTAGTCGACGCCGAGCTGATTGGGGACGGTAAGCAGCAGCGTATCGGCCTCGGCGATGGCTTCGTCGCCCTTTAGCTGCTCGATCAGGACGTCCGGTTCGGCGGCATAGGAGCGGCCGAAGACGGCAAGCCTGTCTGCCTCGATGTAACCGAAATGATCTCCGCTTTGGTTGCCGCCGAAATAGGCCCGGTCGCGATCGTCGACAAGCGCAAAAATGCTCCGGCTGACCGACACCCGCGGCTCGCGCGTGTGTCCGGCCGCCTTCCAGGCCTCACGAAAAGCCCGGATCTGTTCGGCCTGCTGGATGTGAAACGGCTTTCCGCCCTCGTCGAATTTGAGCGTGGAGCTCTGCAGGTTCATCCCCAGTTTCGCCGCCCATTCGGCGGTGGCGTTTGTGGCGGCGCCCCACCAGATGCGCTCGCGCAGGCCCTCCGAGTGCGGCTCGACGCGAAGCAGGCCAGGCGGGTTGGGAAACATCGGCCGCGGGTTGGGCTGCGCAAAGCCTTTGCCCAGCAACACTTCGAGCAGCACTCCGGTGTGTCTGCGGGCCATGTCGGCATCGCTCTCGCCCTCTTGCGGGGCGTAGCCGAAGTAGCGCCATCCCTCGATTACCTGCTCCGGCGAGCCGCGGCTGATGCCCAGTTGCAGACGCCCTCCGGCGATTAGGTCGGCGGCACCGGCGTCCTCCGCCATATAGAGCGGGTTCTCGTAACGCATGTCGATCACCGCCGTGCCGATCTCGATTTGGCTGGTCTTCGCCCCAACCGCTGCCAGCAGCGGGAAGGGCGAGGCGAGCTGGCGCGCGAAGTGATGCACGCGGAAATACGCGCCGTCCGCACCCAGCTCCTCGGCCGCGACGGCCAGCTCGACGGACTGCAAAAGCGCATCGGCTGCCGTCCGCGTCTGTGATTGCGGCGAGGGCGTCCAGTGCCCGAACGAGAGGAAACCAATCTTCTTCATGAAATAGCCAGCCTAGTGGGAAGACAGGTGCAGACTATGCTTCGACGCAGAGCAAAGCATCCCGAAATCGGTACCGACGGCCCAGTTTGAGGTGAACGGTCCGTTGTTGATCAGCGATGCCGTCAATGGCGAGCCTGTTGCCGGCGCGAGCGCATCTAGGAAGGTGCCGCGAACGCGAGCACTATCGCGATGAGGATCAACAGCGGCCCCATCCATTTAAAATGGGTTCCAAAGTTGGTCCACCATGCCTGCTTCTGGCCGGGGCGAGCTTGAGAGGGGTCCGGGAAAAATCCGAAGCCGACGCCAGCCATCCACAACCCGGTGCAGAACATGATGAACTCGTCGATGTAATCCGCAACCACGCTTCGAAGCTTTCGAATTTATGCCGCCGCTACATGCGCCGAATTCGAGCCAATATAGTTACGGATCGTTTCGATGATCCGGTCCTGGTCAGCCTCGCTCAGATAGGGATGCATCGGCAGGCACAGGATGCGCTTCGGCAGCTCTTCCGAAACGGCAAGGCCGGTCGGGGTGCGCGGATAATCGCGATAGGCAATCTGGCTGTGCAGCGGTTTCACATAGTAGATGACCGACGGAATGCCCTTTTCACCGAGATGTGCCTTGAGCCCGTCGCGTTTCGGCGTTTCGATGGCGTATTGCGCCCAGGCCGAGCGGCGGCCGCCCAGATTGCGTGCCGCCTTGACGATATCGCCGAGACCTTCGGCATAGCGATTGGCGACCGCTTGCCGCGCCACCATCTCCTCCTCGAGGATGGCCAGCTTCTCTATCAGGATCGCCGCCTGAAGCGTGTCGAGCCGTGAATTGATGCCGACGCGGACATTGTCGTATTGCGTTTCGCCTTTGCCGTGAAAGGCGAACGAGCGCAGCTGTTCGGCCAGCGCATCGTCATTGGTGAACATCGCACCGCCGTCGCCATAGCAGCCGAGCGGCTTTGCCGGATAGAAGCTGGTCGAGCCAACGGTGCCGAACGAGCCGCACATTTTGCCGTCGGCCGAGCCGCCGGTCGCCTGCGCCGCATCCTCGATGACCATCAGGCCTTCGCGATCGGCGATGGCCATGATCGCCTCGTAATCGGCGGCGAGGCCAAACAGGTCGACGGGAATGATTGCCTTCGGCCTCAGCCGGCCTTCCGCCTTGATCATGGCGATTGCCGCCTCGAGGCTGGCGGTGTCGATATTGTAGCTGTCGGCATCGACATCGACGAACACCGGTTCGGCCTTGGTCAGCGCCACCACTTCGGCCGTGGCGGCAAAAGTGAAGCTCGGCACGAACACCGCGTCGCCCGGGCCGATGCCGGCGGCAAACAGCGGCAACAGCAGCGCATCGGTGCCGTTGGCGCAAGCGACCACGTGCTTGGTGCCGATATAGGCGGCGAGCTTGTTTTCGAATTCGGTGACCTGCGGCCCGAGGATATAGCGGCCTTCGTCGACGACCCGGTCGATTGCCGCTTTCAGCCTGTCGCGGATGCGTTCGCGCTGCGCGCCAAGATCGATGAACTGCATGTCGGCCTCAAACGGTTTAGTCAGATAACCGGCCGCTGGTAGCAGACTTGGCACGGCCGAGAAAGCCGCAGGGCAAAACCCTGAATTGCTCAAATGTCGCAGCCTGTTACCGCTGACTTCCGACCTGCCCTCTTAAACGCGGGGAAATCCGGGCTTCGGCCGGCTCGATATGGACCTTCACAGCCCGTCCCGCCGGGTCGACGAAACATAAAGTGATCGCGGCAGACAGTCCTTGAGCGTGTTGCCAGCCGGTCAGGCGATTTCATGCCGCCATGGCGGGTTGGCGCCGGCCCGCGAGACCGTCACAGCCGCGGCTTTCGCGCCGAGCGTCAGCGCCTTATGGATGGCTTCTTCCGGCAGGCTGGCGATTGCCGTCTTCGACAACAGGCCCTGTTCGTGCAAGGAGGCAAGGATGCCGGCATTGAATGTGTCGCCGGCGCCGACCGTATCGACCACCTCGACCTTGTCCGGCACGACTGTGACCCGGTGCCGGCTGCTGTAACCGACCGCGCCCTCGCTGCCGTGGGTGACGACGATCAGCTTCGGACCGCGGTCCAGCCAGTTGCGCACGACGTCCTCATGCGAGCCGGCTTCGCCGAACCAGTTCAGATCCTCGTCCGACAATTTGACGATGTCGGCCATCGCCATCATGCCGCGGATGCGCCTGAGGTGCTTGGCCTTGTCGGGAATGAAGTTTGGCCGGATGTTGGGGTCGAGCATCATCACTCGGCGCTCATGCTCGCGTCGCATGAACTCTTCATAGGCCGACCCGGCCGGCTCCGAGATCAGGCTGATGGCGCCGAACAGCATGGCCTCGATCTCGCTGCCGAGTTCCGGCAGGTCCTCGATGGTCAGCATGCGCCCGGCGGTGTTCTCGTCATAGAACGTGTAGGTCGCCTGGCCGTTGTTGAGCCGCACGAAGGCGAGCGTAGTCGGGCGCGGCGAGGTGTGTGCATAGGTGGAACTGACCTTGCTGGCTCCCAGTGCCTCCCTGAGCTGGCCCCCGAACAGATCCGACGACAGGCCGGAGAAGAAGGCAGCGGGCGCGCCGAGCCGGCCAAGCGCAATTGCCGAGTTGAAGACGGCACCGCCGACATAGGGTGCAAAGGCCGACTCGCCCTCCGTCGTGGTCCGCGGCAGCATATCGATCAGGGCTTCGCCACAGCAGAGGATCATGAAGTCTTGCTTTCCGGCGGATAGATCACGCCCTTGCGAATGATGATGTTGGCATAAAGCCGCGGCTCGCTCGTCGCGACAATTGCGTGCGCGGCCTTCACCCGTGCATAGAAGTCGGCGCCGGCAAGCGCAACCACCTTGCGGCCCGGCGCACGCCTGGCGCAGATCGCTTCCATCTCATGGTGAACCGGATCGGCGAGCAGGGGATCGCCTTTGGCCGAGGCGCGAAACAGCGCCTGCGGCACGGCGTCGTCGACCGGCAATACGCTCAATACCGCATCGAGCACCGGGACGAGATGATGGCCATCGGCGCGGATCAGCCGCTGTGCCTGCTGCTCGGCCGGGTAGTTGCCGTCGACCAAGGCGATCTCGTCGCCATGGCCCATGGCGCGCAATATCGCCAGAAACTCCGGGCCGAGCAGCGCCGGGATGCCGATCAGCATGCTCAGAAGCTCCGGGAAATCGTGGTCGAGCCGATGAGGAAGCGCTCCGACAGCGGCAGGCTGGCGCCACCCAGCGCCCGCGCATGGATGCCGACGGTTCCCTCACGAATGGCCGGCAGCCTCAGGCCCTCGCCGTCGATCCGGCCGATGGCCTGGATGACGGCATCGACAAGCCGCCTGCGCACGGCAAGCGGCATCCACCCGTCGATCACCGCGGCTTCGAAATCAATGACGGAGGACGCCGAAACGATGGCATAGGCGAGCGCCTGCGAGGCGCTGGCGATCCAGTCGTCGAGCTCGGCGCCGATCTCGCCCCAGTCTCCCGGTGATGTCCACAGATGCGAGGCCTCGATGCCGCGCGCGTTGAGCGCCTTTTCCAGCATGGCGATCGACGCCACGTCGATCAACTGCGTCGGCTTGCCGTCCGGCCCGGGCACCGGCATCGAGCCCAGCGCGCCGGCATTGCCGGTTGGGCCGCCAAACAACCGGCCGTTCAGCACGATGCCGCCCCCGGCAAAGGCGCCGATGTAGAAATAGACGAAATCGCGTGCCGCACCCGCCGCGTGGCCGAACACGAGCTCGGCACCGCAGGCCGAGGTGGCGTCGTTCTGCAGATAGACTGGAAATTCGCATTGCGCCTGGATGTCGGCGCGGATGTCGCGATGGCGCCATTCGTCCATGATTTCGCGCGGCGCGCCCGCGGTATCGGCCCAGTTCCACAATTCGAACGGCATGGCGATGCCAAGCCCCGCAATGCGCTTGTCCTGCGCCGGGGTGAGCTCGCCGCGCATCTTGTTCATGCCGCCTGTGACGAATTCCACCGTCTCGCGCGGGGCAGGGTAGCGGTAGGAATGCTGCAGCATCGAGCGTACGTTTCCGAGGAAATCGATCAGCACCAATTCGGCGCTGCGGCGGCCGATCTTCAGGCCGATGAAATAGGCACCGTCGGGATTGAGCGCCATGGGTATCGAGGGCTGGCCGATCTTGCCGCGCAACGGCGCCTGGCGGACGAGCAGGTCGTCCTCCTCCAACTCGCGCATGATCACTGAGACCGTCTGCGCCGAAAGGCCGGTCATGCGTGCAATGTCGGATTTGGCTAGGCTGCCATGCTGGCGCACCAGCGACAGCACCAGCCGCTCATTGTGGTCCCGCATGCCGCTTTGATTGGTGCCGCGGTGCAGACGGCTTTCGGCCGCATTGGGCGAACCGTGCCTCGTAACGCCGGTCTCCACCCTGTTCCTCCGTCGTTTCCCCTCAATGCTTTTGGTCTAGAGTGGGTGAACAATCCCGCGTTGTCAATAATAAATAAGAGTGATTTAATTATTGACAGTGCTGGCGGACTGGTGTCTCTTGGGATCGGCGCCGATGCTGGGAGATTTCGTCGGACGCGCTGCAGATGTCGGTTGGCCGGCATCCTAAATGGTTCCATGGGAGGAAAATCGTGACCACGTCAAAACTGTTGAAATCCACCGTGTTCGCCGCGGCCGGACTGAGCCTGATGGCCTTTGCGTCGACGGCGTCGGCCGCCGGGGTCGGCGCCTGCTTGATCACCAAGACCGACACCAATCCCTTTTTCGTCAAGATGAAGGAAGGTGCGACGGCCAAGGCCAAGGAGCTTGGCGTCGATCTCAAGACTTACGCCGGCAAGATCGACGGCGACAGCGAGAGCCAGGTGGCTGCAATCGAGAGCTGCATCGCCGACGGCGCCAAGGGTATCCTCATTACCGCGTCCGATACCAAGGGCATCGTGCCGACGGTGAAGAAAGCGCGGGACGCCGGGCTGTTGGTGATCGCGCTCGACACCCCGCTTGATCCGATCGATGCGGCTGACGCAACCTTCGCGACGGACAATCTGGAAGCCGGCAAGCTGATTGGCGCATGGGCCGCTGCGACGCTTGGCGATAAGGCCAAGGATGCCAAGATTGGCTTCCTTGACCTGACGCCGTCGCAGCCGACGGTCGACGTGCTGCGCGACCAGGGCTTCATGATGGGCTTCGGCATCGACGTGAAGGACCCCAACAAGATTGGCGACGAGGACGACCCGCGCATCGTTGGCCATGACGTGACGAACGGCAATGAAGAGGGCGGCCGCAAGGCGATGGAGAACCTTCTGCAGAAGGACAACACCATCAACGTCATCCACACCATCAACGAGCCGGCAGCTGTTGGCGCCTACCAGGCGCTCAAGGCCGTCGGTCTCGAAAGCCAGGTGCTGATCGTCTCGGTCGACGGTGGTTGCCCCGGTGTGAAGTCGGTCACCGAAGGCGTGATCGGCGCTACCTCGCAGCAATATCCGCTGCAAATGGCGGCGCTCGGCATCGAGGCGATCGCCACTTTCGCCAAGGACGGGACGAAGCCGAAGCCGACCGAAGGCAAGAACTTCTTCGACACCGGCGTCAACCTTGTCACCGACAAGCCCGCCAACGGTGTGAAGTCCATCGACACCAAGGAAGGCCTCGCCAAGTGCTGGGGCTGAGGCTGGCCTGACCGGCAACAGATCGCGATCGGTCGGGGCTTGATCCCCGGCCGCTCAGGGTGGACGATGTGCCGGTCTAAACGCAAATAGTCCCGGCGGCAGACCGGAAGGCGTGGACGGCGTTGGCTCTTGGCTGAAGCCCAGGGGAGGAAACATGTCTCAAGCACAAGAATTCGAAAAAGTTCTATCGAGCAGCGACACAAGCGTCGCCGCGTTCGACGAGCATAAATCGGCCGTCAAGCGCGCCCAGCATTTCCTGCATTCCACGCCGGCAGCGGTGCCGCTGATCGTACTGGTTCTGGCGATAATTATCTTTGGCATCACCATCGGCGGGCGTTTTTTTTCATCCTATACGCTGACGCTGATCCTTCAGCAGATCGCCATTGTCGGCATTCTGGGCGCCGCGCAGACTCTGGTAATCCTGACCGCCGGCATCGACCTGTCGATTGGCGTGATCATGGTGATTTCGGCTGTGATCATGGGCAATTGCGCGGTCAGCTACGGTATGCCGGCCGTGCTCGCGGTGGCAATCGGGCTTGTCGCTGGTGGCGCATGCGGCCTGCTCAACGGGGTGTTGGTGGCCTACATGAAGCTGCCGCCATTCATCGTGACGCTAGGCACCTGGAACATCGTCATGGCCACCAACTTCATCTACTCGGCCAATGAGACGATCCGCGACACCGACGTCGACGTTCAGGCGCCTCTGCTGCACCTGTTTGCCTTGAGCTTCAAGGTCGGCACGGCCGTGCTGACGCTTGGTGTCATTGCCATGGTCGTTCTCGTGTTGGTCCTCTGGTACGTGCTCAACCACACCGCGTGGGGCCGCCATGTCTATGCGGTTGGCGATGATCAGGAGGCCGCGAAACTGTCGGGCATCCAGACGAAGAAGGTGCTGGTGACGGTATATGCTCTTGCCGGGCTGATCGCCGCCTTCGCAGCCTGGGTCTCCATCGGCCGCAATGGCTCGATCTCGCCTTCCGCCGCCGTGACCGACTACAATCTTCAGGCCATCACCGCGACGGTGATCGGCGGTATTTCGCTGTTCGGCGGGCGCGGCTCGATCCTCGGCACGCTGTTCGGCGCCATGATTGTCGGCGTCGTCTCGATGGGCCTCAACATGCTGGGCGCCGATCCGCAGTGGAAGGTGCTGCTCACCGGCGTGCTGATCATCGGCGCCGTGGCGATCGATCAATGGATCAGAAAGGTTTCGGCATAGCCATGACGCAGGAACCCATCCTCACCGCGCGCAGCCTGGTCAAGCGCTACGGTCGCGTCACCGCACTCGACAATGCCGATTTCGATCTCTATCCGGGCGAAATCCTTGCCGTCATCGGCGACAATGGTGCCGGCAAATCGTCGCTCATCAAGGCGATTTCCGGCGCGGTCGTGCCCGATGAAGGTGAGATCCGGCTTGAAGGCAAGCCCGTTGCCTTCAAGTCGCCGATGGAGGCCCGCGAGGCCGGCATCGAGACCGTCTACCAGAACCTGGCTCTGTCGCCGGCGCTGTCCATCGCCGACAACATGTTCCTCGGCCGGGAGATCCGCAAGCCGGGGTTCCTCGGCGAATGGCTGCGCATGCTCGATCGCCCGGCGATGGAAAAGCGCGCCCGCGACAAGCTCACGGAGCTTGGCCTGATGACCATCCAGAACATCAGCCAGGCCGTGGAAACGCTTTCCGGCGGCCAGCGTCAGGGTGTGGCGGTGGCGCGCGCCGCCGCCTTTGGCAGCCGGGTGGTGATCATGGATGAGCCGACGGCGGCACTTGGCGTCAAGGAGAGCCGCCGCGTCCTCGAACTGATCCTCGACGTGAAGAAGCGAGGCCTGCCGATCGTGCTGATTTCACACAACATGCCGCATGTCTTCGAGGTGGCCGACCGCATCCACATTCACCGGCTTGGCCGTCGCCTGTGTGTCATCGATCCGAAGCAGTATACGATGTCCGACGCCGTCGCCTTCATGACCGGCGCCAAGGTGCCGCCGGAAGCGGCGCTGGCAGCTTGAGCAAGAGCTTGAGGCCCATCGCCGAGGAACCCGAACGCGCTGTTTCCAAATGCCAAATTGCCGCAGGGCAACCCGGCTTTCGGTCGCCTGAATCGATTGAACATCCGGTGGGATGCACTAGCATTGGCAGAGATGGTGAAAGCCGCATGATCCTGGCAACGTCACGAGAGGCAGCATGACGCGCGCGATGACAACCGAAGCTCCTCCGCCCACACTCGAAAACCCGGATCCCAAGACGCTCGCCGACGAAGTCTTGCAGGCCCTCAAATACAGGGTCGGCAAGGGCACCAACGTTGCAACCCAGTACGACTGGCTCACCGCCTCGATCAAGGTTGTGCGCGACCGCATCGTCGATCACTGGATGCAGGCGACCCAAGAGGCCTACGCCCAGCAGGAAAAGCGCGTCTATTACCTGTCGCTGGAATTCCTCATCGGCCGCCTGATGCGCGATGCCTTCTCCAATCTCGGCCTGATGGACAATATGCGCGAGGCGCTGTCGTCGCTTGGCGTCGACCTCGACATCATTGCAGCGCTCGAACCGGACGCTGCCCTTGGCAATGGCGGTCTTGGCCGGCTCGCCGCCTGTTTCATGGAAAGCATGGCTACCGTCGATATCCCCGCGCATGGCTACGGCATTCGCTATGCCAACGGCATGTTTCGGCAGGAGATTCATGACGGCTGGCAGGTGGAACTGCCCGAGACATGGCTCGATCACGGCAATCCCTGGGAGTTCGAACGCCGCGAGCGCTCCTTCGAGGTCGGCTTCGGCGGCTCGGTGGAATCGATCACCTCGAAGGACGGCAGGCTCGAGCGCCACGTCTGGAAGCCGACCGAACATGTCCTGGCCGTTGCTTACGATACGCCAGTGGTCGGCTGGCGGGCCAATCGCGTCAATACGCTGCGTCTGTGGTCCGGCATGCCGGTCGACCCGATCCTGCTCGACAAGTTCAACGCCGGCGATCACATCGGCGCGCTCGCCGAAAGCAACAAGGCCGATGCATTGTCGCGCGTCCTTTACCCGGCCGATTCCCACAAGGCCGGCCAGGAGCTGCGACTGAGGCAGGAGTATTTCTTCTCCACCGCCTCGCTGCAAGACATCGTCCAGCGTCATCTCAGCCAGTATGGCGACTTGCAATCGCTGCCCGACAAGGCGGCGATCCATCTCAACGACACCCATCCGGCGATCGCCGTAGCCGAGCTGATGCGCCTGTTGATGGATGTCCACGGCATGGATTTCGACCAGGCCTGGAGCATTACCAAGCGCACCTTCGGCTACACCAACCACACGCTGCTTCCCGAAGCGCTCGAAAGCTGGCCCGTGCCGCTGTTCGAGCGGCTGTTGCCGCGCCACATGCAGATCGTCTACGCGATCAACGCCGAAGTGCTGCTCGAGGCGCGCGCCTCCGACCAGTTCTCGGACGAGCAGATCAGCCGCATCTCGCTGATCCAGGAAAATGGCGATCGCCGCGTGCGCATGGGCAATCTGGCCTTTGTCGGCTCGCACTCGATCAACGGCGTCTCGGCCCTGCACACGGAATTGATGAAGGAGACGGTGTTTGCCGATCTCCACAGGCTCTACCCGGACCGCATCAACAACAAGACCAACGGGATCACGCCGCGGCGCTGGCTAATCCAGTGCAATCCCGGCCTCACGACACTCACTCGAGAGGCGATTGGCGACGGTTTCCTCGACGACATCGACGAGATAAAGCGGCTTGATCCTTTCGCCGAGGACGCCGCGTTCCGGGACAAGTTCGCCGCCGTCAAACGGGCGAACAAGACGAGGCTTGCCAATCTTGTTGCCGACCGGCTCGGCATCAAGGTGGACCCCTCGGCGCTGTTCGACATCCAGGTCAAGCGCATCCACGAATACAAGCGCCAGCTCTTGAACATTCTCGAAGCGGTCGCGCTTTACGACCAGATCCGCTCACATCCAGAGCGCGACTGGATGCCCCGCGTCAAATTCTTCGGCGGCAAGGCGGCGCCCAGCTATCACAATGCCAAGCTGATCATCAAACTTGCCAACGACGTCGCCCGTGTCATCAACCGCGACCCCGCGGTGCGCGGCTTGCTGAAAGTGGTGTTCGTGCCGAACTACAATGTCAGCCTGGCCGAGATCATGATGCCGGCCGCCGATCTTTCGGAGCAGATATCGACCGCCGGCATGGAAGCCTCCGGCACCGGCAACATGAAGTTCGCGCTGAACGGTGCGCTGACCATCGGCACGCTCGACGGCGCCAATGTCGAGATCAAGGAATGCGTCGGCGACGACAACATCTTCATCTTCGGCCTGACCACAGAGGAAGTCGCCGAGCGGCGCAACAATGGTTACGATCCGCGCGCCGTGATCGAGGGCTCGCCCGAATTGGCGCAGGCGCTGTCGGCGATTTCATCGGGCGTCTTCTCACCTGACGATCCGGACCGTTATCGCGACCTGATCAACGGTCTTTACCAGAGCGACTGGTTCATGGTCGCCGCGGATTTTGATGCCTACGCCGCCACCCAGCGCGACGTCGATGCCGTCTGGCGCAACAGCCCGGACTGGTACGCCAGGGCCATCCGCAATGTCGCCCGCGTCGGCTGGTTCTCGTCCGATCGAACGATCCGCCAATATGCGAAAGACATATGGCACGTGCCCGCCTGATATGATTGCATGAGACCACGGACAATGTGGTCCTAGTGGAGTGGATTTGACCCTCGCATCCTTTGGAGGGTCAGGCGGCATGCGAATGTCGAATTCAAAACTCTACTAGAAACATACACTTGGTGCCCGGGGAGGATCACTGCCTGATGAGCAAGCCGCGCGCGACCGTTGCGACAAGCGGGCCGGACGGACTGGCGCAAACCAGCGATGTCGCGGCGATTGTCGCGGGCACGCACGGCGACCCGTTTGCCGTGCTCGGCGTGCATGAGGCAGGGAAGGGATTTGTCGCCCGTTGCTTTGTTCCTCATGCCGAGTCCGTCACTGCCTATACGCTGACCGGCAAGAAGGCTGGCGAGCTGTCGAGGCGTGACGATCGCGGTTTCTTCGAAGGCAAACTGTCGCTGCGCAAACGCCAGCCGCTGCGCTACCACGCCAGGAACGCAGGCGGTGACTGGTGGCTGACCGATCCATATTCCTTCGGCCCCGTGCTCGGTCCGCTAGACGATTACTATATCGCCGAAGGATCGCATCTCAGGCTGTTCGACAAGCTCGGCGCCCATCTCATCGACCATGAAGGTGCATCGGGCGTACATTTTGCGGTGTGGGCGCCCAATGCAAGGCGTGTCTCGGTGGTCGGCGACTTCAACGAGTGGGACGGCCGCAGGCATACCATGCGCGTCCGCCGCGACACCGGCATCTGGGAGCTATTCATTCCCGACATCGGCGCTGGCCGCCCGTATAAGTACGAAATCATCGGGCCAGAGGGCGTGAGATTGCCGCTCAAAGCCGATCCGTTCGCCTTCAAGTCCGAACTGCGCCCGGCCACCGCCTCGGTGACGGCTTTGCCGCCGGCGCATGAATGGGGCGACGAAGCGCACCGGAACTACTGGCGCAATGCCGACCACAGGCGCGAAGCCGTATCGATCTACGAGGTCCATGCCGGGTCATGGCGGCTTCACGACGACGGCAGCTTTCTGTCGTGGGATGAGCTCGCCGACAGGCTGATCCCTTACGTGGTCGAGACCGGTTTTACCCACATCGAATTCATGCCGATCTCCGAACACCCTTATGACCCGTCCTGGGGCTACCAGACGACGGGTCTTTATGCGCCGACTGCCCGCTTTGGCGATCCGGACGGTTTTGCCCGCTTCGTCGACGGCGCCCACCGTGCCGGCATCGGCGTCATCCTCGACTGGGTGCCGGCGCATTTCCCGGTTGACGAACACGGTCTGGCAAAGTTCGACGGCACCGCGCTCTATGAGCATGCCGACCCGCGCAAGGGCTTCCATCCCGACTGGAACACAGCGATCTATAATTTCGGGCGCCGCGAAGTGATTTCGTTCCTGGTCAACAATGCGCTGTTCTGGGCCGAGAAATATCACGTCGACGGACTGCGCGTCGATGCGGTCGCCTCGATGCTTTATCTCGATTATTCGCGCAAGGCCGGCGAATGGATCCCCAACGAGAAGGGCGGGCGCGAAAACCTCGAGGCGGTCAGCTTCCTGCAGCGTATGAACAAGGAGGTCTACGGCCACCATCCGGGCGTGATGACCATCGCCGAGGAATCGACCTCGTGGCCGAAAGTCTCGCAGCCGGTGCATGAAGGCGGGCTGGGCTTCGGCTTCAAGTGGAACATGGGTTTCATGCACGACACTCTGGAGTATTTTTCCAAGGAGCCGATCTTCCGCAAGCATCACCACAACGACATCACCTTCGGCCTGGTCTACGCCTTCAGCGAGAATTTCGTGCTGCCGCTGTCCCACGACGAGGTGGTGCACGGCAAGGGCACGCTGCTCAACAAGATGGCCGGTGACGACTGGCAGAAATTCGCGACGCTGCGCGCCTATTACGCCTTCATGTGGGGTTATCCCGGCAAGAAGCTGTTGTTCATGGGCCAGGAGTTCGCGCAGCCCCGCGAGTGGAGCGAGGCGCGCGCGCTCGACTGGAACCTGCTCGATTTCCGGCTCCACCGTGGCGTCTGGCAGACGGTGCGCGACCTCAACTATCTCTACCGCTCGCGCCCGGCGCTGCATGCCCGCGACTGCGAGCCGGAGGGCTTTTCCTGGCTGATCGTCGACGACAGCGCGAACTCGGTCTTTGCCTGGCTGCGCAGCGCGCCGGGCGGCAACCCGGTCGCCGTCATTTCCAACTTCACGCCGGTGCCGCGCGACAATTACCGCGTGCCGTTGCCGCAGGCCGGAAAATGGCGCGAGATCATCAACACCGATGCCACGGACTATGGCGGTTCCGGCATGGGCAATAGCGGCGGCGTCGAGGCTCAGGCGGAAGGAGGAGGCATTTCGGCGACGATGCTTTTGCCGCCGCTGTCGACAATCATGCTCGAATTCGTCCCAGACTAAGCTATGTCTGGAGTATCTAACCTGGGAGGATAAGAATGGCTGAAATAAAACGAACCCAGCCGCTGGCACGCGACGCCATGGCTTATGTGCTGGCCGGCGGCCGTGGCAGCCGGCTCAAGGAACTGACCGACCGCCGTGCCAAGCCGGCGGTCTATTTCGGCGGCAAGACCCGCATCATCGATTTCGCGCTCTCCAATGCGCTCAATTCCGGTATCCGCCGCCTCGGCGTCGCCACCCAATACAAGGCGCATTCGCTGATCCGCCATCTGCAGCGCGGTTGGAACTTCCTGCGGCCCGAGCGCAACGAGAGCTTCGACATCCTGCCGGCCAGCCAGCGTGTGTCGGAAACGCAATGGTACGAGGGCACCGCCGACGCCGTTTACCAGAACATCGACATCATCGAGGCCTATGGGCCGGAATACATGGTCATCCTGGCCGGCGACCACGTCTACAAGATGGACTACGAAATGATGCTGCGCCAACATGTCGAGGCCGGCGCCGACGTCACCGTCGGCTGCCTCGAAGTGCCACGCATGGAAGCTACCGGCTTCGGCGTCATGCATGTCGATCCCAAGGACACCATCATCTCCTTCATCGAAAAGCCCGCCGATCCGCCGGGCATTCCCGACAAGCCGGATTTTGCGCTGGCCTCGATGGGCATCTATGTGTTCAAGACCAAGTTCCTGATGGAGCAGTTGCGTCGCGATGCGGCAGAGCCCGGCTCGAGCCGCGACTTCGGCAAGGACATCATCCCCTACATCGTCGAGCACGGAAAGGCGATCGCCCATCGCTTCGCCAAATCCTGCGTGCGCTCGACCGCCGAGAACGAGGCCTATTGGCGCGACGTCGGAACGGTCGACGCCTATTGGGAGGCCAATATCGACCTGACCGACATCACGCCGGAACTCGACCTCTACGACCGCGACTGGCCGATCTGGACTTATGCCGAGTTGAAGCCGCCGGCAAAGTTCGTGCATGATGAGGATGGCCGCCGCGGGTCGGCCGTGTCGTCTCTCGTGTCGGGCGATTGCATCGTTTCGGGCGCTTCGCTGAAGCGAAGCCTGATCTTCACCGGCGCGCGCATCAATTCCTATTCGACATTGGAGGAGGTCGTCATGCTGCCGGACGTCCATGTCGGCCGCAACGCCAGGCTGAAGCGCGTAGTCATCGATCACGGCGTCAGGATTCCGGAGGGGCTGGTGGTGGGCGAGGATCCCGTCCTCGACGCCAAGCGTTTCCGCGTTTCGGAAAAAGGCATCTGCCTGGTCACGCAGGACATGATCAACAGGCTGGGATCGTAGTGCATGCAGGTTCTGTCGGTGGCGCCCGAGATCTTTCCGCTGGTCAAGACCGGAGGGCTCGCCGACGTAACCGGCGCCTTGCCCATGGCATTGGCCGGCAAGGGCGTCACCATGCGCACGCTCGTCCCCGGCTACCCGCAGGTGATGGGCGCCTTCAAGAAAAAGAAGGCGGTTCAACAATATCCGCTGCTGCAGGGCGGCAAGGCGTCGGTGCACGCCGTCCAGATCGCCGGCCTCGACCTGTTCGTGCTCGACGCGCCGCATCTTTTCGACCGCCCCGGCGGTCCATACGGCAACGCGACCGGCGCCGACTGGCCGGACAATTGGCGGCGGTTCGCTGCCTTGAGCCAGGTAGGCGGCGACATCGCCGGGGGCTCCATCTCGGGCTACCTGCCCGATATCGTCCATGCCCATGACTGGCAGTCGGCAATGACGCTCGCCTACATGCGCTACGGCAAGGCGGTCGGCACGCCGTCGATGATAACCGTGCACAATCTCGCCTTCCAGGGCCAGTTCGGCGCCAGCATCTTTGGCGAGCTTGGCCTGCCGGCGGCGGCGATGGCGCTCGACGGCGTCGAATATTACGGCGGCGTCGGCTTCCTCAAGGCCGGCCTGCAGGCCGCCTGGGCGATCACCACGGTCAGCCCGACCTATGCGCAGGAAATCCGTTTGCCCGAATTCGGCATGGGCCTCGACGGCCTGATCAACATGCGCTCCGTCGATCTCCATGGCATCGTCAACGGCATCGATACCGAGATATGGAACCCGGAAACCGACAAGCATCTGGTCTCCAACTACACGGCAAAGACGCTTAAGGCGCGAATGCCCAACAAGGCCGCGGTCGAGGACCGGTTCAGCCTCGATCGCGATGACAGCCCGATCGTCTGCGTCGTCAGCCGGCTGACCTGGCAAAAGGGCATGGACATATTGGCTGCTGCCGTCGACGGCATCGTCGCGGCAGGTGCACGGCTGGCAATCCTTGGGTCTGGCGACGCTGGGCTGGAAGGCACGTTGCTTGCCGCCGCAGCCCGCCATCGTGGCCGCATCGGCGTCGTCGTCGGCTATGACGAGGGGCTCTCCCACACCATGCAGGGCGGCTGCGACGCCATCATCATCCCGTCGCGCTTCGAACCTTGCGGGCTGACGCAACTTTACGGCCTGCGCTATGGCTGCGTGCCGGTCGTCGCGCGCACCGGCGGCCTTGCCGACACAGTGATCGATGCCAACGAAGCCGCCATCTCTGCCGGCGTGGCGACCGGCTTCCAATTCGTGCCCGCCAATGCCGGCGCCTTGCTGCACGCCGTCCGCCGCCTTGTCGAGGCGCATGCCAATCCCGCGGTGTGGACGTCGATGCAGCGGCAAGGCATGAAGGCCGACGTTTCGTGGGACAAAAGCGCCGAAAAATATGTTCAACTCTATCGCTTGCTGCTTTCGAAAAGGGCTGCCTGACTGATGATCCGCACCGTCGCCACCAAACCCTATCCCGACCAGAAACCCGGCACCTCCGGGCTGCGCAAGAAAGTCCCGGTGTTCCAGCAGGAGCACTATGCCGAGAACTTCATCCAGTCGATCTTCGACGCGCTGGATGGATTCGATGGCAAAACCCTGGTGATCGGCGGCGACGGCCGCTTTTATAACCGCGAGGTCATCCAGAAGGCCATCGCCATGGCCGCGGCAAACGGCTTCGGTAAGGTGATGGTCGGGCAGGGCGGCATCTTGTCGACGCCGGCCGCTTCGCATGTAATCCGCAAATACAAGACCTTCGGCGGCATCATCCTGTCGGCCAGCCACAATCCGGGTGGCCCACATGAGGATTTCGGGATCAAGTACAATGCCGGCAACGGCGGCCCGGCGCCGGAAAAGCTGACCGACGCAATCTTCGAAAAAACCAAGGCGATTTCAAGCTTCAAGATCGCCGATATGGGGCCGGTCGACATCGACACGATCGGCACGGTCAAGGCGGCTGACATGACCGTCGAAATCATCGATCCGGTTGCCGACTATGCCGATCTGATGGAAAGCCTGTTCGATTTCAAGGCGTTGCGGGCGCTGTTCAAATCGGGCTTCCGCATGCGCTTCGACGCCATGCATGCGGTGACAGGCCCCTACGCCAAGGAGATCCTCGAAAACCGGCTCGGCGCGCCGAACGGCACCGCCCGCAATTTCATTCCGCTGCCGGATTTCGGCGGCCACCATCCCGATCCCAATCTGGTGCATGCAAAACACCTCTACGACGAGATGATGGGCCCGGATGCGCCCGACTTTGGCGCTGCCTCTGATGGCGATGGCGACCGCAACCTGATCATCGGCAAGGGCATTTTCATCACCCCGTCGGATTCGCTGGCGATGCTCGCCGCCAACGCCCATCTGGCGCCGGGCTACAAGGCCGGGCTGAAAGGCATAGCCCGTTCGATGCCGACCAGCGGTGCTGCCGACCGCGTCGCCGAAAAGCTCGGCATCGGCATCTATGAAACGCCGACCGGCTGGAAGTTTTTCGGCAATCTGCTCGACGCCGGCATGGCGACGATCTGCGGCGAGGAGAGTGCGGGGACCGGCTCCAACCATGTACGCGAAAAGGACGGCCTGTGGGCCGTGCTTTTGTGGCTCAACATCCTTGCCGTGCGCGGCGAAAGCGCCAAGCAGATCGTCACCCAGCATTGGGCAGCCTACGGCCGCAATTACTATTCGCGCCACGATTACGAGGAGGTCGAGACCGACCGTGCCAACGCGCTTGTCGACGAACTGCGCGCCAAGCTCGGCTCGCTGCCTGGCACCAGCGTGCGCGGCATGACGATCGCCAGCGCCGATGATTTCGCCTATCACGATCCGGTCGACGGCTCGGTCAGCAAGAACCAGGGCATCAGGGTGTTGTTCGAAGGTGGCTCACGCGTCGTCTTCCGCCTGTCCGGCACCGGCACCTCGGGCGCGACATTGCGGCTTTATGTCGAGCGCTACGAGCCGGACAAGAACCGCCACGATCTCGACACCCAGGAGGCGCTTGCCGACCTGATTGCGGCGGCCGACGATATCGCCGGGATTCGCAGCCATACCGGTCGCGCCAAGCCGAGCGTGATTACGTGACTTTGGTTGACAGCCGTCCGTCTGAGTTCGGCCTGCGTTGCGAGGCTCCCCCTTCTCCCCTTGTGGGAGAAGGTGGCCGAGCGAAGCTCGGTCGGATGAGGGGTGTTCCAGCTTGGCGCACACCTTTGCACAAATCGCCCATGCCTCGTTTCTTCCAGCACCCCTCATCCGTCTCGGCGCTGCGCGCCGATCCACCTTCTCCCACAAGGGGAGAAGGAGACGCCGTATGAGCCAACTCGGCGCAACAATCACCCAAGAAGGCATCCGCTTCGCCGCATGGTCCTCGTCGGCTCGGCGCATCTGGGTCTCGATCTTCGACCAGCGCGGCAACCGCGAAATCGACCGGCTGCAACTCCAGTCGGAAGGCGAGGGCGTGCACGCGCTTTTTGTTGCCGGTCTCGCCGCCGGCACCCGCTACGGGCTCCGTGCCGATGGCGACTACGCGCCGGAGCAGGGCCTTTGGTTCGATCCCGACAAGCTGCTGGCCGATCCCTACGCCGTCGAGATCGACAGGCCTTATGCCTATGACGGCCGACTGGCCGCGCGTCGGGGCGAGGGGGCTGATACCGCGCCGCTGATGCCGAAGGCCGTTGCCGGCGCCTTGCCGGAACCCTTGCCCGCCTTGCCGCCGCTGTTTCGGCCCGGCGGCCTAATCTATGAAGTGCCGGTACGCGCCTTCACAAAGCTGCATAAGGACATTCCCGAGAAGCAGCGCGGCACCATTGCAGCTCTCGCTCGCCCCCTTGTTGTAGAGCATCTGCAAAACCTCGGTGTTGCAGCCGTTGAGTTGATGCCGGTGACGGCATCGATCGACGAACGGCATTTGCCGCCGCTCAGGCTGCGCAACGCCTGGGGTTATAATCCCGTGACCTTCATGGCGCTCGATCCGCGACTGGCGCCCGGCGGTCTGGCCGAGTTGCGCGGAATGGTCGCTGCGCTGCGCGAGGCCGGCATCGGCACCATTCTCGACCTGGTGTTCAATCACACCGGCGAAAGCGACCGGCTCGGCCCGACATTGTCGCTGCGCGGCCTCGACAGCCGCGCCTACTACCGGCACGAGGCCGACGGCGCTCTGGTCAATGACACCGGAACCGGCAATACGGTGGCCTGCGACCATCCGGTCGTCCGGGACATGGTCCTCGACACGCTTCGCCATTTTGTCCAGTGCGCCGGCGTCGACGGATTCCGCTTCGACCTGGCGCCGATCCTCGGCCGCGGCGACGGCGTTTTCGACGCCGATGCGCCGCTGCTGAACGCCATTCGCAACGACCCTGTTCTTGGCGACCGGGTGCTGATCGCCGAGCCCTGGGATGTCGGACCGGATGGCTATCAACTCGGCAATTTTCCGCCGCCCTTCCTAGAATGGAACGACAGATACCGTGACGATATCCGCCGCTTCTGGCGCGGCGACGGCGGCATGATCGGTGCGCTGGCGACGCGGCTTGCCGGTTCGTCCGACGTCTTTTCCAAAGCAGGCCAGACAACGAGCCGAAGCCTCAATTTCATCGCTGCGCATGACGGCATGACGCTGGCCGATATCGTTGCCTACGAGCACAAGCACAACGAGGCCAACGGCGAACAGAACCGCGATGGTCACGATGACAACCTGTCCTGGAACAATGGCGTCGAGGGTCAGACCGACGACCAGTCAATCGTTACGGCCCGTTTCGATGACCAGTGCGCGCTGCTGGCGACGCTCTTTGCCTCGCGCGGCACGATCATGCTGACGGCCGGAGACGAGTTCGGCCGCACGCAGCGCGGCAACAACAACGCTTACGCGCAGGACAATGACATTACCTGGCTCGACTGGTCCGGGCGCGACCGGGCGCTAGAGCGGTACACGGCTCTGCTCGCCAAGATGCGTCGTGCCGCGCCGGCGCTTTCGGACACCAGGTTCCTGACCGGAGAACTGCCGGCCGGCTCGCAATTACCTGACGTCGCCTGGCTGACGGAAACCGGCGTGCCGCTCGATGAAGCAGCCTGGCACGATCCTAGGCGACATCGGCTGGTCATGGTGCTCGGTGGCAATGAGAACAGTCGCCTTGCGGTGGTCATCAACGGCGACCGCCGAGCCTGCGTGTTCACGCTGCCGGAACGGGCGGGTTTTCATTGGCGCCCAGCCATCGAACCGGATACTGGCGACATCTCACGGCCGGTGCCTGGGCGAACGGTCATGTTCATCCTCGAAAGCAGGACAGCGCGGGCGGGCGCAGGGGGAAGCCATGATGGCTGACAATGCCGAATGGTGGCGCGGCTGCGTCATCTACCAGATCTACCCGCGCTCCTTCCAGGACACGACAGGCGACGGCAGCGGCGATCTCAGCGGCATCACCTCGAGGCTGGCCCATGTCGCATCGCTCGGTGTCGACGCGGTCTGGCTGTCGCCTTTCTTCAAGTCACCAATGGCCGATATGGGTTACGACGTTTCGGATTACTGCGCCGTCGATCCGATGTTCGGCACATCAGAGGACTTCGACGCGCTGGTTGCCGAGGCACACCGGTTGGGCCTGAAGGTGATCATCGACCAGGTCCTGTCGCACTCATCGGATCGGCACGAATGGTTCGTCGAAAGCCGCACGAGCCGCGACAACTCCAAGGCCGACTGGTACGTCTGGGCCGATGCGAAGCCCGACGGCACCGCCCCCAATAATTGGCTGTCGCTCTTCGGCGGACCCGCCTGGGAGTGGGATGCTACGCGCAGGCAATATTACCTGCACAATTTCCTCGCCTCGCAGCCGGACCTGAATTTCCACAACCCGCAGGTGCAGGACGCCTTGCTGGAAACGGTGCGGTTCTGGCTCGAGCGCGGCGTCGACGGTTTCCGGCTGGATACGGTCAACTATTACGTCCACGACCGCTGGCTGCGCAGCAACCCGCCTTTGGCAGAAAGCGTCGCCGGCTCCAATACGGCAACCAGCCCCTATCTCTATCAGGAGCATCTGTTCGACAAGAGCCAGCCGGAAAACCTTACTTTTCTCAAGCGCTTCCGGGCCTTGCTTGACGAGTATGAAGGCCGCGTCGCTGTCGGCGAGATTGGCGACGAAACTCGTTCCTTGCAGACACTCGCCGCCTATACCGGCGGTGGCGACAAGCTCCAAATGTCCTACACGTTCGATCTGCTCGGCCCGCAATTCTCGGCGTCGCATGTGCGTGGCTGTGTCGAGGCCTTCGAGAGTAAGGTGTTCGACGGCTGGGTTTGCTGGGCGTTCTCCAACCACGATGTCGTGCGCCATGTCAGTCGATGGACAAGGCCGGGCGGCGATCCGGACAGGGTGGCGAAATTCTCGATCGTGCTGCTTTCCTGCTTGCGCGGATCGATCTGCCTTTACCAGGGCGAAGAACTCGGGCTGGAGGAGGCCGAACTGGCGTTCGAGGATTTGCGCGATCCCTTCGGCATCCGCTTCTGGCCGGCAATCAAGGGGCGGGACGGGTGCCGAACGCCGATGGTCTGGGAGGCTGTCGCCGACAATGCCGGCTTTTCAACCGGCAAGCCGTGGCTTCCGGTCCCGGCAAGCCATCGCGCCCGGGCGGTCGACGTCCAGAATGGCGAGCAAACCTCCGTCCTGGCGAGCTACCGGGCGATGCTGGCCTTGCGCAAGCAGCATCCGGCGCTGGTTCGAGGCTCGATCCGGTTCCTCGATGCCGAAGGCGACGTCCTTGCTTTCATTCGCGAAGGCGGTGACGAAAAGCTGCTGTGTGTCCTCAATTTCGCCAACGAGCCGGCCGGCTGGCAATTGCCGCCGGATCTGGATGTGATAGAGCCGATAGATCTTGGCAGTACTACCGGCGTCTTGCAGGAAGGAACTCTGTCGCTGCCGCCGCTAGGCTGCTTTCTCGGCCGGATCGGCTGATCTCCATCTCATTGAACGAGTACGGAGCGCCCGCAAGTCGCGCCGACAACCCGCACATCGGCCTCGCCGACATGCACGCCGACAGCCGCAAGCACGTTGTAGACCAGTGCGTCGACCGGCGCCGTCACGCCGTTCAGAACCGTTACCACCGCCGGCTTAACCGTTCCGAGCAGGGCCGTCACGTCCAGCCCGAGGCCCAGTGCATTGACGGAGAGCGAGAGGCCGCTGACCAGCGATGTCGTGAGTGATTGCGTCAGGTTTTTTGTGGCGACAGTTTTTATCGTCTTGTTGGCGATATCGGTGCTGTCGAAGGTCAATGTGGTCGGATCGTTGTTGGTGATGGCAAGTGATGAAGAACCCTTCACATCGAGCAGATTGAGGGTAAGCAGCAGAAGCTTCACGCTTACCTGGGCAATCGTGGTGTCGGAGAACGATTGCGGATTGCTGAAATCGGCGAAGGCCGATGGATTGTTGTCGGCGTCGCTGGCGGCAAGGTGCAGCGAGGCCACGCCTGGCTGCGCGGCGATCGAGACCTTGGTGCTGTCCGGCCGGCCCGTCGGGCAGCTGATGTCAGTCAGCTTGGCTTCCGCATAGGCGACTTCGACATGCAGAGGCAGATTGACGGACAGCAGACTGATGCCGCCGCCGAGATTGGAATTGCCGATGCCGACTGTGGTGACCAGCTTGATTCGTGTCTGCGCGGTGCGCACCACGGTGCCTTTTTCACCTACGGCCAGCCAGGGTGAATATTGCAACGGTTCACCGATGGCGATGGCGAGCGTAGTGGAGGTAAGTCCCGGAATAGTGGCGCCGAGATCGACCTGGACCTGGTTTGAGCCATTGGCCAGCGAGGCGGCGGCACCCAGCATGCCCATCGCGCTTGCGTCGACGGAAAAGCCGGGAGACTTTTGTCCGAGGCCGAGCTTACCGATCGGGCCAAGATCGATAAGATGACTGAGGGGTATCTTGACCGTGTTCGTGGCCCTTGACGCGATCGTCTGCAGCACAAGTTTGCTGGCGCTGCCCGACCCGGACGCATTGGCCATGGCGGTCGCGATCTGGCCTACCGTCGCTTTTGACGCCAGCACGTCGGAATAGCTGACACCTGTCAGTTGCAACTGCACGGCAAGGGCATCGACGAACGAAAGCACGTTGACGTCGGCCGAGATCAGCGCGTTGTAGTCCATGACGCTGAGCGAGATGTTGCCGCCCAGCAACTTGCTTAGAAGCGCGTTAAGGATGCCGCCATTGACGCTGAGGAGCCTTGACCCGACCGAGAACATCGCTTGCGGGGTCACGCTGGCAATGGCTTCGGTGCCGATAACCGGAGTAGGGATGAGCGAACTGGCGAAATACCGGGCGGGGATTTTGTGCAGGGTGACGCGAACGGCGTTGTACGGCGTTTTACCGGCTTCGAAGCGCTTGTCGACACCAACGGAGGAAGCCGCTGAGTATCGACCGCCGGTGACGGACACGACGGTTTTCCCAGCCGTGGGGACGATTGTCTGACCTGGCTTTTGAACAATGATGCCGGGCATTCGGTTGTCACTGAGCGTGGTTACTGCCGCGGCTTCCATATTGTTGATGTTCGACGCCGCGGTGATCGCCGCCAGATCCGTCATCGCCTGGGCTTCCCTGCGCTCCGTGTAGATCGAACCTTCGTCGACGGCGAAGGCCGCAAGCCCCAGGGCGAATGGCGCTATGAGCGCGGTCATGACGGCAAAGTTCGCCTTCTCGTCGCCAACCATCGAGCGAGCGATCCGGCCGATGCCCCTCAGCAAGAACTGCGACATTCAAATGCCTCCAATCCTGATGGTCGACCTGCGTGTGATCGTGGTTTGCGGCATCGCAAGGCTTGGTAACAGGTTCCAGATCGGCAGGTTGCTGGCATCGTACTGGATCGACACGACGAACTGATTTCCGTCGGCCGTGCTGTCCGTCGCCTGATAGGTCAGCTTGCCGGAATCGACGAACGGGTATCCACTGGCATTGTTTTTGACGAAACTCGCCACCAGCGCCTGGCGCTCGGTTTGGTTCAATCCGGCAATCGCAGTGCGGGCGGCATCGGCGGCGATCTGCTGCAAGGAGTTGCTTGCACCAAAATAGATACCATATGCAACCATTCCGAGCAAGAGCAGGATGAAAACCGGTGAAAGCAGGGCAAATTCGATCGCGGAAGTTCCGGACTCATCTCCAATTCTGCGTAGATTTGTCCTTATTCGACGTGTGTTTTTTGCCGCTAATGAGACAGTTTTACTGTCTGTCTTATCCATTGCCCTTGTCCACGGAACTTAAGAGGGATGTGCCGAACCCGTCCAAATATGTAACCCATGGTTGACTAAGAACCAATTAAGACATTCCCGCAAACTGAAATGATCCGCCAGATTATCTCCCGCGGACGGGCGTTTTCAGGGCGATGAAACGCAGCCAAGCCCATGGTTTCGATCCTTAATTGGCCGTTCGCAAGACGACTGTCCCGGCGCCTTACTTTGGGTGACCCCGAGAGACTGTTGAAATAAAAAATCTCCACGTTACTGTTTGGTCACCAGCTGCCGGAAAGGGAACCGGCTGCGCGCTCGAAAGGAACCAGCCAATCGGTTTCGGGGCGTCAACGCTTAGAGACGTGGCTGAAGGGCGACGTCATTAGGGAGAACTCCATGTTGAAACATGTGCTGAAGGCGACGGTACTCGCCACGACCATGGTCTTGGCCGCCGGTACGTTCTACACGCCGGCTTTCGCCGAGACCGTCTACAACCGCGGAGCCGCCGCCGAAGCGGAGACGCTCGATCCGCACAAGACCTCGACGGTCTACGAAGCCGATATCATACGCGACCTGTTCCAGGGCCTCGTCATGCATGATCAGAAGACGAATCTCATTCCGGGCGCCGCCGAAAGCTGGACGGTGTCCGACGACGGCACTGTCTACACCTTCAAGCTGCGCAAGGACGGCCTCTGGTCGGATGGCAGCCCGGTGACGGCGGACGACTTCGTTTATTCGTTCCGTCGGCTGGAAGATCCGGCCACCGCTGCGGAATACGCTTCCATGCTCTATCCAGTGAAGGGTGCCGAGGAAGTCAACACCAAGAAGGGTAAGCCGGAGGATATGGGCGTTAAGGCGATTGACGCAAATACTCTCGAAGTCACGCTCAAGGCGCCAACGCCTTACTTCCTGGAGATGCTGACCCATCAGGCGACCTATCCGGTTAACAAGGCGTCCATCGAAAAGCTTGGCGCCGACTGGATCAAGGCAGGCAAGCTGGTCTCCAACGGGGCCTTTACAGCGGCGGAGTGGATTCCCAACGACCATCTGAAGCTGGTCAAGAATCCGAAATTCTGGGATGCCGCGAGCGTCAAGTTCGACGTGGTCAACTACATCCCGACCGAGGATCGCTCGTCAGCGATGAAGCGCTTCGAGGCCGGCGAACTCGACAGTTATGGTGACCTGCCGACCGAACAGCTCGCAGATCTCAAGGCCAAATTCGGCGACCAGGTCCGCGTCGGGCCATATCTCGGCATCTACTATTATGCGATCAAGACCGACAAGGCGCCGTGGGACAATGTCGAACTGCGCAACGCCATCTCTATGGCGATCGATCGCGACTTCCTGGCCGAAAAAGTCTGGCAGAATTCGATGCTGCCCGGCTATTCGATGGTACCTCCGGGCATCGAAGGCTACACGCCGGCTCTGGCAAAATACGCCGACATGCCGCAGATCGACCGCGAAGACGAAGCCAAGAAAATCCTGGAGAAGCTCGGCTATACGCCCGAGCATCCGCTGAAGATGCAGATCCGCTACAACACTTCGGAGAACCACAAGAACACCGCTGTCGCCATCCAGGAACAGCTGAAGCCGCTCGGCGTCGAGGTCACGCTGCTCAACACCGACACCAAGACCCACTACTCCTTCCTCGAGCAGAAGGGTGATTATGACGTGGCGCGTGCCGCCTGGATCGCCGACTACAAGGATCCGGAAACCTTTCTCGGCATCTCTCGCAAGGCCAGCGGCAACAACTATTCGGTTTACAACAGTCCGAAATTCGAGGCAGCCATGGACGAGGCGGCCGCCGCGGGCGGCAAGCCCGAAGAGCGTATGAAGAAACTCGCCGAAGCCGAGCGCATCCTCGTCGACGACGTCGGCGAGATCCCGCTTCTCTACTATAGCTACCACGATATCGTTTCCTCGAAGCTGCATGGCTTCGACGACAATGTGATGGACATCCATCCGTCCCGCTTCATCAGCAAGGACTGATCCCTTAGCCAGGCCGCCGCGCAACTCAATGCGCGGCGGTGCTGGTTTGCCATCGCATCGGCCCGGAAACCGGAATCGATTTTCGATAATGTCGGTGCGAAGATTTGAAGGCTAGAGCGCAATCGTCCAGCCGGACGCGCGCTGCTCTGGATCAAGCGGGGCACCGATGCTGCGTTACGTATTCCGGCGGCTTCTGACCGCCATTCCGACGCTGTTCGTCATCGTGACCATGGCGTTCTTCCTGATACGTGTCGCGCCGGGCGGCCCGTTCAACCAGGAGCGGGGTCTGAGCCCCGAGATCAGGGCCAATCTCGAAGCCCAGTTCGGCCTCAACGATCCGCTCTGGCTGCAGTACGTCCACTATCTGGGCAATCTTCTGCGCGGCAATTTCGGTCCCAGCTACAACATGCCGGATTTTACCGTCGGCGAGTTGTTCAGGGAGGGCCTGCCGATCTCGATCCAACTCGGCGCTTCGGCACTCGTTCTGGCGCTGCTCCTCGGCAGCGTGCTCGGCACTGTTGCCGCGCTCAACCAGAATAAGCTTGCCGACTATTCGGTGATCGCGCTGGCGACCGCCGGCAGCACCATTCCGACCTTCGTCATCGCCCCGGTAATCCAGCTTGTATTCGGATTGACCTGGAAGCTGCTGCCGATCGGTGGCTGGGGCGATGGAGCCCTTATCAACAAGGTCGGCCCGGTACTGACGCTCGCTCTGCCGCAGATCGCAATCGTTGCCCGCCTGATGCGCGGCTCGATGATCGAATCGCTGCACTCGCATCACATCCGTACCGCGCGCGCTCTCGGCCTGTCCGACTGGTCAGTCGTCGTCAAGCATGCGCTGCGCGGCGCCATCCTGCCGATCGTCTCCTTTACCGGTCCGGCAGCTGCAGCCCTTCTCACCGGCTCGATCATCGTCGAGACCATCTTCTCTATACCGGGCATCGGCCGCCATTTTGTCGTTGCCGCGCTCAACCGCGACTACACTCTGGTTATGGGAACGGTGGTGGTCATCGCGCTCTTCACTATTGTCTTCAACCTGATCGTCGACGTCCTCTATGGTGTCGTCGATCCGAGGGTGCGCTATGACTGATATCGCAGTTGCCGCACCGGTCGTCGGCCGATCCCTGTGGGGTGACGCCTGGGCGCGCCTCAAGGCCAATCGCGCGGCCATGTTCAGTCTGTATTATCTTGCCTTCATCACCGTCATCAGTGTGTTTGGGCCCTATTTCGTGCCGCACCAGTATACCACCATCTATGCCGACTATGTGCGCACGCCGCCGAGCTTCTCCGCCTATCCGCAGGCCGACATGATCGAAGGCGCTCTCGATGAGGCGATCAGGCGTATGCGCGTCGACATCAAGGATTGGCGGCAGGAGGGCAGCCGTGTGTTCGTTACCGTCAGATCGTCCAAGCCGATCGACGACCGCAACATTCGCTACCTTGATCGTTCCGATACCTTTGATGACACAAAGATCGAGAGCAAATCGCCGGATGGTCTCGAAATGGTGATGAGTGCCTCGATCAAGCAGCAATATTTCCTGTTCGGCACCGACAACACCGGCCGCGATCTGCTATCGCGAACGCTGATGGCCGGGCGCATATCGCTGGCCATCGGATTGCTTGCCGGCATTGTGGCCGTGGTCATCGGCGTGCTCTACGGCGCCACCGCCGGCCTTGCCGGCGGCAGGGTCGACGAGGTGATGATGCGTGTCGTCGACGTGCTCTATTCTTTGCCGTTCATCTTCTTCGTCATCATGCTGGTGGTGTTTTTCGGCAGGAACTTCGTGCTAATGTTCCTGGCCGTCGGCGCGGTGCTGTGGCTCGACATGGCGCGCATCGTGCGCGGACAGGCGCTGTCGATCCGCCGGCAGGAATATGTCCAGGCGGCGGAGGCGATGGGCGTCGGACAGCGTGGCATTTTGCTGCGCCACGTCATCCCCAATTTGCTCGGGCCGGTGGTGATCTACATGACGCTGCTGGTGCCGCAGGTCATCATCCTGGAAAGCTTCCTGTCGTTCCTCGGGCTCGGCGTCCAAGAGCCGATGACAAGCTGGGGCGTGCTGATCTCGGTCGGCGCCCAGAACATCGGCTCGGCCAACTGGCTGCTTTTGTTCCCGGCATTCTTTCTCGTCTCGACGTTGTTCGCGTTGAATTTCGTCGGCGACGGCCTGCGTGACGCGCTCGACCCGAAGGATCGTTGAGAGATGGCTGCTTCCGAAACCATCCTCAGCGTCAAGGACCTTCGGGTCCGCTTCCGCACCCTCGACGGTGTGGTGGAGGCGGTGAAGGGCATCAATATCCACGTCAAATCAGGCGAGACCGTCGCCGTCGTCGGCGAATCCGGTTCCGGCAAGAGCCAGACGATGATGGCGGCGATGAGCCTGCTCGCCTCGAACGGCGAGGCCACCGGCACCGTCGATTATCGCGGCCGCAATCTTTTGACCTTGAGCAAGCCCGAGCTCAACAAGATCCGCGGCCGCAAGATCAGCATGATCTTCCAGGAGCCGATGACTTCGCTCGACCCGCTCTATTCGATCGGCAACCAGTTGATCGAGCCGATCCGCAAGCATCGCGGGCTGGGCGCCGCGGCGGCGCGCGAGGAGGCGCTCAAGCTGCTGCGGCTGGTCCATATTCCCGATCCGGAGCGGCGGATGAAATCCTATCCGCACGAGTTGTCGGGCGGTCAGCGCCAGCGCGTCATGATCGCCATGGCGCTGGCCAACGACCCCGACATATTGATCGCCGACGAGCCGACGACCGCGCTCGACGTCACCATCCAGGCACAGATCCTCATGCTGCTCGCCGAATTGCAGCGCAAGCTCGGCATGGCGATCGTCTTCATCACCCACGACCTCGGCATCGTCCGGCGCTTTGCCGATCGGGTCTATGTGATGCGCTATGGCGAGGTGGTCGAGGAGGGCGAAGCGGAAGCGATCTTCGCCAACCCGCAGCACGCCTACACCAAGATGCTGCTTGCCGCCGAACCGACCGGCACCAAGGCGCCGCCGCCGCCGAATGCCCCTGTCCTGCTTGAAGGCAGGAACGTCGAGGTGACCTTCAAGATCGGCGGCGGATTTCTTGGCGGCGAGCCGCTGCTGCTGCGCGCCGTCGATCGCATTTCGATACGGCTGAAGCGCAACCAGACGATCGGCATCGTCGGCGAATCCGGCTCGGGAAAATCGACGCTCGGCCGCGCCTTGCTGCGGCTCCTGCCCAGCGACGGCATCATCCGGCTTGGCGACCGCGACATTTCCCACGCCGATCGCCAGGCGATGCGGCCGCTGCGGCGCGAATTACAGCTCGTCTTCCAGGATCCATTCGGCTCGCTGTCGCCACGCATGACCGTCGGCCAGATAATCACCGAGGGGCTGCTGGTCCACGAGCCCAATCTGTCGGGCAGGCAGCGCGATCTCCGCGCGGTCGATGCATTGCTAGAAGTCGGGCTCGACCCGAACACGCGCAACCGCTATCCGCACGAATTCTCCGGCGGCCAGCGGCAGCGCATCGCCATTGCGCGCGCCATGATACTCAAGCCTAAAGTGGTGGTGCTGGACGAGCCGACCTCGGCGCTGGACCGCTCCGTGCAGAAGCAGATCGTCGAATTGCTGCGCAAGCTGCAGGCCGACCACGAGCTGTCCTATCTGTTCATCAGCCACGACCTCGCCGTCGTGCGCGCCATGGCCGACTACATCATCGTCATGAAACAGGGCAAGATCGTCGAGGAGGGACCGGCCGAGGCGATCTTCAGTAATCCGCAGGCAACCTACACACAGACACTGATGGCCGCGGCCATCGATGTCACGCGATTTCGCCTGAGCGCATAGCGCGATTGGTCAGAACTGCGGCGGATGGTGGCTGTGTCGGGAACAAAAACAGCTAAGCCGCTGTTGAGCGGCCCGAGACATAGGTGACGATTTGTACCGGACACATAGGTAACACTTTTCGGTTTTTGCCGGGAGGTGTTGATGCCGTGGAGAGAGTGTTCGGTGAT
>NZ_JAMYTB010000018.1:0-81963 GCF_040322275.1 Mesorhizobium sp. M0174
CCGCACAAACTCCAGCTTCTGTTTCATCGCGCTCGTGTCCTCGAATGGCATCCCGAACCCCCCAGCGCAAAGCGCGCCAAACTGTTCGCGATGTCCTCGCACACCTGTTCGCGATGTCCCCGGTCCAAACAGGGGGGAGATTGGATGTCGCGCCTGCTTTCGCCAATCTCCGGCGTTGGAGAAAAGGTGCCGGGGCCCAAGCTGCCGATCTCCCCCCTTGCGGGGGAGATGTCCGGCAGGACAGAGGGGGGTGCCTCGCGCCCAACCGATCAATGACCTCCCGCCCCGCCATCGCGGCGCTCTTCGCCGCGCGCAACACCCATGCGGTCGAAGTCGCCGTGCTGCAGCCGGCCGACCCGTTCCTCGACATGGCCGGCGAGGATTTGCGCCGCCGCATCTTTCTCACCGAAAGCGAGACCGGGCAGACGCTTTGTCTGCGGCCGGAATTCACGATTCCGGTCTGCCTCGACCACATTGCCAGCCAAGCCGGCACGCCGCGCCGCTATTCCTATCTCGGCGAGGTGTTTCGCCAGCGCCGCGAGGGCGGCAACGAATTCTTCCAGGCCGGTATCGAGGACCTCGGCGACCGCGACACGGCCGCCGCCGACGCCCGCTCGCTGGCCGATGCGCATGCGCTGCTCTCGTTGGTGCTGCCCGGCCGCGAGCTGGTGGTCACGCTCGGCGACCAGACCATTTTCGAGGCGGTGCTGGCAGCACTCGGCCTGCCGCGCGGCTGGCGCATGCGGCTGGCGCGCGCCTTCGGCTCGGCGGCGATGCTGGAGGCAGCCCTTGCCGACCTCGCCAATCCGCCGCGCAACAGCCAGCTCGCCGGCGCGGTCGCCGCCCTTGTCCTTGATGGCGATCTGGACGCTCTTTCGGCGCATATCGCCGGCGGCATGGAAGAGGCCGGCCTGTCGGCAACGGCCGGGCGTTCGCCCTCCGAAATCGCGCGGCGCCTGGTCGAGAAGGCCGAATTGCGCAGCGTGCGGCTGTCGAACGAGGCATTTGCGGCGCTGAAGGGGTTTCTGGCGATCGACGTGCCGCTCGACAGCGCCGCCGGGGCGCTCGAAAGCTTTGCCGCCGATGCCGGCCTTTCGCTGGGCGCCGCGCTGGACAATTTTGCCGCCCGCGCGGCGGCCATCGAAAGCCTCGGCCTGCCGATGTCTGAAATCCGCTACGACGCTGCCTTCGGCCGCCCGCTCGATTACTACACCGGCCTGGTCTTCGAGATCGCGGCGCAGGATGGCGACCGGCCGCTCGCCGGCGGTGGCCGCTACGACCGGCTGCTGACGCTGCTCGGCGCAAAAACGCCGATCCCCGGCGTCGGTTTTTCCGTCTGGCTCGACCGCATCGAGGCGCTGCGGGAGAAGGCGCCATGATCACGCTGGCGCTGCCGTCGAAGGGCCGGCTCAAGGAGCAGGCGCTGGAGGTGCTGGCCAAGGCCGGGCTTGCCGTCAGCCTGCCCGGCGACGAGCGCAAATACCGCGCCCGTATCGATGGCATGGACGGCGTCGAAATAGCGTTCCTGTCCGCCTCAGAGATATCAAGCGAAATCGGCCAGGGCTCGGTCGATCTCGGCATCACCGGCGAGGATCTGCTGCGCGAAAACCTTGCCGATTGCGAGGCGCGCGCCGAAATCATCGCCCGCCTCGGTTTCGGCAATGCCGATGTCGTCGTCGCCGTGCCCGACATCTGGCTCGATGTCGACACGATGGCCGATCTCGACGACGTCGCCGCCGACTTCCGCCAGCGCCATGGCCGGCGGCTCAGGATCGCCACCAAATACTGGCGCCTGACCCAGCAGTTCTTTTCGCAAAAGCACGGCATCCAGGTCTATCGCATCGTCGAAAGCCTGGGCGCCACCGAAGGCGCGCCGGCGGCCGGATTGGCCGATATCGTCGTCGACATCACCACGTCAGGCTCGACACTGCGCGCCAACCATCTCAAAGTGCTGGCCGATGGCGTGATCCTGCGCTCGCAGGCCTGTCTCGTGGCGTCGAGGAAGATGCGCGCCGCGGCCGACGAGGCAACTTTGCGGGATATTGCAGCCAGGATGGCGTCGGTGGACGCAGGCTGACGCCGCCGATCTCCCCCCTTGAGGGGGAGATGTCGCCGAAGGCGACAGAGGGGGTCGGTACGTCTTGACGCGACTCTCCTGACCGACAGAACAGGCTGGAGCTCCACGCGTGGCGACCCCCTCTCGCCTGCCGGCCATTTCCCCCTCGAGGGGGGAGATAAGCAGCTACGCCGACCCGAAGCAATTTCCTGACATACAGCAATTTTGTTCTTGCTTTGTGCCGGCAGCTATGCTATTAATCTCGCTATGGTGCCAATTGGCCCAGAAGACCCGCCCGCCGAGGCGGGTTTTTTGTTTTTGGCCCTGACAGGCGAGTTCCAGCGCAAGCCCCACCATCGACGGGATTTCCACCATCCCGCCGGGCTGATAGGCTCGGTTGGTCTGCGGAGGACACGGCGATGCCGATCAATCTCGACGAGTTGAAGAATGCCACCAGCCTGCGCGGCAAGCGCGATGGCGGCTCGTTCATTGCGCCGGTCGACGGCACGGCGCATGTCTCGGGCGAGCGCAGCGTGCCGCTGCTCAACCTGACGATCCCGGCGCTGTTTGCCGATACGGTCAGCAAATACGGCACGCTCGATGCCGCCGTCTTCGTCGAGCAGGACAAGCGCTTTACCTGGGAGGAACTCTCGGAGACCGTCGATGCGCTGGCCGCCGGCTTCCTGGCGCTCGGCCTCGAGAAAGGCGATCGCGTCGGCATCTGGTCGCCGAACCGCTGGGAATGGCTGGTGACGCAATTCGCCACCGCCCGCATCGGCCTGATCCTGGTCAACATCAACCCGGCCTACCGGCTGGTCGAACTGGAATATGCCTTGAACAAGGTCGCTTGCCGAGCGCTCGTCACCGCCGCCAAGTTCAAGAGTTCCGACTATCTCGGCATGATCGAAACGCTGGCGCCGGAGATCGCCAAGGCCATCCCCGGCAAGCTCGACGCCAGCAAGCTGCCGGCGTTGAAAATCGTCATCCGCATGGACGAGGAGAGTTCGCCGGGCATGTTCAATTTCGCCGATGTGCTGGCGATGGCCGGGCGCGACGAGCATGACCGGCTCGACCGCATTTCCGACGGGCTGAAACCGGACGACGCCATCAATATCCAGTTCACCTCAGGCACGACCGGCGCGCCGAAGGGCGCGACGCTGACCCACAACAACATCGTCAACAACGGCAATTTCGTCACCGCGGCGATCCGGCTTACCGTCGACGACCTGCTGTGCATCCCGGTGCCGCTCTACCACTGCTTCGGCATGTCGATGGGCACGATGGGCTGCGTCACCAAGGGCGCGACCATGGTTTTCCCGAGCGAGGGGTTCGATGCCGGCGCCACGCTGAAGGCGGTGGCAACGGAACGCTGCACCGCGCTTTACGGCGTGCCGACCATGTTCGTCGGCCTGCTCGACCATCCGGATTTCGCTTCCTTCGATCTCACCAGCCTGCGCACCGGCATCATGGCCGGCTCGCCATGCCCGATCGAGGTGATGAAGAAGGTGGTGTCGCTGATGCACATGGCCGAGGTGACCATTGCCTACGGCATGACCGAGACCAGCCCGGTGTCCTTTCAGAGCAGCGTCGACGACCCCCTGGAAAAGCGCGTCTCGACCGTCGGCCGCGTCCATCCGCATGTCGAGGTCAAGGCGATAGACGCCGAAGGCGCCACCGTCGCGGTCGGCGCGCCGGGCGAGCTCTGCACGCGCGGCTATTCGGTGATGAAGGGCTATTGGGACGACGAGGCAAAGACCCGCGAGGCCATCGACGCAGAGGGCTGGATGCACACCGGCGACCTCGCCACCATCGACGCAGACGGCTATTGCAACATCGTCGGCCGGGTCAAGGACATGGTCATCCGCGGCGGCGAGAACGTCTATCCGCGCGAGGTCGAGGAATTCCTCTATCGCCACCCCAAGATCAAGGAGGTGCAGGTGTTCGGCATTCCCGACCCGAAATACGGCGAGGAGCTATGCGCCTGGATCGTGCTGAAGCCCGGCCAGATCACCACGGAGCAGGACATCAAGGCGTTCTGCGCCGGCCAGATCGCCCATTTCAAGATCCCGCGCTATATCCGCTTCCGCACCGAATTGCCTATGACGGTGACCGGCAAGCCGCAGAAATTCCTGATGCGCCAGGCGATGATCGATGAACTGGGATTGGTGACGCAGAAGACGGCTTGAGAAGGCTTGCGTCTACGCGTGACGGAGGCGTTGTTTGGGCAACGTATTGAGGGGGTGTTCCATGCGGATTGGGTTAGGCGTGCTTTTCCTGGCAACGCAGCTGGCAGCGACCGCGGCGCTGGCGCAGACGGCGGCCGAGCGTGAGGCCTGCCAGGCAGATTACCAAAAGTTGTGCAAGGGCCTGCTGCCGGGCGGTGGCCGCGTCGTCAAATGCCTGGCCGGTCACATGAGCGAGCTGACGCCCGAATGCAGGAAGGTCGTCAAGGCCAACACGCCCGGCTAGCGCGCGAGCTTCCCTGCGGGTGACATGATGTTTCGGACCAGGGGACAGGCGAGGTGTGCGGGGGCACGAGGATTCTTGCGAAGAGGACCCCCACCCCTGACCCTCCCCACAAGGGGGAGGGGGACTTTCGGTGGCGCCGACCTTTGCAAATTGCCTGCGTTTCGTTGCCAAAAGGAAAGCAAGGGCGCGCGGCAGCGTTCCCTCCCCCTTGTGGGGAGGGTTAGGGTGGGGGTCCATTTTCGCAAGACTCAAATGCGATTGCCCTTCCCCTTGAAGGGGTGGGGTACGCTGCGATGGGGCTCGTCATGACCTGTCATATGCGATTCCTCTGGATGGTCGCGGTGCGCAACAGTGGTTGCAAATCGCCCTTCCACGGGATTCGCGGGAAGGCAAAACGGTGACAATGAGTGGTTTCGCAAGATCGGCGGTTTCCTACGGCATGCCGTTGGCCGCGCTGGCGATGGCTGTCGCGGTCAGGGCCAGCGGCGTGTCGGTGGACGAAGGGTCGCTGGGCACCAGGATATTTATCGGCGCGCTGTCGAGCGCGATCATGTTCATCACCATTTTCGTGGTGCTCGACCACGCCGAGGCGGTGGCCCGGCGGGTAGGCGAGCCGTACGGCACGTTGGTGCTGACCATCGCCGTGACGGCAATCGAAGTGTCGATCATCGTTTCCATCATGCTGCACGGCGCGAACAACCCGACGCTTGCACGCGAATCCGTGTTCTCGACGGTGATGATCACCTCCACCGGTGTTGTCGGCATGTGCCTGACGTTTGGCGGCTGGCGCCATCGCAAGCAGGCAATCGTGCGCCAAGGCACCAGCGCCTATCTGGCGGTTCTGGTCGCGCTGAGCGTCATGACGCTCATTCTGCCGACCTACACGCGAACCACCGATCCCGGCACGTTCTCGGCGGCTCAGCTTGGCTTCGTCAGCGTGTTGTCAGTGCTGCTGTATGCCGGTTTTCTGTTCGCGCAGACTGTCCGCCACCGCGACGATTTCATCGACGCACAAGCACACGGCGCCACAGTGCGAACCGACGCCCACGAAAGCCTCGCCGCCGGCGCTATTCTCCTGCTGATCGGGCTGATCGGCATTGTCATGCTGGCCGAGCAAGTCGCCGCAAGCGTCGAAGATGCGCTCATTGCCTATGAGGTGCCGCAGGCCGACGCCATTGTCGGCGCGATGATCGCCGGGCTGGTGTTGATGCCGGAGGCGATTTCGGCGGTCCGTGCCGCACTCAACAACGAGCTGCAGCGCGGCCTGAACGTCGCCATGGGTTCGGCCTGCGCGACGATCGGCCTGACAATACCGGGCATAGCCGCCGCCAGCCTGCTCACCGGAAGAGGGCTGACCCTGGGTCTGCCACCGACCGACGTGGTGCTTTTGGTCCTGGCGCTTTTCATCTGCAATGTAAGCTTTAGCACGGAGAGAACGACGTTCCTGACCGGGTTGGTGCATCTGGTGGTGTTTTGCACGTATGTGTTTTTGATATTTGTGCCGTGAGGGGGTGGGGGGCGCAGATGGACTAGAACGCCGCCTTGTAGATGGCGAAGCGGATCGTGCCGCTGTCGGCGCTGTCAATCAAGCTTGGTGCTATATTATTGCAGTGACCCTGCCCGACGCATCGAGGCGACAACTGACTTGCGCCTGCCGGACTTCGATGCCGCCTTCTCTTGCGTAGTCTATTCGCACCTCGATCGGCGCCGTGATTGCACCCCGACGCTGACGCAAGGCGCCTGCGCTTGCCGCGTGGACACGGACGGCGCCCAGCGGCGTTGCAGCGGCCATGATCGCCGCGCGGCAGGCTCGCACGACCGCAACAGGCGTACCGGGTTTCGCTGTCAGTGGCCCCAGAGATCCAAACGGATACCCCTTGGTGAAGTCACCCTCACCGGCTTTGGAAGGCCTGAGGACGGGTGGCAGCACGATGAATTGCCTGGCGGTCTTGGCAGAGGCAGGGGCCGTCGCTGCAGTCGAACTGTCGGGTGCGGTAGCCGCCTCGTTTTCGGCGGACGGATCGTCGCCCACACTGGCACTTGTGCTTGTGTCACCAACGTTGCCGCTGGCACCAACGCCTGCGTCGACTGACCCGTCATCTGCACCGACCGAAGCTCCAACATTTGCTCCGCCTACGCCGTCGACGCTCGTGCCCGCCCCGACAGATACGCCTTGCGAACCGGCGCTCACTCCAGCACCGACTCCGACACCGCCGGCGCTACCGCCCACGCCTCCTTCAAGTGCCGAGGCAGGCCCAATTGTAGTCCCGATCACCAACGCAGCTGCGACATACTTGTTCATAGTCGTCTCCCCTGCGGCTTTCGCTCACTAGTCTTCACTCGCGCGGCTCGAGCTTTTTGATGGCCGTGTTGGAAGCAATGCTGCGGGAAGAGGTATGGTTGCCAGCAGAGCAGTTTGCGGCGACTTTTGGACCTTCACTCTCTGTTTTTCCGGCAAGCCCGGTTTACGGGCTGGTTTGGCGCCCGAACGCGATAACCTACTTGCAAGTGCACTCGCGGGGGTACGTGTTTTCGGCGCGCGCTCCACAGCCGCAGTCCGACGCTTACCCTTGACAGTATCAATTGCCTCACGCGCCGCACTGAGGCTGCGGGCTAGGCCGATAGCCCTTTCACGCTCTTGGTCGAGCGCCGCACTCAATGCTACCGAATTCTGCTTTAAAGCATCGCGTTCCTGGCGAACAATATCGAGGTCACGTACAGCTGAATCTGCTCGTTCGCGTCCCAATTCAAGCGTTTCTCGAACCTGCTTTAGAGCGGCCTCGGCCACCTGTCGGTCCCTTATGGCGTTGGCCTGCTCGACGGCTGCCAGATTTGCGCCTGTCTTCAGAGCATCGATAGTTTGGCGAGCCGTGGCAAGTTCTTGTTCCAAGAGCTCAACCTTGTGCCGCTCGTCATCAAGCGCTCGCTTCGCAGCAAGCTGGGAGGCTTCCATAGAGGGGTGCGCGCCAAGCGCGGCGGCCTGCTCGCTGTTCCAGAGACTGGCTTCAGCTCTGTAGCTTTCGATAACGCGCTGCGCCGTCTCCAGATCGAGCGCGAGCGCTTCGTCTGTTCGCTGCTGCTCTTTTAGGGCTTGTGCTTGCTGAGCCACCGTGTCTGCCAGCACGTGTGCTTGGGCGCTTAGCTCACGTATGCTGCGCTGCATGACGTCTAGCTCCGCTCGTGCTGCGGCCAATTCGCGGCGTAAAGCCACTTCATGCTCGCCCAGGCGCGTTTGCGCACCCTCCTTGAGTGCCTGTGTTTCGCTGAGCACCAGCTCTCTAGATAGACAGGATCCGAGCGCGCTCGGTTGTGGCTTGCCCGGTTCTTTGTCGACCTTGGTATGTTCGGAAACCACGACCGACGAGCTGTCGTTAGCCATGGCAACCGCTGGCGCTTCGGGCGCCAACTGACCATTTGCCGGAGATGCCAACAGCAGAACGAGGCATAGCGGAATGAGGGACGGCACGCCGTTATACCCCCTGCCGCTTATCTGGTGAGGTAAAATCAATGGCCGTCGTTTAATAAAGGTGAAGTCACAGCGGAGACATTTTGACCTGGTAGTCTGCACATGATTCATCACTGAACCTCAACGATCGCAGCCCTCACCGCTATTGTATTCTCCACTTACTGCACGCCGCGGCGCCGTGGATGCCGCACCAAAAAGATCAATGCTAGTGAAGCACCCTCGGCAACGCCAAAGCGCGGATTCGCGCAAAGGCTGTTTCGTATTTCCTTAGTTGTCATCATTCGAACAAACGGAACTTTCGGCTTTCGGGATGACCATCTTCTCTCCCCAACGGCTGTGATGCGGCGCAAAGCAGCCATTCAGGCTGCGAAGGTCGACCTCGGGTCACACCAGACTTTCCATTTTCACGGTACGGCGCATCTCCCCCTCCAATGCCGCCGCCTCCGACCGACGAATATTTGTTGCCAGTTTCACACCTCGTCGTGCTGGATCTTGTCGCGACGCCAAGCACCGTCCATGACTGCCGCACCGTTCGCAGATCTCTGCCGCCAGCGGAACCGACCGCCATCCAACCGGTTAATCGGTATGAAGCTTCCACCAACCCCAAGGGCGCACCATGAGCATTCTGCAAACCACGAAGAAAGCCGTCGAGCAGGTCACTGGTATCGCCAGACCGGACAGGCGAGAGGTTGCCGACCTCCTGAGGCCGCGCAAACCAAACGCGTTTCGGTTCAGCGATGATGGCCTGGTGCCCAACCATCCGTTCTGGCCGCTTGTCGTCTATCGCGGCGCTGTGAAGCTGCCCGAAGACTTCGATCCGGCGGCCGTCATGGAGGCGCTTTTCGAAGCAAATGGCTGGGGCGATAGCTGGCGCAACGGCATCTACGGTTACGTCCACTACCATTCGCGCATCCACGAGGTGCTGGGCGTTGCGCGCGGCACGGCCAAGGTCCGCTTTGGCGGCAGCAAGGGACGAACGCTGTCGCTGAAGGCCGGCGACGTCGCGGTGCTTCCGGCCGGCACCGGGCACCAGCGTCTTTCCGCATCCGACGATTTTCTGGTCGTCGGCGCCTATCCTCCATCCGGCACCTATGACCTGTGTACGACCGCTGCCGATCATGACAGGGCGGTCGTCACGATCCCCAGGGTCGGCCGGCCGCGCAAGGACCCTGTCTACGGAAGCAAAGGCCCGTTGCTCGCAGCCTGGGAAAAAGGTTGAAGTCGTCCCTTTCGAAGGGGGCCTGCGGGTCCGCTTCGGGGCTAACCGGACCCAACATGCGCCGCTCTACGCCGCCAGCACCGCCGCATCCAGCCCGCGGATGATCTTGGCCAGTTCGACGCATTCGTCGTGGCGCACCTTGTTGCGCCGCCAAGCGAGGCAGATCGTGCGCTGCGGCATCGGCTCCTGGAAAGGCACGATCTTCAGGTCGGGGATAGTGCTGGCCGGCCCTGCCGCCATTTCCGGGATGAGCGTGACGCCGAGCCCGTGCGCCACCATCTGCAAGAGCGTCGTCAGGCTGGTCGCGCCGTAGCTTGCCATCGCCACCGGCCGCACGCTGCCGCAGACGGCGAGCGCCTGTTCGCGCAGGCAATGGCCTTCCTCCAGCAGCATCAGCCTTTCCAGCGCGGGGCTTTCCGGCGGCACCGGCGGTGAGGCGAAGGCGGGGTCGCCGGCCGGCACGGCAAGGAAGAACCGGTCCGAGAAAAGTTCTTCGGTGACCAGGCCCGGGTAATCGAGGGGCAGTGCCGCGACGAAGGCGTCGAGCTTTCCCGAGTTGGTGTCGTCGACCAGCGACGCAGTCACCGCCTCGCGCAGTTCCAGCTGTAAGGCCGGGAAATGCCGTTTCAGCTCCGGCAGCACATGCGGCAGGAGATAGGGCGCCACCGTCGGGATGATGCCGAGCCGGAAGCGGCCTTCCAGCGCCGGGCGGCCGCGCCGGGCCGTCGCCTCGACGTCGCGGACGTCGGCAAGAATGCGCTCGATGCGCGGCAGCAAGCCCTGCGCCTCGTCGGTCATCCGCACCGCCTTGCCGCCGCGCTCGAACAGACGACAATTGAGCCGCAGCTCCATCTCGGCGATCTGCGAAGACAGCGCCGGCTGGCTGACGCCAGCGAGCTTGGCGGCGCGGCCGAAATGCAGCGTCTGCGCCAGCGCCTCGAAATAATGCATCTGCCGGACGGTCAAACCGATCATAAGAAAAACCTATCAGAATAAACAGCAAAGGCAATTTGTGTTTATCGGCCGGGCAGGCTAGTCTGGAACCATTCCAGGATGGCGCGGCTCGCTGGCCCTGCCCGGAAAATCAACAAAATCCCGGAAAATCAACAAATCGGAGGCAAAGATGGACGCGAAAACCGACGACAACAGCGCCGGCAAATGCCCGGTCCCACATGGATCGGCCAGGAGGAGCAACCGTGACTGGTGGCCAAACCAGCTCGACCTTGGCGTCCTCCACCAGCAGTCCAGCCTCTCGGATCCGATGGACGAGGACTTCGACTACGCCAAGGAATTCAAGAGCCTCGATCTCGATGCGGTGATCGGGGATCTGCACCAGGTGATGACCGATTCGCAGGATTGGTGGCCGGCCGATTTCGGCCATTACGGCCCGCTCTTCATCCGCATGGCCTGGCACAGCGCCGGCACCTATCGCATCGGCGACGGCCGTGGCGGCGCCGGCGCCGGTCAGCAGCGTTTCGCGCCGCTCAACAGCTGGCCGGACAACGCCAATCTCGACAAGGCGCGCCGGCTGCTGTGGCCGGTCAAGCAGAAATACGGCAGGAAGATCTCCTGGGCCGACCTGTTGATCCTCACCGGCAACGTCGCGCTGGAATCGATGGGCTTCAAGACCTTCGGCTTCGCCGGCGGCCGCGCCGACGTCTGGGAGCCCGAGCAGGACGTGGACTGGGGATCGGAAACCAAGTGGCTCGCCGACGAGCGCTATTCCGGCGACCGCGAACTTCACGGCCATCTCGGCGCCGTGCAGATGGGGCTGATCTACGTCAACCCGGAAGGGCCGAACGGCACGCCCGATCCATTGGCTGCGGCGCGCGACATCCGCGAAACCTTCGCTCGCATGGCCATGAACGATGAGGAAACCGTGGCGCTCATCGCCGGCGGTCACACCTTCGGCAAGACCCACGGCGCCGGTGATGCATCGCTGGTCGGCCCGGAGCCGGAAGGCGCCGGCATCGAGGCGCAGGGCCTCGGCTGGTCGAGCAAGCACGCCACCGGCATTGCCGGTGACGCCATCACCTCGGGCCTCGAGGTGACCTGGACCACGACGCCGACCAAATGGAGCAACAACTTCTTCGACAATCTGTTCAACTACGAATGGGAGCTGACCAAGAGCCCGGCCGGCGCCCATCAGTGGACGCCCAAGGGCGGCGCCGGTGCAGGCACCGTGCCGGACGCCCACGATCCGTCGAAGCGTCGCGCCCCGGCGATGCTGACCACCGACCTCGCTTTGCGCGTCGACCCGGCCTATGAGAAGATCTCGCGGCGCTTCCATCAGAATCCTGATCAGTTCGCCGATGCCTTCGCCCGTGCCTGGTTCAAGCTGACCCATCGCGACATGGGTCCGGCCGTCCGCTATCTCGGCCCGCTCGTGCCGAAGGAAGAGCTGATCTGGCAGGATCCGATACCGCCAGTCGACCACGAACTGGTCAGCGAGCAGGATATCGCCTCGCTGAAGGCGAAGATCCTGGCCTCCGGCGTGTCCGTCTCAGAACTGGTCTCGACCGCCTGGGCCTCGGCCTCGACTTTCCGCGGCTCCGACAAGCGTGGCGGCGCCAACGGCGCCCGCATCCGCTTGGCGCCGCAGAAGGATTGGGAGGTCAACCAGCCGGCGCAACTGGCCAAGGTGCTCGAAAAGCTCGAAGGCATCCAGAGCGAGTTCAACGCAGCGCAGTTCGGCGGCAAGAAGATCTCGCTTGCCGACCTTATCGTCCTCGGCGGCGTAGCGGCGATCGAGAAGGCGGCGAAAGACGGCGGCCATGACGTGGGGGTGCCGTTCACGCCAGGCCGCATGGACGCCTCGCAGGAACAGACGGATGTCCAGTCCTTCGCCGCGCTCGAGCCGAAAGTCGATGGCTTCCGCAATTATGTCAGGGGCAAGCCGCCGATGTCGGTCGAAGCGATGCTGGTCGATCGGGCGCAGCTGCTGACCTTGACGGCGCCGGAGATGACGGTGCTCGTTGGCGGGTTGCGGGTGCTCGGCGCCAACACCGGTCAGTCGAAGCACGGGGTGTTCACCGACAGGCCGGGCACGTTGACCAACGATTTCTTCGTCAACCTGCTCTCCATGAACACTGTCTGGGATCCGGCGGCCGGCTCCGATGAAGTCTATGAAGCGCGCGACCGCAAGACCGGGGCGGTCAAGTGGACCGGCACCCGCGCGGATCTGATCTTCGGCTCGCATGCGCAGCTGCGGGCGCTGGCCGAGGTCTACGGGTCGGCGGACGCCGGGCAGAAGTTCGTCAGGGATTTCGTCGCGGCGTGGACCAAGGTGATGAACGCCGACCGTTTTGACCTGGCGGCCTGATCCGGGCATACGAATTTCTCGACGCAACAAAAAAGGCGCGGGCCTCGACCCGCGCCTTTTTTCGTTGGGCTTCCGAAAAGTCAGTCCTTCTCGAAGATACCGGCCTTGGCAACCACGCCGGCAATGGCGCCGCCGATCAGCGGCGCGACGATGAACAGCCACAGCTGGCCGATCGCCGCAGTTCCCGAAAACAGCGCCGGTCCGATCGAACGGGCCGGGTTGAGCGATGTGCCGGTCACCGGGATGATGGCGAAGTGCAGGCCGGCCAGCGTCAGGCCGATTACGAGGCCGGCGAAGGCCGTGGTGTGCTTGGCGTTGGTGACGCCGAGGATCACCGTGACAAAGGTGAAGGTGCCGATCAGCTCCCACAGCAAGGCCGAGCTGACGCCCCATTTCGTCACATCCCAGCCATTGGCGCCGAAGCCGCCGGTGTGGCCGCCGACCTGTCCGGAGACGATGATCCACAGTGCCAGCGACGCGATGATGGCGCCGATGACCTGCGCGATCCAATAGGGAATGACATCCCTGGCCGGCATCCGCCCGGCGAGGAACACACCGAGCGTCACCGCCGGATTGAGGTGCGCGCCCGAAATCGGGCCGATCGCATAGGCCGCCGCGATCAGGCCGATGCCGAACGCCAGACCGATACCTTCCTGGCCAAGCGGCAGCGCGCCGCCGAAGCCGCCCGTCACCACCGAAGCCGTGCCGATGAACACCAATAGAAACGTGCCTAGAACTTCCGCCAGATAAGTCTTCATTGCCCTCTCCTCGTATCGACCCGCGGCTCCGCCTTTTCTGCGACGCGAATCACCGCGCAAAGAGTATTCGCAACCGGAAAACTTGGAAAGCAGAGCAGTTTCGCAAGCCGCTATGCTTGTGAGCGCCAGACATGCACATTAGAGACTTGTAATTTATTGATGAATTGTTTGGTTACGCATGCCGGCGCCCGCTTGGTGGCGGCGGCTCGCGATGCACCAACCCACACTCGTCACCCCTTGCATGGATTGTCTCGCCGTCGGGGAAACAGAACTGTTTCAATCAGGACACGAAAAGCTCTAAGAGCAGGGCCGGATTTTGTTTTGCTGAGTAATGGAAGACGACAATGAGACTGGGCGGGCGGCTGGCGGCAGCCATTGAAGTGCTTGACGACATTGGCCGGCGCCACCGGCCGGTGGCCGATGCGCTGAAGGACTGGGGCCTGTCGCACCGCTTCGCCGGTGGCGGCGACCGCGCCGCGATCGGCAACATCGTCTATGACGCGCTGCGCCGCAAGCGCTCGGCCGGCTGGCTGCTCGGCGAGGACACGCCGCGCGCCATCGGCTTCGGCGCGCTGCTGCTCGAATGGGGCCAGACGGCGCAGTCGCTGAACGAGGTGCTCGAGGGCGACAGGTTCGCGCCGCCGCTGCTTACCGCCGACGAACTGACAACGCTCGGCGGTCGCCGGCTCGCCGATGCGCCGCCGGCTGTCAGGGCAGACATCCCCGACTGGTGCATGCCGCTGTTCGAGCGCGCGTTCGGCATGGCCTGGGTGGAAGAGGGTGCCGCGCTGGCGACACGCCCGCCGCTCGACCTCAGGGTCAATACGCTCAAGGCCGATCGCGGCAAGGTGCTGGCCGAGTTGGCGGAGACCGGCGCCAAGCCTGCGCGGATCGCGCCGCACGGCATCCGCATCCCGCCGATCGAAGGCGACGGCAGGCATCCGAACGTGCAGGCCGAGCCGGCCTTCCAGAAAGGCTGGTTCGAGGTTCAGGACGAGGGTTCGCAGATTGCGGCCGAACTGGCCGGCGCCGAACCTGGAATGCAGGTGCTCGATTTTTGCGCCGGCGCCGGCGGCAAGACGCTGGCGCTCTCCGCGGCGATGGACAATCGCGGCCAAATCTTCGCCCACGACGCCGAGAAGGCCAGGCTGGCGCCGATCTTCGACCGCATCCGCCGCTCGGAAAACCGCAATGTGCAGATCGTCACCAGGCCGGCCGAACTCGCGCCGCTCGGCAGGCATATGGACATCGTCCTGATCGATGCGCCCTGCACCGGCAGCGGCACGTGGCGGCGCCGGCCGGATGCCAAATGGCGGCTGACACAGAGGCAGCTCGACGCGCGCAAGGGCGAGCAGGAGACGATACTCGATGCCGCCAGCGACTTCGTCAAACCCGGCGGCCTGCTGGTCTACATCACCTGTTCGGTGTTCGACGAGGAAAATGGCGACCAGGTTTCGGCGTTCCGGGACCGCCATCCCGGTTTTGTCCCTGTCGATCACCGCCAGCTTTGGGACAGCCGTTTTGCGGGCCGCGAAGCGGTCATGCGGATAGGCGCTGCGGGCGGCATTTCGCTGTCACCGTTGCTGAGCGGCACCGACGGTTTCTATTTCTGCGCGCTGCGCCGCGCCGGCTGAACCATTGCCATGGACACAGAGCCGGGGCCGAATGCTGCAGTGCAGCATTTGCGATTGCCTGTCGCCCACCCCTCTGCGATAAATGACTTTGCAATAAGATTTGCCGAGAAACGAAGGGCGACGGCCATGGCAGCAAAGATCGTTCCTGCTCCCGATTATGAGGACCGCGTCAGGACGTCCTTTGCGCGCCAGAATGCGATGATGACGATTGGCGCCGAGCTGACGCTGGTGACGCCCGGCATCATCGAGATCGAAATGCCCTATTCTGCGGCACTGACCCAGCAGCATGGCTTTCTCCATGCCGGCGTCATTTCGACGGCTCTCGACTCGGCCTGCGGCTATGCGGCATTCTCGCTGATGCCGGAAAATTCCGGTGTGCTGACCATCGAGTTCAAGGTCAATCTGCTGGCGCCGGGCCGGGGCGAGCGTTTCCTGTTCCGCGGCTCGGTGACCAAGCCCGGCCGCACCATCATCGTCGCCGACGGCCAGGCCTATGCGTTCGCCGTCGATGGCGAGGCCAAGCTGATTGCCACAATGACCGGAACGATGATGACAGTGCTCGGCCGCGACGGTATCGAAGGCTGAGGAACGGGCAGGGGAGGATCGACGATCATGGCCGGCAAGGCACCTGGTGAGCTCACCCCGATCTCCGGCAAGTCCGTTCTCTTCGTCATGGCAGCCGAAGCCGAATACGGTCCACACCTGCAGCGGCTGTTCACGCCCCTGATGACCGGCGTCGGACCGGTCGAGGCCGGCGTCGGACTCAGCGCCGAACTGTCCCGGCTGCATGCCGGGATGGCGCTGCCCGATCTCGTCGTGTCGCTCGGGTCGGCAGGCAGCCGGACGCTGGAGCAGACGGAAATCTACCAGGCCGTTTCAGTCGCCTACCGCGACATGGACGCCTCGCCCCTGGGGTTCGAGAAGGGCGCCACGCCGTTCCTCGACCTGCCTGTCAGCGTGCCGCTGCCGTTCAGAGTTCCTGGCATCGGGCAAGCGACGCTGTCGACCGGTGCGGCAATCGTCACCGGCGCCGCCTACGACGCGATCGCGGCCGACATGGTCGATATGGAGACCTTCGCCTGCCTGCGCGCCTGCCAGCTGTTCGACGTGCCGCTTATCGGCCTGCGCGGCATTTCCGACGGGGCAGCCGATCTGAGGCATGTCGGCGACTGGACCGAATATCTGCACATCATCGACGAGAAGCTGGCCGCGGCGGTTCAGCTGCTGGAACAGGCGATCGCCTCCGGGGCGATCGAGTTTGATCTGTCGCGTGAAGATGCGGAATCGGAATGAGAGAGAGGCCTCGCAACCCATTGCGCCGACTCGTTTCTTTCTCTAAACGCTCGCCATGAAAACAGCCAATCATCCCGACACCGTCCTGATTGTCGATTTCGGCAGCCAGTTTACCCAGCTGATCGCCCGCCGCATCCGCGAGGCCGGCGTCTTTTCCGAGATCGTGCCCTTCCAGTCGGCCGAGGCGGCGTTCAAGCGCATCAATCCGAGGGCGGTGATCCTGTCCGGCGGCCCGGCCTCGACCGCCGACATCGGCAGTCCGCGCGCGCCGCAGATCGTCTTCGACGCCGGCGTGCCGGTGCTCGGCATCTGCTATGGCCAGATGGCGATGTGCGTGCAGATGGGCGGCGTCGCCGAAAGCTCCGATCATCGCGAATTCGGCCGCGCCTTCGTCGAGATCGCCAAGGACAGCCCGTTGTTCGAGGGCCTGTGGGCGCCCGGCCAGCGCCACCAGGTGTGGATGAGCCATGGCGACCGCGTCATCTCCCTGCCCAAGGGGTTCGAGGTGCTCGGAAAATCGGAGGGCTCGCCCTTCGCCATCTTCGGCAATGTCGAGCGCAAGATGTACGGCCTCATGTTCCACCCCGAAGTGGTGCATACGCCGGACGGCGCCAGACTGCTCCAAAACTTCGTCCACAACATCGCCGGTATTGAGGGCGACTGGACGATGCGCGCTTACCGCGAGCACGCGGTCGAGACGATCCGCAAGCAGGTCGGCAAGGGCAAGGTGATCTGCGCGCTTTCAGGCGGCGTCGATTCCTCTGTCGCAGCACTCCTGATCCACGAGGCCGTCGGCGACCAGCTTACCTGCATCCTCGTCGACCACGGGCTGATGCGCAAGGACGAGGCATCAGGCGTGGTGGAGATGTTTCGCCAGCATTACAATCTGCCCCTCATCCTGGTCGACGCTGCGGACCGTTTCATCGGCGCGCTCGAGGGCGAGTCGGACCCCGAGAAGAAGCGCAAGACCATCGGGCGGTTGTTCATCGAGGTGTTCGAGGAGGAGGCCGAGAAGCTCGGCGGCGCCGATTTTCTGGCGCAAGGCACCCTCTATCCCGATGTCATCGAAAGCGTCTCTTTCAGCGGCGGCCCGTCGGTGACGATCAAGTCGCACCATAATGTCGGCGGCTTGCCCGAACGCATGAACATGCAGCTGATCGAGCCGCTGCGCGAATTGTTCAAGGACGAGGTGAGGGCGCTCGGCAAGGAGCTCGGCCTGCCCGACAGCTTCATCGGCCGGCATCCGTTCCCCGGTCCCGGTCTTGCCATCCGCTGCCCGGGCGGCATCACCCGCGAAAAGCTGGAGATCCTGCGCGAGGCCGACGCCATCTATCTCGACGAGATCCGCAAGGCCGGCCTCTACGACGCCATCTGGCAGGCTTTCGCCGTGCTGCTGCCGGTGCAGACCGTCGGCGTGATGGGCGACGGCCGCACCTACGAGTTCGTCTGCGCGCTGCGCGCCGTCACCTCGGTCGACGGCATGACAGCGGATTTCTACCACTACGACATGGCCTTCCTCGGTGCCGCCGCTACGCGCATCATCAACGAAGTGCGCGGCATCAACCGCGTCGCCTACGACGTAACGAGCAAGCCCCCAGGTACAATCGAGTGGGAGTGACGAGGAGTACTGCGGAGTAGAAGAGAATCGAGCAGCATGTTTAAAGCGATGTTGGCTCGGCGATAATAGTCAATAGTCCCAGCCCCCGGCCACCCGGCGACGGCATAGACGAAGCATCTGGCCGATCGGCGAATGTCTGGAACGAACGTCCCACAGAGAAGGGTGGAGCAGCCTAGCCTTGCTGGGTTTGACACCCGGGCTCCGCGGCAACTGCCACCGGCGAGGCGTTGCATCTGGGGGCCACGTATCCTTTCGCTGGGTACATCCGTCTTAGCTGTTCATGGGCACGGTCATCCTTGACATCGCCCTCCTGGACGAATTGGAGCGTGACAAATGAACAGCAAGCAGAGCCTAGCGAACAAGATACACTACGAAACGCTCGCGGAGGCTTTCCGCAGCGGTCGAGAATCGCCACAGGAAGCATCCGAGTGGTCCGTTTTGACGGCAGAACCGGGCGGCGTCGATTACGTCGAGACGAACGTCGGCGACAAGACCGCGCTGTGGGTTCAGCCAAAAACGGCAGCCAAAGACCGGGTGATGCTTTACCTGCACGGCGGTGGCTATGTCGGCGGATCGATCTGGACCCATCGCAAGATGGTCGGACACCTTGCTAAGGCGATCGGCTGTTACGCTCTGCTCGCTACGTACGACTACGTTTTCCAGAGCAAGTTTCCGCGCCAAATCGAGCAGGCCGTGACCGCGTTCGAATGGCTCGCCGAGCAGGGTGTCGCGCCGAAGCACACCATAGCTGCAGGCGATTCCGCTGGTGCTGGCCTGATCGTTGCGGCGACGATGAAACTCCGCGATGCGGGACGGCCGCTGCCGGCCGCGATCCTCAGCATCTCTGGCTGGTATGATCTGTCGGCGAGCGGGCACTCCTACGAAAGCAACCGCGAGAAGGACGCCTTCTTCCAGAAGGCGGTCGTGGATATGCTGGTATCGCAAGTCCTTGCAGGGACCGATCCCCGGCATCCACTCGCCAGCCCGATCTTTGCCGATCTGAAGGGCCTGCCGCCGATCTATCTGCAAGTGGGCGGAGACGAAACCCTGCTCGACGACAGCCGAGCGCTCGCCGACCGCGCGAAAGCCGCCGGCGTCGAGGTGCGCTTAGACGTATTTCCGGGGATGCTGCACTCGTTCCAGATGATGGCCGGCCGCGCTCCGGAAGCCGACGACGCGATCGCGCGGTTGGCTCAATGGGTTCGCCCCAAGCTTGGTCCGGCCGCAACCGCGGCAACACGCGCTGAAGGTCAGGAGGTCGCATGACTGGCAAATTGAAACCAAGATGTGGCAGCTGAAGGACATGCCCGAGCGACCGACCGGCCTGTTCGATGCGCGATATCGCGCCTTCCTCGAGACGGTGTCAGGCGTCCGCGCCCAACTGCATCGCTACTGCGCCCGCATGACGGCCTCACGCCTGGACGGTGAGGATCTCGTGCAGGAGACGCTGTTCGAGGCCTATACGAACATTGAGACCCTCGACGATGTCCGCCGGCTGAAGCCCTGGCTGTTTCGCATCGCTCACAATCGCTGCATCGACCTTCTGAGGCGACGCGATGTGCGCGAGCGCGCGGAGCACGCCTATTCGGACGACATCGGCGTTGTCTCTGCAGAGCCGGCAGCGACCGATGCACGCCGCGCCATCGAACGGCTGGTTGGCCACTTGCCGCCCAAGGAGCGCGCCTGCATCCTCCTGAAGGACGTGTTCGACTATTCGTTGGAAGAGACCGCAGAACTCGTGGACTCGACGGTTGGGGGCGTCAAATCCGCGCTCTCCCGCGGACGGGCGAAGCTCGCCGACTTGCCCCCTGAACCTGCCGGTGAACCGAACCGTCCGCTTGATCCCGACACCGCGGGGCTCTTGCAGCGCTATGTTGATCTCTTCAACCGCCATGACTGGGATGGCGTGCGGAGCCTCACCAGCGCCGATGCTCGGTTGCGGGTCGCCGACTGCTTCGACGGCCTGCTCAGAAGTTCTCCCTATTTCGTCGAATACGAGCGAAACCCAGAGACGTGGACCATGGAGTTGGGGGCGATCGACGGAGAGCCTGTCCTGATCGTGCTCTTCCAGCGAGGCGACCGGTGGCAGGTCGCGTGGCCGGTTCGTGTCCATGTCGCCGGTCGCGTCATCGATCGCATCGAAGATTAATACGCCTGTCCATGGATGTTGGAAAACGCCGCGGAATCCGACCTGAAACTCATGACTGGGCCAGCCATTTTGGGAAGAGCATAAGGCGACGATTTCTCACTTCTGGCCTGGCGGAGTTACGATGGTGCGTCCTCAACGAAAAATCGTGGCGTGCAGCTTTGGCTGCGGTACCGATCGGTGTTCCGGACCTGATCGCATATCGTCGGATGGCACCGTCGCATCACCTATCAAATGTTATCCCGACTGCTGCCGGATCTGCGATGGAGAGAAGCGTCGACCGCATCCAGGCGGGAGCTTGGACCGCGGTAGATGCGAGCGTCTTTTATCGTTGGGAGAAAGATGAGGTGCCGCGATCTGTGCAAGCTCGGCCGCGCGCGCCGGCCCAATATTACGAAGCGCCTGGACGACGGTCCCGGCCAAGCTGCCCGGAGCAATCAAATGCTTATCCGGCCGCGTGGTCGTTGCCACCGTGCGCGGCGATGAACATGGCGACGGCCGACCGGCAATAGGATTCGATTTCGTTGTCGTCCTCTGCTCTCGCCTGATCGAAGCGTGCGATAATCAGGAGATCGGATCCCTTGAAAAGCGCGGCAAACAAGCGGGCGGACCGGAGAGGATCGGGCACGTTCAGAACCGCCTTCGCGTGCAACTGACGCAACAGGGCCTCGATTTGGGCGATGACATAGGCGGGGCCGGCTTCGTAATGGAGCCTGCTTAACGACTTTTGATTCGTCTTGTCGGCCATGATCATGGCTTCGACATTGCGGACGTCCGAGCTCAACAGCGTGCGAAGCAGGGATAATCCCACCGCCATGAGCTGATCTTCTGCCGAACCGTCGAGACCTTCAATAAGAGCCTGTGGTGCAAACTGATGACAGTGGGCCGCGATGGCCGCGCTGAACAGCGCCTCCTTGTTCTCGAAGTGCCGATAGATGCTGAGCTTGGATATTTTCGCCCGCTGGGCGACCTTGTCCAATGTCGTCGCTTGAAAACCCAATTCCACAAAGAGTTCGCACGCGGCGTCGACTATCGTTTGGCCAAGCGCCTCGTTGGCGGGCCGGCCGCGCCGACCCTGGCTGTTTTCGGTCACGACAATTCCAGTACTTGACAGTATCCTAATTCTTGCATTACGATACCATGTAGTATCTGAAATGTGCAAGCCAATGGGTAGGTTTCAACCTGTCCTCCAAATCAAGTTTCCCTGGGCCGCCCGGCGATATCGAATGCGGCATTGTCCGGCCGGTCAACACAGTGATGGGCGACTTTCTCGTCGATGCCGAAGCCCTGCTCGCTGCCCGTCTCGAGCGCGTATCGCTGGACGATATTTTGCGCCAGGCCCAGCCCAACCCCCTCCATCCACAACACGGAGTTTATCACCATGGATGACGTCATCATCATCGGCGGCAGCTTTGCCGGTCTCGCCGCTGCGCTTCAGCTCGGCCGTGCCCGCCGCAAGGTCACCGTTCTCGATACCGGCCTGCCGCGCAATCGCTTCGCCGGCCACTCGCATGGCCTGCTCGGTCACGATCACAAGCCACCGCTGGACATCCTGGCCGAGGCGCGGCAGCAGCTGGCGCGTTATCCCACGATCAGACTGGTCAGTGCCCGGGCCGACAGCGTCTCCGGCGCCATCGACGATTTCTCCGTCCTCACTGGCGATGGCGAAAGCCTTGCGGCGCGCCGCCTGATCCTGAGCTATGGCGTCGCCGACCAGATGCCTGATGTTCGGGGCTTTGCCGAAGGCTGGGGCACGTCCATCGTGCCCTGTCCCTATTGCGACGGCTTTGAAGTCGCCGGCCAGCATTGGGGCCTTGTCTGGTCCGGCCCGCAGTCGCACAATCAGGTAAGGCTGTTCCACGATTGGACCGACAGGTTGACGCTCTTCGCCGATGGTCACGACATTCCACCCGATATCCGGGCCGATCTGGCGCGCCGCAACATACCTGTCGTCTATGGCCGGATCACCGAGATCGCCCATCACGGGGGCCATATTGCCACCGTCAATCTCGATACCGGCCGCAATGTCGCAGTCGACATCCTGTTCGCCCATCCGCGCAACAAGCCGTCTGCAAGCCTGCATGAATCACTGGGCCTCGCCACGGTCGATACGCCCCTCGGCATCGCCCTCAAGGTCGACGAGCGCCGCGAAACCAGCATGCCCGGCATCTACGCCGCCGGCGACCTCGCCAACCCCCTCATGGCCTCGGTCACCACGGCATCATCGCACGGCGCGATGGCGGGTATCTTCGCCCAGCAGTCGATGCTGGTTTGAGGGCACAGATACCCTTCTCCGGTTGCCGCGGGCCATCATATTATGAAGGTTGCGGGCCGGTGCCACGGAAACGCGGGGCCCATCTCCCCTGAGGGGCGTCTTTGGCCGGTCAGCCGTCTCGAAGGGGCAGTTGAGCAAAACGATTCCCAGGCTCAGGCCGGTCCGCAAACCGTCCCAAAAGACCCACAGGTTTTCCACAGGTTATTCAACCTCCCCCGGCCCCCTCCGGGAAGAAGTTCAGCAAGCGAGGGCGCGGCATTGAACCTTGAACCGTGCTGTCGCGCCCTCGGAGCGGGTGGGTCTTGAGGTGTCCAGTTTATGCTGCCGGGAGTGTCCAGTTTGCACTGCCAGCGGTATCCAGTTCACCTACAAAACGGAGAGGGGATGGCGCCTGGATGACGCTGCCGCGGCGGGTCGCGTTGTGGCGCGCTGTGCTATGAAAGTTAGTGACGGGTACTTTCTTCGTTCGCTGTGAAACCACCTGAGTTGCCCAAAGTGGGTCCGGAAAGGCGATCGACTTCGATAGATGCCGAAACCGCACAAAAAATTTTCGTGCTATTTTTCCCTCGGAAATCAAGACTGTAACGTTTTGACGGCCCATAGGTCGGCTTCTCAATTCTATTGGTCCGCGCTTCCCACGTCAGCGCACTTTCACGTCGCCTGTTCGCTTGTTATCGATGTGAACTGGATTTTTGTTGGCAGCGTCCGATCCGCTCTTTACGTGATCGATAAAGGCTCGCAGTTTCGGCATCATTTGATGGCGGCTGGGATAATAGAGAAACACGCCCGGCGCTATCGGCGCGAACCGCTCCAGAACGCGCACGAGTTTTCCGGCTTTCACTGGCCCAGCTGAGATCGGCGCAGGCACTTGCGCGAGCCCCATGCCCTCCACTGCCGCGCCAAGTACGGTGGGAAAGTCGTGGGCGACGAGCGGTCCCGAGATGAGCGCCTCGACCGGCTTGTTGCCGTTGACAAAGGACCAAGGCGCGATCGACCCGTTCGAGCGGCGCATGCGCAGGCAGGCATGCTCACGCAGATCTTCGATACGCTCCGGCCGCCCCTGCCGGCGTAGATACTCGGGGCTGCCCACGACGACGAGCGGAAACGGCGGCGTGAGCCGCACCGCGATCATGTCCGCTGCGATAAACTGACCGAGCCGGATGCCTGCGTCAAATCCTCCGGCCGCGATATCGACCAGTTCCTCACTCGCGGCGATCTCCACCTCGACCTCGGGATTGGCTTGGCAGAAGGATGCGATCAGTGGCTCCAGCAGGATCGGCACCACCGCGCGCGGTACCGAGAGACGCAATAGTCCAGCCGGCCGCTGCCCGAGGTCACGCGCGGCCTCGCTTGCGGCGACGAGCTCCTCGAAGGCGGGCTTTGCGCGCGACAAGAAACGTTCGCCGGCCTCGGTCAGACCGACGCTGCGTGTTGTGCGGATGAAGAGTGCTGCGCCGAGGCGCGCCTCGAGCGCGCGTACCGCCTGGCTGATCGCCGATGGAGTCACCCCGAGTTCCGCGGCTGCTCTGCGAAAGCTGCGGTGCTGAGCAACGCTCAGGAATGCCTCGACGCCGTCGAGCGCGCCTTGCCTCACTGTGAAGTTCTGCTTCATGGCCCATCAATATTATCGCGGATAGTCGCTTACCGGAAGCGATCCTAGATTTGATGGGCAAATCCTGAATGGAGATTTCCCGATGGCCGAGCCGTCACCCACCCAATCCCAGACCTCCACCGCAACGACCACTGGCGTGTTTGCACTGTTGACGGCAAAGCCCGGCGTGAAGCGCGAGCAGGTTATGGCCGCTATACCCGCTGAGATACGCGCGACGGTCCAACTCTATCTTGAAGGCAAAATCCGCGAATGGCACTCGCGGGAAGACGGCAGAGGCGCCGTCTTCCTTCTGAACGTCAAAGACGTGGCTGAGGCGAGTTCGATCATGGAGGCCCTGCCGCTCGCTCAAGAGAATCTGATGGATCACGAGTACATTCCCGTCGGTCCGCTGATGCCATTGCGCCTGCTATTGGGAGCCAGTCAGCCAAGCAATAACTCGGCAGACCGTGAACCCAGCGTTTAGTGCATGAATCTCGGCGCTGGGGCGAAGTCTCATGGAAGGCCAGCTCGGCATTCTGACTCCGGTGTTCGAGGCCGCGTCAATCAACATCTGATTTGAGAAAGCATATGGAAGGACCGCTGATGCCCGTCGCCGCTGTTCCCGCTGGTATCGTGTTCCGAATGTGCTGAACAGCGCAGGCGCCGGCGCTTATCCCGATGTGCTGACCCCGGCTTCATGGTGCCATGCTCGATCCTGCTGCACACGCTGTCACTGCGCCAGTTAATCCGGCGCAGCCGGGCGGAAACGGCGCGGTATTCTGATAGCGGTGCTTGAGGCCGCATGAATCAAGTCGCGATAGGAGATTTCATGTCACCGGCAACGATCTTCGACATTCAACTTGTTCTGGGCTACGTGCCGTGGCTCATCTGCTTCGGTGTGTATTTCTGGCCCAGGCTCAAGTCGATGGACCGCGTTGAGGCGCAGCGCGCCATCGCGATCCTGCACGCTTTCCGCTTTTTTGGGCTGGTCTTTATCCTTCCGGGCGTTGTCGGCCCCGATCTGCCCGCTGGCTTTGCAGAGTTCGCCGCATATGGCGACTTCGCAACAGGACTGCTGGCCATCCTGGCGCTTCTCACGATCAGGGCGCGCTTCTTCTTCTGGCCACTCGTGCTTGCTTACAACATTGTGGGGATAGTCGATCTCTTCGTCGATTATTATCACGGCACCGTGTTCAATCTTGCGGCGCTTTCGGGACAGTTGGCCGCCACTTATGTAATCCCGATTGTCTATGTGCCCTTGCTCATGATCACACACTTCGCCGCGCTCTATCTGCTGGTGCGTCCGCAGTCCAATCCGGCTCGGGCCCACGGCAGCGATTCGGCCGTTGTTGACGGTATTCCGGCAGCTGAGCAAACGATGCTTCGCCAAGGCGCAATTCGAAATTCGATCGATCGATGCCGGTAGTCTCTGAAACCGAGCAAGTTTCGACTTGGCGAATTTTCCCTTTATATTCAAGATCGAAAATGTCTGACGAAGGGGACGAATGCATCGAATTTTTCGCCGCCTGCGCGATGCCAGCTTTGCAATCAGCATGGCGGTCAGGCTTCTGGCGCTACCACCGTTCCGACTGTGCGGCCGAACTATCCTCGACGAGGACATTTGATTGCGGCCCACCGCGCACGTCGGCCTCAGAATGCGTTTCCGAATGCGGTAGTGCTCCAGCGTAGAATGGCGCGCAAAAAGGTGGTTGAGGCGGACGCGCACGACGAGACACCTCGGTTGGTCGTATTGTCAATGAGGTTGATGATGGTCTCGTAGGTCCGCAGAGGGCGGCGACGACCTCGTCGGGGTTCTCTTCCGCGTAGTGAAGAGCCAAGCGGCCGACCGCGAGATCGACGACTTCATGACCGTCCCACGCGCGCGCCCAGGGTGATAAGAAGCTCGTCCAGTTGCTCGAACGTCTCGACCATTGCATCCGCCGCCCCGGTGCCGGCAGCGTCGAGAACTTCCTTCGAGGGATAGAGCTCGTGCAGGACCAGCAGCGTCTTGCCACCTTTTTCCTCGAAGGTCACCGTGGTCACGGGCCCACCCTCACCATCTTCCTCATTGGTCCAGACGAGGCGCGAGTGCGCTGTCACTTCGAGGTACGTGCCGAAGAACACCATAGCATCGGGTTCGAACTCGAGACGGTACTTGCCCCCGACACGAACATCCATTTCGCAGGAACGCAGGAGCATGCCCATCGACTTCGGCACCCACCACTGCTTGAACAGCTCGGGCTTGGTCCACGCCTCGAACACGATGCGCGCCGAGGCGTCAAAGGTACGCGTAACGACTAGCTCACGCTCGGACTTCCGTTCCACCGTCGTGCGGTTCTTCATGGGGGTAGGCTCACTCTCACTTCCTGCGTCCATCGACCTTCTCCTTCTGTTTCAGTTCCTCGATAACCTTATCCAGCTCGTCGAAGCGTGCGTCCCAGAGCTGGTTGTACCTCTCGATCCATGCCGCCTCTTCCTCTAGTCGGCGCAGGCCGAGCTTGCAGGTCCGCACGCGTCCGACCTTCTCCGTGGTGACGAGCCCCGCCTGCTCCAAGACGCCGACATGCTTTTTCATGCCCGTGAGGGTCATGTGGAACTTCTCGGCAAGGTCCGTGATCGAAGCGTCTGCACGTCCGAGCTGCTCCAGAACGCCGCGTCGGGTGGCGTCCGAGAGCGCGGCGAACGAGGCATCGAAGCGGGTCCGAGCATACTGAACCATGTGGTTCAGTATGTAACACATGGATTAGCGGCATTCAAGGGGAGACCGAGCGCGCGCTGCGTTGGTTCTCCATTGAGTGTAGAAAAAATTGCGCCGTTAGATCAATGCGTTGCCATATTCAAGAACAATCGAGTGGGAGTGAGGGGCGTGCTGTGGAGTAAAGTAGGATAGGATATCGCGCTGTAGGCGATACCAGCACAGCAAAAGTAGCCGATAGTTCTCAATTCGCGATGACTGGGATCAGCCGGCATTAGCGTCGGCTCCGATGATACAAACCCTCGACTGCAGAGGTCACGTTCCGAGGGTTTGTATCAAATCCGGCTGTGCCTGGTGTGGGGCGGTCGCGACCAGCATTCCTTGTCGAGCGCCTTCGACTATGGCTAGTTCCGCGATGCCTTCTTTGGTTTCGCGGCCAAGTCCGGGACGCTTCGTGAAAGAGATCGCCGATGTCGTGTCGCCCTAACGCAGCAATAACCGAGCACAACGCACCCGCCGCCGGCCAGAGTTTTTTGGAGCTGCCCTTGTCGCCGTGGGCGGGACTCTCGCCACGATCAATCAGAAGGCATATGCAATGACAACAACATCTCAAGATAGTCGTTATTCGCGCGGTCTTGAAATCTTACGGCAGATTGGCGGAGAGAATTTCGACGCGCCGATTAATAGTCTTGCCGAGACATCCGTCGACCTTTCTCGTTTCACCGTAGAATACCCATACGGAGACATTCTATCGCGGCCAGGTCTCGACCTCCCATTGCGTCAGCTGTGCACTATTTCAATGCTGCTTGCCGACGGAAGCGCCCAGCCGCAGTTGAAGTTTCATATGGCGGGCTTTCTCAACGCCGGCGGCGAGCCAAAGGCGCTCATCGAACTCATGTTTATATCTGTAGCGCTCCTCGGCTTCCCGCCAACGGTAAATGCGATCGGCCTTATTCGTGCGGTGTTCGCTGAGCGCAAGCTCGCTTTTGAACCCATCGAGCCCTCCGCAGGCGATGGATCGACACGCCGACAGGCCGGGTTGGAGGCGCTCGACCGGCTCTCTGGAGGCGATGTGCAGGCATATTTCGATGGCTTTGCTGCCGGTTCGCCTGACCTCGCGCAACTCTCCATCGAGTTCGCCTTTGGTGAAATGCTGGCGCGCGACGGCCTCGAACAAAAAGCCAAACTGTTAACAATCATCTCGATGCTTGCTGCCAGCGGCAATCGTGCGGCGACGCTCCGTCTTCATCTCGCCGGCGCGCTTGCCCATGGCGTGACGCGAGAGGAAATCATCGAGGTGCTGATCCAGCTCAGCGTCTATCGGGGTTTTCCGGCAGCGCTCAACGCGTTCGCCGTCGCCAAGGATATGTTCGCTGCCGGGTCGCCAACGATTGCGGCAAACGTCCCCCCACCCGCCGTGGTCGCGAGCCGCGCAGACCGGTTGGAACGCGGGCGTGCTACGCTTGCACAAACGTCCGGTTCATCGGGCGATGCCGTGGTCCGCAGTTTCGATGATGTCGCACCTGATCTCGGTCGAATGATCGTCGAGCATTCTTATGGTGAGGTGTTTTCGCGGAGCGGAATCGACATGAAGTCTCGGGAACTCAGCGCCTGCGCTGCTCTGGCAGCCGTTGGTTCTGCCACGACAGAGATTCCGCTTCGCGTGCACATCAACGCCGCGTTGAACGTTGGCGCGACGCGGGAAGAAATCCTGGAAACGCTCGTAAACCTCACTCCTTACAGCGGCTATCCCGCGACACAGCAGGCGGTTCGTATCGCAGCCGAGGAATTCTCTAAGCGCGGTTAGTCCCAAAAGGGCAGATCACCTCAGGGGCTTTCAAAACGGCTGACGACGGCCGATAACGGCGGGGCGGACGTAGGAGAGGCCGTCGCGAAACGGTCTCTCTCGCCCATGCGCTTTACTGCTGACGGTCTTTTATCAGGCGCTATGCCGAATGTGCGTGTGCCTGCGAAGCGGAAAATCGACCAATTGATGTCGATAGTCACTCCTTCTTGAACAAATCCTGGAAGATAAGCTGGCCCCAAGTACGGCCGCGTGCGTGCACCAGCGCGCCACCCTCGTTGAGCTTTCCCAGCTTGACGGGTGCGAACCCGAGTTGTTTGGCCAAGGCCGCCACGGGAGCGGTCGCGTCCTCGTCGTCGCTCGACAGAAAGACGACCCGGTGGCCGCCCTCGACGATCGGATCGGCAGCCAGGGTGGCCGCAATCAGGTGATTGAACCCTTTCACGAACTTGGCGCCGGTGAACGCCTTCGCGACGAAAGCGGAGGACGGGAGACCGTCCAGCTCTTCAGGGACCGGAAAGAGGTTCATCGCGTCGATGACCGTCTTGCCTTCCCAGCTCGGCAGGGCTTTCGCAACCTCGCGGTGCTCCCCGAACGGGACCGCCAGGATGATCGTGTCGGCCTCGAGTGCATCCCGCAGCGACTTGGTGACGATCGTGGGTCCAATCGCCCGAGCCTGCGGCGCCAACGCCTCGGGCGGACGGCGGCTCGCGACGGTCACGTCGATGTTTTTACGGGCAAAGGCGTGGGCGAGGGCCTGGCCTATCTTACCGAATCCTACAATTGCGTAGCTCATAATCTTCTCCGATTTGTGTTGGTATTGATTCCCCGGCCTTCAACGGCGCTGGGTTAGCGCGTCAGAGTTGCGCAAGACCGCCGTCAACGGCGACCTCGCTGGCAGTCATGAAGCTGCTGTCCGACGACGCGAGAAAGGCCGCCGCCGCCCCGATCTCCGCCGGATCGGCCATGCGCTGGAGCGGAGTCATCGAGGCGAAGACCTTCTGGCCCTCCTCGCCCAGCGCTTCCTTCGCTAGCTCGGTCGCAGTGGCCCCGGGCGACAGCACGTTTACCCGGATGCCGGTGCCCTTTAGGTCCTCCGCCCAGGTCCGCGCGAGGTTGCGCACTGCCGCCTTGCTCGCGCTGTAGGCGCTCATCCCCGGGGCGCCAGTGGTGCCAGCGCTCGATCCGGTCAGGATTATCGAACCGCCCTCGCTCATCAGCGGCAGCGCCTTCTGGATCGTGAAGATCGTACCCTTCACATTGGTGTCGAAGGTTTCGTCAATGTGCTCGGCGGTGATCTCGCCGAGCCGAAGCTGGCTTCCCGCCCCGGCATTGGCAAAGACGATGTCGAGGGTTCCACGCTCGGCCTTCACCGCAGCGTAAAGTCGGTCGAGGTCGGTCAGATCGGAGACCGAGCCCTTCACCGCGCGGGCATTGGGCCCGAGGTCGGCCACAGCGGCGTCGAGCGCTTCCTGCCGGCGGCCGAAGATGAAAACGAAGGCGCCCTCCTCGATGAAGCGCTTTGCTGCGGCGCGGCCGATGCCGGTAGCGCCGCCGGTGATGACTGCAACCTTCCCTTCAAGCTTTCCCATGACTTATCCTTCCAGGCCTTCGCCTTTGGTTGTGCCGGGACACCCCCGAGAACCTCGAAATAGGTCCGCCGGCATCAGGTGTTGAGTGCGGAAGCGCGCACATCGGTGGTGCAAAATCGATCCGGCGGGACGCCAGCCGCGACGATCGATGTCCGCCGTTCGGAATTGGGCCGCGCTCGTCGACATAAGCTATGATTGACCGCCCGTACTGCTGTTCGATGTGTTAGATACGGGCTTTGGAAGGCGCACCGTGCGGTGCCGGATTGCACCATGATCGACTGGGATGACGTTCGCTATTTTCTTGCCGTCGCGCGCGGAGGCTCGGTGCGGGCCGCCGCCGAGCGCGTCGGGGTGAATCACTCGACCGTGCTGCGGCGCATCGCCCAGCTCGAGGAACGCCTCGGGGCGCACATGTTCGAAAAGCTGCCTTCGGGCTACCGCCTGACGGCTGCGGGCGAGGAGGTCCTCGACCTCGCGAACCAGATGGAAGCGTCGTCGCACCAGCTGGAGACGCGCGTCTTCGGGCGCGACCAGAGCGTGCGCGGGCTTCTGCGGGTGACGCTGGCACCGCCCCTCGCGACACACCTGCTCATGCCGGATTTCGCCGATTTCGCGCGTCTGCATCCGGACATCGAGATGGAAATCTTGTCGTCCGGCGAGCTGGCAAATCTGACCAACCGGGAGGCCGACGTCGCGATCCGCGTCGTCTACGACCGCAAAACCCTGCCGCTCAATCTTCACGGCCTGAAGGGACCGGAGCTGTTCGGCGGCGTCTACATGTCTCGCGATCGACTAGCCGCGTGGCGTGCGGGCGCGCCTGATCCCATCCGGTGGATCGTCATAAGCATTCATGGCATCCCGGATTGGGCCAGCGAGGGTGAGGTTCGTACCACGGGGGTTCCGTTCAGGACCACGGACGGCGAGGCGCAGATCGTTGCAGTACGGCAAGGGCTCGGGATGACGACACTGCCGTGCTTCGTCGGAGATGCCGACCCCCTACTGGTGAGGGTGCCGGGCACCGACCTGCACATGTACGGAACGCTCTGGCTTCTCACACAGGGGGAGACACGCAAGACGAAGCGAGTGCGGCTCTTCACCGAGTTCGTATCCCGCACGCTCGCCGCGTACGCGCCGCTTCTCGCGGGACGGTCCTTATCGCGTGACTGACGCGCGGCAGGTAGCCGATGGCGCTGTCTCGAGCGTACCGCTGTATCAACTTACGCAGCCCGATGTAAATCTCGGGACGGACTCTGGTTGTAGACTGCCTCGTGACCGTCTTTTTCGTCTTAACGGTTGAAGATAGAAGAGTATCCCTGCCACGGGCGATGCGCGGAAAGCGACGCTGTGACCGGCAGGTGTCACAGCTTTCCTACTCCGGTGTGCTGGCTTTTTTTCTGCGCCGAATAGTGTGCGACTGCGCAACGGCCATTTTCAACTCGGGTGTGATCTCCAACGGCGCATTCTCTGCCCCATGTGGGTTCTGTAGCCCCTGGACCTGGACGGTCGGAAATGGGAGTTCGATGCCCTGCTCCTTGAAGACCTGGCGGAGGCGTACATAGAACTTGCGTTTCATACCGAACGCGCCTCCCGGTCTGGTTGTGGCCTTGACCCTCAACACGATGCCGTATTCGCCGAACTCCTGTACGCCCTGCATCTTGATCGGGTCGAGCACCCAGTGTTTGAACTCTGGATCTTCCGCCAGTTCGAGGCCGATCCGCTTGATCAGCTTGCGAGCGAAGTCGATATCGGTGTCATAACCAACGGTGATGTTGAATTTGTCGATAACCCAGTCACGGCTCTGGTTTTGGACTGCCCCGAGTTCACCGAAAGGTATCGTGAACAGCGGACCACGATGGTGACGCAGCTTCACCGAGCGCAGCGAGAAGCTTTCCACAGTACCCTTGTAATTGCCCGATGAAATGTATTCGCCAACACGAAACGCATCATCGAGCAGAAAAAACACACCTGAAATGACGTCCTTGACGATGGTTTGTGCGCCAAAGCCCACGGCGACGCCGACGACGCCGGCGCCGGCGATCAATGGGCCGATCTGGATACCCAGCGAGGCGAGCATCATAAGCACCGCCATCACGATGATCGACGCGAGCAGAATGTTCTGGAGGATCGGCAAGAGCGTGTGCAGCCGCGCCTGTTGCGGATCGAGGACCGGAACGTCCTCGTCGCTGATCACAGGGTGCGGTGTTTCGATGCCCAGCTTTCGTTCAATCAAAGCTTTGATGATCGACCAGCCGAAGTCGGCGGCGAGGGCAATCACCACGACATTGATCAAGCCGCGCAATATGAACGTCGTCGTCGTATCGCTGTCCCGCATGGATTGCATGTCCAGACCCCAGACACGTGCGAGAAGGTAAGCCGCCGCCAGGATGAAAATCATTCGGATTCCGCGATCGATGACAGCGATCGTCACCGCCGGGATCGTGGGCCGGCCGACATCTTCCGAACCTGGCCGAAGAACGAAATTAACCCCGCGCTGCGTCACCACGATTGCCAAAGGCAGGAAGAACGCGGCGAAGGTGAACCAGAAGTATGTATAAAGGCCGGCGATACGCTGCAGGAACAGGACGACGAAATAAGCAGTCAATAGCCATGTCGCTTCCGTGTGACCGATGTGGCGCGCACCGTCTCGCTGCGTTCTTGGCCGACGCCAAATGGCAAGCAGCAGGAGCAACAGCAGCACGAAATCGGCGCCCAGTGACAGGACCATCATTCCGTCCTGATCGATGCCGAGACCTGGCAAGAGGATAAACGCGGCGCCGAAGAAGGCGAAGACGCCGACGATCCGGGGTAGCCAAAAGGACCAATGGTCAGCCGCTTCGTTGGTGATCGGCAAAGCACGAACCTCGACGGCGTTCTCGACGTTCATGAAGGAAGGGACGAGCATGGCCATCACGTACATGCGCACACCCCATGTAACGACTGCCGCCATCAGAAATGTCAGTACAATCTCGCGGATAAGCATCGGCCAGTCGAACAACATGAATGCGCCGGCGCTGCCCAGTGCGAAAGAGACTATCAGCATGCTGGAATAAAGCAGGCGGCCACCAATCTTCTTGGCTCGCCCAACGGGCGTATCCTTGGGTTGCGCGATAATCCAGAGACGAAATGGGCGGGTGAGCTTGTACGTTGCCCAAGTGAGCGCCAGGCCGGCAGCGATGAACATTGCAATCAGCACAAATACGCCGGCAGGCCCCTTGCTGGACATATCCTCCATTGTCTCTGCCCGAACGCGCGCGAACTGGCTTGGCAGCAAGGGCAAAGTTCGCACGATTCGTTCGATATGATGCCTGATCCCATCGAGCGTCGAGGATGCCATCGTATTCATCGGGCCTGGTGCGGCCACGGCGCCGGACGATGCGTCGGTCGGCGAAGCCCCTGGCTCGGCAGGCGCTCCCGTTGACCCGGCGTCCTGATTTCGCTGTTCGGCCACCCAGGCCTTCACTGACGGATCGTCGAGAAGCTCGAACAGCTGTTTGACCCTTTCAGGCGGGACCGTCGCCGGCGCCTGCGCCTGTGCCTGACCAGCCAACAAAAGGGCGATCCCAAAGACGAGCGGCCTGGCAATCAAGGCAAACATCGCGGTCAGGTCTCCGAGACGCCGTGCCGGGCGCGCCAGATTCCTGGCCCCCAATCGTCGAGTGATGCGTGGCATCGTGCTGTAACCTTCCGGTCAAATCGGCAAGCAACGACATCTATGTCCGTTGTTGCCTTACCTTGAAGAAACCGATGTTGCGGTGCAAGACGTCATCGTTCCGAGCCGGACCTTGCGCCGGGTACTTGGCGGTGTTTATTTAGCCGCGGGGGCAGGGCATTCCGACCTCGGCCCAGGTCTCCGGCCGTTCTATAAACTGGGCATCGACGTTAAACCTCAGGAACTGATTTCCTGAACTGACTAGGACAGACCTTTGGCGGTCGCTCGGTGGTCAACTGCTTCGCGCACCGCTGCGGACATTGGAAACCATGATGTTGCTTGAGATGCAATGCGCTTCCGGGTCGGCGCTGCCATGCGGCAAATCAGGCCGGGAGCCGCCACATTCGCACACGACCTGTACCACGCAATTCCGTTTCCTCGAGTGGGTCGCAAGCAAAATTTGGTCCAAGCAGTTGATGAGTTGCATCCGAAATGCGGATTTCATCGGGCTCCGCGGACGTTTGGATACGTGCGGCGAGATTAACGGTGTCGCCCCATAGGTCATAGGCAAACCGCCTTTTGCCTATGACGCCCGCCACGATTGGTCCTGAGTGAATTCCAATTCTGAGTCTTATCGGTTCTCCTGCGAAGCGTTCGCGCTTGACCTCGTTGCGCAGTTCAAGTGCATAGTGCGCAAGGGCTTCCGCATGATCGGATCGCGCGGCGGGCAGGCCAGCGACCACCATTACACAATCGCCGATTGTCTTGATCTTTTCGCAGCCGTATTGCTCCGAGAGCAGATCCGCCGCCTTGAAGAAGTAATTTAAGATAGCGAGCGTCGTTACGGCTCCGACGCTCCGCGCTCTTTCCGTAAAACCGACGATGTCGGCAAAAAGCACACTCACGTCAGCATGGTTGTCTGCAATTTGTTCGTCCGCTTTTAAGCGCTCCGCGATCGACGCCGGAAGAATGTTGAGGAGTAGGGCTTCGGCGCGTTGGTATTCACGCGACAATCCCTCTTGGCTCGCCCTCAACGCCTCGTTCATCGATTGTAATTTCTCGTTGAGTTGACGCTCCCTCTCTTGCAGAAGCGTCATTTCATAAGCCTTCTGTTGAAGCCGCTGCCTATTGTCGCGTTCGGCAGCGGCGTCAAGAAAGAGCAGCCACACGCAGGCATTGTCAGCAAAAAGATGGAGGTCCGCGACACGCCCGCCGGGCAGTTCGACCATGTCCATATCAAATGGAAGCTCCGGGCAGGGCAACAAACCTTCCATGAATTCAAGCTGCTCGGCAACGAGCTTACCTATGCGAACTGACGAGAGTCCGTAATGTTTAACGTTACCGCCCTTCGCAGCTACGCAAAGCTGGGCGTCGATTTTTAGATATGCGACCGAGCGCTCGTTGTAGAAGAAATCGTAAATCCAGCTTCTAACTTCTCTTGGCAAGACATGCATGGTTTATTTGCTGACCATCGAAGCAAGTTGACGAAACGCATCATCAACATGTTCACCCGAAAGCGCACTTGTTAGATAGATTTGCCATCCAAGTTGCCTCAGTTCGTCAATTTCACGATCCGATATTGCCCACCGGTCGGCCAGATCTGATTTATTGAACAGCAATACAAACGGCATAGCGCCGAATTCAGCCTCGGCCCGTTCGCGCAATGTGAGCGCCACGGCAAGAGTAGCCGCGCGTGTTCCATCGACGACAAGCACGAGCCCACTCGCACCTCGCACATAGCTGACGCGGAATGAGCCGATATCGTCTTCGCCGGCCAAGTCCCACAAAATCAGATCCACGGTTTTGTCCGGGAATGCGACACTCTTCTTGTCGATTTTCACTCCCACCGTGGTCAAGTAGGTTTCTGAAAAGATGCTTTGCACAAACCTGCGAACCAGACTCGTCTTTCCGACAGCGAACCCGCCCAACATGCAGATCTTCTTTTGCAATATCCTGGGCTCCGCCTAGTGGAAGTTTACCGTAACCGAAACTCTGCGGTTCGCGGAGCTCCCGGTTCGGCTATTTTCAGTCTCCGCTGGCTCAAAGGTGCCCGCGCCGCGAACCAAGAGCAATTCCGGATCGACGCCGCGTTTCTTGAGAAGCGCACGAACTGTTTCCGCGCGCGCCGCGCTGATCGACAACTTGGCCGTTTCACGGCCCGTCTCGTCCGAATGGCCGGTCAACATGAATTGTGCTGTTACCCCTGCCTTGCGGGCGTCCGTGGCCAATTCCTTCAACTGACTCGCCAATTTGTCGAGAACCGGCAGTTGCTCTGGTCCCGGTACAGCCTTGCCAGAATCGAAGAAAATGCTGACCGTTTGAATAGCCTCCCTCAAATGAGTCAGTTCCGGAGGGGTCAACTCACGCAGCTCGGAGAGTTCTAGAGAGAGTCCGTCCGCGGACAGCTGTTGGGCGGCGACCCGCGCCCGATCTATCCAGGCGGCAGGAGCCTCACCCTGGGCAACGATGCGATCCTTGATGATCGAAAGCCGTACTGAATCCGGCGGAGTCAGCGACGCCATCAGCCGCTTCACCACGAACTTCGGATGAAGGCTTTGATAGAATTGCCATTGCGAATGAACGCGGGCAGGATCGACCCCTGTTCCGGACAGCAGAACCTGCGGGTCGGCGGCCTGCGGGTCTCTCAGGCCGGAAATATAGAAATGTCCGCCCCTCGCCGTTTGCTGGGCGACGATGATTCCCGCTTGGGCCTCCAGTCGTGACACATAGGCCTGCCAGTGCTCCGCCGCGCGTGCTTCGGGGCTCACATCACGAACTTTGGAGATGTCGAATTCCGGTCCGCCTGCCGAAAGCTGTCGGGCCGCTGCGCGCGCCCGATCTATCCAGGTGTCGGGAGCCTCACCCTCGGCAACGATGCGATCCTCGACGATCGAAAGCCGAACCGATTTCGGCGGGTTAAGCGACGCTGTCAGCCGCTTCAGCACGAACTCCGGCTCAAGGCTCTGATAGAATTGCCACTGCGAATGAACGCGGGCGGGATCGACCTGCGTACCGGCCAACAGCGACTGCGGGTCGGCGGCAAGAGGGTCTCTCAGGCCGGCAATATAGAATTGGCCATCGCGCACCTTTTGTTCGGCAACGATAATACCCGGCTGGGCCTCCAGTCGCGACACATAAGTCTGCCAGCGCTCCGCCGCGCGTGCTTCGGGGCTCACATCACGAACCCTGGAGATATCGAATTCCGGTCCACCTGCCGAAAGTTGCTGGGCTGCTGCGCGCGCCCGATCTATCCAGGTGTCGGGAGCCTCCCCCTCGGCAACGATGCGATCATTGACGATCGAAAGTCGTACTGAATCCGGCGGAACCAGCGACGCCGTCAGCCGCTTCAACACGAACTCCGGCTCAAGACTCTGATAGAATTGCCAGTGTGAATGAACGCGGGCGGGATCGACCTGCGTTCCGGCCAACAGCGACTGCGGGTCGGCGGCAAGAGGGTCTCTCAGGCCGGTAATATAGAATTGGCCATCGCGCACCTTTTGGTCGGCAACGATGATGCCCGGCTGGATCCCCAGTCGCGACACATACGCCTGCCAGCGCTGCCCGGATTGCCAGGAAAGAAAGAACCAACCGCCTGCGGGAATCAAAACCAGCAGGACTGCAGCCAGGACCAGCCACGGAAATCCCTGGTTTGATTCCTCCTGCTTCAGATCAACGCAGGTCTGCAACTGCGTCTCGACGCCAGCCAACTGCGAACTGTCGCCGTCAAACTGCTCCAGGGCCTGTGAGCATTCATCATGGATGCGAAGCAATACATCGCGAATTATTTCATGTAATTCCTCCGGCGGATTTCCCCGGATCACCGCAACCAAGGTCGCAAACGGCCCAACTTCCGACCAGAGACGAAGCTCCCCGAAACGGATAGTGTCCAGGCCACTCTGTTCTTTCTCGTTAAATGAGTCTTTTACAAAATCCTGAATTGCACTAAGCATCGAGGAAATCAGTTGAGGATCTTCGCTGGTTGCGTTTTCGGCAGTTACATGCTTGATCAAAAGCCCGGAATTGCGGTGAATGAGAAAGACATGTTCTACACGATAGACAAGAGAATGCCTAAGAACAACTTCTGAGAAGCTTGCCCCCGTTCTCCAAGCTTCAAATCTCCACTTGAGCCCATGCCAAGTAAATATGTGTCTTAAGGTTTCATTCAGCGACTGAAAGGTTTGGTCGATCTTTTCGCCGATCGACTTGCGAATAGCCGGCAGAAACACCGGGTATAATATATCCGTCAGCGTGCGCGGGCTTTTCTGGATGGACCGTTGCACAGCCCTCTCGACAACTGGCGCAAGGGCCTCGCCGAGTTGCGCATGAGACGCGCGTGCGGCTGCACCGGGGAGGACGCCCCCCACTGCCGCCGCAAGCTGCTCAGGTTCGTCGAGCAGGTGGGTAACTCGTGAAAGCTCCGAAATTTCGCGGCCGACCAGCAACTGGCGAAGCGTTTCCATGCGAGGATCGGCGGTTGGGATTCCGTCGAGACGCGCACGATAGTCCGGATCAACGTTCCGGGCAATTTCGATCAAAAGGCGAGCCAGAGCCTCGCGATCAATCTCTGTATCGTTCGAAGCCGCTCTTTTAGGGAGGCTGATTGGGTCGACAGTCGACGTCAAGTTCCCATCAACTCACTTTCCAGGTACGCTCCGAGTTGTTCTTGCTGCCGACGGGATCCTGATTTAGACATTTTGCAACCTCGACAAACAGGCCAGCCAAAAGATTTCGGTCAGTCTTGACATTGCCAAGATCGGAAAACATTTTCTCCATCAGCATCTGAATGCTTTCATTCTTTTGCTTGATTTCCTCACGCAGCAAATGATCGTTTCGATTTATCCGGTCCGCAACTTCCCGCTCAAGCTCGCTCAACTGATCCGACAACGCGCGCACCTGCTTTTCGAGCGCCTGATTTTGCTCGCGAAGATTCCGATCAATCTCCTTATCGGCGTCGGCTCGCGCGTCTTTTTCGTTCCGCAATTGCGCCGCAAGCGAGTCGACCTGCTTCTTTGCATTTGACTCGTACATTTCAAGATTGCGCTTGGCCTCGGATTCGACATCCTTGAAGCGCTGCAAGACCCGTTCTTCAAGCTTGGAAAAGCGGCGGTCATAGTCCTGCATCTGGTTGCCGAACAGCAGATCACGTATCTTGTCGACACCTACAGCGTCGCCGGGAGGCCCGCTCTCGCGAGCCTGGCCCGCCATGAAGTTCAGCCCGCTTCCGTCTGCATTACTTGTCAGATTTGCGTCCGCTTTATTTGCCGAAGAAGCGGTACTCGAAGATTCCTTGGCCATCCCATGCCCCTTCTTTTGACATTGCCACAGCGCTAATTTAGAAACTGATAAACATGTCAGCAAAATAGCCGACCCGCAAGCCGGAATTTTCTCGGCTCAAGTCGGTTCGTGCGTCCCCATTCGGATAGATTTCGACATGCGGCTCGATCCGGATCAGCTTGCGCTCGTGTCTTCGCCCGCGATCATCTTTTTGCAGATGAAATGCGAGAGCGGAGATGCCCTGGCGCATCGACCTCAGCTCCAAGCCGTCGGGCATGCACGCTTGCTATTCAGCCTGTCTTCAAGTCTTTTGCCTGTCTCTAATTCGCCCCGATCTTGACAGGGCAGTGCTGCCATCCGATGCCGTCATCCGGTTTTGACATTCGCCGACTCTTGCCGAAGAAAACGAAAGCTCGATGATCCAGGACAATGCTACCGCAAGGCGGTATGGTACCGATTTTCAATGCCGAGCAAACCGTCGGCGCAACGCTCGCCGGCAGGCCAAGAAAGATCAACGCATCTTGTTCTGCCTTCGGACCGGGCGCGGGTAAGACGGCGTGGCGCATGATCCCTTGGTTTCAATCGTGGTTCCTGCGCACAACGCGGAGGTAACGCTCGCGCGCGCACTCGATTGCCTTCTCGATCAGGAAATAGTGGATTGGGAGGCGATCATCGTCGACGACGCCTCCATGGACCGCACCCCCTCGATCATCGCCGGTTATGTAGAGCACGATGCCCGATTCCGGACGTTGAGGTCTTGCGCGTATAGCGCCGCCGGCGCGCGCAATAGCGGGATTTCGACAGCGCGCGGCCGCTGGCTCATGTTTCTGGATGCCGACGATTGGGTGGATGCCAGCTTCCTCGCCAAAATGCTGGCGGCACTGAAATCCGTTCCCGATGCAGTGGCCGCCTATTGCGGTTCCCGGCGCGTGATGCCCGATGGCGAACTCACCGCGTTGAGCATCGCAACGGAGGTTGCGATCCAGCCCTTCGAGACATTCGCCCGCAGGTGTGCCATCGCCATTCACGCGCTGCTGGTCGACCGCGAGACAATTGTCGAGTTGGGCGGTTTCGATGTGTCGCTGCGCACCTGCGAGGACTGGGACCTGTGGCAGCGCCTCGCACGTCTGGGCAAAAATTGGGTGATGGTCGATGAGCCGCTCGCTTTCTATCGGACCAGCCCCAACGCGCTCAGCCGCAATTCGACGCAGATGCTGGCAGATGCTGAAATCGTGATCGCCCGCGGCTTTTCCGCCGATCCCAGGGTCAAACACCCGGCGTCGGCTCACGCCAATGGAGCGATCGAGGCGAACGGCGGTACCGCCTCCGAGGCACTCGCGTGGTTCGCGTTGTGGAACGCCGCGTCGGATTGCGGCAGCGGCTCGCGCTCGATCAACCCGCGGTCCCTGCGCGCCCTCCCGCCAGGACGCAAATGGGCGCGAGAGATCGCCAAGGTGATCTTCGATGGCCTAGCGGTCGGAAGCCTGTCGGTGCCAGCGCAATTGGCTGCCAGGTGGGACAGGTTCGGCGGCTCCCTCACCGAGTTGATCATCGAACTCGGCAAGGTCTGGAACAATCCCGACGCGGCTCGCCGCGTCCAGTATCATCTTGAGCAAATGCTGCTCGACGTCGACGATCTCGCCGCGCCGCGCAGGCTGGCGCGGACACTTGGAATTCGTGTCGACGCGCGAAATCCGACCTCGATCGAAATGCCGGAAGGAATCGATCAAATCTATGCCTATCTGATGATGGATGGCCAGATCGAGGCTGTCGTGCAATTCGGCGTACTTGGGACAGTGACAAGGGATTATTGGATCGAATTGATCCTGAATGTCGTGCCCCCTGAGCGGCTTGAGGGCCGGTCCGATCCGGACAGTCACTTCGGCAAACTCGCCCAATTGGCCGAGGAAGCGCGGGAGCTGGTTCGGTCGAGCGCCGAACCTGCGGAGCCTCCCCCGGCGCTGCGCCGCGCACGGGCCAGGCACGACAAGGATCGCACGTCGTTCTGGAATGGCTATTTCGCGACCGAGGATCCCTGGAATTACGGTTCGTCCTATGAGCAGGAGAAATATGAGCGGCAGCTCGAAATTCTGCCTGCCGGTCCCATTGGACGGGCGCTTGAGCTGGCCTGTGCGGAAGGCCACTTCACGCGGCAACTGGCGCCGCGCGTGAGCCATTTGACCGCAACTGACATCTCCGCCATAGCCATCGAGCGGGCGCGCGCGCGATGCGGCGATCAGCCGAATGTTGAGTTCGGCGTACTGGATTTCATGGCCGATACGCTGCCGGGTGAGATGGATCTGATCTTCTGTTCGGAAGTGCTCTATTACCTGGATGATCTCGCCGAGTTGCAACGCTTCGCCAAGAAAGTCGTTGAGGCATTGGCGCCTGGCGGCAGCTTCATCAGCGCACACGCATTCGTGCTACGTGACAATCCTGAGAGGACGGGCTTCGACTGGAACACATTCGGTGCACAAGCGATCTCGGAGACGCTGGCAGGGACCGAAGGTCTTGTCCTCGAGCAATCGATCCAGACCGAGCTCTATCGCATAGACCGCTTCCGCCGCCTGTCACCAGGCGACGTGGCGACGGAACCAGTCATTGATCATGTGCCAATCCGCGCGCGCATCGATATGGGGGTCGCGCGAAAGATCGTCTGGGGCGGGGCGCGGGCCTTGCGCCGCGACGTCGCACGTAGCGAGCGGCGGCAGCGTATCCCTGTCCTCATGTATCACAGCGTCTCCGATGAAGGTCCGGCCGCGCTCGCCCGTTTTCGGCTCACGCCCGCCGCATTCGCCAGCCAAATGACATGGCTGCGCGCCAATGGCTTTCACGCGATTAGCTCCGAGAAGCTGGAATGGTTCATCGCCAACCGTCAGCCTTTCGTTGGCCGCCCGGTGCTCATCACCTTCGATGACGGCTTCCAGAACTTTGCCGACCATGCCTGGCCGATCCTGCGCGCGAACGACCTCACCGCGGAAGTGTTCCTGGTGACGGACTTGGTGGGTGAAAGTGCACAGTGGGACGCCTACAGCGGCCCGCCGACGCAGCTTATGGACGCCGGGACGGTGCGACGCCTCGCCGGCGAAGGCGCCTTCTTCGGAAGCCATCTGGCGACGCATCGCGCGATCGATGGTCTGTCGAGCTCTGACTTGGCCGCCGAGCTTCTGCGCTCTCGTATGTTCATCGAACGGTGGACCGGTCGGCCAACCGCGGCGTTCGCGGCACCCTTCTCAGTCACCGACCGACGGCTTGGCAGGCTGGCCAAGGAGTGCGGCTATCGAATCGGCTTCGGCGGCAGACACGGGCCGGCGGACCTCGATTGCGATCCCATCGACCTTCCGCGCATCGAGATTCGTGGGGATCGTTCGCTCGATGACTTTGTTGCGGTTGTCGAGGCCGTGCTCGCATGAACCGTGAACTTGTCAGTGTCTAGATTTGTAACAAGTTGGTTCCGCGTTTTGTTCAGCGTCCCGCTCCGCTTACCTCGTTCGCAAGTCTATTGGGCGACTTGGGACACGGCTGACATCAGCTCCTGCGGGCTTGGCGCCCCAAACATGTATCGCCCGCCCTCTGGAACCTCCGTGAAGCTCCAGCGGACGATCCCTTGCCGGTCCAGCAGGAACTGACCGATCAATTGTCCGTGTCCCGTTGCTATCATCTGCTCGTCGGCTTCGGTCAGTTCGTAATGGTCCTTCTTGTTGAGGATTTCGCTGGCCTCAAGAGGATCCATAGGACCGGGCAACTCGCCTGGTATGTCGACCCGCATATCCTTTGCCGCTGCCATCGAGACCTTGTACGGCCAGTTCGTCTCGTTTTGGGTGAATTCGAGATTGGGCAGTCCAAAAGCACGATGTGAAGCGCGTTCAGGGTCGGAGGCCGCAAGCAGATTCGGCATCGGATGGTAGCGGAAATAGAGACGCGCCCGTTCGATCGGCGTGTTGACCACCGTCAGGCTCTCCACGCCCTTTTCGCGCAGCTCCGGATCAAGCCGCGCCTGGGCGGCGATATGGCGCCGGCAAAACGCACAATGCAGACCTCGAAACAGGCCGACCAGCACCGGTTTTTGTCCGCGAAAGTCGTCAAGCGCGATCTTGCCTTCCTGGGTAATGGCGTCGAGTACCACGTTCGGCGCACGGTCGCCCGGTTGAAGCGGCACCAAGTCACTACGCGCGGACATTTCCAACCTCCAACCCCGGCTAGTCGAGAAAAGGCAGCACCACGAGCGCTTCCGGGTCGAGCCCGTGCTGGGCGCAAATACCCTGCGCCAGGGAAAAGTAGCGTTCGGCCTCGGCCAGGTTGTCGAGGTCGAGATTAAGCGTTGCAAGACCATCATAGCACGGAAACAGCAGTTGGGGTTCGCCCGTTTCGCGGGCTACGTCCAGTGCTTCGTGGAACAAACCAACGGCCAGGTCCGGACGGCCGTTGCACTGGTGGATCTGCCCAAGCACGATCAACGGCACCGGCAGGTGCTCGCGCTGGTCGAGCGCCCTGTCGATCTCGATGGCCTTCTCGGCAGCAGGTATGCCCTCCGTTGGACAGCGATCCGTGAAAGTACAACAAGCGACCGCCAGATTGGCGAGGAGGCGCGCCTGGAAACCCAAATCACCAATACGGCGCGCCACTTCAAGACCGCGCCGACAGACCTCCATCGCCTGTGCCGGATCGATGGTCGTGTATAGCACGCCGAGATTGGTGTAGCCGCGGCAGGCCGCGCCCAGCAGACCGGCGGCTTCGGCCAATTCAATGCTACGCTCAACCTGACGCACGGCCTCACGGTTTCGCCCGAGGCGAGCCAGCGCGACAGCCTTGGTATTGAGTGCCTCGGCGGTCACAAGAGTGGCATCACACCCAACCTCGGAGACATGCTCCGTTGTCAGATTGCGTACGCAATCCAGCGCCGCGTCTGCCCATTTTGCCGCGAGAGCGTGATCTCCGCTACGGAACGCCTGTCGGCCACGTTCTTGCCACAGATGCGCCTGCTCGATCGGGGCATCCGCCCCATCGAGGAGCGCTGCCGCCTCAGCATAGCAGGGTTCTGCCTTGTCCCGCTTGCCGACGTCCCAGAGCAGCCGACCGATCTTACGCAAAACTCGCGCCGAGGCGACGTGATTGGCCGCTTCGCGATATGCCTGCAACACGGTCTCGTAGTGGTGGTGCGCGATCTCGCGGCGGCCTGCCGGGCCGCTCAAATCGGCAATGCGCTCTGCAATTGCCAGTTTGAGCGGTGTTTGCCCGATCGCGTCCAATGCTGTCAGTGCTCGCTCGTAGAAACGAAGGGCGTCGTCGTTGGCGTATATCATGCGAGCGCGATCGCCTGCCGCCCGCAGGTAATGCGCGCCCTTCTCCCGCTCGGCGCTCTGTGCGAAATGATGACCGAGCACGGTCAAATCCTCGAGCCGTTCCGGCTGGTCGCCGCACAGTTGCTCCAAGGCAGCACCGACCCGCCCGTGGATGTCGGTCCGGCGTTGCAGGAGCAGATTCTGGTAGATCACGTCCTGCAGCAATGTTTGCGTAAAGCGGTAGCTTTGCGACAAGACCGAGCCTGATCCGGCAACTTCCTCGATGATTTCCGCATCGCAAAGCAGTTCGCAGCCGGCTTCAAGCCGGCCGGGGTCGGCCGTCACGGATTTCAGAAGTGTGGCATCGAAACGCGGGCCAATTACCGCGGCCTCCTGAGCCAACCGGCGCACCTCTGGGGGCAGCCGGTCGACGCGGGCAAGCAACATCGCCTGGATAGTGGCGGGGATGCCGGTTGCGACTTCGCCGGCCACAGTCCGCCATCGCTGGCCCTCTCGCATCAGTACACCGCGATCGATAAGGCCGCGAACAATCTCCTCTACAAAAAGGGGGTTGCCGCCCGCGCGCTCGAGGATCTGATCGAGAAGCCCTCCTGCGGAGTTTACCCAGCTCTCGCCGAAAAGCGCCGCGAGCAGCCTGCGTCCGTCATCACCATTGAGCGGCGGAAGCCTGAGCGCTGTGTGACTGACCCGACTTGAGTCGAGCTGGTCGTTGTCCGGCGCCGGACGATGCGTGACCAGCAACATCAACCGCGTGCGTTCTAACCTGTCCATCACGAAACGTAGTGCCTCGAGCGACACGGCGTCGGCCCAGTGCAGGTCTTCGACGACGATCAACAGCGGCGACAACGCAAGCCGCCGTTCGATGATTGTGCGGACTGCGTAGAGAATTTGCCGCCGCAACTGCTCAGGCTCGACATGCTGCAAGGTGGCATCGGGGTCGCCAAGGCCGAGCACATGATAGAGCAAAGGCATCAGCCGCTTCGCCTCCTCGCCCTGCAGGCCGAGATCGGCAAGCAAGCCTGCGAGCTTCCCCCGCATTTCGTCCCCATTGTCGTTTTGCATCATCCCGGCAGCGCTGCGCACCACGGCGCCCAAGGCGCCAAAAGATTGTTCGCCCAGCGGTGAGCACGTGGCCTGCCGCACGACGACGTTGCGAAAACGCTCCTCGTCGCCGACGCGGGCGACGAACTCCTTCACCAGCCGCGATTTCCCGATGCCGGCTTCTCCGACGAGGCGGACAAGTTGGGCCGAGCCGCCGCACGCCTGGTCAAGGCTCGCCATCATTCTATTGAGCTCCGCACCACGACCTATTAGTGGCGCACTGAGGCCGAGCGCCTCGAGCCCGCGCGCTGGGCGCGGCACCGCTAGCGGTGCGTCCAGTCGATGGACGAGCACGCTGCCAGCCTTGCCGCGAAACACGACATCACCCAGTGACTCGTAAGAGAAGGCATGCCGGGTCAGCCTGTGAGTGAGCTCGCCTACCAGCACCTCACCCGGTGCGGCCAGCGATTGCAGGCGTTGCGCCGTATTCACTGTGTCGCCGGTCACCGAATAGGATCTGGCGGTGCCGATGCCCAATCCGCCAGTAACGACCGGACCAGTGTTTATGCCGATGTGGAGTAACAGAGGCGAGCCGGAGTGGGGGGTGCTTTCGCCGAGCCGCGCCGTCCGGGCGATCATGTCGAGAGCGGCGCGAAGCGCACGTTCCGGATCGTCCTCATGCGCGACCGGCGCACCGAACAAAGCGAGCAGTGCATCGCCGATGAATTTGTCGACGAAACCACCAAAGTTTCGCACGGCCGCCGTCAATTCCTTGAACAGTTTATTCTGCAGCGCTTGCATGACCTCGGGGTCGAGCTGCTCGCTGAGTGTCGTGAAGCCGCAAAGGTCGGCGAACAGGACCGTTACCGTCCGGCGATCGGCGTCGGAGACGGGATGCAGCCCTTCTTCGCTTTCGATGTTCGGAAGCAGCGACGGAGTTCGAGAAGGCGGCACAATGGTCCGGCTTGGTGCCGGAGCAGGCCGTTCGACGGCTTTTGCGGGCGCACCGACGCTTGCCCCACATTTCGGACAGAACTCGAAATCAGGTGCGCAGGCGTAGCCGCAACTGGCGCATGGCACGGGCTGGCGCCTGCCACACCTCGGACAGAAGGCGTAACCGCCCTCAATCTCGAAACCGCAGCCCGAGCAGTCCATCGAACAAGACCTCACTAGTGGCCGTGACGGCGTGATCTCGCCCGCACTGCACGGCCAGGCTATTCACAAGGATGCACCGATAGCCGTCGACGAGCAAGCGGCAGCGCAAATGGGCATCGAGCCATCCGTGTGGGTCCGGTGGCAGAGCGCTACGCATGACCTCTTGATGCAACGGCTGGCTCGCTGTCAGCTTGCGGTTGTGACTTAGGCTCAGGTCGGCTTGATCTCTGCCTGGCCGATCTTGCGCCATCTGGCGTTTTCGCGAACCAGTTTTAGGTCGTCGGTCGTCTCGGCAAATGTCCGCAATCGGTATTGCCGGAGCAGGTCCGGGAAGAGCGCTCCTTCCGGCAGGCCGGCAAGCTGCTCGCGGACTGAGATCTTTTCATCGATGACCCGCATGCCCCAGGCATTTTCCCGAACCTGCAGCTCCGCAGCCAGATCGCGCTCTTCCGGCGCGTTTTCGTCTAGCGCGGCCAGAAGGATCGAGTGGAAAAGCGCTACATAGCCAATCTGTCTCAGGCCCCCCACGACCCGCGCGCGCGGCAATATGGCAAGGACGAGGAACGTCAGGAACAAGTTCGGCAGCAGCACGCCGTCCAGCAGCGCCTGCCTGAGATACGGCCGCTCGAACGGGATGGAAAGACCTTGCGGCCTGTCGGGCTCGATCAGGTGCCCGTTCTCGAGAACGAGTTTGCGCACGCGCTCCTCGCGAATGCCCCAGAAATAGTCCGTGGCATTGGGCAGGAATCTGCCAAATGGGCTCGATGCGGCCTCTTGCCAGGCACGTTCGAGACGCTGGCGTCTTGCGGGTTCAATGAGCAGTCTGGAAAGAAGGCCGCCGTCATATTCCAGATGCCGCGCCATGGCAGCCGCGGCGGCCCGATCATCGATGAAAACCGGCAGGGCCATGCCGGCACGATCCCAATTGGCGACCAGATCGTGGTTCAGGGCAGTCAGCGCATCGGCGGCGGTTTCAAACACCTTGTCCTGGCTGGCAAGCAGTGTGCCCAGCCAGCGGCTGGCATCCGTTTCATCGCCCACCGCTTCGAGCGCGCGCTTGTTGAGGGAGACGGGACCGGCCACGCAGGCGCTTTTGCGGCACAGTTTGTGGCGCCCCATGCCGAACAGGTTGACCTTGTCGTCGCCGACATCGAGCCATCCCGGCCCCTCCCGGCCAACTGTCTCCATGGTCATCGTCGTTCCCATGAAGCCGACGAAGGCCGACAGCCCGTTTTCGACCGCGCCGAGCCAGGCAAGCAGGAGGGCATCGAAGGTGATCCGGTCCATCAGAAGCAGGCAGTGCAGGCCGGACTGAATCACCGGTCTGTGCTCGAACTCGTCGAGGGCTTTGCCGATCTCCTCAGGCCGCATGATCCTATCGAGGCGCTGATGCAGGACTTCGCGCAGGATCGAGCGGGCAGCGATCGCCGGGCCCGATGCAGGCCTTGCCACCGGCCGCCACAGATGGCGGGCGTAATCGGAAACCGGTGCATTCCAGTTCTGCTCGATGTCGCGCACGACCTCCGGGCAGAGCAGCGACAGCACAGCCAGAATTTCCAGCGGAGGGGTAGGGGTTGGATCAAAGACGGCGGTCATTGGTCCCGTCTAGCCGCTTGCGGTGTAAACGCCAAGCGAGACCAGACTTGCTGGATGCAGCCCTGTTCGCTGACTCGGCACAAATTGTCAGATTGGCTAAACAGCCAAGGCAAACAGCGGATCTTAGAACCGCAGCCGGGCCATGCTCAGGAGGTCGTGGTACTGCCCGTCGGTAAAGCCGGCCTTCACATGCCGGCCTTCGATCTCAAAGCCGTGGCTCTTGTAGAGACGGAGGGCCGGTTCGTTGTCGGCATAGACGGTCAATTCGACTCGCTTCAGGGCGCGCCAGTTGTCGGCCACGTCAAGCAGCGCGCCAAGTATGGCAGAGCCGATACCTTTGCCAACAAAGGCATCGTCAAGGCCGATATTGATCTCGCCGATGTGCGAACGGCGCGGTGAACCCTGCACGACCAGGCTGCCATGGCCGACGACCTTGCCGTCCAGCTCGGCAACGATCCAGGTGGTTTCCGGGCCGGACTTGGCGATGCGCCGCGCCACCTGCTCCACCATCTCGAAAGGCATCCTGAGCGTGCCCTGGCGGAAGCCCGGCATGTTGAAAATAGCGCAAAGCGCCTCCGCATCGCTTGGCCGGACGGACCGGAGCAGCGGCTGGCTTTTCTCGGAGGGTGGCGACGTCGTGCTGGTCATGGCGTTCCCGGCGAAGGCAATCGGACCGGTACGATGCACCGGACGCCACCTGAAAATCCAGCCGTCTCTCAACCTATGATGCCGATTGCGAGCTGAAATACCGGGAGGCGGCGTAGAGTTTGAAGACGCCGCTGATGCCGATCCAGCCGAAAAGCGTGAGCCAGCACAATGTCCCGATCGCCGTCCAGTCGATCCGGTGCACCGCAGCGTCGGTGATGACGACGCCGAGGATGGCAAGCAGGCCAACCAGAAACTGTGCCAACCCGAGCACCAGCAGTTCCTCGCGCGGCGCGCTTCTCCAGACGAGATATATACCGCCCGCACCGGCGAGGAAGATTGCGCTGTAGACCTGAGCGTGGAAGGCATCGATCGGCCATGGCCAGATGCCACTGAATGTCAGGGGAAACAGCAACAGGCCGACGCCATAGAGCCCAAGGATCGCGGATTCCACCGGCATGTAGCCGCGCCATGCGGGATTTAAGGTCACGCCTTTCGCAGAAGGACGGGCTCTGGCCCGCCACAGGAACAGCCCGGATACCGCGACCGAAGCAAGATAGACCAAAAACCACAGCCAGGGCGCTTTGCGCTCGAAGTTGAAATAGCCGAGATTGATGAACGAAGCCACCGACACGATGAAGGTGAAGATGAAGGCCATGACGAGCACGAGCCTGCCGGGCGACCAGCGATTCCAGACCAGCAGCGCCGCCATCACGACCATTTCGGCGGTGTAGAAGCCGCCGAGAAAGCGCGCATTGAACGGCGTGACGGCCCAAGGCCAGCCCGGTTTGACCAGAACAGGCACGAAAAACAGGCCGGCGCCTACGATCAGGACGATGATGACGACCGCAGAGAAAAGGCGCAGGGTCGCGGGAAATGGCGGATTGTCGGATGTCGGCATGGGAGAAAATCCCAAAGATGAAGGCTCCATGGACCCTCATAATGCTGCTTGCGGCCGGTTAAAATCGGCCTAAGTGAACGGTCACCAGGCTTATCCATTCGAATGGCCGCACGGTTCGTTTCGAAGTAAGATGGAGCATTCGGACCAAAGACCGGTCCGGTCAAAACGCCACGGGGTGCATTTTCCGGAGCCTGCACGATGAACGAAGCTCAGGATCTGTTCTCACTTCTGCGACAATCGGCCGATGTCGATCCACAGCCGATCGACGCGATCAAGCGAACCATCGCGGAGGGCGAGGACCGCGAACTTTGCCGCATCAATGCGCCAGCCTTCGCCAGCAAGCATGGCCTCGACGAGGAGCGCGCAATAGGCGCCTTTCTCCATGCCGCGCGGGTGGGCATCTTCGACATTTCCTGGAATGTTCTGTGCCCCGGCTGTGGCGGCGTGCTCGACACCAACGCCACGCTGAAAACCCTGCAAAAGGACGAATACACCTGCGCGCTGTGCTCCGAGGGCTATTCACCGACCCTCGACGAGATGGTCGAGGTGACATTCACCGTCAGTCCCCGCGTGCGCAGGATTGCCGCCCACAATCCACACGAACTGCCGGTGGCGGAATATTTCCGCCAGATCTACTGGGCGTCCGGCGTCGATCTGCCGGAAGAGCATTTCGCGGAAAAGATGGAAGCGTTCTCGCTGGAGGATATCGAGCTTGCGCCCGGTGAAAAGGCGGTTCTGCCCATACAGCTTCCGTCCGAATTCATCATCGTCTTCGAGCCGGTCACCCACTCGGCGCAGTTCATCGACGGGAAGGGCGAACCAACAAAGGAGCGCCGAAGCCTCTCTTTGGCCTTCGACCGCGACCATGTTCAGAACCAGACGCTGGAGATGCAACCCGGCCCGTTGCGCATTTCGCTGGAAAACCGGACCGACACCCGCGTGCTGCCGACGGTCTTCATCGCCGGCCAGGCATTGCATGATTTCCTGGGAAAACGCCGGCCCTTCCTGACCGCCAAGCGCCTGCTCACCAACCAGACGTTCCGCGATCTCTATCGCACGGATACACTCGACATCAACCAGCGCCTGAAGATCACCAGCCTGACGTTCCTGTTCACCGACCTGCGCGGATCGACCGAGCTTTACGAGCGGGTGGGCGACCTTTCAGCCTTCGATCTCGTGCGCGAGCATTTCCAGGTTCTGCACGAGATCGTCACGGCGGAGGCAGGCGCGGTGGTGAAGACGATCGGTGATGCGGTGATGGCGACCTTCGCGACGCCCGATCGTGCGATTGCTGCAGCCCTCAGGATGCGCGATGCCATGCGTACGCTCAACGACAAGAGCGGGCGCGAGGATCTGCTGCTCAAGATCGGAGTCCATGCCGGCCCTTGCATCGCCGTGTCTATGAATGAGCGACAGGACTATTTCGGCCAGACGGTCAACATTGCTTCGCGGGTCCAGAACCTTGCCAACGCACAGGCGATCTTCGCCACTCGATCGGTGGTCGACGACAATCTCACCGCCGATCTCTTACACAGGAACGCGCTGACGCCCGTGCCCCACGAGGTCTCGCTGCGCGGCATTGACCGGGAGATAGCAGTATACACGATCCCCTGAAGGCTTGGCCCTGAAGATTTGGCTCGTCCCGGCCCCTCACACTCGCCTACAGATAAAATAACGATCGGCGGGAACCGAAGGTGGCGGCGGGAGGCGTTGCAACTGCGGGTGATCGAGCGGCGTGCCGCTGACCGCGATGCCGCCGACGCGAAGTAGGCGCGCGGTCAGATCGGGAAGCCAGGTAGAGATCACTGCATCGCGATCTTCATAGCCGGTGCCGATGTCGGCATGAACAAGGGCGGCGTCGATGCCAATGAACCTGCTCGCCGTCTCGCGTATTTCGCCGAGCACGAGGTTTTCAGCTTCGGGAATTGAGCTGGCGTGTGCGGCAAGTGCGCGGTCGAACGCTATGATCCGGCGTCCGGGCAGGCGCTCGCGCAGATGGTGGAACGTCCGGCCATTACCGAGGCCGAGCTCGAGCACGGGGCCCTCTATCTTCGCCACCTCGGCGCAGACATGATCGAGTATGTCGCGCTGTGCGGTCATCCTCCGGATGAAACTGTCGAGGCGACTCATGCGCGATTGTATCTCCTGAACAAGTCCACGAAATCAACTGCCCCCGACCAGAGCGTTTCGCGGCTGAAACCAGAGGCGACGTGTTAAACCCCGATCGAGTCTTGCCGCGTGTAGAGGCGAACGATGAACACTGCAACAAGCGAACAGGCTGCCGACAAGGATCATACCGGGTGGAGTCGGCGGCGCGGCGCGCGGCGGAATAGCGATGTCACTTGTAGGGGTCCGCGGCGTCCCGCAACCCGTCGCCGAGGAAGTTGAACGCCAAGATGACGAGAACGACGGGGAGCATCGGCAAAAGCAGCCATGGATAGAACGCGATCACGCTGACGCTGCGCGCCTCGGTGAGCAGGATGCCCCAGCTGGTTATCGGCGCCCTCAGGCCGAGCCCGAGGAAGCTCAGCGCCGTCTCGCCCAGGATCATGCCGGGTATGGAGATCGTTGCCGTCGCGATCAGATGCGACATAAACCCGGGAATGAGGTGTCGGCGGATAATGCGGCTGCTTCTGGCGCCCATCAATTGCGCGGCCAGAACGTAATCCTCCTCGCGCAAGGCTAGAAGCTTCGAACGCACGGCCCGCGCCAGTCCGGTCCAGTCGAGCAGCCCGAGGATGACGGTGATGCCGAAATAGATCAGGATCGGACTCCAGGTTATCGGCATGATCGCCGCCAGAGCCAGCCATAGCGGAATACTGGGGATCGATTGCAGAACTTCGATTATCCGTTGAACGATCAGATCGAAGATACCGCCGTGATAGCCGGCCAGTCCGCCGATGACAATGCCGAGCAGGAAGCTGAAACTGATGCCGACGAGGCCTATTGTCAGTGAAATGCGTGCGCCATAGATGATGCGCGAGAGCACATCGCGCCCCAGCCTGTCAGTGCCGGCCAGAAAGAGCTGGCCGTTTTCGGCGGGGCAGACAAAATGCCTGTCACCTTCGATCAGGCCCCAGAACCGGTACTTGTCGCCCTTGCAGAAGAAACGGATCCGCTGAACATCATCCTGTTGCTCGATGTAGTTTCGCTTGAGCGTGTCCATATCCAGCGTCATCTGGCGGCCATAGACGAACGGCCCGACGAACTGGCCGTTGTGGAACAGGTGCACCCGCTGCGGCGGCGAATAGATGTAGTCCATGTTGCGCGTGTGCAGATCGTAGGGCGCCAGGAACTCGCAGATCAGTATCCCGAAATAAAGCGTTGCCAGGAATATGCCGGATACAAGGGCAAGCCGGTGCCGGCGGAATTTCCACCACATCAGCCGCAGCTGCGACGCCTGAAAGACCTTCTCCTGCTCCGGCGTCATCGCCTCGACCGACTGCAGGTCAAAGGGCTCGATGGAAACGTAGTGTTGCAGTGGGGCACCCGGAGCGGGCAGCGGCGATTGCGTGTTCATTTGGTGCTGCCGCCTTGCAAACGAATTCGCGGATCAAGTAGCGCCAGCGCTAGGTCGGAAATCAGGACGCCGATGACCGTCAGGAAGGCGAGGAACATCAGGAACGACCCTGCGAGATACATGTCCTGGCTTTGCAGCGCCTTGATCAGCATCGGCCCGGTCGTTTCCAAAGACAGCACGATCGCCGTGATTTCGGCACCGGAGATGATGGCCGGCAGGATAGAGCCGATATCCGAAATGAAGAAATTGAGCGCCATGCGCAGCGGATATTTGACCAGCGCCCTGAAGGGATGAAGGCCTTTGGCGCGCGCGGTCACGACATATTGCTTATGCAATTCATCGAGCAGATTGGCGCGCAGCCGCCGGATCATGCTTGCCGTGCCCCCGGTGCCGATGATCAAGACCGGAATCCAGAGATGGGCGAGGATCGACTTCGCCTTGGCCCAGCTCATCGGCTCGCCGAGATATTGCTGGTCCATGAGATGGCCGATGGACGTGCCGAACCAGATGTTGGCGAAATACATCAGGATCAGCGCCAGCATGAAGTTCGGAATCGCAAGGCCGAGAAGGCCGAAGAAAGTCAGGCCGTAGTCGCCCCAGCTGTATTGATGCGTGGCGGAGTACATGCCGATCGGAAAGGCAATGAGCCAGGTGAAGATGATCGTGACGAAGGAAACCAGCACCGTCAGCCACATTCGGTCCCCCACGACGTCGCGAACCGGCAGCTCATATTCGAAGGAATAGCCGAAATCGCCGTGCAGCATCCCGCCGACCCAGTAGAAGTAGCGAATGACCGGTGGCTTATCGAAACCATATTCCTTGCGCATCATCTCGATGCGATCGGAATCCACCGCTTCGCCCTGAGCCCGAAGCTCGGCAACATAGCTGTCGAAATAGTCGCCTGGGGGAAGTTCGATGATCGTGAACACCAGTGCCGATATGACCAGCAGCGTTGGAACCATCACGGCGATGCGCCAGACCAAATATCGAAGCACGCTCAGGACTCTCCAAGCCAGAATGTATCCGGCATATAGACACCGAAATAGGCGGTCGGGTCGTAGCCGTAAAGCGCCTTGTCGGGCAGATTGCGCAGCCGCGAGGATGCCAGAACCGGCTGATGCGTTCCGTTCACCGTGCCGATCGAAAACACCTGATCGGTATAGATCGACAGCATTGAATTCCAGATCTCGGCGCGCTCCGTGGCTTCAGTCGATGCGTTCCAGCGCTTGAGTAAATCCATCAACTCGACCACGGGCGGAAGATCGGGCGCTTCGCCGACCTTGCCACGGGACAAGTAGTGAGCACCCCAGAGCGGCCATTGCAGCTGGTCGTCGACGGTGGGGGCCAGTTGGTAGGGGTTCATGTCGGCGGTCGGCACGCCATTGTCGATGCCCGACCACATCGACATCATGATCTGGCCACCAAGCGCGCGGCTGCGGAAGATGTCGCGCTGCGAAGTCCGGATGAACAGAGCGATGCCGATCTTGCGCCAGTGATCAGTGATGAGCTCGAGCGCGTCGGTTTCCAGCGTGCTTTCGCCGGCAGTTTCCACTACGAGCTGCGCCGGGCGTCCGTCGGGAAGTATCCGCAGGCCGTCATCGTCACGCGCCTGAAGCCCGACCTCGTCGAGCAGGGCATTAGCCTGGTCGGGATCATGGGCGACCCAGGCTTTCGCGAATTCCGGCCGGTAGAGCGGGCTCTCCGGCAGGACCGTATCGGCACTTTCCTGCGCCAATCCGTAGAACACGGCCAAATTGATCTCGCGCCTGTCCACAGCGAGCGAAAGTGCGCGGCGCACGCGCACGTCACGAAAAAGGCCGCGCCACACCTGGTCGGCACAATTCAGATTGGGCAGCAGCGCCAGCCGCGAACCTTGTGTGCGTTTCCAGAGATGCATCTTCACTGGGTAGCGCTTCTCCGCATCCTTCAGGAAGGCGTAATCGGTGAAGTCAATTCCCATGCCTTGCAGGTCGCTCTCGCCCGCACCGGTCTTGGCGGAAATGATCGCCGACGAGCTGACGTTCATGACTATCCGGTCGACATAGGGCAGTTGCCGGCCATTCTCGTCTATTCGATGAAAGAACGGGTTCCGCTCGAAGACGAACTGCTCAGCCGGCGGCTTGGTCCGGTTCTGCCAGGGATCGAGCGTCGGCAGTTCCGGGTTCTCCGGGCGATATTGCCGCGACATGCGGATATGCAAGAGCGTCCATTTCTTGGCCCGGTTCTCCTTCATTAGGCCGGCGAGCCGGAATGGATCCTGGTATTTCTTGTGGAACTGCTTGAGATAGGCGGCCGGCAGAACAAGCGATAGGGGCGAAGCAGCGGCGAGCTTGGGCAGGAAGTCGGGATTGGGCGCATCCCAACTGTAGCGGACCGTCAACGGATCGACGATCTCGAAGCGTGGCGGCTTGCCATCCGCCAGCAGGGCCGGGGCGAGCCCGCCTTGCGAAAGCTCATCGTTCAGCCAGACATCTTCCCAGCAATAGCGAAAATCCTCCGACGTCAGCAGGCTACCGTCAGACCATTTATGTCCTTCTCGTATCTTGAAAGTGAAGACACGATCATCCGCTACATCGAAACTTTCGAGAATGTCGGCTTGCAGGTTAAGCTTTTCGTCATAGCCGACCAGGCGAGCATACCCGTAGATCGTCATCATCCGGATATCTTTCTGGCTGCCGATGATCGTGCGCAGCGTGCCGCCATATTGGCCGGGCTGCCGGCCCATCGCAGCGAGATTCAACGCGCGCGGACGCTTGGGCAGGCGTTCGGCCAGGGCCGGCAGCGCCCTGGCCTTCATCTGCGGCTGAAGAAATTCCGGCTCCAGGTCGCCGGCGCGCAACGTGCCCGGCAGAAATGCCGAAGCCATGAGTCCAAGGACGGTGCGCCGGCTGATCAATGGCGTAGCTCGCTGACATCGGCCGAACGTCGCGCCAGCACGAGGTGGCCGCCGCCAAGGTCGAGCGGCGACAGCATGTCCTCGTCGCCCTCGTCACGGAATTGCGGTCCCCATGCGCTGGTGTCGGAAGCGCCGCTGAGCTTCAGAGTCTTGAAATCCATCGGCCTGTCGAGATCGGGGAAAGGGACTGCGGCGACCAGTGAGCGCGTGTAGGGGTGGACCGGTTTCCTAAGCAGAATTTCGCGCGGCGCTAGCTCGACGATACGCCCGCCGCACATCACCGCGATGCGGTCGGCCATGTAGTCCACCACCGCCAGGTTGTGGGATATGAACAGGTAGGTCAGGCCCAGTTCCTTCTGCAGGTCCTTCAGAAGATTCAGGATCTGCGCCTGGACAGAGACATCGAGTGCCGAAACTGGCTCGTCGCAGATCAGGAGTTCAGGCCCCAGTGCCAACGCGCGCGCGATGCCGATACGCTGACGCTGTCCGCCGGAGAAACTGTGCGGATAACGCTTTATGAAACGCGGGTCGAGTCCGATTGCCTGCATCAGGTTCTTGACCGTGGCGAGTCGGGACGCGGCATTGCCACGTTGATGGATTTCCAGCGGCTCGCTCAAAATGTTCTCCACCGTCATGCGAGGTGAAAGCGACGAAACCGGATCCTGGAAGACCATCTGGATTTTCGCGCGCAGCATGCGCAGAGCGTCTCCCTCGGCTTTCAAGACGTCGATCGGACCATCGCGGCCGTTGAAGATCACAGAGCCGCCGCTAGGGGTGACAGCCCGCATGAGGACCTTGCTGACGGTGGTTTTGCCGGAGCCGCTTTCGCCGACAAGACCCAGGCACTCGCCCCGCCTGATATCAAAGCTCACGCCGTCCACGGCGCGAACAGAGGTTTGATGACCTCCGCCGAACCATCCGGACTTGCGGATCGTGAAGGTCTTTGTCATATCCCTGACCGACAGCAGGAGGTCGTCCGGCCCCTTCGATGCTGGCGCCGTCTGCTTGCCGAGCAGGTTCCCGACATTCACCGGCACCTCGCGGAGCGCTTTTAGCCTTTCGCCGGGCTTCAGGTCGAAATGCGGAACGGCTGCCATCAGGCCCTTCAGGTAAGGGTGGCCCGGCCGGCGGAATATCGCCTCCACAGGTCCCGCTTCCATGATCTCGCCATGGTACATGACCACCACCTCGTCGGCGACATTGGCGACTACGCCAAGGTCGTGCGTGATCAGCAGCATCGCCATGTTCAGCTTCGTCTGAAGCTCGCGCAGCAATTGCAGGATTTGCGCCTGGATGGTGACGTCCAACGCCGTTGTCGGCTCGTCGGCGATCAACAGGGCGGGCCGGCAGATAAGCGCCATGGCGATCATGGCGCGTTGACGCAATCCTCCCGAAAGTTCAAAGGGATACATGTCATAGGCGCGCTTGGGGTTGGGAAAGCCGACAAGTCCGAGCATTTCCTCGGTCCGCGCCTTGCGCTCCACCCGAGCCGTGGGCGTATGAATCTGCAGGGATTCGCTGACCTGATTGCCGATCGTATGCAGCGGCGACAGTGATGTCATCGGCTCCTGAAATATTTTGCCGATGCGGCTGCCTCTCAACGCCCGGATTTCGGGTCCGTCACGCGGCATCTGCAGGATATCCTGCGTCGTGCCGGGCTTTTCAGGATCGGAAAACAGGATACGGCCGCGAACATGGGCTGTGTTCGGCAAAATGCCCATCACTGCCTGGCTGAGAACCGATTTTCCGGAACCGGACTCGCCCACAAGCGCGGTAACCTTGCCGGGCAAGACGCGAAGATTCGCACGCCTGACGGCATGCAACGGTCCCCCTATAATGGCAAAAGAGATGCCAACATCCTCGATCCGCAGCAGATCAACGCCCAAATTCATTCTCACACCAGCCCCCACTCTGGCCGCTCCAGAAGGCGAGACTAGCGCATTGCCAGCCTAGAGCAACTTGGATTCGAACAGTCGCAAGTTCCCTGCCGGAACCGGCGATCGGACTGCATACCAAAACGCGTTCGGATCGGATCGTGGCGGTTACTGGAGCTTCCTCGGGTCGCCCGCGGACGGCCGCGCGGCATTGCGATGAAGCAGCATGACCTGCTCGGCGTCCGATATTCGGTCGTAAATCGGCTCCAGCGCACCGTCTTCGTCGAGCGAGAGAGCACCCGACAAATCGGGTGAAAGCACCGTTAGCTTCTGCCTGATGCCCGCCAGTTCCTCCATGCCGAGCGCCAGCCAGTTGTTGGCGCCGCAATAGCTGGCGAAGTCTTTGCTGGCGAGAACGCTGTGCGGATATTTCTTGGTTAGGGTCTGGAGGCGCTGGACCTCGTTTACAGCCGAGCCGAAGACGGAGAATGTGAGCCGGTCGGTAAGCCCGACATTGCCGAACATCACATTGCCGACATGCAGGCCGATACCATAGTTTATGTCGCTCAATCCCTGCTGCTTTCTGCGCAGATTGAGATCCATCATGCGCGCGGTGGCCTTGTGCGCTGCTGCAAGAGCGGCCTGGCAGGCGATCTCGGACTGTGAACGGTGCCTTGCGCAAGGGTAAACGGCAATGAAGCCATCCCCTATGAAACTCATGATCTGCCCGCCCTTGCGATTGAAAGGCGCAGCAGCGGCGTCGAAAAACTGGTTCAGCGTATCGATATAGACTTCGCGGCCGGAGGTTTCGGCAAGTCTTGACGACCCGCGCATGTCGCCCATGACCAGTGCCGCCCGGATTGTATCACCCTCGCCGCGCTTGATCTGACCGTCGAGCACGCGCCTGCCGGCGTCGCCGCCGAGATAAGTGGTCATCATGTTGTCGGCAAGCTTGGTGAGCACGGCCATCTTGGTTGCGATAGCGAGATGGTTCTGGATGCGCAGCAGCGCCGCAATCATGCTGTCGCTGAAGCCTGCGGCACTGTCGGTGGACCAAGACCCGATCATGCCCTGACTGGTGTTGCCGCTGAAGGGATGGACGAAAGCCATGTAATCGGTGACGCCCATCAGCTTGAGGTCATCGAAAACAGGAAATTCCGACGGCACCGACGAGTCGAGCCGGCGCCGCAGATGGTCGAGCTTGTGGCTAAGCAGATGGTAGTATGGGCTGGTCAGGAATCTGTCGGAATGAACGCCGTTCTCCTTGCGGAAGCCTTCCACTTCCAGGCCCTGGCCGCGGAGCCAGGTGAAGCCGAGCGCGTCATAAAGCGGATGAAGCATCGAAAAGCTCAAATGCACCCGCTTCAGCGGCAGGCCGGCAGCAGCCAGCCGTTCACAAAAGCCCCTTACCAATGTTTCCAGATCGTCGCCCGCCAACGCCGATTGCGTCAGCCAATCGGCAACCTTATCCATGAGAATGGCAGAAATTTCTGCTTGCGCTGTGCTCATGCTATCTCGAAATCTCCTTGATCCGCCACAAATTCGCCGGCTCGGACGCCGTCAGGCCTTCACCACCGTCTCTCGGGCTAGCCCGAGGCGGCCAAAAATATTGCGTGTGTCGACGATCAGTAGAGCGTGATCCGCGATCGCCTGATAGTCGATCGCGTCGTGGTCGGTTGCAACGACGACAGCGTCGAAATCCTTCAGGGCCACCTCGGTCAATTCGACCGAGCGACGCCCCTTGATCGCCATATGCTCCCGTGTGGTCGGGATTTCGGTAACATGCGGATCGTGGAATTCCGCCTTGCCGCCCCATTCCTCGATGAGTTCAATGAGCCGCAATGAGGGGCTTTCGCGGATGTCGGGCACATTCTTCTTATAGGCGAGCCCGATGATGAGAATGCGCGAGCGGCTGAGCGCCTTGCCGCAGCGCCGGTCCAGCGCCTTCGCCAGTTCATCGACCACATGACGCGGCATGGCCGTGTTGATCTCTGCCGCCAGCTCGATGAAGCGGGTCGGCAGTTCGTATTCGCGCGCCTTCCACGTCAGGTAGAAAGGATCGATCGGAACGCAGTGCCCGCCAAGTCCAGGGCCAGGATAGAAAGGCATATAGCCGAACGGCTTGGTCTTTGCCGCCTCGATCACCTCCCAGATGTCGATTCCCATCGCACCGAGCACGACCTTCAACTCGTTGACGAGGGCTATGTTGACCGAGCGGAAGATGTTTTCCGTCAGCTTGACCGCCTCGGCGGTTGCCGTGGTGGAAACCGGAACGACGGTCTTGACCACGCCATGGTAGAAAGCCTGCACGAGCATCGCCGCTTCAGTGCCGTCACCTGCCACGACCTTGGGGATCGTCGCGACTTCAAAGCTGCGGTTGCCGGGATCCTCGCGTTCGGGCGAGAAGCCGAGGAAGAAATCTATCCTCGACCGCAAGCCGGTTTTTTCCAGGATGGGCTTGATCACGTCGTCGGTGGTGCCGGGATAGGTGGTCGATTCCAGCACGATCAGCTGGCCGAGACGCAGATGCTTCGCGATGGTGCCTGCCGTGTTCCTGACAAAGGAGAGATCCGGCTCGCGGTGTTTCGTCAGTGGTGTCGGAACGCAGATGATGATGACATCGCAGACGGCCAGTTCGGCAAAATCCGCAGTGGCGCGGAACCGTCCGCTCGCCACCTGGCCGGCAAGGGCTGGCGACGTCACCGCCTCGATGTAGGATTGGCCGTTGTTCAGGCTCTCGACCTTTTGGGGTTCGATGTCGAAGCCGGAAACCGGGAAGCCGGCGCGTGCGATCGCAACCGCCAGCGGCAGCCCCACATAGCCCAGTCCGATCACGCCGACTTGCGCGGCACGCGTCGAAATCCGGTTCAGAAGACGGTCATATGTCGATCGTGAGGCGTCCAAAAATGTGCTTCCCGTCAATTCGGACAGGCCGTCCGCTTCCATGGTGAGGCTCACCGCTCCCAAGAGCCCCGAGGCATATTGCGGAAAATCGATGTCCGCAAGCCGTCAGACCGGCACCTTCGCCTTAAGGCTTTCGGCAGCCATCGCATAGCCGCCGGCGGCGCCATCGATGAAATGAACGTGATCGCGCTGCAGCGGCGATGCGACGAGGCATGTCATCAAGGCCGATTTCTGGCGGTGCAGGCCATAGTTGCAGATGCCCGCCTCTTCCGCCTGTTTCAGCCGGTTCTCGATCCGTTGCAATACATCCGCGTCAACGTCGATGGTCATCTTCAAGCCATCGTCGAACTTCCGGAAATCCGAATTGCTGGCCACTTCGCGTTTGTAGATCTTCGGATCGAATCTGCCGATCGTCCAGCCATATCTATCCGTAACAGCCGTAAGCGTCATCAGGAACACTATCCACAGCTTCGACAGCCACCGCCGTCCTGCCGGCGCCATGGCCCGCGCCTCGATATCGAGGCCGGCGGGCAGCAAACTGTAGTCCGGCCCGTTCACTGGCACCGGGTGGCCATCGCGTTCCTGCCTGCCGGCTAGGGCGATAATGTCGGAAACCAGAAACTGAAAACCGCGCAAGTCGCGCGACGCCCCCGGTATGGCTATGATCGAGACAATTTCGCCATGCCGGGCTTCGATTGGGTTCCAGCGGCAGGAGAGGCCGGTCAGATCCGGCCGCGCGCCGGCCGGCGCAGGATCGATGCGGTAGCGCCCCGCTTTCATCTCGGCTTCCGCCCAACTGCCGCCACCTCCGGCGAACATGGCATAGAAGACTGCATCGGAGGCCTGGAACCTCGCCACGCGAACGTCGAGGCCTTGCGCTCTTATATCCTTTATCGGCACGATTGCGGCACGCAAGGTCAGATCCAGTTCGGCCGCCACCCATCTCTGGACAGCCGCCAGCGCGTTGCGGGTGATCTCCAGCGCCGAGCCGGGAAACGCCACGAGCGCGCCGTCGCCGCCGAAGACAAAGGGAAGATCTTGCCTACCCAGCGCATTGAGCAGCGCCGAAATGACGCTGGCACCGGCCATATTGACGGTTTTATAGCGCCCCGCCTCGATCGCCTTGGTAGAGCCGACGATATCTGCGGTGGCCAGCGCCCAGCCATCGGGGAGAGGCCGATAGTTATCGATATCGGCAACGCTTTCGAACCTGGCGAAGACCGGTAGGGAAGCGACAAACGGGTCGGACGCGGCAGCTGTTTCCATGAGCATCAGATAGCACATTCCAGTGCTTGAGGGTGAAGTCGATCATGCTTCGAAATTGACTTGCGCAGGCTTTCCGATGATAGGGTCCGGCGATGCGAATTGCCTTCTACGCGCCGCTGAAGTCGCCCAATCATCCCGTTGCCTCAGGCGACCGTCAGATGGCACGGATGCTGGTCAAGGCGCTGGAGCATGGAGGGCACAGCGTCGAACTGGCATCTGAATTGCGCTTCTATCTACGCGAACCGGATTCGAAAAGTTTCGATGCGCTCAAGGTCGAGGCCCGGGAGGAAGCCGCGCGGCTGGCAGGGCTTTGGGATCGTGACGGCAAGCCCGATCTGTGGTTCACCTATCATCCCTATTACAAGGCGCCCGACCTGATCGGGCCCGAACTGGCGTTGGCCTTTGGTGTTCCCTATGTGACAGCGGAAGCCTCCTATTCGAGGCGGCGCAACACCGGTTTGTGGGCCGATACGCAAGCGTTGGTGGCGCGAGCCGTCGAACAGGCGGCGCTGAACATCTGCTTCACGCAAAGGGATCTTCAGGGACTGGCAGATGCGATACCCGACGCCGCTTTCGGCATGCTTTCGCCCTTCATCGACACATCGCTATTCCGGGAAACACCGGCACGGGGTTGTCCGACGCGCCTCGTTACCGTCGCCATGATGCGCCCGGGCGACAAAGTCGAAAGCTATCGCATGCTGGCGCAGGCGCTCGGTTCGATCGGTCATCTGACCTGGACCATGTCGATCGTCGGGGACGGACCTGCCCGCGAGGAGATCAAAGCGCAATTCGCCGGCTTGCCCGCCGAGCGTATCGAATGGCTTGGCGCGCTTGAGCCAGCCGCCGTGCCGGATGTCCTCTACAGTGGGGGAATTTACGTCTGGCCGGGTTTCGGCGAGGCCTATGGCGTTGCCTATCTTGAAGCACAGGCCGCCGGCCTTCCGGTTGTGGCTCAGGATGTCGCCGGCGTGCCGGAGGTCGTGCGGGATGGCCAGGCCGGGTTTCTCACCCCGCCGGACGATGTGGCGGCGTTCGCTTCTGCCATTGAAAGGCTTCTGACCCGTAACGACGAAAGATCCATCATGGCCGCAGAAGCCAGACGTTTCATCCTCGAAGAACGTTGTCTCGGTGCTGCGGCGGCGCGTCTGGCCGAACTTCTTGCGAAGATCCCGGTCTCATGACATCCGATCAAATCTGGCAACCCTTGGTGGAGGAGCTGGCGAACTGGCAACGGGCGGACCGTAAGGCAGAGTTCTGGCTGCGCGACGATGACGGCGTTGATCCGACGCCTGCGCTTGATCGGTTGCTCGACCTCACTGGTGAATTCGCGGTTCCGGTGACTCTGGCCGTCATTCCCGCCCTGACTGACGAGAAGCTTGTCGTTCGGCTTGACGAGGCGCCGCATGCCACGGTCGCCATCCATGGCTGGGCGCACCGAAATCATGCTCCGGAGGGCCAGAAGAAGCAGGAGCTCGGCGCGCATCGGCCACGCGAGGCGGTGCTCGATGATCTGGCCCGCGGGCTGTCGCACATAACCGGCCTGCACGGCGCACGTGCCGTTCCGATGCTGGTGCCACCCTGGAACAGGATCGACGCCGGCTTGGTATCCGACCTTGGATCGATAGGATTTTCGGCATTGTCGGTCTATGGGCCGCCAAGACCGGCTTCACTTGCGGTCATCAACAGCAATGTCGACATCATGGATTGGCATGGCACGCGCGGCTGCCGCGATCATGGCCTGTTGGTTCAAGCCATCATCGCGCAGTTGCAGCATGCATTCGATGGAGGCGAACCGGCCGGCCTGCTCACCCACCATCTCGTGCATGATGAATCGGCCTGGCTCTTCCTCGAACGGCTGTTCACAGTCACCGCACAGACTGAAGCCTGCGTATGGCTTCCGATCAGGACATTGATCGGGCGCAGCGCCGGTAAAGCAATTCCAGGAAAAGTGTGAATGGTTTTCCGTCCGGAATTGCGTCAAAACAAAGAGATAGAGGAAAACAGCTCAGCGCTTTTTGCGCAATGAGACTGGAAATTTGAGCGTCTGGCCATCCCGCGCGGCAAAAGCGCCGGTAAACCTGTCTTTGGCCAGTTTCTCGATCTCGTCCAGTTCCTCGTCGGTCCGTGTCGGATCGTGGTGAAACAGGGCAAGCCTGCGCGCACCGGCCGCCTCACAGAGCTTGACACCCTCTTGCCATGTCGAGTGCCCGTAACCGCGGCGGCGTTCCATTTCCTCCTCGGTGTAGGTGCAATCGTAAATGACGAGGTCGGCATCTTCGATCAGGCCGAGCACCGCCTGATCGAGTTTGTCCGGCTCGTGCTCAGTGTCTGTGATCATCGCCACGACGCGGCCGCCCCATTCGACCCGGTAGCCTATGCAGCCGCCCGGATGGATAAGACTGCCGGTTCGGACCACCACCCCTTCGCGCGGGCGAAGCACGTCTCCGGATACGAAATCGCGATAGTCGAGGCTTGCCTTGCAGGCTTCCAGTTTCACCGGAAACCACGGCGGCTGCATGAACTCATCGACCATCTGCCGGGTCGTCATGTGTCCTGCAAGATGCCCGGACCAAAGCGTAACCTTGGCGCCCCGATCATAGATCGGCGCAAAAGACGGCAACCCGATGATGTGATCGTAATGGCAATGGGTGAAAAGCAGGTCGAAATCGGTCACGCCCAACGCCTGAAGTGCCGCGCCGGCAGGCCGTAGGCCAGAGCCTGCGTCGAACAGAAGCGTATGCTTACCGCATCGCATTTCGACGCAGATTGAGTTGCCGCCATAGCGAGAGAATTCTGGCCCTGATACCGAAATGCTGCCGCGGACACCCCAAAACCTGACCAGGAAAACGTTGTCGTCCATGCTACCCCTTCGCCCATCATATCCAAACAACCGCTGCTAGGCGAGACAGGCTTTCTCCGGGTGATCTTCTCAGCGAGAGGACAGTGCCGTCACGACGGCGAGGATCGGGCGCACGTCCTTCGTTATTTGGCGCTTCGTGCGTCGATCAGATCCGCGGTCGTATGGCTTAGGCGATCGGCAAGAACCCGCAATATCTCGATGGTCATTTCCGGGAACTCCCTCATAAGCCTCAGGAAATGATCCTTGCGGATTCTCAAGGCTTCCAGCGGACTTGCCGCTCTGACGGTGGCAGTGCGGGAGCTGTTGCACAATATGGCGATCTCGCCAACGATCGAATTTGGCTCCAGTTCGGCAACTTTTATCGGTCCGCTATCGGAATCGACAAGAATATCCGCCCTGCCTGAAAGGATGACATAGGCGGCGTCTCCCTCGTCGCCCTGCCTGAAAAGGATCTGGCCGGCGCTGTAGCTCACACGATCGGATGTGAACGCAAGCAGCTTGAGCTTTGTCGGCTCGATGGCAGAGAACAAGGGAACGCGTTGCAGCATTCCAACTTCATCCTTGAGCAGCATTGTCGCAAACCTTCCAAAATTCGCGTTTGCCAGACTAGAGCAAGGGACGCCAAGATGGAATCAATTCTCTTTCCGAGATGGCGAGGCAAACCACGCGAAAGGTGGCGAGCCCGATGTCGTGCACCGGCAGAATGATCCATCTGAATGTCCGTTGCTCTATGACAACAGTTCCTTGAAGATACCGTTCCCCGCCAAGAGTGTCTCGTGTGTTCCGTCTTCCGCCAATTGACCCGAGTCGAAGACGACAACGCGATCGAACATCATCGCCATTGCCGGATTCGTCACGACCCACACAATTGCCGGCGAATGGCCGTCGCGCCTGGCTTCCTCGAGCACATTTCGCAGCACCTTATCCTGCATGCGCTGGTCGAGCGCCGACAGCGGCCGGTTGAGAATGAGAAAATCGGGACGCTTGAGCAAGGCCCGGGCAACATCGAGCTTCTGTCGCTGTCCACCGGTCAGCCGCCTCCCGCCGGAGCCGACGTTGAAGTCCAGGCCGACATCCAGAAGTTCGCCATAAAGCCCGAGTTCGTCAAGAATGTCATAGACGATGGAGCGTATGCGGTCGGGCGCGTCGGGATGATTGTTGCCCACACGCCCGAACAGGACATTATCCATGACCGTGGCCGCGGCAATGTATTTGGCAGGATCATACCGTTCGATCGCATTGTGCAACTCGGGCGGCAGGTCTTCATAGAACCGGTTGCGTGCAGCGACGATCTTGCTCATCAGCTCGTCGCTCAGCAGGCCGAAGCGGTGCCGGGGCTCGATGTAGGCAAAGCTCAAGGTGACGATCATGGCGCGATCGTTCTCCGAAACCGCCTCGTAGGGACGGTTCTTGAGCCGTTGCAGCAAGGTTTCGTAGGCGGGTATCTCCTCCGCGCTCATGAAGGCGAGCTGCTGGAAGAACTGGTGATCGGGCGGCAGGTCGGCAAACAACTCGATCGCCTGTTTGGCGATCTCCAAGCCCATTTCGTAGAGCGTGCGGTCGAGGCCGGCTTGCCTCAGCACGGAAGCAAAATAGGGATTGGCCGCCAGCGCCCTGTCGGCCAGTTCGGGACCGGCGGCAGCGCCGAAGAGCAGGTTTTGGCCGATCGTTGCTTCCTTGTTGTAGGCGCCCGGTTCGAAAGGAACCACCAGTCCGCTCAGCCCCTCTTGTTCCAGCCGGGTCCGCAGCGCCGCACGCAGTTCGACGATCCGCCTGGCAAGCTCCGTGTGACGCGTGAGGTCAGCTGAAGAGCGCAATCCGAGATCCAGAATGTCACGCGACAGAACAACCGCGTCGAGCACCCGGCGCACGGCTTCAAAGAGGTCGTGCGGGCCGGTAGCGCCAGCGGAAGCATAGTTGATCCAGTCGCCGTGGATATCAAGATCCGGATTGCCCGACCGGCGCGCCTCGTGAATGTTCCAGCGGTGCTGATCTGCCGCAGCACCGTCATAAGGCACCGATGTCAGCGGCGCATGCTTCAACCCGTAGAGCAGGTTGTCGCGGAGGCTTGCCTGGAACAGGAAAACATCCGACGAGGCATACGATATGCGCCGGCCGGTTACTGCTTCGGGGAGTTCAAGCAGGTCGTCGGTGCCCGAAGCGACCTTTCCGCTGTCTGGCCAGATCAGCCGCGCGAAGGCTTCTGCAAGCGCCTCCGCTCCACCTGTTGCGGTACTGACCAGTGCCACCGTCTCACCCGGCTTGACCTGGAGGGAGATACGGTTGAGGAGCATCGCACCGCCATCGTCTGCTATGGACAGATTGATCGCCGACAGCGGTTTGGTCATTGGATCGGGATCGTCGATCGTCAATGCCATGATTTTCGGCGCGATGAGACCTTCGACGGTGAACTGTTCAACGACCTGTTGATATTTGACCTGGACATCCTGCCGATCCTGATCCCAGTCGATCAGTTCCTTCATCGGTCCGGGCAGGTCCTTGTAGGCGCCGATCACGGCCACGAGCTGGCCGACGTCCAGCCGCCCCTGGAGGACCAGATACCCGCCGATCATGTAGAACAGAAAGGGCGTGAGCTGCGCGAGAAAATTGTTGAGGAACTTTACCATGAATTTCCATTGGTAAAGATCGAAGCGGATCTTGAAGATGAGCCCGAGCCGGGCAGCTATGTCGGCGCGCTCGTAGTTTGATGTATCGTGGACGTGAACCGCGCCGATGCCGTCGACGATTTCGCCAACCCGGCCCGAAAGCGCGCGCGCCGTCAACTGCCGTTGGCGCCCGAGCACGATCAGCCGCCGCCGCATTCGCGGGATGAGCACGATCTGGATCGCCACGATCACGACCGCTATCATTCCGAGCCAGACGTTCTGGATCATGATGAACAGCATGGCCGTCAGCGCTTGGCCGCCGAGCAGTACCGGCTGCAGGAAGGCGTCGCCGATGAAGCCGCCCAGCGGCTCCACCTCGTCCTTCACCATGGTCGCCACTTCGGCGGACTTCACCCGCTTGAAGTAAACCGGCGGAAACCGCAGCACGCGGTCGACCAGATCGAAGCGGATACGCCGCAGCATGCGTTCGCCGAGGCGGCCCTTGTAGGTGTTGATGTAGAATTTGAACAGGCCGTTGATGACGACTAGCAAGAGGAACACAAGGCTCAGGGCAAACAGGGTCTCCTCGCGGTCGAGCTGAAAACCGGAGAAGAACTGGACCTCTCCAATGAACGGCAGGTTATAGTGTAGCCTCATGAATGGCTGGGTCGCGCCCGGTTGCTCGAAGCCGCGACCTTGGATCGGTCCGTTGACGATCAGCTTCGGCAGGTCGAAGGACATGAAATACGGGATCATCGAAAGCACGACGATCATCAATATCCAGAGCTGCTGCTTCTTGGTGTGCGTCCAGATATAGCGGGCTAGGCTGGCTTCCATATGCGACTGTGGACCCTTCAGTTGGAAGCATGCAGGATGTAAAAGCACCTGCTGGCGAATGGCGTATCGGCAATTTCTTCATCGCCAGCGACAAGCTCGAAGCTGCCGTGCACGGACATTGCCCCGCGCTCAACTATGCAAGGAACCTGCGAGGCGGCGCGATCCAGTTCCGGCGCATGGTCGATGGCAACGACATGGGCATTGTCGATCGGCGAAGAAAGCAGCTGGCCAAACGATCCGCGGCTTTCGTAGGGCTTTGGCGAACAGCTGAGCAGCACGAGGCCGCAGCTGCGCGGCTGGTGCTGGCGGATGGACGCCGATGATCCGGACAGATGCAATAGGCTCTCTCCGGCACCGGGCAATAGCCAAGCGGCTTGCAGCATGATCACGTCCGCGGAATCAAACAGTCTTGCGGGAGGCAAGATTGCGTTGTGTCGCCCAGAATCCCAACATACAAGACGAATTATGATGGATGTCACGCAACCACGCAATGCCATGGACTGGCACGAGCAAGCCTTGGACCTCACACGGGGAATTGCTGCTTATGTCAACTGCCCTCTCGTGGCAGGGCTGGCGCGCGTCGTCGCCAAGCATCCGAAGGCCGATATTGCCAACGCCTTCAACCACAAGCAGGTCGCCTGCAAGATGTGGGCGCTCGACAGGCTGTTCGAAAGCGGCGGCGGCCGCTTCGGGCGCATATGGGTTCTGGGTGGATGGTACGGCGTATTGCCGGCAATGCTTTTCAACGATGCCCGCTTCGACATCGCGGCGATCGATAGCATCGACATCGATCCTGAAGTCGCGCCGGTCGCCCGGACCCTCAACCGGGAAGCCGGCGACCGGTTCCGGGCGCTGACGGCAGATATGTACGCACTCGACTATGCGGCCGGGCGGCCCGACCTGATGGTCAATACGAGCTGCGAACACATAGCCGATCTGCGCGCCTGGCTTGCTCTGCTTCCGCCGGGCACGAATGTACTGCTGCAATCGAACGATTATTTCAGCGAGCCGACGCACATCAACTGCGTGGCTTCGCTTGCAGCCTTCGAGGAGATGGCGGCGCTACGGGAGGTGCGGTTCTCCGGCGAACTGCCGACAAAAAATTATACGCGCTTCATGCTGATTGGAACTGTTTAATGCATTTCGCCCAAAAGTGCGTAGCGGTTTTGGGACAACGATACGCATAAAAACAGGACTTGAAGCGCGTCGCACGAATCTCACGGACGCTACGCGCGTTAGGATCTATCGTCTGTTTGATCATGAACTTTTCCGAAACCGGGCCCCACATTTAGGGACCATGTTCGATACCGCTCGCGCAGGATTTGCGCCGAGCGACGCGCGCCTTCCAGATCGAGACGATGCGCGGATGGCGTCCGTCCCACAAGCGCCTGTTCGATAGCTTGCGCCAAACCTTCAGGCGTCAGGTCCTTTTCCGTCAGCACCGTTGCAAGACCGAGTTCTTCGAGCATCAGGGCGCGAACCGTCTGTTCGGTTTCCCCGCCGGCTGCAAATGGGACGAGCAGGGAGCGACAACCCGCGCGCAGTACATCGCAGACCGTGTTGTAACCCGCCTGCGAGACTGACAGGCGGGCGCCGGTCAGCAGGCTGGCGAAATCCTCGCGGAACCGGAAGATGGACAGGCCCGGCGTGGCATCGCGTGCGATTGCGTCAAACTCGTCTTTCGGCAGGTTCGGGCCGGTGATCAAACACCATTTCCAAGCGTTGTTGGCATTCCGCGCCGCTGCGATGGTGGAGCTGACAAGGCTCTTTCCGGCAGCCCCGCCGCCAACCGACACCAGAACGTCGAAGCGCTCGGAGGCTGCGGGCGATGGCGGCGCGGCAACGAGCCCTGTGTAGGTGACCTCGGCCCTGATCGCCCCAGCCAATGGAAATGTCTTGTCGATGGTTGCGAAAGCCGGATCGCCGTGGACCATAACAAGGTCGAAATGCCTGTTGATGAGATCGACCGTTTCCTCGTTTCGGCCCGGCTTGACGCGCTCCTGGAGGATATCGCGGACGGACGTCACCAGCGGCGGTCTGGGCGACGTCGCGTCTATGACCTCGATCAGCGGCAAGAGTTCGAAACGCATCTGCCGGCGTCCAAATGGAAACGCCTCGACAATGACGATATCAGGCCTGCAATCCCGGAATGCCTGCAGCAGCATCTCTGAACGCCATTTCTTGAAATCATCGTCGATCGGGTTGCCTTGCAGGTCGACAAGTCCCGAAAATCCTTCATCACCGGAGGTGACAGGTGGCAGGGTTACAGATTTTACCCCCAGTCCTGGAAACCCGGCGATCGGCGCTCCACCGGTCACGACGGTTACGTCAAACCCGTCATCGACCAGAGCCGCCGCAATGCGGCTGGCGCGCGCGAGATGGCCGATGCCGAGCAGGTGCTGGACATAGAAGAAAGCGCGCAGCCGCTTCATTCGGCGGCCCGCCACTCCCGCTCGAACAGTTCCTTGAGCTGTCCAATGCTTGCCATATGATCGAAATTGCCGCGCACGCGCCGCTCTGCGGCGTCGCCGAGGCGGACGCGCAGCACGGGATCGCGGATCAGGCGCTCCAGCGCCTGTGCCAGGGCAATCGGGTTTTCCGTCGGAACCAGCAAGCCGGTTTCATCCGGCGATAAAAGCTCCGGCACGCCGGAAGTATCGGTCGACACGCAGGCAAGGCGCTGGCTAGCCGCCTCCACCAGAACATTCGGCAGACCGTCGCGGTCGCCATTTGCGGTGATCCTGCAGGCCAGGGCGAAGATGTCGGCACGGCGGTAGTGCTCAAGCACCTCCTCCTGCGCAAGCGCGCCTTTCCAAGAGACGCGACCATCCACGCCGAGCTTTTGCGCCAGCGCCTTGAACCGTTCCAGTTCTTCGCCGCCGCCGATATGCTCGAAACGCCACGCCAAATCGCCGGGCAACAGGGCAAGGGCCTCCAGCAACGTGTCGTAACCTTTCTTTTCAACGGCGCGCCCGACACTCAGAACGACAACCGGTTCGTCCGGCGCCGAGCCGTCATGCTGCTTTCGCGCCTCGCCGAAACTGCCGAAGCGATCAAGGTCGAGCCCATGATAGCTCAGATGCACAGACGAGTTGCCGTTAGCGAGTTTTTTCAGACGGTCGAAGCCGGTTTTCGTGCAAGTGACCGTCCAGCGCGCCGAGGAAAGCTTGCCGGCCAGATCCCAGTCCGCCGAAGTCCAGATGTCCTTGGCATGGGCCGAGCAGGTCCAGGGCAGGCCACGAAGCTGGCTGGCATAGCGCGTCACCGATGCAGGCGTGTGCGCGAAATGGGCATGCAGCCAGCCCGCGTTTTCCGGCCATTCGGCCGCCAGCACGAGCGCTTGCCCGAAGCGGCGCGCGCGATTGCGCGTAAAGTCGCGGGGCATATCGGCAGCCAGCGATCCGAGCGCGCGCCAGAAGCCCGGACGCAGCAGATAGGCAAACAGCGAGCGAAGCACGCGCAGCGGCTCTTCATGCAGATATTCCGGCAGATAATGGACGGGCGCTTTGATCTCGTCATGCACGGGGTGGCGTTTTTCGTCGGTCGGCCGCCTGAGCGCGACAAGTATCAGGTCGAACCCCGCACGCTCAAGACCGAGCAATTCCTGCGCGATGAAGGTTTCGGACAGCCGCGGATAACCCTTCAGAACCACGACGATCTTGCGATGTTGCAACTCAGGTCATTCCTTCAATGACTGAAAGGTGATGGCCGGCCCGCCGGTCGAGCAGTTCCGCGACGATTTCGGAAATATGAGGCAGCCCTTCCAGCGTCAGATGCGGATTGCTCTGCGATGGGCGGGGCCGGTCCGGCAGCACCTTCAGTGCATCGGCAAACCGCCGGGAATCCTCGGCTTCTTCCGGCAAAAACATCTCGATGAGGCCGAGTTCGGCCGCGCGCCGTGCGCGGATCAGTTGTTCCTTGCGGGGCTCGACGCGCGGCACGATCAGCGCCGGCTTGTCGAAAGACAGTATCTCGCAATAGGTGTTGTAGCCGCCCATCGCCACTACCGCCTTGGCGCCGGCAATCAGGTCTTCCATGCGGTTGTCGAACTCGATGATCCTGATATAGGGGATCTTGGACCCCTTCTTGAGCAGCTTGTTGCGCTTGCGCGCCGGCATGTAAGGCCCAAGCACGATCAGGGCCCTATGCTGCAATTGCGGATCCTGCTGATAGGCATCGATGACGTCGTGAATCAGATCGGCGCCGTCACCGCCGCCACCGGTGGTAACGAGGATATAGTCGCCCTCGGGCCGATGGCCGGGCAACTCGTTCCGCTGCAGGCTCCGTTGCAGGAAACCGACGAACCTCATCTTTGCCCTGACAGCCGGCGGCACATCCAAGCCGGTCAACGGATCGTAGAAATCCGGCGGGCCATAGGCCCAGACCTTGTCGTAGAACAGGCCTATCTTGCGCATCACGTCCCGGCGTGCCCACTCTGCTTCGAGCAGATGCGGCGCATCCATCACCTCGCGCAGGCCAAGCACCAGCGTGGTGCCCCGCGTCTTGAGGTAGGACAGCGTGTCCTCAATCTCACCGCGCAGGCCGAGCGGTTCCTTGTCGACGATGAAGATATCCGGCCGGAAGGTCTCGGCCGTGTGGCGGATGATCGACTGGCGCATCCTTAGCGTCTCATGCAGATCGATGTCCTTTTCCAGCGAGGTGTATTCGCCGTTGCGCAGCTTGATGACGCTGGGGATCTTCACGAAGTCGACACGGGCACGGTAGTCGAAGGCGCCAGCGATAGTCGCACCCGAAATGATAAGCACCTGAAGTCCGCGGAAATCCTCGACCAGCGAATGCGCGATAGTTCGGCAGCGCTGCAAGTGGCCGAGCCCGAACGTGTCGTGGCTGTACATGAGAATTCGAGCGTTTTCTGCGTGCTGGGTCATTGTTGAACGTCTCTTAGAATTCTCGCTTTGAGGACCGTGAGCGACCCGCCGGCTTCGAAACCATCCTGGTTTTGAAACATGAGGCCGCGATTTTGAATTTGCATTACTTCTGTGGAATGCCTGTCAGATAGGGCTTTCTGATTGCCTGAGTCCGAAACTGGATGGAGGGGCGAATATCGCCTCGGCGGGAGCGGGCCGAGACTCCCCGTTGTTGTTTTGGGATGAATCGAAGGGGAAAGCGGTGTCCAAAAGATCGGCAGAAGTCATCCCTCTTGATTCCAAAGCTGCGGTCTCTCCGAACTCGACGGTTTCGGAGCGGTGAAAGCGAATTCCGCGATCCTGCCCATATAGTCAATTGCTTGATCGGTATACGAAAGGACAGGGTCGCCGGGCGTCGCACGGCACATGTTGTTGCAGAACTCGTTTCGCGCGCCATCGCTCTCGGTCTTGGGAGACCAAAGGTGCTGCCCGTCAATCTCTTGACGGGCGGTCTGATTATGATTCACCGACCAGAACTGAGCCATCTATCGCCCAAGCTAGCCTGAATTTCGCCAGGAATCGAGTGGATGCCAGCGCTCACAACACACCGCCCGCAGCGGGTGTGTGCAGCACCGGTTGCTTGTCGATCGCTATGGCCTCTGGCTAATGCCTTAGCTGGGGCGGTGACGGTACTTTTTGAGACGACCTGAGCGGGCCATCGAACGTCGCGAGGTGCAAAAACCGCTCGATTGGTCCCGACAGTTGGCGAAACCTCAAAATATTTTTGCGACGACTTTAACCTTTAGAATCAAGAGCGTAATTTTTTGACGGCGTTGAAGTCGCCGCGATCGGGGAAAAAATGCGGCATTTCTCTCCTCCCAGTCCGCCCATTGCTGCAAGCCGACGGCATCAATCGCGTCCTGCTCGGCTTAGGCAGGCTGCGAAAGCGAGCGAGGTCTTCGGGCTCCATGGTGTAGACGGCAAGAAAGCGGGGTATGCGGCGGTTTTTCCTTCGTGCTGTCAGAAGCATGCTGGCTGCTTAGACTCTTGGAGGGCCCAAGTCACTGCGCAGTACCACTCTCTAAATGCCCGCCCGCTATCGGGGACGCCGCGCTCCTCAAGGTCCCGCAGTCCGCTGGTCAGTACCTTCGCCGAAGGTTATTGATTTTCTCGGCCGGGTTCTCCTTTCGTGGTGCCGAGGCGGTTAAGCAGATTGAGCGTGATCCTGCCGACATCGTTCATGGCGCCTGCGGCTGGCAGCGCGCCGCACCAGGCAACCGAGCTTGCCGAAAAGATCAAGCCGCCTGCTGCGAGCTTTCGCAGGGTCATTTCGGCGCAGCGGCGGGCGATGCGTTGCGTATCGCCGCCCTCATACCAGCGCGTCGGATCCTGGAAGAAGCTGTCCGGAAATCCCGTCGCCCGCGCGATCACGACGGTGTCAGCGGAAGTGCCGAGGGCTGGATCTGTCGCATCCACTTCGTAGCCCGCGGCACCACCCAGCACGATGCCGTCCGTGCCGAAGGTCGCATTTTCAACGCCTTCGAACAGCCATGCGAATCCTGCTTCACGGCTTTCCTCAGTGCGCGTGAAGGGGCGCGCGCCTTCGAATCCCATCAGTGAGATCGCGCCACCGATCAGCGAGAATTCGCCTCGGCCGCGCGAGCGGAGATAGCCGCCTGGTTCGTTGGTGATCGACAGCGCCTGTTCGGCGACCGGGCCCTCCCAGGTGCGGCCTGCCTCCAGCGGCGAGCGCCGCAGCTCCATCAGGTCGTCCTTGAAAGCCACAGTGGCAGCGAAGCCGTTTCCGCCGAGATAGGCGATGCTGCCGCCTTCGGCCACAAACTGCCGCAGCGCCTGCTCCATCTCGATCGACATATATTCGGGGTGACTGCCGGTGACGACGGCTTGATGTCGACGCAGACCGTCTATGCCGCATTCGTGCAAGTCGTGATCGGTCAGGACGTCAAACATGATTCCATTTCCGTGGCAGAATCGGAGGAAGTGCAGATCGACCGGCAAATTGTGTGGGCAGCCGCAGAGCGGATAGTCGTAATCGTCCCTGAGCGTCACTTTCGGCTTTTTGTAGGAACAGATGGAAACACCGCTAAGGTCGGAATGGTAGTCGTAAAGAGATTTCAGATTGTTGGCGATCGCGAAGCGATGTCCCCGGTCGTCGCCTTTCCATTCATAAAGATGATCCGGGAGATATTCGTCGGCATAAGCGAGATAGGTGGCCGTCGGCACGAGATACAACAGCGGCGACGAGACCTGTGACGAGGTGACGAAGAACACCACGCGTTCGTCGCCACCCTCCCATTCGACCTGGAACGCGTAGACGCCTGGGTGTGCGTTTTCAGGGATCGTCACGCGGTGTGATGCCGGCCACTCAAGCGGGCCGATGTCGTCGTCGTGGCAATGGATAGCGTCGTAGTGCGACGGCACCAAGCGAGGCTCGAAGCTCGATCCGTCCCAGCGTGCCGAAGTCACGCAGAAGGCTGGCTGATTGATCACATCTAGGAGCAGCGGATCTGCTCCGCCCGACGACAGGATCGGTTGCGTTGGTAACAGCGTCGGGAAATCCCAGGCAACAGTCCCCTGTGGGGTGTCGAGCCGGATCGCAGCAAATTTCGCGTTGAGGGTAGGTTCGTGGTTGGTGGCACTTGCGCCGAAATGGATGCCGTGCCCTTGGAGGTTCCACGCCGGGCTGCCAAAACCTTCACGGAGTTCGTAAGGCGCGAGAAGATCATGGGATTTGATGCGCAGACGCGATTGTTCCTGCCGCAGATCCAACTCGACAGTGAGCCACACACCGGTTGGCGCCTTCTTCTCGACAAGGGTTTCGTCACCGATTTCCACGACTAATGCGCCGTCGCGGAGGCGCAGCCCGACGGCGCCTGCCTCCAGGATCGTGCGCGCACCTTCGTTGCGCGTGAGGAACAGCTCAAAACGTATACCGTGGAGGGCTTGTACTTTGGCCAGTTCGCCGGGCCGCACGAACAGGAACGACCCCTGGTCGAAATGCCGACGCCGTGCTTCACCTATTGTTTCGATGGCCCAGGTGAGAAATTCCGGAGCCGGCTTGTCGAGCCGGCAAATTCGTGTGGCCTTTATCGGCCGATCGCATGACAGGCTGAGCTTGATCCGCTGGCCTGCTTTGGCACTCCAGGGGGTGGTATAGCCAACCACGCTCATCGCGTCGTGGTCTACTGCGCGCTTCATATATCCCTCCCGATGAACTCCAGATGGGCTGGGGCGAACCGCGTAGACCGGTCCGATGTCGGCCAATGCGCTGCCGCTCTGACAAGCAGAGTTTCGCATGGCGCACTACAGCCATGATGTACATGCTTGTATAGATAAGCTGCATTCGGATAGTCTCGACGTGATCGGTCCAAGCGCGACATTACCAAGGAGGATGACATGCGCAACGCATCTCTCTTCGATCTGTCAGGCAGGAAGGCGCTTGTAACCGGCGCAAGCCGTGGCATCGGGCGCAGCATCGCCGAGGCGCTCAGCGCGGCCGGCGCCGACGTCGCCGTCACGGCGCGCAGCGTGACCTCGCTCGAGAAGACGATGGCCGCTATCCGCACCGCCGGCGGGGTCGCGCACGCCGTCGCCCTGGACGTCACTGACGTCGACCGGTGCCGGGCGGCGACAGCCGAGGCCGGCAGCCTGCTCGGAGGTCTCGATATTCTCGTCAACAATGCAGGTACGGAAGAGGTCCGGCCTTCACTCGATGTCGACGAGGCCTTGTGGGACAGGATTGTCGATACGAATCTCAAAGGCGCCTTCTTCTGCGCCCAGGCCGCTGCGCGGCAGATGAGAGACGCCGGACGGCCCGGCGTCATTATCAATCTCTGTTCGTTAACTTCCGAGGTTGGGGTTCCCACGGCGGTGCCGTACGGCTCGTCGAAATCAGGCCTCCTCGGCATGACGCGGGCGCTTGCGGCGGAGTGGGCCGATCTTGGGATCCGGGTCAACGCCATTGCGCCTGGCTATTTCAGGACAGCGATGACAGACGTGTTCTACAGCAACCAGGCATGGCAGCAATCGATGCTCGCCAAGATTCCGCAGCGCCGTTTTGGTGATCTCCCGGACCTGCACGGAATCGCGGTGTTCCTCGCTTCGGATGCGGCAGCCTACATAACCGGCCAGTCCATTCCCGTGGATGGAGGCTTTCTCGCATCGATTTGAAGGCTTCAGGGGCTGGAGATGTGTCCCAGAAGTGATCGACAAGCGCTAACCGTAATTGCGTCCTAGAAAAGGAGCCGCCATGTCTGACGTCAGCTTCCACCGCCTGTCATCCCTCAGTGTCGATCAGCGGTCCAGTTTACTGAAACGCGCAGAAGGAGATCTGTCTTCCTTCATCGAAAAGGTCCGTCCAATCATCAAGGCCGTCAAGGATGAAGGTGACACGGCCTTGCTCCGGTTTGCGCGCGAACTCGACAAAGCCGATGTTGCCGACGGTGGGCTGAAAGTTTCGGAAGCGGAGTTCGACGCGGCATTCGACAAGGTCGACAAGGATGTCGTGGAGAGTATCCGGTTCGGCATTGAGAACATAAGGCATTTCCACGAGGAGCAGCGCCCGGAAACGATGTGGCTCAAGGAAGTTCGGCCGGGCGCCTATGCGGGTGACCGATACACACCGATTGCTTCCGTTGCGCTTTATGTTCCGCGCGGCAAAGGCGCCTTCCCCTCGGTGACGATGATGACCTCGGTTCCGGCGGTGATTGCCGGGGTTCCCCAGATCGCGATCGTGACGCCTGCGACTTCGGATGGTTCCGTCGACGCCGCGACGCTGGTTGCTGCCCGCATTGCCGGCGTGGAGACCGTGTACAAGTGCGGCGGCGCCCATGCGGTCGCCGCCGTCGCCTATGGAACCGAGACCGTGAAGCCTGCCGTGAAGATCGTCGGGCCGGGGAGCCCGTGGGTGGTGGCGGCAAAGAGCGTGTTGTCCCCGATCATCAACACAGGCCTGCCTGCCGGCCCGTCCGAAGCGATCATCTTTGCCGATGACAGCGTCGACGGCGGCCTGGCCGCTCTTGACCTGTTGATAGAGGCCGAGCACGGCCCGGATTCGTCGGCCTATCTGGTGACGCATAGCCGCAAGGTCGCCGAAGCCGCGTTGATTGCGATACCGGAACACTGGTCCCGAATGAGCGAACAGCGTGTGGAGTTCTCGCGCGCGGTGCTGACTGGAAAGCGCGGCGGCATCGTGCTGACCGAGTCGCTGGAGGACAGCTACCGTTTCATCAACGATTATGTCCCGGAGCACCTCGAGATTCTGTCAACGGAGCCATTTGCGCACCTTGGACGTATCACAGAAGCCGCCGAGATCCTCATGGGACCGCACACGCCGGTGACCCTCGCTAACTTCGTCCTGGGACCCAATGCGGTGCTGCCGACCAGCCGGTGGGCGCGAACCTTTGGACCGCTTTCGGTGACGGATTTCGTCAAGAGATCGTCGGTCGGCTATGTGACCTCGGCGGCCTATCCGGAACTCGCGTTGCATGCCCGCAGGCTCGCCCGCTACGAAGGGTTCAGCTCGCATGAGAACGCGGTTTCGGAGATCCGCGATCGCTATCTCGCCGGCTGAGCGGAAACGATGACGATGAGGGCGGCGCGACTCCATGGACCCGGCGACCTGCGCGTCGAGGATATCGCCGCGCCAGCCGCTCCCGAGCCAGGCTGGGTGAAGCTGAGGGTCGATGCCGCAGGCGTTTGCGGTTCCGATCTTCACAACTTTCGCACGGGCCAATGGATAAGCCGGGCGCCCTCGACGGCTGGCCATGAGCTGACAGGCACGGTGATCGCTATCGGCGAGGGCGTGGACATCGTCGCTGTTGGCGACCGCGTGGTCGCCGATTCCCGTTTCTGGTGTGGAGAATGCGCGCAATGCCATGCAGGCAGGCGGCACCTTTGCACGTCGCTGGGCTTTGTCGGCGAGATATGCGACGGCGGATTTGCCGAACAGGCGGTCCTGCCCGCACGCCTGCTGCACGTCGTCGATGCCGCGCTTGACGAACGGGTCGCTGCGATGGCCGAGCCGCTGGCTGTAGCGTTGCACGCAGTGCGGCGTCTGCCGAAAACGGCCGGCTCCGTTCTTGTGGTCGGCTGCGGGACTATTGGCGGGCTTGCCGCACTGCTGCTTTCCCGGACATTCGCAGGTACCGTGCTCGTCGCCGATCGCAACCCTGGCCGATGCGCCCGGGTGGCGCGGGTGACCGGCGCCAGCATCGTCGACTTGAACCGGGACGCCATTGCCGCCGCCACCGCGGATGCCCCCCTGCTTGCTGCCGTCGAAGCGACCGGCAGCATCGCAGCACTCAGCCAGTTGCTCGGCGTTCTCGATGCCGGTGGCACCGTTGCGATGGTCGGCATATTCCATGGGCGCCTCGACATCGATCCCAACATCCTGGTTGAACGCGAAATCGCATTGCTGGGATGCCACGCCTTTGCCGATGAGCTTCCCGACGCCATTCGGATGCTCGGCGAATTGACCGAGCCCATGGTCGAACTGATCGACCGCGAGATCGGCCTGGATGATGTTCCCGCAGCCTATGAGCGGCTGTTGGCGGGGCAGGGCGATGGTTTGAAAACAATCATCCGGATGCGGTCTTCCGGGCGCGTGTGATTTCCGAACGTTGCCGGAAAGGATTTTGAAATGATCACTTTGCCCGATACCGCCAGCCCTCTTTACGAGAAGGTCAAGGACTACATCCTGACGAACATCGGAATGGGCCAATGGAGCAAGGACCGGAAGCTGCCGTCCGAAAATGAATTCGTGGCGACACTCGGCGTGTCCCGGATGACGGTTCATCGTGCCTTGCGGGAGTTGACCTCTGCGGGTTTTCTGATCCGGCTCCAGGGCGTCGGCACATTCATCGCGCCACCTCGACCACAATCAGCACTGATCGAGATCAACAACATCGCGGCGGAAATTGTCGCGCGGGGAAACAGGCATCGCTCCGAGGTTATCGTGCTCGAAAAGATCACGCCGACAAAGGAGCTCGCGCTTTCCTTCGAGTTCGCAAAACGCGCGCCGGTCTATCATTCCATCGTCGTCAACTTCGAGAACGACCTGCCTGTGCAACTGGAAGAGCGTTTCGTGAACCCGGGCCTGATACCCGACTATGACAAGCAGGACTTTTCCAAGACAGCAACCTACGACTACCTCATGCAGAAAACCCCGGTGACGGAGGTCGAGCACATCATCTCGGCGACCCCTGCCGATGCCGAGACGGCGCGGCATCTGGGCATCGATGTCGGCAGCTGCTGCCTGTTTCTGCATCGCCGGACATGGACGGGCGCCATCGTTGCCACGATCAGCAAGCTGACTTACGTTGGCAGCCGCTACTCGCTTGGCAGCCGGTATTCTCCGTCTAAAAAAATTTGATCGCAGTGAAGCGAATCAGACTCGGAAGGAGGGGTCTAACTTGTATATGCATGTATGTATTTAGCCTTGACATCCGCTATTGCTAACGTTGAAGTGTCGTCGCACTTTCGTTGAACGGGCAGCTAAGATGCCGAGGCACGGTGCCGCAAGAGCAGACGCCGGCATTCTCACCAGGCCGGAGTTTGGTTCAAAAAAGCGGCGTGATCATCAAGGGGAACAAGATGATGCGTAATCTAGCAGGACAATTTCGGGCGCTCGTTATGGCTGCTGCTGTCGGGTTTGCCCCGGCGGCCTACGCGGCCGACACGACAATTCCGGCGACGCCTGAGGCAGGAACGTTCAAGATCGGCATCGAGCCATGGCTGGGCTACGGCCAGTGGCACGTCGCCGAGGCCAAGGGCCTGTTCAAGGCAAGCGGGCTGTCCGACGTGCAGATCGTGAACTTCGCGGAGGACAAGGATATCAACGCCGCCCTGGCGAGCGGCCAGCTCGATGCCGCCAACATCGCGACGCACACGGCTATGGGAATGGTTGCGGCCGGCCTGCCGGTGAAGATCGTGCTTCTGCTCGACGTCAGCATGACGGCAGACGCCATGATCGCCGGCAAGGACATCGCCACCGTCGCCGACCTCAAGGGCAAACAGGTTGCTTTTGAGGAAGGCACGACGAGCGACATCCTGCTCAAATACGCGCTCGCCAAGAACGGCATGTCCATCGCCGATGTCCAGCCCGTTCCAATGCCGGCTGCGGATGCCGGCAGCGCCTTGATCGCCGGCCAGGTTCCAGTCGCAGTCACCTATGAGCCTTATCTCACCGCGGCAAGAGCGCAGAACAAGGACCTCAAGCTGCTCTTCACCGCGGGCGAAGATCCCGGCCTGATCAGTGACGTATTCGTGGTGCGCGATGAGGTGATCAAGTCGCGTCCCGGCCAGGTGCTTGCCATGATCAAGACCTGGGATGCGGCCCTGAAGGCCTACAACGACGACACGCCCGACGGCCGGGCGATCATCTCCAAGGCGGTCGGGTCGAGCGTCGAAGACCTCAACACCGCCTTTGATGGCGTGCGTTACTATACTCTCGCCGAAAACAAGGATGCCCTGACCGGGGAATTCTCCACCAAGACATTTGCGGATGTAGAGGCGGCCGCCAAGAACGCCGGGCTGCTGCAGGCGGACGTGACGCCGGAACAGATGATCGACCCGTCATTCGTCAAGGCCGCGAAATGACGAGGGCCGGCTCGCGGTGGTGACGCAAATGTCCGAGCAGCGTGCGACCAAGCCAAGCCCGTCTCACGCAGCGCCGGGGCCGGTGATCAAACAGCCGATGCGCCGTGGCCCCGCCACCCGGGTAGGGGCGCCCCACGCACCCCCACCCGTGCGGGTTTTATCACTTGGCGTGTTTTTAGGGCGACGCCACGCCCGGGGGGGGGGCACCGGG
>NZ_JAMYTB010000019.1:0-81796 GCF_040322275.1 Mesorhizobium sp. M0174
TCCGATGATCTGCTCTTCAGAGAAGCGGCTACGTTTCATGTCCTGGTCCTCTCGATGGGCCAGAACGAACTTCAAACCGGATTAGATCAGAGGGGCAAGGTCACGGCAGACCGCGTTAAAAGAGGCATTGGCAGATGTAAACCCAACCGATCCTGCGTCATTTGAGAGCTTTGTCGAAAAGCTAGACGCATTATCCGGCTGGCCCTACAAAAAATCTGACGCCTACAAGGCACTACGCGATCGGGTTCTCTACGGAGACCGTGCAAAGCACATCGACGTCATTGTCGCTGCGCGAAACCTGGGATTGTTCCAAAAGAACGATCTTTTACAAGCAATCAAGGACGAATGGACGCAAGACTCCCCGAGCCAACTAGTGGCACTTTCTGGAATTGGCCTGCGGCTGGTGCGGGAACACACCGAAGAATTGCTAAACAGGAAATGGGGCTTTGGTTCTGACCTCTTCAAATTGTCAGAGTTGACGAGCGTCCCGATTGATGAACTCGCCATTGCGCTGGTCGAGGCAGCGACGACCCGTGAACTAAATGCTGCGGCAATGACGTGGCTGAGCATTGCAACCATTCTTTCAAAGCGGGCCGATGCTGCCGTTCCCCGGATTGCGCTTGAGCGTCTACTTGATAGCGGCGCCGCAAGGCTGGCCGATCCGATTGGTGATGGGCCGTGGCGAGATGAGCTGGACGCTGGAACGGACGCCGACAGCATCGCCGCTGGCCTGCTGTGGTTTCGTCTCGGCTCGCCGATCGCAAGAGAGCGATGGCGTGCAGCGCATGCTCTGCGTTCGATTGCGCGTTATCAACGGTGGGGCATCATTGAACGCATGTTTATCTTGTTCGACGCGCCAGATGCGGGGGCATTTCAGGATCGCTCACTTCCCTTCTTTAGCTATCACGCCCAGTTATGGTTTCTACTAGCCGTTGCCCGTGTCGCTTTAGATTCTCCCGATGTGATCATTCGCTTTCGTCCGAGGCTGGAAGCGATCGCTTTTGACGACATGTTTCCACATGCGGGCCTACGCGAGGCCGCGTGCAAGGCGTTGCGACACTGCTTTGCAGGAAAACGCGATATGGACGCCAAGAAACTAATTTCCAGGATCGCCAAGATAAACGTATCCAAGTTTCCAGTTGCCAAAACTCGCAACAAGGGGGCGGATGATTTTCCTTGGGAACGGCCCAAGGATATTCCTGAGCCGGAACCGCGCTTTTATTTCGACTACGATTTTGAGAAGCAAAATATTGACAATCTTGCCAGAGTCTTCGGCCTTCCGAAATGGAAGATAAACGACCTCTGCCACGAGTTGGTACGCAAGTGGGGGCCCGGCGTGACCTCAATGAATGATTTCTCCGGCAGGGAACGTCCGTCTAGCCAGCGCGGATATTATCGGCCTACCGATGACGCCCATCAATCGCACGGCACCTATCTTGCGTGGCACGCACTGGCTGTGGTCGGAGGGCAGCTGCTTTTAGAGCGGCCGATTACTGACGAAAGCTACTATGACGATCCCTGGCAAAACTGGTTATCGGAGTATCGCGTCACGCGCGAGGATGGATATTGGATCTCCGACGGAACTAGTAGGTATCCGTTGGTGGCGCTCAACGATCTTAGAACCGGCACCGGGCCAGAGGCCGAACGCGATCTACCAATAGATGACAAGCGATTTTTGGCGACCCTTGCAGGCCTCGGCGAGCCATTGTCAAAAAATACAATCGTGCAGGCATCATGGTCGTCACCAGACAGTGTGACTTGCAGTGTCATGTCCGCCCTCGTTGCTCCAGCGAATGCTGAGTTGGCGGCTCTTGCCGTGGCAACGTCACCATCGTTCCATATGTGGCTGCCGTTCTATGAAACGTACGATGAAGAAGAACCAGGCTTCCGCCGCGACGGCATGCAGCCCTGCGATCCGTGGATCACACACGCGCAGAAGTCGGAGAATCTGGACAGATACGATCCGTTTGGGGCGCCAACGGCGCTATCAACTTACCGCCCTTCGGCATCCGTCATTACCAACTTCCAGCTCTCGGTGACGAAGCCTTGGTCTCATGCATGGATCGATAAAAGTCGTTCGGTCGCGTTCCGGTACGAAGGGTGGGGCGGCTGGCAAGGTGAGGGTGAAAGTGAGAACCGGCAGGATGGACATGCACTCTATTGTGATCGTTCGTTCCTTGCGCGGATGCTAAAAGAGCTCGATCGAAATCTGATCCTATTGGTCAAGCTCCAACGCTACCACGAGCGGAAGCGGTATGGGGATGAAGCCAGCGAAGAGGGCAAGTTCACATACTCATTCATGATTGCGGTCCTGGATAAGCAGCTCAATGTAAAGGTTATCGAACCGACGTCAGCGCAAATCGATGCCGTGGCAAAACTCGGTCAGTACGACGCCCACGACTTTGCCATACGGCTTCGAACCATTGCGGCATTGGGGTCGGTCAAGCAGTCGAAACGCTGGCAGAAGCCACGCCAGGAGGCCAAAGAATAGCTCATTCAGTTAGGCCGACCGACACCGCACGTTGCGCTCTTTTTCGGAGTCTGTCGCACCAGGCCGTGCCGTCCGTCCTCTGCCAGAAAGGAGCCCGCCCTGCCAAAACTCATCGTCACCGAATTCATCAGCGTCGACGGCATTGCCGAGGTCGAGACGCTGCCGGGCGTGACCTGGAACGATGAGATGCAAAAAAAATTCAAGGAGGACGAGCTTGCCGACAGCGGCGCCATGCTTTTGGGGCGCTATGAGATCTTTGTCGGCTCGTGGCCCCCACGGAACCGGAGACTTTGCCGACCGGTTCAACGCGCCGCCGAAATATGTCGCCTCGACGAGCTCGGCGCCGCGCCTCCCGCCATTGATACGATCGAGTTGGCAGCCACCAGGCGGAAGGTTCTGATCCGCCCTTTCCTGCTGCTGCGGTAGGAAGACTTGATTCAGCCACAAGCCCAAATTGCTGGATTTGGCGGCCCAGGAAGCGTAGGCTTGGTTTTTGGTTCAGCGATGGAACAGAGACTAGCCGCAATTCTGGCTGCCGATATGGCGGGCTACAGCCGGCTAATGGAAGCCGACGAATCCGGCACGCTCGCACGCCTTCGGACCCATCGCATAGAACTGGTCGATCCCGCTATCGCTAAGAACAAGGGCCGGATCATCAAGACCACCGGAGACGGCATGCTCGTTGAGTTCCAGAGCGTGACCGATGCCGTGAAATGCGCCGTGGAAATCCAACAGCGCATGAAACGGCGCAATTCGGATGTGCCCCAAGAACGGCGTATCGAATTCAGGATCGGCATAAATCTCGGCGACATCATTTTCGACGATGAGGACATTTTCGGCGACGGCGTCAATATTGCCTCGCGCATCGAGCAACTCGCCGACGTCGGCGGTATCTGCGTGACCGCAGCGGTGGCGACCCAAATTGCCGACCGTCTCGAAATTGCCATGGAGGACCTGGGCGAGAAGACGTTGAAGAACATCAGCCGCCCGGTTCGCCTCTATCGCATCGGGCTTGACAGTCCTGTCCTGCCGGAAGTCGAGGCAAAGCGATCCATCTCGAAACCTTCAATAGTGGTGCTGCCATTCACCAACATGAGCGGCGACCCCGAGCAGGAATTTTTCGCGGACGGACTGACCGAGGACATCATCACCGAACTGTCCCGCCACCATGAGTTGTTCGTCATCTCGCGCAATTCCAGCTTCGTCTACAAGAACCGCGCCGTGAATGTGCGCGAGGTGGCCGAGAAACTCGAGGTCCAATATCTGGTGGAGGGAAGCGTCCGCAAGATCGGCGAGAGGGTGCGCGTGACGGTTCAGCTCATCGACACGGCGAATGACGCTCATATCTGGGCAGACAAGTATGACCGGAAGCTGGTCGACATATTCGCGATTCAGGATGAGGTGACGGCGGCGATCGCAGCCACGCTGCCCGGTCGTGTCGAGGCGGCTCAGCGGGACCAGCTCGCGCGGGCGAAACCTGCAAACATGGCCGCGTATGAATGTGTGCTCGCTGCCAAGGTGCTGCATCACCGAAGCACGATTGCGGATAATGAACGCGCGCGAACCTTGATAGAAAGGGCCGTCGCGCTCGACCCCGATTATGCCCATGCCCATGCCTGGCGGGCCTGCATTCTTGGCCAGGCCTGGGTCCATAACTGGTGCGAAGACAGGGATGCCGTCTGGAACAACATTATGGCAGCGCTCGACAGGGCGCTGGCGCTAGACAACAACGATGCCGATGTCCACCGCATTCTCGCGGCAGTGAACGTGAACAACAATGAGCTGACCACTGCGCGCTACCATCAAGAGCGGGCGCTGGCCCTCAATCCCAATTACGACCTCGTGGTGGTGCAGCAAGGCGAGTTATTGACGTGGCTCGGGAGGCCGGAAGAGGGAATTGAATGGATCCGCAAGGCCATGCAGTTGAACCCACACCACCCGGAGAGGTTCTGGAGCCATCTGGGAAAGGCGCATTTCGCCGCGCGCCAGTATGGCGAGGCGATCGAAGCTTTCATGCATCTGTCGACCATGGACTCGGCTCAGCACGCCTTCGCCGCTGCCTGCTACGGCTGGCTCGGCGACGAAATCGCTGCCGCGGCGCATCTGGGCAAGATCAGAACGCTCGATCCCCAATTCGACCTCGAGTCATTCATCGCCACCCTGCACTATGCCCAGGAGTCCGATGTGCAGCACGTCCGCGAAGGACTGCTGAAAGCCGGTATTGCCAAGCTGTAGGCAGCCCGTGCCTCGCACGATCGGCGATAGGCTGGACCTTAGCCACGGCGAGATAGCTCGGCTCTCTTCTACCTTGCTGGGGTCATAGTACCAGTCGCCGACGCATGCTTCGACGTGGCGCAGATACTGGCCAGGAAACTGGAATTGCTCAGCCGGACGGTCATTGCAGATCGAATCTGAACAGGGAAAGCCCTCCCCCTGAAAAGGCGCCGCGCTAGTTGACGGTGCAGTTCGCACAAGACCCGCACGGCCGTCCCGACAGAAGGAACCCGCCATGAGAAAACTCATCATCACCGAATTCATCAGCGTCGATGGCATTGCCGAGGTCGAGAAGCTGCCGAGCGTGGCCTGGAACGATGAGATGCAAAAGTTCAAGGACGACGAGCTTGCCGACAGTGGCGCCATGCTGTTGGGGCGCACGACCTATGAGATTTTTGCCGGCTCGTGGCCCAAGGAGACCGGAGACTTCGCCGACCGGTTCAACGCGCTGCCGAAATATATCGCCTCGACCAGCTTGCAGGCGCTCGACTGGCAGCCGGCCGAGCTGCTGCAGGGCGCCTTGCCGGAAGCGGTCAGAGGGCTGAAGCAAGGCAGCGGCGGCAACATCTATGTGCATGGCAGCCTCAGCGTCGCGCAGGAATTGCTGCGCAACGGCCTGGTCGACCGCATCAGGCTGCTCAGCTACCCCGGTGCCGTCGGCCAGGGCAAGCTGCTGTTCCCGCCTGGCGCGCAATTGCCGCTCGAGCTGATCTCGGCCACGCAATTCAGCAACGGCGTGGTGGCGCTGGAGTATGCGGCTGGGACGGCATGATCAGCCAATCTCCCCCCTCGAGGGGGAGATGCCCGGCAGGGCAGAGGGGGGTCGGTTCGACCGGGCGCGGTTCCTCTCTTTCGACAGTGGCGCATTACGCGAGACGACCCCCTCTGTCGCCTTCGGCGACATCTCCCCCTCAAGGGGGGAGATTGGCAGCTTCCCTACACCGTCCGCTGCCTGCCCGCGACCGCAGCGTCTTCCCTCGCCTTCAGCGCCTGCTCCACCTCGCGCTTCAGCTCGTCCTTGATCGCCACCGTCTCGGCCATCAGCGCCTCGACTTTCATGAAGTCGAGCACCCGGTATTTCGACACCGCCGGCCGGACCAATATGTCGGGGCGGCTCTGGTTCAGCTTGCTGGCGATGATCGACTGCATCATCAGCTGCGTGGCGCCGAACATCAGGTCGACGGAGGTCGGGAATTTGCGGCCCGCCTCGGTCGGCGCGCCGACCACGTCGACGGCAATGATGATGTCGGCGTCGAGCTCGATCAGGTCGAATGGCACGGGATTGTAGATGCCGCCGTCGATCAGCATCCTGCCGTCGCGCATCACCGGGCGGAACACCGCCGGAATCGCCGCCGAGGCGGCCAGCGCCGAAGGCAGTTCGCCTTCGGCCAACACCGCGAGCTTGTGGCCATAAAAATCCGTTGCCGTCACCTTCAGCGGTATTTTGAGTTCGGCGAAGGTCTCGGGAATGGCATCGGGCAGGAACGCCTTGAGGATGCGCTCGACATTGAACTGGCTGACCCGCAGGCCGCCCTGCATCGCTTCGGCAAAAGTGCCGGGCCGCGCCCGCCACATGCGCGTCGCCACCTCGGCGCGCCGGCCGAGGATCGAGCGCGCATAGTCGTGGATGTCCTTGCCGGTCATGCCAGAGGCCATGCCGGCGCCCATGATGGCGCCGATCGACGAGCCGGCGATTGCCGCCGGCCTGATGCCCAGCTCGTCGAGCGCCTCGATAACATGGATATGCGCCAGCCCGCGCGCGCCGCCGCCGCCAAAGGCGATGCCGAAGCTAGGGCTCATCCCTTGTTGGCCGCGCCCAGCTTCGGCCCGACCACCATGACGGCCGGCTCGGCGGAGAGCAGCTTTTTCGCCACCGCTTTCACCTGGTCCTGCGTCACCGCGTTTATCAGGGCGGCGCGGCGCTGCATGTAGTCGATGCCGAGCTTGCCGAGCTGGATCTCGACCAGCGTTGAGGCGATCGCGCCCGAGGAATTCAGATTGTTGATGGCATAGGCGCCGATCATGTATTTCTTGGTCGCCGCCAGCTCGGCTTCGGTCGGCCCCTCCGCGGCCATGCGCTTGACCACGTCGCGCACCACGGCCAGCGTCTCGGCCGCCCTGTCGGCGCGGGTCGAGGTGGTGATGGACAGCGCCTCGGAATGCTGGTGGTCGACGAGGTCGGAGCTGACGCTGTAAGCCAGGCCGCGCTTTTCGCGCACCTCGTCGAACAGCCGCGAGGTGAAGGCGCCGCCGCCGAGGATCTCGTTCATCAGCACCGCGGCGAAGAAGTCCGGCGCATTCCGCTTCACGCCGGGATAGGCGAGCTGCAGCGAGGCCTGCGGCTGGTCGTAAACGACCTCGAGCTGCTGGCCGAGCTTCAGGTCGATGTCGGGAACGGGCGTCAGCGCCTGCTTTTCCGGCAGGCTGCCGAACACCAGGTCGAGCTTCTGCTTCAGCGTCTCGGCGTCGATGGCGCCGACCACCGCGACATGCAGGCCGTCGCGGGCGAAATTTGCCTTGTGGAAGGCGCTGAGATCGGCCGGCGTGATCGTCGCGATGCTTTGCCTGGTGCCCTGGTCGGGCCGCGCATAGGGATGCCTGCCGTAGATCGCGTCCAGCCATTTGCGTTGGGCGAGCGTATCGGGATCGCGCTCGCTGGCGATGATGCCGGACAGGATTTGCGCGCGGATGCGGTCGATCGGCACCTGGTCGAAGCGCGGCTGGTTGACCGCCACGCGCAGCAGGTCGAAAGCGCCGTCGCGCTGGTCGGCCAGCATGCGCATCGAACCGTAAATGCCATCGCGCTGCGCATCGAAGCTCATCTCGGCGCCGACCTCGTCAAGCTTGATCTGGAAGGCCTCGCTGTCGAGGTTGCCGGCACCTTCGTCGAACAGGCCGCTCATCAGATTGGCAAGCCCTTCCTTACCGGGCGGATCCTGCGTCGCGCCGCCATCGAAAACGAAGCGGATGGCGACGATCGGCACCGAATAATCCTCCACCAGCCAGGCGGTAATGCCCTTCGACGAGGTCACCTCCTGGATGTTCATGGCAGCACGGGCGGAAAGCGCGGGCAGGACGAGGAAGACGAGGGAGAGGATGAGGGTTGCTAGAAGCGGGCCGGCGTGCTGGCGCTTCCCTTCTCGCCCTGTGGGAGAAGGGGAGGAGCCCACGAGGGGAGAAGGCAGAGCGGGACCATGCTGGCTCATCATCAAATCAATTCCCAGCTTGGATTTGCGGCAGAAGATAGCCGGTCGTTGCGTGGTCGAGATTGAGATAGCGGGCAGCGACTTCCTTGACCTGGTCGGCGGTGACCTTGCGGATGCGGTCCGGCCATTGCTGAACGTCCTGGACGTTGCCGCCGGTGGCGAGTGTCGAGCCGTAGATGTTGGCCATGTCCTCCTGCTTGTCGCGGGCGAAGATCATCGAGCGAACGAAACGGTCCTTGGATTTTTCCAGCTCGTCGCTGGTGACGCCGTCTTTGGCGATGCGGGCGATCTCGGCGTCGACCGCGGCCTCGACGTCGGCAAGCTTGGCATCGCCGCGCGGCGCACCGTAGACGGTGAAATTGGTGTCGTCGAGCATGGTGCCCTGGAAGAAGGCGCCGGCCGTCGCGGCGATGCCTTGCCTGACGACAAGCTCCTGGTAGAGCCGGCTGCGGTTGCCGCCGCCGAGGATTTCGGACAGCACGTCGAGCGCTTCGGCTTCGCCCGGCTTTGCCGTGTGATAGGACGGGACCACCCATTGCGTGGTAAGGCTCGGCACGCTGACGCGCCCGTCGGTCAGCGTCACCGTACGCCTGGTGTTCTGTTCCGGCTCGACCGGGCGGATGCGCGGCGGCAGATCCGGGCCGCGCGCGACCTTGCCATAGGTCTTTTCGGCCAGCGCCTTGACCGTTTCCGGCTCGACATCGCCGGCCACCACCAGCACGGCGTTATTGGGTGTATAGTACTTGTTGTAGAAGGCCATCGCGTCGGTGCGGTTCAGCTTCTCCATCTCCTGCATCCAGCCGATGACCGGAATGCGGTAGGGCTGGTTCTGCCACAGCGTGGCGTCGATCTCTTCGTCGAGCACCGCCTGCGGATTGCTATCTATGCGCGAGCGGCGCTCTTCGAGGATGACGTCGCGCTCGGTCTTGATGACATCGTCGGTGAGGATGAGGTTGCGCATGCGGTCAGCCTCGAAGCCCATCATCTCACCGAGCGCCTGCGGCACCACCGTCTCGTGAAAGGCGGTGTAGTCGTAGGAGGTGAAGGCGTTGTCCGAGCCGCCGATGGCGGCGACGGCGCGGTCGAGTTCGCCGGCCGCATGGCTGCTGGTCGCCTTGAACATCAGATGCTCGAAGAAATGGGCGATGCCGGACTTGCCCGGCGGCTCGTCGGCGCTGCCGATCTTGTACCAGACCATATGGGTGACGATCGGGGCGCGGTGATCGGGGATGACCACGACCTCCATGCCGTTGTCGAGCAGGAAATCGGTCACGACGCCGTCGTCGGGATTGTTGCCCGCCAGAGCCGGCGCGGCCATCACCAGAGCCAGCCCCAAGAGCGTTGCGCGCAGCCATTCAGCCTGAAATGTCATAGATGGCTCCGGTTTGGTGGTGGGACGATAGGCGGGGTTGCTGGTCGAGGCAAAGCGAATTGTGCGTCATTTTGAAGGCGCCATCGCGGACACCGAACTCAGGCGGCCTCGATGAACCGGATGACCGTCTCGCCATAGTTGCGCTCGTCGACAACCGAAAAGCCCGGCCCTGTCTCGAACGGCGCCGCCGTCGCTTCCTCGACGATGCAGAGCGCGCCGGGGGCGAGCCAGCCGCCGGCCTTGGCCGAGCGCAAGGCACGTTCGCCAAGGCCTTTGCCATAGGGCGGATCGGCAAAGACCAGGCCGAATGCGGCGATGGTGCCCGCCTCGCCCAAGCCCGTCGCGTCGCGGCGGAATATCTTGGTGCGGCCGGTGAGGCCGAAGGCCTCGACATTGGTGCGGATCACGCCGCGCCCTTCGGCGGATTCCTCGATGAAGACAGCGTAGGAGGCGCCGCGCGACAGCGCTTCGAGGCCGAGCGCACCGGTGCCGGCGAACAGGTCGAGGACCCGCGCGCCGTCCAGTCTTTCGGGAAAGCGATGCGCCAGCACGTTGAAGACCGCCTCACGCGTGCGGTCGGTGGTCGGGCGGATGGCAAAGGTGCGGGGCGTCGCCAGCGGACGCCCGCGAAACTCACCGCCGACGATCCGCATTGCTTCCCTTCGGGCCGCCGCGCGGCCGGTCGCCACCGCCATCCTGACGCTCGCCGCGTGGCTTGCCGAACGGCTTTGCGCCGCCGCCTTGCGGCTTGCCGCCGGGCTTGCTGTAAGACGGCTTGAACGAGGCCTTGCGCGCCTTGTTTTCTGCCGCCTTGGCGGCGTCTGCCTCCGCCCTGCCCTTGCCGATCGGCCGTGCGCCCGGCGCCATCCAGACATTGGCCTTGCGCTGGCCCGGCGGCTCGATCGGCCGCTGCTCGCGTTCGGACTTCTTCCCACCGAAGCCGCCACGCGGCTTGTCGCCACGGGGTTTGTCCCCGAAGTCGCTGCGTTCAGGTCTGGGGCCACGCTCGCCAAAGCTCTTTTTCGGCCCAAAGCTCCTGTCGGGGCTTGTCGACAGCTTGCCGAGCGCTTCGTCGCGGCTGCCTTCGCGACGCTTGCGGTTCTTGATCAGGCCGCCCTCGCCGATCGGCCGGCGTTCGCCGTCGCGGGTGAATTTCGGCCGCTCGGGCTCCTCCTCCCGCTCACGCCTGACCGGCTTGTTGGAAAACGGCTTGGCGATATCGGCGTCGAAATTGGCGCCGGACTCTTCGACCAGACGCTCGCCGAGTTGGTCGCGCAGCACGCGGCCCTTGATCTCCAGCACATGGCCTTCCGGCAAATCATCGAGCTGGAACGGCCCGTAGGAAATGCGGATCAGCCGCGTCACGTCGAGACCGAGCGAGCCCAGGATATTCCTGACCTCGCGGTTCTTGCCTTCGCGCAGGCCGAGTGTCAGCCAGGCGTTCGAGCCCTGCTCGCGGTCGAGCGTCGCTTCGATGGCGCCATAAAAGATGCCGTCGACGGCAAGGCCTTCGCGCAGGCCAGCAAGCGCGCTTTCCTCGACTTTGCCGTGGACGCGCACGCGGTAGCGCCTGAGCCAGCCGGTGGCCGGCAGTTCGAGGACGCGCGACAGGCCGCCATCATTGGTGAGCAGCAGGAGGCCTTCGGTGTTGATGTCGAGCCGGCCGATGGTCATCAGCCGCGGCAGCCCGGGGGGCAGCACATCGAAGACGGTCTTGCGGCCTTCGGGATCGCGGTTGGTGGTGACCACGCCGGCCGGTTTGTGGAACAGGAACAGCCTGGTGCGCTCGATCGGCGGGATCTCCATGCCGTCGAGATGGATGATGTCGCCGGGCATCACGTTGAAGGCCGGCGAGGACAACACCTTGCCATTGACCTTGACGCGACCGGCCGCAATCAGTTCCTCGGCGTCGCGGCGCGAGGCCAGGCCGGCACGCGCCAGCCGCTTGGCAATGCGTTCGCCGGCTTCTTCCGTTACCTCGACGCGACGCGGGCGCGGCCTGAAGCCGCCGTCCGACGCCGCCCGTGCCGTTTGTGCACCTTGCGGCCGATCGCCGCCAAAATCACGCTTAGGACGATCGCCGAAGTCACGCTTGGGACGGTCGAAGCGCCTTTCACCGTGCTCGCCTTCGGCAGCGGCCGGCCGGTCGCCGCGCGGTGCGTACGGCTTGCGTGGGCCCTCGCGCTGTTCATAAGGCTTGCCTTCCGGACGCGGCCCTTTGCTGAACGGCCGGTCGCCGCCCTTGAAGTCGCGCTTCGGCGGTTCGCCTTCAGCCGCCGCTGGCCGGTCGCCGCGCGGTGCGTACGGCTTGCGTGGACCCTCGCGCTGTTCATAAGGCTTGCCTTCCGGACGCGGCCCTTTGCTGAATGGCCGGTCGCCTTTGAAGTCGTGCTTCGGCCGTTCGCCTTCGGCCGCCGGCCGATCGCCGCGCGGAGTGTAGGTTCTTTTGGCGCCGAAGGACGGCTTGCCGCCCTTGCCGGGAGCGCTATCGCGACCGCGCGGCCCTGCCGGCTTCGGGCCGGCCTTGCGCGGGAATTTCTTATTTTTGTCGTCCATGTGGCCTTTGCTCGTTTGCGCGGGTAGTAACAGGATCGCGCTCTAGTGGCGAGGAGATAATCGGAATGGAAACCGCGTGAGGCGGCAGGATTTCATGGCGCTGGCGCTGAAAGAAGCCGAAGCCGCCGCCCAGCGTGGCGAGGTGCCGGTTGGCGCGGTCGTCGTCGGCGGCGATACGGTCGTTGCGAGTGCCGGCAACCGCACCCGCGAGTTCGCCGATCCCACCGCTCATGCCGAGATGCTGGCGATCCGCGAAGCCTGCCGCAAGCTTTCCAGCGAGCGGCTCAGCGGCCACGATCTCTATGTGACGCTGGAGCCGTGCGCCATGTGCGCCGGCGCCATCTCCTTCGCCAGGCTGCGCCGGCTCTATTTCGGCGCTGCCGACGAGAAGGGCGGCGCAGTGGTCAACGGCGTTCGCTTCTTCACGTCACCGACCTGCCACCATGTGCCCGACATCTATCCGGGCATGGCCGAGAACGCTGCAGCAGTGCTGCTGAAAGACTTTTTTCGCGAGCGACGCGGACCCTGATTTTCTGGTCCGGCAGACGGTCCAAATCCAAGTCAGCCAATCCAGGCAAGAACGTCTCTGGCGCTGTCAGGCTACCAGGGCAGCCAGTCGAACATGCCGCCGCTCTTGCTCTTGGCGGCCGCCTCCTTCTTGAGGCGGCGTTCCTTCTTGTACTCATCCTCGCCGAGGTCATCCACCGGCGCGGTGGGGGCGGCGGCGCGGTATTGCACCGGCGGCTCGCTCAGATATCTGCGGGTGGTCGGGTCGCCCTGTTTGCCTTCAGCCAGACGGCGCTTGACTTCCGCGGCGCGGCCCTTGTCCGAATCCGCTGGAGTCCAGGCCGGCGGATGGCTCGAAGCCGACTGCGCCATCGCGGCCTTGACGGCCACCGGGTCGGTCTGCACGTCATCGACAATCTGCGCCTGGTAGGCCGGGTCGTCCTGATGCAGGGTGGCATCGGCGCGCAGGCGGGCACGGCGCTGCTCCGGCGATTCGGGCCATTCAGCACTTGCCGTTTCGATGCTTTCCTGGGGCGGCGGCAAGACTTCCTTCTGCCCCGGCCCTGGCTTCACCAGCGTGGGGCGCGGCTTGTAGTCGATGTTGTTCTTGCGCTTGGGTGCGAAGGAAAAAGCCCCCGTGAGGTCGTCGGCAAGCTGCGAGGCAGCAGGCTTGTCGGTCCCATAAGTGGGCGAGCCCATGCAGCCGGACAAGGCAAGGCCCGATACGACAAGCGGCGCCAGCAGCGCAACGCGCGCGTAAGTTCTCTCGGTCATGCCAAAAAGTCCCACTGTAGACAGCCTCTCGATTGCCGCCGGCCAAAGAAAGGTCCGGTCCCCGTCGCCTATGCTCTTCCGACGGAATTCCGGCGACAATTTGTCGTCCGGAGTTTCGCGTGTTTACCTCAACCACTCGTTAAGGGCAACGCGCCGGGGCCGATCGGCCGCCCGCCGTGGCATTTGTGCACCGCCTTAGAGGCGGCTCAAAGCCTTGAGTTCATGCAGGACAGCGGCGTCACGGGCCGAAACATCCGGGAATTCCGGATCTGAGCCGACATCGGCGGTGTAGCGCCAGGAGCGCGCGCACTTCACCAGGCCACGGTCCTCCGCCTTCTCGACGACCACGGCGACGCCCTTGATGTCGTCGAGGGTAAAGCTGCCCGCCGACGCCTTGCCGTGCACGATTACCAGATCGCTGGTGATCGCCATCTCGGCCATATCGACATCGGCGATCGACGCTTCGAGCGCGGGATCGTCGAGGGTGACGACCGGCACCGCTTCCAGCGAAGAGCCGATGACCTTCTGCGCGCGGGCGATTTCCAGCGCGCCGGTGACGACACGGCGGACCTGCCGCACCTTGCGCCACTTCTCCGCCAGCGCCTCGTCCTTCCAGTCCGCCGGGATTTTCGGGAACTGGTCGAGATGCACGGAGACCGCATCCGGATGACGGTCGAGCCAAGCCTCTTCCATAGTGAAGGGCAGCATCGGCGCCAGCCATTTCACCAGGCAGTCGAAGAGATGGCGCACCACCTGCACGGAAGCCTTGCGCTTCACGCTGGAATGCGCTTCGCAGTAAAGCGCGTCCTTGCGGATGTCGAAATAGAAGGCCGATAGCTCGACCACCATGAAGTCGAGCAGCGCGCGGGTGATGCGCTTGAATTCGAACGCGTCGTAGCCCGAGCGTACGACTTCATCGAGTTCGGCGAGCCGGTGCAGCATCAGCCGCTCCAGCTCCGGCATCTTGTCCAGCGGCACCTCCTCGCCGTCGTCATGGGCGAGTGTGCCCAGCATCCAGCGGATGGTGTTGCGCAGCTTGCGGTAGGCGTCGATATTGGTCTGCAGCACGTTCTTGCCGAGCCGCTGGTCTTCCCAATAATCGGTCGTCACCACCCACAGCCGCAAGATGTCGGCGCCGGACTGCTTGATGACGTCCTGCGGCACGACGGTGTTGCCGAGCGACTTCGACATTTTCCGCCCCTCCTCATCCATGGTGAAGCCATGGGTGACGACGGTGTCATAGGGCGCCCTGCCCCTGGTGCCGCAGCTTTCGAGCAGCGAGGAGTGGAACCAGCCGCGATGCTGATCGGAGCCTTCGAGATAGAGGTCGGCCGGCCATTTCAGGTCGGGCCGGTCCTCAAGCGTGAAGGCATGCGTCGAGCCTGAATCGAACCAGACATCGAGGATGTCCATGACCTGCTGCCATTTCGAGGCATCGTGATTGCCGAGGAACCGCTCCTTGGCGCCGGCGGCGAACCAGGCGTCGGCGCCTTCTTTCTCGAAGGCGTCCATGATGCGCTGGTTGACTGCCTCGTCGCGCAGCACGTTGCCGTCGGCATCGGCAAAGACGGCGATCGGCACGCCCCAGGCGCGCTGGCGCGACAGCACCCAGTCGGGGCGCTCCTCGATCATCGCGCGGATGCGGTTCTGGCCGGCGGCGGGCACGAAGCGGGTATCGTCGATGGCTTTCAGCGCGCGGCCGCGCAGCGTCGTGCCGTCGCCAAGCTCCTGGTCCATATAGACGAACCATTGGGGCGTGTTGCGGAAGATGATCGGCTTCTTCGAGCGCCAGGAATGCGGATAGGAGTGCTTCAGGCGGCCGCGCGCGAACAGCGCGTTGCGCTTGATCAGCTCGTCGATGACAGCCTGGTTGGCGTTGCCCTTCTTGCCATTGTCGTCGATGACGCGCGCCGCTCCACCCTCGCGGTGCGGGCCGAAGCCCGGCGCGTCCTTGGTGAAGAAGCCGGCATCGTCAACGGTGAAGGGGATCGCAGTGTCGATGCCGCGCTGGCGAAGGTCAGAGGCGGCATCCATCCAGGCGTCAAAGTCTTCGCGGCCGTGTCCCGGCGCGGTGTGGACGAATCCGGTGCCGGCATCGTCGGTGACATGATCGCCGGCGAGCATGGGCACGGGAAAATCGTAGCCGCCACCCAGACTTTTGAGGGGATGCGAAAGCGTAAGATTTTCAAGCTCTTCGGCGCCAACGTTGCGAAGCCGATTCAGGGTGACCTTGGCCTTCGCGGCAGCGTCGTCTGCAAGTTTCTCGGCAAAGATCAGCTTTTCGCCGGGCTGGGGACCAAAGGCGTTCTCGGCCGCCGTAACCTCATAGAGACCATAGTTGATGCGCGGCGAGTAATTGACGGCGCGGTTGCCGGGGATTGTCCACGGCGTCGTCGTCCAGATGACGACGCTGGCATCAAGCAGATCGAGCGACGTCTGCGTCAGCTTGGGATCCAGGGCTGGCTGTCCATCCTCGATGTTGATGACCTGGCGAGCGAGGCTGACGACCGGAAACTTCGCCCAGATCGTGTCCGACTCATAGTCCTGGTATTCGACCTCCGCCTCGGCCAGCGCGGTGCGTTCGACGACGCTCCACATCACCGGCTTGGAGCCGCGATAGAGCTGGCCGGACATGGCGAATTTCAGCAGCTCGCCGGCGATGCGCGCCTCGGCGTGGAAAGCCATCGTCGTATAGGGATTGTCGAAGTCGCCGACGACGCCGAGGCGCTGGAATTCGGAACCCTGCACCTTGATCCAGTGCGCCGCAAACTCACGGCATTCCTGCCGGAACTCGTTAACCGGCACCTCGTCCTTGTTCTTGCCCTTGGCGCGGTACTGCTCCTCGATCTTCCATTCAATCGGCAGGCCGTGGCAATCCCAACCGGGTACATAGTTCGAGTCATAGCCGCGCATCTGAAACGAGCGGGTGATGACGTCCTTGAGGATCTTGTTCAGCGCGTGGCCGATATGGATGTTGCCATTGGCGTAAGGCGGGCCGTCGTGCAGCACGTATTTTTCGCGGCCGGCTGCGTCTTCGCGCAGCTTGCGGTAAAGGTCCATGTCCTGCCAGCGCTTGACCAGCAGCGGTTCCTTTTCCGGCAAACCGGCGCGCATCGGGAAATCCGTCTGCGGCAGGTAGAGCGTTTTGGAATAGTCGATCGTCTCGGCGGTCTCGGTATCAGTCATTCGTCTGCCATATGCGTTGCCGGCGGCAAAAGAGCCGGGCGTTGAAGTTCTTCGCTTTGACGCATATCGTCTTCCCAAAACCGGACCCACTTTTGGGCGATATGCGTTGATGATCTGGAAAAAGCGCGAGAGGCCGCGCGCAAGATTCCCGGCGGCCCCGGCGGCGGTCAAGCCGCCCGGAACACCGGGCCTGTAATTCGTATCGCAGTCGCGAGAAGGCGCGAAAAGCTCGTCATGGCTGGGCTTTTAACCGAGACAGGCGATATTGAAAAGCCCGAACTCTGATGCTTCCTTGCGTTAGGTGCCAATTGCGCATACATTTGTAGGCAAATGGCCTGCAGTGCCAAGGAAACAATTCATGTCGGTCGCAGCAAGGGCAATTCGCGCAACACGCGACTTTTCCGTCCCTACGGACAAGATCGATCATCTGCGCAGTCTGGGTTTCAGTAGCGAAGAACTCTATCGTATCGTTGCCCCCCGCCGCACGCTGGCGCGTCGCAAGGAACATGCCGAGCCGCTTTCGCCAGCTGAATCCGACCGCGCCCTGCGCCTTGAACGCATCGCCGAGCAGGCGGATCGGGTATTCGGTAGCCATGAGAAAGCCCAGCGTTGGCTGAGAAGCGAGATCATAGCATTGGATGGTGCAAGGCCGATCGATCTCCTTGAGACAGAGACCGGCGCCCACGTCGTTTCCGAAGAGCTTATCCGTATCGACTTTGGCATGCTTGCCTGACGATGCGCATCTGGCGCATCTCCAGTTTCGCGGATCTCTCGGGTCGTGGCGGAACGCTCGTTGATGGAAGATGGAACAGGCGCGGAATGCCCATCGTCTATTGCACCGACCACCCTTCGACGGCACTGCTGGAGATACTGGTGCATGCGACGCGCGAAACCGTTCCGGAAACCTACCAGCTTATCGAAATCGACGTTCCGGACGGAATAGAAATGACCGAACCGGTTATCCAGGACGGCTGGGACAAGGACATGGAATCGACCCGGCGACAGGGCACGGACTTTCTCTCGGCCAATCGTTACGCGCTCATGAAAATTCCTTCGATCATAATGCGCAAGGCAAACAACTATCTGCTCAACCCGACCCATGACGATGCGTCACGCATTACGATTGCGGGCCTATACCATTATCCGTTCGACAGCCGTTTGATCAAATGAGCCGACGCCCGCCCGCTCACATCGAGAAATCGAAGCGGTAGGTTGTCGACACGCCGATCGTGAACTGGTTGCGATCGCCGCGCTCCTTGACCAGGCTGGAATCGCCGGCCGGGCCCATCAGGCGGGAATATTCGCCGAACAGACTGGCCGTCATCGGCTCGGTCACCTTCCAGGTCACCGCGCCGCCCAGGCCCGCCGACTTCACCCCGCCACCGGGATGATATTCGCTGAGCCCCGAGGCCAGGGACTCCTCGGCATCAACGCCGTAATAGGCGTCGAAATAGTCCGATGAGGCGAATGAAACGCGCGGCCCGCCCGAAATCCTGACATCGGGCGTCACATCGTAAAAGGCGTCGGCGGCGATGTCGGCGACAAAGCCGTTATGGGCGCGAATGCCATGCCGCAATTCGGCGCGGGCACGCAGCCAATCCAAAGGATAGAATTCGAAGAAGCCGCCAGCCTCGCCGCCCCAGCGCACCGGGCCGAGGCCCTTCAACTCGTCGGCGTCACCACCGTCGCGGGAAAACAGGAACTTGCCTGTCAGGCCGGTTCGGATGCCGCCATCGTCGATCAATGCCAACGAGATATTGTCGTTGCGCGAGGTGAAGCGCGCCGCGGGACCAGCCTTGCCGAGCGAGATGATCGGCGAGGCGCTGAGCAGGTACTTTTTGCCGCCTTCGAAATTCGGGGCAACCATGCCGGTGGCGCCGACCGTCAGGTACCAGTCTCCGGACATCCAGCCGAAGGTGCCCTCGCCTGCCTTGGCAACGCCGCAGGTGCCGAGCATGAATGCGGCCAAGACCGTCGGGACAGACCGCATCATTACTCCATATGTCGAACGCGTTGACCAACACTATCAGCCTTTATCCAAGCCATGGCGCCAGTTCGGTAAAATTTGACTTAATGTCCGTAACGTTGGCGGCATTGGCCGGGCTGTTTTCCGCATTGCAGCGAATTGTACTGGCGCACCAAGATTCCAGATCAAGACGTTTGGAATGCGCCAGCAGCTGCCTCGGCAGGGGTTATAAATATTCGCGGGCAAACATGCCCGCGCTGTGAAGAGCGCGCCGACCGGCACCCAGCCCCGCATTCCAAACCGGCCAAGCGTGAATCATATGCGGCCAAATTTCGAGACGTACTTTGACGTCAGCCGCGCCAGCGGCTTCCGCGAGCCGAGTTGCGTCCGACAACAGCGTCTCGGCCGAACCGACTTGTATAAGCATTGGGGGAAATCCGCTCAGATCGGCGAACAAAGGCGAGATCAGCGGATCGCGCCGATCAACGCCATTGGGAACATAGGCGGTTGCCAGTTCCCCCAAATACGCCCGGTGGATGATAGGGTCGATTGCGTCCTTTGTTGATAGTGTCGCGCCGGACATCGAAAGGTCCGTCCAGGGCGAACACAGCCAAAGACATCGCGGCAACCGCTCGCCTGCCGTGCGCAATATACTGACCAGGCACAGGGTGAGGTTGCCGCCCGCACTGTCTCCCCCAACCACGGTGCGATCCGGCGCAATGCCCTGCCGCCTCAGAAAGCGCCATGCGGTGAGTGCGTCTTCATGTTGCGCAGGGAAAGGATGTTCCGGCGCGCGTCGATAGGCGATCGCGAGGGTGCGCATTCCCATTGCCCGGCCTGCCTCGGTCACCATTCGACGATGACTTTTAAGAGAGCCGGAGCAGTAGCCGCCACCGTGGAAAAAGAGCAGAATCTTATCCTTGTCACTGCCAGGCGCCAGGGACCACTCTCCCTCGAGGCCATCGAAAACCGCATGCTCGCATCGGATGTCCTCCGCGACCGGCCAGACCGAACCGACTTCGTCGAGCCGTGCCCGGCGTTCGTCCCAGCGGACCGTTCGTGGTTTTGACGTCAACAGCCTGCGGACGGCGTTGATCTCCAGCAGATCGCGGTGTTCGTCCATATCGCTCATTTTGCTTCCCCAGCCTCATCAAGCGTAGAAAACGGTATACAGCAGCAGCCGCACGTCATCGATAAAGGGGCCAATGCCAGCGCTGGCAATTTTTCGTTTCACTTGCGCCATGGCGAATACACGGGACGACGGGGGTCGCCCGTAAACCCGCTTGTCATCTTTTAGCGCTGGCCCACCCCTGCACACGATCGAATATTCCATCTGGTATTTGGCCGCTTCGGATAAAAAGCGAAGGTTGGCAAGCGGATCGCTCGGGAGTGTGGCGCTCACACCCTGCTCGCTGGACGGGCAAGGCGATCGGCGCTACCTTTCGGAACAAAGAAGCTAGGCAACCTTGACGGAGAAGGGCAATGACCGTGCACAGCGATGCCATGAAAGACGCCATTGGCCAGACGCGGGCGAAGTGGGGATGGTTCGTCGCGCTCGGGGTGCTGCTGCTCATCTTCGGCGGCATTGCTTTCGGCAATCTGTTCATCGCAACCGTCGCCTCGGTTTATGTCGTCGGCTGGCTGATGCTGATGGCCGGCATTGTCGAGATCATCCATGCCTTCGGCGTGAAGACATGGGGCCGCTTCTTCTATTGGCTGCTCAGCGGGCTTCTCTACGCCGTCGCCGGGTTCTTCGCCTTCTACAATCCACTGCTGGCCTCGGCGGTGCTGACATTCCTCCTGGCGGTCGCGCTGCTTGCCTCAGGCGTGCTCAGGGCCTGGGTCGGCTACAGCCACCGGCCGCAGCCGGGCTGGGGCTGGGTGGTCACGGCCGGCGTCATCAGCGCGCTGGCGGGACTGGTCATCGCCATGGGTTGGCCGTTCAACAGCGTGTGGGTGCTCGGCCTGTTCCTAGCCGTCGACCTGATTTTCCAAGGCTGGACCTTCATTGCCGTCGGCCTGGCGCTGAAGAGATAAATTGTGATCGACATGGCGGATTGCAGGACGCCGACAGGTAATGCTCGTCGTTCATTTCTATCGCATACCTTCGAGATTGGCTGAAATCCCCAGCTTCGTCATCCCAGGGCGAAGCGACGCGGACGACGACGGCGCGGGTTGTCAAAACGCGATCGCGCGGTCCAGCCCGGAAAGCGGCCTGACGCCGGCGAGCAGTGCCTTCGCCTCGGCCTCGTCACGCTTCATCTGGGCGACCAGCGCGTCAAGCCCGTCGAACTTCACCTCCGAGCGCAGGTAGCCGAAGAAGGACACGGCACAAATCTCGCCATAGAGGTCGCCGGAAAAGTCGAAGACGAAGGTCTCCAGCAATGGCGCGCCATTGTCGTCGACCGTCGGCCGGCGGCCGAAGCTGGCGACGCCATCATGAAGGGAACCGTCGGCGCGGCGGAAGCGGACGGCATAAATCCCTTCCTTGAGGGTGGCTTCCGGCGAAAGCCTCATGTTTGCGGTCGGAAAGCCGAGTGTCCGGCCGAGCTGCTGGCCGCCGATCACCTCCGCCTCGACGGTGAAACGGTAGCCGAGCAAGCCGGCGGCCTCGGCCACATTGCCCTCGCACAGCAGCGTGCGTATGCGGCTCGACGACACCACCTCGGCGCTTTCGTCGCGAAACGCATCCACCAGCGTGACGCCGAAGCCGTGGCGCTCGCCGGCAGCCATCAGATAGGCCGGACCGCCCTGGCGGTCCTTGCCGAAATGGAAATCGAAGCCGGTGACGGCGTGGCTTATGCCGAGGTTGCGCTCGAGCACGCCGGTGACGAAAGCCTCCGCCGACAAGGAGGCGAACTCGCGTGTGAACGGCTGCTCGACCAGCGCCGCAAAGCCCAGATGCGACAAAAGCCGCGCCTTCATCGGCGGCGGCGTCAGCACGAACAACGGCATGTCCGGCCTGAAAACCTTTCGCGGATGCGGTACGAAGGTCAGCACCAGGGCGGGTACGCCGCGACGCTCCGCTTCGGCGCGCGCGCGTTCGAGCACCGCCTGGTGGCCGCGGTGGACGCCGTCGAAATTGCCGATAGCCACCACGCCGCCGCGCAGATGGGCCGGCAGCGGTGCGGTTGCGGAAATGCGTTCGAACATTGCCGTCATGGCTTGAACCTATTGCAGTCTGGGAATCACCGCGACCGGCCTGTAGCCGTATTTTTCCAGAAAGGCCGCGAGCCTGGCCGGATCCGGCTGCAGCGTCTCACCGTAATCGCGGCCATGGATGCCGCCCGATACGTAGAGCACGTCGAAGCCATTGTCGGCCGCGCCCTTGATGTCGGTCATCATGCCGTCGCCGATGGCCAGAACTTGCGAACGCTCGACCGGGCGGCCGAGAATGACGGCGACCTCCTTCATGGCGACGTCATAGACCGGCGCGTACGGCTTGCCGGCGATCAGCGTGCGTCCGCCAAGCTGTGCGTATTCGCGGGCCAAAGCGCCTGCGCACCAGATCATCCGTTCGCCGCGCTCGACGACGATGTCGGGATTGGCGCAGATGAAGGGCAGGTTCCTGGCACGCAGCCGCCGCAGAAGATCGGCATAATCTTCCGGCTTCTCCACCTCGTCGTCGAACAGGCCGGTGCAGACCACGCCGGATGCTTCGAACTCCTCGACGAGCTCGACGTCGAGGCCCTCATAGAGCGTGAAATCCCGATCGGCGCCTATATGGAAGATCTTTCGCGGCCCTTCGGCGATCAGATCGCGGGTAACGTCGCCGGACGTTACGACACGGTCGTAGGCAGCGGGAGGAACGCCGATGGCGTTCATCTGCGCCACCACGTCGGCGCTGCGGCGCGGCGAATTGGTGATCAGCACGACAGGTATTCTCGCCGCGCGAGCAGCGATCAGCGCGGCAGCCGCCGCCGGGAAATGCCATTCGCCATTATGCACCACGCCCCAGACGTCGCACAGTATGGCTGAATAGGCTCCCGACAAGTCTGCGAGCGAACCGATGATGTCGGGCGAATCCGCCATGCCGTTGTCCCTGTACCATGATGCTTGCAAGCGCCGCGACCGACGGTCCGTAGCGGCCGGCCCGGATTAACCGAAGCGCTTCGCCCTGTCACCAGCTTTCATTGTGTCCGCAAGATTGTCGTCCGGGAACTAAGGCAGGAGGCCCGGCGCACTGGCGCAAAGGCTCCTGCCCTCATGCCCTTGCGGATGATGGAAGCATGTGGTGAGTGTTCCCATCCGGAGATGCGCTCTTGCCTGAACCCGCCAACCACCTTGCCTTCGCGCTGGTCTGCCTCGGCATGGTGCTGACGCCCGGCCCGAACATGATCTATCTGATCTCGCGCTCGCTGTCGCAGGGGCCGAAGGCCGGGCTGATCTCGCTGGGCGGCGTGGCGCTCGGTTTCTTGTTCTATGTGCTGTCGGCGGCGTTCGGCATCACCGCGCTGCTGCTCGCCGTACCCTTTGCCTATGATGTGCTGCGCCTTGCCGGCGCGCTCTATTTGCTGTGGCTCGCCTGGCAAGCGGTGAAGCCCGGCGGGCGCTCGCCCTTCCATATCCGCGAACTGCCGAAAGACAGGCCGCGCAAGCTGTTCGCGATGGGCCTGATGACCAACCTGCTCAACCCGAAGGTGGCAGTGCTCTATCTGTCGCTGCTGCCGCAATTCATCAGCCCCGGCAAGGGCCACGTGCTGTCGCAGCTTCTAGTGCTCGGTGCCACGCAGGTCGCGATCAGCCTGACCGTCAATGCCATCATCGCGGTGACGGCCGGCTCGATCGCGGTTTTCCTCGCCGGGCGGCCCTTATGGATGGTGATCCAGCGCTGGATGATGGGTACGGTGCTGACCGCGCTGGCCGTCAAGATGGCAACCGACGCGCAACGCTGATCGGTCCTACATTGGCCGCCTGACCTGCTCCGCCCGCTCCGGTTCGACCACCCTGCGATAAAGATGCCAGGTCGCGTGGCCAAGGATGGGCATGAAGACGGCAAGCCCGGCAAATAGCGGGATCGAGCCGATGACCAGGAGCACGGCGACCATCAGGCCCCACAGCGCCATCTGCAGCGGGTTTGTCAGGACGGCGCGCGCCGACGTCTCGACTGCCGAGACCGCGCCGACATCGCGGTCCAGCAGCAGCGGAAAGGCGACGACGGTCGTCGCCAGCACGATCGCTGCGAAGGCGAACCCGGCCAGGTTGCCGAGCAGGATCAGCGTCCAGCCCTTGCTGGTCGTCAGCACCTCACGAATAAAGCCGGCAATAGAGGCCGGAGGCTGATTGCCGTACAGGCTGGTGTAGATCGACTGCGCGGTGAACAGCCAGAGCAGGAACAGTACCAGCAGCATGATACCGATGACTGCAATCGCGGGGAGCGCCGGCGAGTGGCGCACGTCGAGCGCATGCCACCAGGATGTATCCATGCCGAATTCGCGCCGGCGGCTGATTTCGTAAAGGCCGATAGCCGCGAACGGACCGACCAAAGCGAAGCCGGACATCAGCGGATAGATGAGCTGGATGGCGTTCGAGCCCGAGGTCCACTGCGTCAGGATCAGGCCGACCACCGGATAGATCAGGCACAGGAACACATAATGCGACGGCTTGGCCCAGAAATCCTCGACGCCGAGACGGAGCGCATCGATCAGATCCTCGGTGCTGATGCGGCGCACCGTGGGCTGCACATGCATTCCACGTGCATCAGCCATGACATGAAAGCCGGCCATAACCTTTCTCCCGTGTGTCGGGGCGGTCACCGCCAGGATGGCCGCCCGCAGCTGCCACTTCAAGAGCGTCGACATGATAGCCGATCTGGGGGTGCTTGTCGCCAGCGCCCGGCGCCAAGGCGCCGGGCGCTGAGCGAACAGTTACGCCGCGAAGCGATCGATCACCTCGGCCAGCGGCAAGTGACCGAAGCAAGCGCCTGACCCGGCGAGCTTTTCGCCAGCCTCGACAGCGAGCGCGTATTGCACGGCCGGATCGGCTTCGATGCGGCGGCGTAGCGCCGCCAACTTTGGGTAAGCGGCGCCGTCGACCGCCTGGTGGAATTCCGCCCAGCGCGCCACGCCGATCAACGTGGTGTCGGCAAGCGTCAGCCGCTCGCCGATCAGGAAATCCGTGTCGAGGATCATCGCCTCAAGCTGGTTATGGCGGTTGGTAACGACCTTGCGGCCGAAATCACGTAAAGTCGCCAGCAGCACCGGTTCGGCCGACTCCATTTCATATGCCGCCCAGAGCGGGGTGAAGGCGGCGGTGAAGCCGGTGTTTATGAAGGCGACCAGCTGGTGCATCCGGTCGGCCTCCGGCGAGCGAGGATCGAAGCTGATACGGCGTTGCGTATCGCGGGCTTCGAGCCAGGCGGCAATCGCCATGGTCTCGGTGAGTACCCTGCCCTCGTCCGTGATCAACACCGGCGTTTCCTGACGGCCGTTGATGCTGGCATAGGCCTCGTTCTTCATCTCAGTGAGCATGTCGACACGACACAGGCGATAGGGTTGTCCGAGGCGTTCAAAAGCAGCGACAAGCCCCATCGAACTTCCCAGCGGGAAGCCGTAAAGGAGAATAGGTTCCATTTCTTTGTCTCTTCCATGTTAGGGGTCACGCTGCGCAGCGAAACTTGACCCTAAACGCTGGTCGCCCCATGTAAATTAGGCACTATTCTGTAACCAGGTCCCCGCCATGAAAGATGTCGTCTCACGCTGCCCGATCGAGGAGACCATGCGTGTGCTCAGCGGTCGATGGCCCACCTTGCTGCTCTATTATCTCAAGGATGGTACCAAGCGCTTCAGCGATTTGAGGCGTGACAACCCGGCAGTGTCGCACCGCATCCTGGCGCTGGAACTGCGCAAGCTGGAGGAAGCCGGGATCGTGCGGCGAACGGCGCATGTCGGCTATCCGCTACACGTGGATTACGACCTCACGGAGCCCGGCCTCAAGCTTGTGCCGCTTATCGACGCCCTGGGCGACTGGTGGGAACATACCGAAGACGATCGGGCCGGCCGGGTTTCATCGACGCCGGAAACCAAACTCGTGGCGGCGGAATAGCCGACCGGCGATCACCGCGCCGCAAAGAACTGCCGGCGAGAGCCCAGCGCGCGCCAAGCCGTTCATACATTAGATCCCGCAAGACCAAGCGACCGGCTTATATGGCGCGCCATTGTGGCCGGCCAAACCGGGCAAGGCGCGGGCCATCCAGCACCAACTCCTGTAGCATGGCTCGCCAATCCCGATTCACCTGACCCGCCGTTCGATCTCATTGCCCGATCAGATCGGCTGACCATGCTGGATGGCTGTCGCTTTCGACTCTGACGTGAATGAAGAGCCTACTTATCCTCTTGAAGTTTCTCCTGAGACTTTGCCATTTGATCGTCTCCAAGTTCCATATTGTGCATCGTTGCAATCAACCATTCATCGTGATCCCGCGTCGCCACTACGCTGATTAATCCGAGCCGACGCGGCCATTCGTTTCCCATCGGATCGAGTGCGCCAGTCATGGACCACCGCAGGTCGAGCGTGGCAACATCAGGGCGAACAAGCCTGTTCCGCACGCTTTCCGCGGATAGGTGGCTGTGCTTGAACATCTTCTCAAAAATTGGGGCATGGAACTGCTCGATCTTGTCACGTCCAGTCGCCTGCATACCGAAGACGTTTGTAAATTCGGCATCTGCCGCGAATACGGCGGCAAAGGCGCGAGCATCGTGACGATTCCAAGCTTCGATCAGCCTGTGCGCGACACTTTCCACCCCTTCAGTTCGGACGTTGCCGGCAGCCATGCTGACCTCCTGTCATATAGTTCGGTTGCCATACTATATGGGCACCATATAAGTTTGGAAAGATGGATAATCCGCCATACACGCAGTCTCTGCTTCTCTATGCTTATCAATCGTCGGCGAGCGCTTTGGTCCAGGTTCTCCGGGAGAGCGGCCATTCGGCAATCAAGCCCAAACACGGCGCTTTATTCGCCAACATCGACGCGGAGGGAACCCGACCCAGCGTCCTCGCAGAGCGTGCGGGCATTGGCAAAGCATCGATGGGTGAGTTGATCGATGAACTGGAGCGCCTCGGTTATGTTCGGCGCTCGCATGATCCGAACGACCGACGGGCCAAATTAATCGTTGCAACTGACGCGGCGCTTGCGGTGATCCGGACCGTCCACGATTTCAATCAGCGTCTCGAAGACCAATACCGGAGGCTGCTTGGTGCTCAGGCGTACGAATCGCTCCGGTCGTCACTGCAAGCGATATCCCCCAGAGAAAATTTGCAACCGAGGATACCTCGCCAGCGCTCGTGAAGCCGCAGAGATGGGGCAAAAGAAACTGTCTGTCCGTGCCTGACTGGTATCGAGCCGGAAACCATCATCACGCATTTTCACCGCCCCGCCCGGCAAAAGCCATGATCGCGCTTATGTCAGGCGGGCATGACCGTTACGAAAATCGAAAATTATGGGGCCCAACCAAGCCTAAGCAGGCGCGTGCTGCTCAGAGCTGCCGGCCTTGGCGCCCTTGCCGGGCTCGTCGCCTGCGCCACCGTGCTGCCCACCGGCGAAGGCGCCGGTGTCTCTGCCTCCGCCGCTGGCACGCTGGCCGGCATCCGCGCTTCGGCGGGTCTCGGGCCGCTTGTCCCCGATTTGCAGCTCGAGCAGGCAGCGCTGCAGCAGGCCGGCTATATGGCGCGCGGCGGCCGAATGAACCACACCACCGGCTGGGGCAAGGACTTTGCCTCGCGCGTCAAAGATAATGGCATTGCCGGCGCTGCCGCCGAAAACATCGCCGAAGGCCGCTTCGACCAGCAGAAGCTGTTCGATATCTGGGTGCATTCGCCAGGCCACCGCCGCAACCTGCTCGACCCGCGCTTCACCCGCTTCGGTCTCGCCTATGTGCGCGACGGCCGCGACAGCACGCTTCGCTACTGGTGCCTTGTGCTCGGCAGATAACTTCCGCCATTTGGTCGGCGGAAGCCTGCTGGCGACCGATCCGTCAGCCTTTGCGGCCGCCGCCGAGCAATTCCTCGATGTCCTGCGCGCAAACCGGCCTGCTGAAATGATAGCCCTGCATTTCGTCGCAATTGTTCCTGCGCAGGAAAGCGACCTGATCATCTGTCTCAACGCCCTCGGCGATGACCCTCAGGTTGAGATTTTGCCCCAATGAAATCACCGCGCTGGCCACAGCCTGATCGTTCTCGTCGGCGGCGAGATCCTTGATGAAGGACTTGTCGATCTTCAGCCGCGCCACGGGAAAGGTCTTGAGAGCGCTGAGGCTGGAATAGCCGGTGCCGAAATCATCGATCGAGATCTGGACACCCAGGCTTTGCAGGGCGTTCATGGTGGCGACCGCCAGCTCGATATCCTGCATGATAAGGCTCTCGGTCACCTCCAGCTCGAGATACCTAGCCTCCAGGCGGCTGTCCTTCAGCGCGCTGACGATGCGATCGATCAGGTTGCGCTCCCTGAATTGCCGCGCCGACACATTCACGCAAACGGTCAAGGGCGGCAGTCCAGCGTCTTGCCAGGCTCTGTTCTGCCGGCACGCCTCATGCAGAACCCAGTCGCCGATCGGTACGATCAGACCTGTCTCCTCGGCGGTCGGGATGAACATCGTCGGCATTACCGTGCCAAGCGTTGGATGGTTCCAGCGTATCAGCGCCTCGACCGCAAAAATCCGACCTGACCGAAGGTCCACCTGCGGCTGGTAGAGCAGCGTGAATTCCGAACGCGCCAAGGCGTTTCGCAACTCTTCCTGAAGCACGAATTTTTCATGCGCCCTGGTGTTGAACTCGGGAGCGTAAAACTGGAAATTGTCGCGGCCGAACTCCTTGGCGCGATACATGGCCGCATCGGCATTTGCCAGCAGCGTATCGGGATCCGTTCCATCCTTGGGATAATTGGCAATGCCGATGCTGGCCGTCGCCCGCACCAGATGTGCTCCGAGCCGAACCGGCTCGGCGAGTGCAGCCCTGAGCTTTTGCAACGTCTCGGAAACGAGATCAACGTTCGCCGGCTGGTCGAACAGCACGATGACAAATTCGTCACCGCCAAGCCGCACGACGGTATCGGTCGCCCTTACGCAGTCGACCATGCGGCTAGCGACGGTCTTCAGAAGCTCGTCGCCGGCATTGTGACCGAGCGTGTCGTTAACGAATTTGAAATTGTCCAGATCGATGAACACCACCGTCACCCAGCGATCGTATCGCTGGGCGTACAAGACCGCCTGTGAGAGCCGGTCCTCCAACAAGGCGCGATTGGGAAGCCCGGTCAGCACGTCATGGTTGGCCATGAAGTGGATCCGGTCTTCGGCCTGTTTGCGTTCGATGGCGATCCCGGCGATGCGCGTGGTGAAATCGATGAGGCGAGTCTCGGCCTCGGTCGGTTCGCGCACCGTCATCGAATACATCGCAAAGACGCCAAGCACGGCGCCCTGATGCGACAGGATCGGGGTCGACCAGCATGAACGCAAACCGTGCGGCCGCGCGAGTTCGCGATAATCCTGCCAAAGCGGATCGTGCATAATGTCAGCGACGATCACCGGCTCGCGCCGATAGACTGCGGTTCCGCAAGACCCTGCTCCGGGGCCGACCGCGGCGCCGTCGACGGCGTCGCTGTAGTCTCTCGCCAGGCTGGGGGCGGCGGCGTGACGCAAGTGGCTGCCATCCTTGTCGAGCAGCAAGACCGAACCGAATATCCCCGCCAGTTGGGATTCGACCAGACGCATGAGCCGCTCGAGCACATCTTCGAGGGGAGCGCTCTTTGCGATCATCTCGAGGATATGCGCCTGCCCGTCGCGCAGGATTTCGGCCTGCTTGCGCGCAGTGATGTCGCGGGCAATGCCGACGAGGCCGAAAATGTTGTTTTGAACGTTGCGCAACGGCAGTTTCGTCGACAGGAACCATTTGCCGGTGCCTGACGCATCGACGACGAACTCCTCCTCGTCGATCATCGGCTGTCCGTCGCGCATCAGTTGCTGCTCGATATGGCGAAACTTCTGCGCAAGTTCCGGCGCATGAAGGTCGAAGTCGCTCAGACCGATCATGTCGCTCGTACTGTCCCGACCGCTATCGGACGCAATGGCTCGGTTCGCGACGACGAAGCGGCTCTCGGTGTCCTTCACCCACATGTAGTCAGGCACCAGGTCGATCAGCATCTGCAAGGAGATACGCTCGTCAACGACCAAGCGATTGGCGCTGAGCTCGCTGATGTCCTCGTGCGTGGCCACCCAGCCGCCGTCAGGCATCGGCTGATGGCAGACCTGAATTGTCCGGCCATCGGCGAGCTCGGCTGTCCAGTTCCCCGAAGCCGTGCCCGAATTGACTGCCCGGGCCAACCCCAGATAGGCGTCCGCATTCATTGCCGAGGTCCCGACAGCGACGCGCCGCTCGACGATTTCGTGCAGCGCCACACCCGGCTGCAATTGCTCCGGTGCAAGACGATAGATTTCCGCGTAGCGTCGGTTGCACAGGATCAGCCGTTCATCGGCGTCAAAGAAACAGATGCCTTGCGAGATGTTCTCTATCGCGGTCTGGAACCGCAATGCCTGGTCCTGAAGTGCCGCAATCGTGGCACGAAGTTCGCGCTCGAGGACTTCGTACGAGGTAGTCGCCAGTTTTGCCAGCGTCGTCAGATTGGCGGACTCGGGCGCTGCGGCGATTTGCCTGGATGATTTCGTGGCCAAACACAATTCCTCCCGCTGATGCTTGAGGCAAGCAGTGGAGGCTCGCCTTCAACCCAAAAGCGAGTGCATATTGGTCCGGATATACTAATGGCAGGTGAACCTGGCTTAACGCCACGCGACCGGGACAGCCAACGGAAGCCTCGTGCCGGTCGCGGTTGCCGTAAGCCCTGAGGCTTAGTCCATATGGGCGGCAGGCGCCCCACCGGCGGGCGGCGCGGCCTTTGGCTTGCGCAGCAGGAAAACAAACGGAATGGCAAGCAGCGTCATCATCATCAGCAGCTTGAAGTCATTGACGTAGGAGATCATCATCGCCTGGACATTGACCATGCGATCCATCAGCGACAGCGCCGTCGGATCGCCGCCCGCCGCTGCCGGCGATGCCGCCCAGAGGTTGGGATTGAACGGATTGATGTAGGCCGAAAGCTCGGCATGGTTGATCTGCGTGTTGCGTACCAGCAGAACCGTCACCACCGACACGCCGATCGACGAGCCAAGGTTGCGCACCAGGCTGAACAACGCCGTGGCATCGGTGCGGAAGCGTGCGTCGAGCGTGGCGAAGGCTACAGTCGACAGCGGCACGAACACCATGCCCATTCCCAGGCCCTGGATGACGCCGGAACTGAGGATCAGCCAGTCGTCCATGTGCGGCGAGAAGCTGGACATCGTGTAGAGCGACTGCGCGGTCAGCAGGAAGCCGATGACGACGAGGATCCTGGCATCGATCCTGTGCATGATCCGCCCGACGAACAGCATCGCGATCATCGTGCCGACACCGCGCGGTCCCAGGACAATGCCGATGGTGAGGGTCGGATAGCCGAAGATGGTCGACAGCATTGGCGGCAGCAGCGACATGCTCGCCAAGATGAGCACGCCCATGACAAAGATGAACGCCAGCCCGGTGACGAAATTGCGATCGAGGAAGATCTTCGGGTCGATAAAGGGGTGCTCGGCCGTCAGTGTATGAATGGTGAACACCCAGAAGCCGGTGATGGAAAGACCGAGCTCGATCCATATCTCGATCGAGGAAAACCAGTCGACCTCGCCGCCGCGATCGAGCATCAGCTGCAGCGCGCCGACACCGAGCGAGAGCATGGTGAAGCCGAAGAAATCGAAGCTGCGCACCCGCCGGGCGACGCTGGGAAGATACGCCGCCATGCCGAGGAAGGCGATGATGCCGACCGGCAGGTTGATGAAGAACACCCAGCGCCAGTTGAAGTTCTCGGTCAGCCAGCCACCCAGCGTCGGGCCAAGGATCGGTCCCAGCATGATGCCGGCGCCCCAGATGGCCATGGCTTGGCCGTGGCGTTCCCTAGGGTTGATGTCGAGCAGGAAGGTTTGCGACAGCGGCACGATGGCGGCGCCGAACACGCCTTGCATGAGCCGGAACAAAACGATGGTCTCCAGGCTCCAGGCGATGCCGCACAGCATGGAGAAGACGGTGAAGCCTACCACGGCCGTCAGGAACAGCTCCTTGCGACCGAAGCGGTCGGCCAGCCAGCCGGTCACCGGCGTCATGATCGCCGCGGCAACGATGTAGGAGGTCAGCACCCAGTTGATGTTGTCGGGGGAGGCGCCGAGATCGCCGGTCATGGTCGGCAGCGCAACGTTGGCGATCGTCGTGTCGAGCGCCTGCATGATCGTCGCAAGCATGAGCGCGACTGTGATCAGGCCGCGGTGCGGTACTTCGCGAAAGGGTTCTGGGCTGCTCATGACGTAAAACTTCCAGCAGGTAACAAAAACGTGTACATTAGGTTTCCGGACGGCGAGGCCCTCGCCGTAGAGAGACCCTCATCGCGGTGGGACGCGAGCATCGATGTGGGGGTTACATCAACTGAGCGTCTCGACAAGCGGGCGCCCGCCGCCCGGAAACCTGAGGACCGAAGATCCTGCGCGGAGTTGTCTGCTCAGGCAGGCTACAGCGCAGTCCGTTTACGCATTCAACTTTTCCTGCGCCTTCTTCGGACCAATCCTGCATCCATCTCACTGTTTGCTATGCGGCCGCTGTTCGGCCTCCTTACTTGGCCTGGCCTGCCGTGGCGCCGCGGAAAATGCTCGGCAGCCCGCGGGAAACGCCGGTGTCCACCGTGACCGTCGCGCTCATGCCGGTGCGCAGCGCCGTCTTGGCGTCGGCATCGGCCAATTCCAGGCGGACCGGAATGCGCTGCGTGACCTTGACCCAGTTGCCGGTGGCGTTCTGCGCAGGCAGCAGCGAGAACTCGGCCCCGGTGCCGGCGCCGATCGCCTTGACGGTGGCTTCGAAGGTCTTGCCCGGATAGGTATCGACTACGATTTCGGCCTTCTGGCCTGGCTTCATGTTGGTGAGCTGGGTTTCCTTGAAATTGGCGTCGACCCAGGTGTCGCCGGTCTCGACCAGCGAAAACAGCGGCGTGCCCGAACCGACATACTGGCCGACCTTGAACGAAGCGGCCTGGCTGATGATGCCGTCGGCAGGCGCCTTGACCTTGGTCTGGACCAGATCGTAGGCCGCCTTGTCGCGTGCGGCGAGCGCCGCCATTACTGTCGGATGCTTGTCGGTTTCGATGTCGGGATTGCCGCCAAGTGCCGCCTTGGCGCTGACGATCCCCTGCTGGGCTACGGCCAGCTGCTGCTTGGCCTTGTCGAGGTCGTTCTTGGCTTCGTCCAGCGACGACTTGGCGTTGATGCCCTTCTGGGCAAGGTCGGCGGCGCGGTCATATTGCGACTGCGCGTACTGGACCTGGCTTTCGTCAGACTTCCCCTGCGCCAGCGCCTGGCTGTAGGCCGCACGCAGCTGCTCGACATTGAGCCGCGCACCGGCCACCGCCGCGTCGGCCTGGGCCAACGCGATCCGATAGGGCTCGGGGTCGATGGCGAACAACACGTCGCCCTGCTTGACAGACTGGTTGTCGAAAATGTCGACCTGAACGATGCGGCCCGCCGTATCGGCGGCTATCGACACCTTGGCCTGCTGCAGATTGGCGTTCTCGGTCTCCTGATAGCGGCCGCCGGTCACCCAGACATAGCTGCCGGCGGCGATCAACGCAGCGGGCAGCACAACCATCAAAAGGAAGCGGCCGACACGGCGCTTCTTCTTCGGCACCACCGGCGCCGGAGCTACCTGCGGAGCGACCGTTACCGGAGCTGCCGCCGGCTTCGCGGGAGCTTCCATCTCCAGCTTGGCCGCATTCTCATCTAGTTTGGCTACCGCGTTCATGTTGCTGCGCCTTCCGTATTCTTCACTTTTTCCGAGGGCGGCGTCTCACCATCTGCAAGATTCTGCACCATTATCTCCAGCGCCTTGACCAGGACGCGGCGATCTTCCGGCGAAACGCCGACGAGCGATTCCTCATAGACCTCGCCGGCAAGGCTCTTGACGTGGGCGTAGGCCGCGTTCGCCTTGGCGGTCGGGAAAATCATGCGCACTCGCCTGTCGGTTGCGTCGGGACGGCGCTCGATCCAGCCGCCCTCCTCCATTCGATCGACAAGACGCGAGACGCTGATCGGCTCGATTTCGAGAAGCTCGGCAAGCCGCGCCTGCGCGACACCCGCCTCCTTGGCGACACGTACCAGAAGCCGCCATTGCGCCGAAGAAAGGCCGAAACCACTGGCGCGCGCCTCGAAGCGCTTGCGCATCAGGCGCTGCACGTCGTGGATCAAAAAGCCCAATCTGTCGATGCCGTCGGAAACCATGAGCGACATATATAATAAGCGTGCTCATAATTCAAGGAGCCCGATTGTGCCAGAAGCCGGTAAGTGTGCATGGCAATCGGTGCAGGGCGATCGTGGTTAGCAATTTATTACGCCGGGCGCTTGTGACGAGCATGCGGAAGATCGGCGTTCAGATGCTCAGACTATCGATCTCACCCAGGCGGAAAAGGCTTCGATATGCGCTTGTCGGGGGTGATTGGCTACGCCAGCAAGGTAAAAGCCATAGCCTGGCAGAGAGAGATCATGTGCCTTGACCAGCCTGCCAGCCTCGAGTTCGCCACTGACGACCACATCGCTGCAGATAGCGATGCCTTGGCCTGCCGCTACCGCGTCAATCGCGTGCAGCTCTTCGCGGAAACTCAAGTCCCATGGCCGGTTGGCATTGGGGATGCTGGGATCGATCGAGCGTGCGATCGCCAGCCATCGCTGCCAGGTCGGCGCTTCCGGGTCGCGGTTCGTCCAATTGAAATGGATGAGCGGGTATTGCAGCAGATCGGCGGCGCGCTCGATCTGTCGGTGTCCTCCTGCCAGCAGATCCGGGCTGCATACCGGAAAGAATGCGTCCCGAAAATTTCCTGCGCGGGAACGTCCCGCGGCATCCTGCGCGCATAGCGGATCGCAACGTCGGCGTCACCGGCTTGCAGGTCCAGAACGGCGTCTGTCCCGATGATCTCCAGTGGAATGTTCGGATGCTGTTCGCGCCACTTCGACAGGCGCGGAACCAGCCATCGGCTGGCAAATGCATTTGGGCTCGCACGCGCAACGGACGTTGGCCAACACCGGCCGAGGCTGATGCGATTGCCGCAGCGAAAGCGTCGAAGCCGCTGCAAATTACCGGGAATAGCCGTTCGCCCACGCCTGTGAGCACGAGCGGTCGTGGGCGCCGCCGGAACAGCAGTTGCCCACAGACCTCCTCCAGCAGTCGAATCTGGTGGCTGATGGCCGTTGGCGTCACTCCGAGTTCCGTCGCGGCCTTCCTGAAGCTCATCAGCCTGGCAGCGGCTTCGAAGGCGCGAAGCGATCCGAGCGGCGGAAGTTTTCTCATCCACGCAGTTTAGATGAATTTAGCTCATCCAGCGACTGAGATATTCGATTTTGCAGCGAATGGCGCCGCATGAGATCATTGATCCGACACATGTCGGTGAACGAAAGCGGCCTGTCCAACCGTGCCGGATCGCGAAGGGTCGATGAGCATGTTCAAGCTTATGGATGGTTCCGGGCCGACGTTGCATGCGCCAGATATCGCTCGGCTCAGGCAGGCGATCCGCGGCGATCTGATCCTTCCGGACGACCCTGGCTATGACCAGGCGCGCAGAGTTTGGAATGGCATGGTCGATAAGAGGCCGGCGGCTGTGTTCTATTGCGCCGAATCCAGCGATGTCGTCGCGGCGGTCAACTTCGCCCGATCACAAGGCTTCCTCGTCGCCGTCCGCGCCGGTGGCCATAACGTCGCCGGCAGTTCGGTATGCGACGGCGGCGTGGTGATCGACGTGTCCCGCATGAAGCGGATCGAAGTCGACCCGATCCGCCGTGTTGCGCGCGCAGAAGCCGGCTTGAACCTGGGCGAGTTCGACGCAGCCACACAGGCCCATGGTCTCGCGACGACCATGGGTGTCAACGCGGATACCGGCATAGCCGGACTGACACTCGGCGGCGGGTTCGGCAAGCTTGGCCGCAAACATGGACTGAGCTGCGACAACCTTGTCGCTGTCGAAATCGTGACGGCGGACGGCCGGTTGCTCACGGCAAACGCGGCCGAAAATGCAGATTTGTTCTGGGGCATCCGGGGCGGCGGCGGCAATTTCGGAATAGTCACGACCTTCGAATACAAGCTCCATCCCGTGGGTCCGCTCCTCATCGCGGGATCGATGCTATACCGCTACGAAGAGGCACGCGATGCGATGCGGTTCTATCATGCGTTCTCGAGCGGCGCCCCGGATGAGCTGAGCCTGGATGCAGCACTTGTGACGGCGCCCTCGGGCGAACGCTTCTTCAGCATATCGGCGTGCTACATCGGCCCACTCGACGAGGGCCAGCAAATCATTCAACCTCTGAGAGAATATGGCACGCCGGTTGAGTGCCAGATTGCTCCTGTCCCCTATCTTCAAATTCAATCGGCCGGGGATAGCCTCTTTCCGCGCGGGCGGCGCTACTACTGGAAGGCGCAGTTCATGCGCGAAATCACAGATCAGGCGATCGATGCCATGCTTGCGGCTTACATGACCGCACCCCGCGAGTCGCTTCTGGTCCTGCAGCAGGTTGGCGGCGCCATCTCGCGAGTACCGATGGATGAAACGCCCTATGCCAACCGAGATGCTCTTTACGATTGTTTCCCGATATCGATCTGGGACAATCCGTCTGACGACGAAACGCACATCCGATGGGCGCGTGACCTGTGGGATGCAATGAGACCGTTCTCGACCGGCGGCGTCTACGCCAACAATCTCGGCGAAGAGGGCATTGATCGGGTTCTGGCGGCTTACCGCGAGAATTATCCGAGGCTGGCCGCGCTAAAAAACAAGTATGACCCCACCAATCTCTTTCGCTTGAACCAAAACATTAAGCCTGCGACCTGAGCGACCGCAGGCCGATGCTCGAAATTCTGCGGCGCTGCTATAACTCCAAATTCCAGTTCTGGCCGACCAGGTCCTTGCCGAAGGAATGGTGGCGCTCCTCGTCGGTCAGCTTGAACCCGGCCGCCTCGTAGATGCGGCGCGCCGAGGTGAGCACGTCGTTGGTCCACAGCGTCAGTGTCCTGTAACCCTTGGTTCGAGCAAAGCCGATGCATTCCTCGACCAGCCGCCTGCCGATGCCGAGACCGCGCGCCGAAGGCTCGACATAGAGCAGGCGCAACTTCGCCACCGCGTCCGACTGGCGCACGACGAAGACCGAGCCGACGACCTCCCCTTCCCGCTCGGCGATCCAGCTGCGTTCCCATTTCGGATCGAAGGATTTGACGAAGGCACCAAGGATTTCGGCGACCAGCGCTTCATAGGTTTCGTCCCAGCCATATTCCTGCGCGTAGAGCAGGCCCTGGCGATGGATGATCCAGCCGATGTCGCCGACTTGCAGAGACCGCAGCATATAGGGAACTTTGGGCTCGGCACTTCCGCCCAGCAGACGCTGCACCGTCTGCATGGCCCTGACCAGCCTGTCCTGTTCGGCAGCCGAAAGCCGTTCGAGCAAAGCCGCGACCTGTTCGTGCGAACCCTGGTTCAGCGGCGCGAAGGCCTGCCGCCCGGCCTTGGTCAGCGCGATCGACGAGCGCCGCGCATCCGCCTCGATCGTGGCGCGCTCGACCAGATCACGCTCCTCGAACTTCTTCAGCAGCCGGCTGAGATAACCGGCATCGAGGCCGAGATCGCGCGCAAGCTCGGTGGCGGTCAGGCCATCGCGATGCGCCAGCTCATAGAGCACCCGGGCTTCGGTCAGCGAGAAGTCGCTTTTCAGCAAGCCTTCCTCGAGCAACCCGATCTGGCGGGTGTAGAAGCGGTTGAAGGCCCGCACCGCGTCGATCCGCTCCTTGCCTGGGTGATGATGAATGGTCATGGCATCCTCCTGCCCGGCAAGATCAGCCATTTAGTTGACTTAGTCAAGTATCCGTTTGAAGCAATCGTCCTGAGAATGGTCACCGGGCGTCTTGACTCGCGCGGGCTGCCAGCCTATTTCAGCGCCACGTTAGCACTCCCCCAAGATGAGTGCTAACCACATGTCCGGCGCCGCCGGACGGAGGAACTGTTCTCACCATTCTCATCGAGGAATAAAAAATGGCAAAGTCGAAGTTCCGCCCGCTTCATGACCGCGTGGTCGTTCGTCGGGTCGAATCCGAATCCAAGACCGCGGGCGGGATCATCATCCCCGATACGGCTAAGGAAAAGCCGCAGGAAGGCGAGATCATCGCCGTCGGTTCCGGCGCCCGCGACGAAGCCGGCAAGCTCGTCCCGCTGGACGTCAAGGCCGGCGACCGCATCCTGTTCGGCAAGTGGTCGGGCACCGAAGTCAAGCTCAATGGCGAAGACCTTCTGATCATGAAGGAATCCGACATTATGGGCATCATCGGCTGAATATCGGCCTCACCCTCATTTAAATCTTCGGGCTTAATCCAAGCCCCTGCCAGGAGCTGAAAATGGCTGCCAAAGACGTAAAATTCTCCCGCGACGCTCGTGAGCGCATGCTGCGCGGCGTCAACATCCTCGCCGACGCGGTGAAGGTCACGCTCGGCCCCAAGGGCCGCAACGTCGTCATCGACAAGTCGTTCGGCGCACCGCGCATCACCAAGGACGGCGTTACCGTCGCCAAGGAAATCGAGCTTGAAGACAAGTTCGAGAACATGGGCGCGCAGATGGTCCGCGAAGTTGCTTCGAAGACCAACGACATCGCCGGCGACGGCACCACGACCGCGACCGTTCTGGCGCAGTCGATCGTCCAGGAAGGCCACAAGGCGGTTGCCGCCGGCATGAACCCGATGGACCTCAAGCGCGGCATCGACCTCGCCGTTGCCGACGTCGTCGCGACGCTGATCAAGAACGCCAAGAAGATCAAGACCTCGGAAGAGGTTGCCCAGGTCGGCACCATCGCCGGCAATGGCGATGCTTCGGTCGGCTCGATGATCGCTGAAGCGATGCAGAAGGTCGGCAATGAGGGCGTCATCACCGTCGAGGAAGCCAAGACCGCCGAGACCGAGCTCGAAGTCGTCGAAGGCATGCAGTTCGACCGCGGCTATCTCTCGCCCTACTTCGTCACCAATGCCGAGAAGATGGTTGCGGATCTGGAAGACGCCTACATCCTTCTCCACGAGAAGAAGCTCTCCAACCTGCAGGCCATGCTGCCGATCCTCGAGGCTGTCGTGCAGACCTCGAAGCCGCTGGTCATCATCTCCGAGGACGTCGAAGGTGAGGCCCTGGCGACGCTGGTCGTCAACAAGCTGCGTGGCGGCCTGAAGATCGCTGCCGTCAAGGCGCCGGGCTTCGGCGACCGCCGCAAGGCCATGCTGGAAGACATCGCCATTCTCACCGGTGGCCAGGTCATCTCCGAAGACCTCGGCATCAAGCTCGAGAATGTCGGCCTCAACATGCTCGGCCGCGCCAAGAAGGTGTCGATCTCCAAGGAGAACACCACCATCGTCGACGGCGCCGGCAAGAAGGCCGAGATCCAGGGCCGCGTCGCCCAGATCAAGCAGCAGATCGAGGAGACCACCTCGGACTACGACAAGGAGAAGCTGCAGGAACGTCTCGCCAAGCTCGCCGGTGGCGTTGCCGTGATCCGCGTCGGCGGTGCGACCGAAGTGGAAGTCAAGGAAAAGAAGGACCGCGTCGATGACGCCCTCAACGCGACCCGCGCGGCCGTCGAAGAAGGCATCGTTCCCGGCGGCGGCGTCGCACTGCTGCGCGCCTCGCTGACCATCAAGGCAACCGGTGCCAACTCCGACCAGACCGCGGGCATCGCCATCGTGCGTCGCGCGCTGCAGGCTCCGGCCCGCCAGATCGCGTCCAACGCCGGTGCGGAAGCATCGATCGTTGCCGGCAAGATCCTCGAGAACAAGGGCGCGACCTTCGGCTACAACGCCCAGACCGGCGAATATGGCGACATGATCGCCATGGGTATCGTCGATCCGGTCAAGGTTGTGCGCACGGCTCTGCAGGACGCGGCCTCGGTCGCCGGCCTCCTGGTCACCACCGAAGCCATGATCGCGGAGGCTCCGAAGAAGGAGTCGGCTGGCGGCGGCATGCCTGGCGGCATGGGCGGCGGCGGCATGGGCGGCATGGGCGGCATGGACTTCTAAGAAGTCCATAAAGCACGCCCATGAACTCACGTTGCTCAAGCCCGCAAGCGGGCTTGAGTGGCGGCATGGACTTCTAAGAAGTCCATAAAGCACGCCCATGAACTCACGTTGCTCAAGCCCGCAAGCGGGCTTGAGTGGCGGCATGGATTTCCAATCCAACCCATCTACCTTCAGATACGGAAAGGGCGGCCGAGAGGTCGCCCTTTTTGTTTGCTTTGCTTAGCGGTTTGCCCGCTCAGACGGCGGCGTCAATCCGCCGCGAGGGTGAGATTTTGGCAGGCAATGCACCCTCAATCAGCGCCGCGACTTCATCGGCTACTGCCAGCACAGGGGCACGGTCGTGGGTGGCGCGTGCGATCACCATCAACCCTTCCAGCGATGATTCGACCAGCAATGCGAGCGCGTGCGCACGGCGCTCGGGCACCCCTGCCCTGACGAAGGCGGCCCTGAGCAAGCCTATCCACTGCTCGAAAGCCGAGCGGCACAATTCGGCCAACTCCGGCATGTCTGCCGGCGAGTCCAGCACCACGGGCGCGATCGGGCAACCGAGCGTGAACTGGTTGTCTTCCAGCATGCGGGCGACAGACTGGTAGATGTGGTGGACAGCCACCGCCGGGTCCTTTTCGGCGGCGAGCGCGGCGCCCAGCCTCTGCGTCACCTCGTCGACGCTGTCGCGCGTCACCTCGATGACCAATTGGTCCTTGCCGCCCGGAAAGTGGAAGTAGAGCGAGCCTCTCGGTGCGCCTGAGGCGCTCAAGATGTCGTTGAGCGACGTGCCGTGGTAGCCGCGCTGCCTCAGCAGCCGCGCCGTCGTCTCGATCATACGGGTGCGGGTGTCGTTCGCCATGTCAACCTCTGTCAGGAGTGAACACTATAGGCCTTGCGTCCAATATAGCAATCGGTCTACTTAATATGTAGATCAGTCTACATATTCGGGAAGGAGAGCCGATATGCGCAGTTATCGCCTTGAAGGAACCGGCGGAATCGAACGCCTGGTGAGGCGCGACGAGGCGCAGCTGGCGCCGAAGCAACACGAGATCGCCGTGCGTGTGCGCGCCGCTTCGCTCAACCGCCGCGACACGATGATCCTCAACGGCACCTATCCACTGGCGCCACGCCAGGGCGTTATCCCGCTGAGCGACGGTGCCGGCGAAGTCGTTGCCGTCGGCGATTCCGTCACCCGCTTCGCCGTCGGCGACCGCATCACCGGCAGCTATTTTGCGCGCTGGATCGACGGCCACATCAATGCCGGGCTGATCGACCAGCTCGGTTGCACACTGGACGGGATGCTGACCGAATACGCGGTGCTCGATGAGCAATGGGCGGTGCGGCTTCCCGATCATCTCGACTGGCATCAAGCGGCGACGCTGACCTGCGCCGGCCTGACCGCCTGGAATGCGGTGACGGCGGCCGAAATGCCGAAGCCCGGCCAATGGGTCCTTGTCATCGGTTCAGGTGGCGTCGCGCTGTTTGCGCTGCAATTCGCCAAGCTGCTCGGCTGCCGGGTCGTGGCCGTCAGTTCGCGCAGCGAGAAGCTGGACCGGCTGCGGGCGCTGGGCGCCGACCTCGTCGTCTCGACAGCCGGCATGCCGGAATGGGGTGCTGCGGTGCGTGAGCAGACCGGCGGCGTCGACCTCGTCGTCGAGACCGGCGGCCCGCCGACCTTCGCGCAATCGATGATCGCCTGCGCGCTTTACGGGCGCATCGTGCTTCTCACCATACAGGATGCGAAAGGCGGGACGGTGCAGATCCCCGGCCCGGTCTACCAACGCAGCCTCGCCACCATCAGCCGGCTGTTCGTCGGCAATCGCGCCAACCTCGAAGCCATGCTGCGCGCCATCTCGGTGCATCGGCTTAAGCCTGTCATCGACAAGGTGTTCGCCTTCGACGAGGCCCAAGACGCCTATCGCTATTTCCAGCAAGGCGACGTCTTCGGGAAAGTGGTCGTCGACGGCGCCTGACTGGTTCACCCCCAAAATTCGATCGAGCCTCAAACTAAAAGGAGAGACGCAATGACCATTCGTGAAGCAGAAGCTCAATGGCAGGGATCGTTGAAGGAAGGTTCGGGTCGGCTGAGACTAGGTAGCGGCGTCTTCGAAGGTGCCTACTCCTTCCCGTCGCGTTTCGAGAACGGTCCCGGCACCAACCCGGAGGAATTGATTGCGGCGGCGCATGCCGGCTGCTTCTCGATGGCGCTAAGCGCCATTCTCGGCCGCGAAGGTTACACCCCCGCGCGCATCCACACGATCGCGAAAGCCCATCTCGGCGCCACCGCGGCCGGACCGACGCTGACCCGTATCGAGCTGGAGACCGAGGCAAGCGTCGCCGGGCTGGCGGCGGGGGATTTCGAGCGGCTGGCGCAGACGGCCAAGGAGAGCTGCCTCGTATCGCGGGCGCTGGCCGGCGTCGCCGTGATCACGCTCACGGCCCGCCTCATCGAAACCGCTACTGATCACTGAAGGGAAAGGAATATCCAATGACACAGGAACTCATCATCGACATCGCCGCGGCCAAACGCTCCGCCGAAACGGCCGAGATCATGCGGCGCTACAACGAGGTCTTCCAGCGCCACGACCCATCGGCGCTCGACGATCTGGTGGCGGAAGACTGCGTGATCGAGAACACCACGCCGGCCCCGGACGGCGGCCGCCGCATCGGCAAGGGCGCCTGCGTCGAACTGTGGTCGGCGATCGCGACCGGACCCGGCACGCGCTTCGACATCGAAGAAACCTTCGTCGCCGGAGACCGGGCGACGATCCGCTGGCGCTACTGGATGGCCGACGGCAATTCGCTGCGCGGCGTTAACCTGATGCGCGTGGCGGACGGGCAGATCGTCGAGGCCATGGGCTATGTGAAAGCATAAGGCTCTCTACGGGTCTGCCAGCGCCAGTTTGGCGCCGAGCATTACAAAGGCTCCGGCGAAGGTACGGCGCATCCAGGTCAGCACCTTTGGCCGCGACACGACATGGCTGCGGATTGACGCCGCGAAAACGCCGTAGCCGACAAAGACCAAGAAGGTGAGCAGCATGAAGACGCTGCTGAGTTCCAGCATCTTCGACAGCGCATGCGGTTCGGTGGTGCTGACGAATTGCGGGAGGAAGGCAAAGAAGAAGATCGACAGCTTTGGATTGAGGATGTTCATCAGAATGCCGGAGGCGATCACCTTGCCGGCGGATCGCGGCGCGACATCTTCGTCGACGCTCAGGCCGCCCTTCTCCTTCAGCGTGTTCCAGGCCATGTAGAGAAGATAAGCGACGCCGAGATATTTCAGCGTTTCGAAGGCGACCGCACTCGTATGCAGCAGAGCCGCGAGGCCGGTGATAGCGGCCGCCATGTGCGGAATAATGCCGAGCGTGCAGCCGACAGCGGCAATGATGCTGGCGCGCGCACCACGCGAAAGCCCGGCGCTCAGCGTATAGAGAACGCCGGTGCCGGGCGAAGCCACGACAATCAGCGACGTCAACAAGAATTCGATGCTCACGGATGGTCTCCCGGCGTTGGCCCTGCCGCCGGCAGCGTAATCAGCGAAACGTGCGGGCACAAGCCAGCCTCAGAGCCTATGCGCATTCAGATCATGCTGTTGGCGTGCAGCTTGCTATCGGCGATGGGCTGCCGAACTTCCCAGTGTTCGACGAGTTTGCTGTCCTTCAGCCTGAAAATGTCGACGATGGCCAAGCCTTCCTCCTCCGGTTCGCGTTTTGCGTGCATGTGCACGATGACGAAATCCCGTTCGGCAAAAATCCGCTTCACCTCTCCCCTCACGAGGGGAAATGACTGTTTGAGCTGCTGCAGATAGGCTTTGAAGCCGTCCGCGCCATCCGCAATGTTCGGATTGTGCTGGATGTAGCGTTCGCCAAAATGCATCGAAGCAGCTTCGATGTTGCCCTGGTTTACCGCTTTGTCGATGAAGTCCAGGACGATCATCTTGTTGGTGTCGAGCGAACTATGAATCTTGGCTGGAAGTGGATTTGATGGTTCGTCACGCATGTTTTGCTCCGTCAGGTGCCTGCTTCTGCCCGGTGCGGACAGAAGCGTCCGCACGCCGACATTGCCAACATAATCTGTCGCGATTGTGAGATGGTCGATACGCTATTCACCTGGATTCTTATCCAATCGTCTAATATCGTCATCTGGTTCATCGTCGGAGGATGGTTCTCATGGACGCCTTGTCCGAAGTTCTTGCTTCGCTGCGATTTGGCAGCGCCATGATCGGCAGCGCGACCCTGCATCGGCCATGGGGTATTTCAGTCGATCCGACAAGGAATGCCGCCATCCACGTCATACAGAACGGCGAATGCTGGTTGCGGCTAGCCGGTGAAAAGGAGCCGATCCGCTTGGGCGAAGGAGACGTCATCCTTGTCGCGAGCGGTATCGGGCATGCCCTTTGCAATCCGGCGGGTGCACCGACGGCATCGATATCCGCCGTCCTTTCCGCAAATCGGAGCGGACTGGAACCGAAAAGCGAAAGCGGCGCGACAACTCTTCTTTGTGCGAGATATTCACTCGACGGCGTCGGGCCATATCCGATGGTTTCGCTGTTTCCTCCGCTGATTCATTTGACCCGGAATCAGATCCACACCAGCGAGCCGCTGCGGCTTGCCCTGGAACTTCTACAGGTCGAAGCGAAAGGCAATCTCGGCGGCCACGACATTGTCGCCCCACGCCTTCTCGACAGCACATTGATCTTCTTGTTGCGTGCCTGGATCGAACATCAGCCACTCGGAACAGGGGGATGGTTTGGCGCCTTGCGCGACAAAGGCATTGCGCAGGCCTTGCGCCTGATCCACGAGCGGCCGGGCAATCCCTGGACCATCGCTTCCCTTGCCAGCGGCGCGGCACAGTCCCGAGCCACCTTCGCGCGTCGCTTCGCTCAACTGGTGGGACAGCCGCCGCTGTCCTATGTGACTCGATGGCGGATGAATCTTGCCGCCAAGGCTCTGCGGGAAACGAACCAGAATATTGGCGAGATCGGGCGCGCCGTCGGATATGAATCGGTGCCGTCGTTCTCGCAGGCATTCAAACGGTTGACCGGACGATCGCCCGGCCTCTACCGCAGCGACTTTCGATCATCCGACTGAGGAAATTTAAACTGGGGACGCCAGCGCGTGTGCTGTCATTACAGCGTCGGCAGTCCGTGAGCCCGGCGCGCCATCAGGCAGTCGTCATCGCCCGGCATGCACGCGCGGCAGACGTCGGGACGGATCTCATAGATTCCGCAGGCGGTCGACTTGCCGACCTCGCCGCGCAGTGCCGAACAGCGCGCGCCGTCGCAGCGCATGCCGGCTTCGTCGGCAGCCACGTATTTTTGCGGGATAAGGTCGAGCTGAGCGTCATCCTCGGTTGAAAAGCGCGGCCATCTTGACGAGTAGGCGCAGCAGGCGCCACAGGTCTGGCAATCGAAGGCAACCGGGTCGGCGCCCTCTTGTGGCGACGAAAAATCCTCTGCGACCGCCAAGGCAAGCAGCCTTGGCGCCGATTTCCGGCCGGCATCCTGCTGCAAGGGCGCTATTTCTTCTTCGGCTTGCGCGGCGGCGCTTCGGCCGGCGACCTGAACAGATCGGTGCCCGCTTCGGCGGCTTCGCCGGTTTTTGGCGCGACGGCCGGCTTGGCCGGCTTCACGGCGGCAGCAGGCGCTGCCGGCTGCCCCTTGGCGGAAAACTTGATTGCCATATCAATCCTCGTCAGAGAAACGCGATGATGGCGCGTTCGGATTGCGAAGGCGGCCGATGAGCGCCGAAACGGCCGTGATGTTCATTTCTTCGGGCGACCAGTTCCTGGCCTCCTCGATGTGCCGGGGGGCCAGCTCGCGATGCGTGCTGCCGCTGTAGGCGGCGTCCTGAAAGGTCACGCGCTCGTGCGTCTTGGCGTTTTCCCGGACGTATTCGATCAGATAATTGGGGCATTCGGCGCGGCCGCGCACGCCGAGCCGCACCTGGGCATCGCCGTGGACACGCCGGCAGCGCTCGAGCTTTTCGAGCACGCGCCGGACGTATTCGACCGGCTTGTCGAGTTCGGCCACGACATCGGCAATGGTCGAATCAGCGGCGATCGCCTTTTGAGGCACACGTTTGGTGGCCATCAGCGTTTGCCTGCGCGTTTTGGCGAGGCCGCGAGCGCAGCCGTTGCCGCCATGTCATCGGCTTCCTTTTCCAGCCGCAGTTCGCGCAGCCGCGCGGTCTTGGCTTCGCGGGCCTGGCTGACGGCATCCCGTTCGGAATTGATCCGGTCGAGCGACATCGACTGGGTCCGCGTCTTGCTGAAGATGGATTCAGCCTGGTCGCGAAGTTTTTTTGAAGTTGCGGTCAAGGTCTTTCTCCCGGTTCGGAGCGCGCCGCCCAAAGGTGGCGAGACTGGTCTTTCGGCCAGGATCCCGCACAAAGCAATACGGCAGCCGGTTTCAAATTGCTGGGAAATTCTACTCTGACGGCCATCTGATGGCGTTTTCCGCGCTTCCGGTGCTCACGGACCCAAATGTCCGCTGCGCGCCGGTTCTCGAACCCACCATATGACTCGCCAGAGCGAATTTCGAAACAGCCTCTTAGCACGTCCAGGCCGTCGAGCAGCGCTCTTTCGGCGGTCGAAGCGCAAAAATGAAAAAGGCCAGGCACCGCCTGACCTTCCATAAGAGCGCCCGCGCATCCCGAGAGACGCGCAAAGAAACGTTCTTCTCATGCGCATGAGCTGGGACTTAGCCTCCCGCGATCATGCGCTGGAATTAGCCATTCACCGGTGCCAGTACATCCGTGGTCACCGGTGAGGCTGAATTCCGTTTTAGGCCGCCTTCAACTGGTCGGCGGACATCTTGCCCGACTTGTTGTCGCGGACCATCTCGTAGCCAAGCTTCTGGCCCTCGACGATGTCGCGCATTCCGGCGCGCTCGACGGCTGAGATGTGGACAAAAACGTCGGCAGAACCGTCGTCAGGCTGAATAAAACCAAAACCCTTGGTGGCGTTGAACCATTTAACTGTGCCTGTGCTCATAACGAACCCTTTCCATGGCAAATATTCGTTCGTCGTCATGCGGATGCACAACAACGTTTGTCTCGATTTTGATGGGGAAGTTCGTCAAAGGCGCGCCTTGGCACGCGGATAACAAAAGTCGGTCAAACAAACATCGACAAAGTTCTTATAGACTTCTTTGCGCGCCGTGTCAATTTTTTGATTTGCGACACTCGCGGAGACGCGCGTCGGCGACCGGCGCGCCGGCAAATCCGACAGCAAAAGCCGGGCTATTGCCTGCCAAAAAACCACTTGGAGCTCTTTTTTTTTCGCAATCCGGACGGAAAATCGTTCACGCTTGTCCTGGAATTGCTCCAACCGGGAACCATTTCGGCGCCAGGGCATTTTTTCGATGTCGAAAGCCGTTCTCGAAAGAGCGATCTTGAGAAAGGCGGACGACAAACAGGACGCCCCCGCGCAGATAAAAGGCACGAGGGGCGTTCCTGTGAGATGCACGCAATCGTGCCGTCATATCACCTGCCCCTCACAGCATGCCGCGGCTGAGTCCACCATCCACCGGCAACGCCACTCCGGTGACATAGGCGGCGTCGTCGCTGGCCAGGAATGCAGCGACCGCGCCGAACTCGGCGGGGGTGCCATAACGCTTTGCCGGGATTTCGGCCTGACTCTCGGCGGCGATCACGGCGGCGTCGACACCCCTGTCGGCTGCGTCCATGGCGTCGAACTCTTTCGTCCGGTCCGTCGCAAAACGGCCCGGCAGCAACAGGTTGACGGTGACGCCGTCCGCCGCCACTTCGCCGGCCAGCGTCTTGGCCCAGCCGGCGAGCGAGGCACGCAACGCGTTCGAAGCGGTAAGGCCGGGGATCGGTTCGCGGACGGAAGTCGAGGAAACGGCGATGATGCGTCCCCAGCGCCGCGCCCGCATGCCTGGCAGGAACGAAATGGCGATGCGCATCTGGCTTAGCACCATGCTGGTGAACTGTTTCTCCCAGACGCTCGCATCGAAGACGCTGGCCGCGAAGGGCGGCGGGCCGCCGCCATTGAGCAGGACGATGTCGATCCGCTGATGCTCGTCCTCGACGGCACGGATCAGTCGGGAGACGCTGTCGTTGTCCGAGAGGTCGGCGCTGAAGGTCGAGCAGATGTGGCCGGCGGCGTCGATCGCGCGCTGCGCCGCATCCAGGGTCGCCTTCCCTCGTCCGACCACGATGATCTCGGCGCCTTTTGCCGCGAGCGCTTCGGCAACGCCGAAACCGAGGCCCTTGCCTCCGCCGAGAACCAGCGCCTTCCGCCTCTCAAGATTTGCACTTATCAAGCCAAGCCTCCTCTGGTTTCACTGCGCACTCCCGGATAAGCCCCGAGGGCATGCTTTGGGGGTGCATCAGCGGACATGCACGATAGCGTCGGCTTCGACCGGAACATTGGCCGGCAAGCCGGCCATGCCGAGCGAGCAGCGGGCGTGCTCGCCACGCCCGCCGAAAACATGGAGCAGAAATTCGGATGCTCCGTTGCCGACCTCCGAATAGGCCGAAAAGCCGGCCGCCGCATTCACATAGACGGTCAGCTTGGCGAATTTCACGACGCGGTCGAGATTGCCGTCCAGTTCCTTGTCCAGCCAATAGACGATGTTGGCAGCGCAAAGCCGGGCGGCGTTGCGCGCAGCAGCCAGATCGATCTCTGCGCCAACCCGGCCGATTGCGGCGATATCCGGCCCGATCTCGGGGATCTGACCGGAGACATAGACGATGTCGGCGACCCGAGCCGTCGGCGAGAACGGCAAAGCAGGCCGCTCGAGCGACGGCCAGGCGACACCGAGCTCTTCAAATCTTCTTCTATAGGACAAGGTGGCTGCTCCTGCTTTCATTCGTGCGAGCAGACCTTGAATTCAGATCGGGCTTTCAGATAGCCTGATAGTGCTGACACAGCTATCAGGAATTCTTATGACCGGAGATATCGACGTCAGACTGCTGCGCGCCTTCGTCACCGTGGCCGATACCGGGACGGTGAGCCGGGCGGCCGATCGGCTTGCCCGCACCCAGGCGGCGGTGAGCATGCAGCTTCAGCGCCTCGAGGGCGAAGTGGGTGCCGAGCTGCTGCACCGCTCGCCGCGCGGCGTGACGCTGACCGAGGCCGGCGAGATCCTGCTCGCCTTCGCCCGCAAGGCCATCGCGATCGGCGACGATGCCAGGCGCAAGATAGAAGGCCGCAGGCTGGTCGGCCGTGTCCGGCTGGGCATCGTCGAGGATTTGGCGGTAACGCGGCTGCCGTTGATCATCGCCGACTTCCGGCGCCGGCATCCTTCCGTGGAGATCGAACTGACATCGGCCAGCAGCAGCGATCTCAGCAAGTCGCTGGGCGAAGGAAAATGCGACATCGTCATGGCCGATCCGGCGCGCTTCACAATGGCGCCGCGAGGCCATCTGTCGCGACAGCTGGTCTGGGCGGCAAGCCGCATGATCGAGATCGACGACGAGGTCGAGCTGCCGCTGATCATCTTCGAAGGCGCCTGCTCCTGGCAGGACAGGATGCTGGCTTCGCTCGCCGAGGCCGGGATCGGCTGGAAGATCGGCTGCCGCGTGTCGACCTTTGCGACGCTGATCTCGGCGCTAAGGGCCGGGCTTGGCATCGGGCTTCTGCTGCAGGAGGGGCTGCCGCCCGATTGCCAAAGCCTCAACGGACGCTTCAACCTGCCGCCGGCGCCGACGGCGGATTTCGGCGTCTACCTCGCGAGGGACCCGTCGCGGCTGGTGGAGGAGTGTGGCGATTTCCTGCGGGCGGGGTTTGAAGCCTAGCGAAAGATCCGATGTCAGTCATCGTTCCTGGTCGGTCGGGCGGATGACGATCTCGTTGACGTTGACGTGCGGCGGCTGGCTCACGGCGTAGAGAATGGCCGCGGCGATGTCCTCGGCGGTCAGCGCCTCCATGGCGGCGAGCCGCTTGTCCAGATCAGCCTTGAACGCCGGATTGGTGATGTGGTCGCCGAGCTCGGTGCGCACCAGGCCCGGCTCGATGACGGTGACGCGAACCTTGTCGGCGTAGACTTCGCGGCGCAGCGATTCGGAAAAGCCGACGACGCCGAACTTGGTTGCCGCGTAGCCGCTGGCCCCCGGATTGGCGACACGGCCCGCGACCGACGAGACGTTGACGATGTGACCCTTGGCGGCCCTGAGATGCGGCAGCGCCGCCTTGGTGACCCCCATCAGCGCCAGCAGGTTGAGCTCGACCATGCGGCGCCAGTCGTCGAGCACGGCCTCGGCGGCCGGCGACAGAAGCATCACCCCGGCATTGTTGACGAGGATGTCGAGGCGGCTCCATTCGTCGACAACCTTGTCGACCATGCCGGTGACATCATCGTTGCTTGTGACATCGGCCTCGATGCGGAGCGCCGCGCCGCCGGCCCTTTCTATACGCGCGGCCAGCGCTTCGAGGCGATCGGCCCGGCGTGCGGCAATCGCCACCTTGGCCCCGGCGGCGGCCAAAGCCGCAGCCGTCGCCTCGCCAATGCCCGACGATGCGCCGGTAACGAGCGCGACCTTGCCGGCCAATGCGGAAGAAACAGATGTCATTGCGAAGTTCTCCAAGGCCCCAGCCCGATTTTCAGATAGGCCGCGGGCGGCGAAGTGGAAGACCAGCTTGCGGGTTGCTCGGCTCTATTCGTCTGGGCCGGGCTCCGGCCAAGGCTCTTTCGCCGCCTCGGCATACCAGTGGCGCATCGCCGGCATCGAAAGCACAGCGTCGACATAGGCGCGGGTATCGGTTGCCAGCGTGCCGCCATAGGTGTCGAAGCGGGTGACGACCGGCGCGTACATGGCGTCGGCCGCGCTGAAATGGCCAAACAGGAACGGGCCGCCTTTGCCGTATTTTTCGCGGCATTCGCGCCATAGCTCCTCGATGCGCGCCCGTTGTGCCTCACCTTCGGCGTCGAGCGGCTTGTGGCCTTTTGGCCGGCGCAAATTCATCGGCCAGCCGTAGCGGACCTCGCGAAAGCCGGAATGCATCTCTGTCGCCGCCGAGCGGGCCAGCGCGCGGGCGCCGATGTCGGCCGGCCAGAGCTTTTTCCCGGGAAACAGCTCGGCGAGATATTCAAGGATGGCAAGGGTTTCCCAGACGATCCGGACCTCGCCAGTCGGCAGCCGATGGTTCAGCACCGGCACCTGGCCGGTCGGCGATATCCTGGCCAGATTGGCCGCGGTCTCGGGCGTGCGCAGGCGCACAAGACCTTCCTCGAACGGGATCTCCAGATACTTCATCGCCAGCCACGGCCTCAGCGACCACGACGAAAAACATTTGTTGCCGATGAAGAGCGTGAATTCAGCCATTGTCCCTCCGGCCCCTGTCTGTTCGGGCGTCCTGGTGCACCCTATCCTGTCGGCTTCGCGACCGGAAGCTATGCCAATCGACGGGCCGAACCCGGAACCTAAGCGATCCGCGACCGTTTCTCCAGGCGAACGGATCAGGAGATGCGAGATGGTGAACAAGGATCAGGTTGCCGGCGTTGCCAAGCAAGCCAAGGGCTCGGTCAAGCAGACCGCCGGCAAGGCCACCGGCAACAGGCGCACCGAGGCCGAAGGCGACGTCGACAAGGCGACCGGCAAGATGCAGAAGGCTTACGGCGACGTGAAGCACAAGGTGAAGAAGGCGCTTTGACGCCGACGCTTCGCAAACCAGAAAAAGGCGGCTCGGCCGCCTTTTTTGGGCCTCTCCTGCCCGTCAGAAAGTCAGACTTTTGCTGTACGCATTGGTGAAGGCGACCTCGCCATGATCTCCGGCGGCTTCGCCCAGAACCACATCCATGCTGCTGCCGGTCACCCGCGCCAACGCAAAGCCGCCCATGAAGGCAGCCTTCGGCTTGAACAAATCGAGCCCGTCACGGTGATAGATCATCGGCGTCGCGTGCTGGTGGCCATGGAAGATGCCGACGACGTTGTAGCCCTTCAGCACAGCCAGCAGCGCCTGCCTGTCGGCTTCGCTCCACCAATGCGGTGGGCCCGTGCCGTTGTCGTCGAAGGTCTTCTCGGCGGCGTCCCATCTTTCGATCGAAAAATTATCCCAGCCATAATGCTGGAACAGGATGACCGGGCGCCCGTCGCCGGCATAGGTCGGCAGGTCCTGCTTCAGCCATGGCAGGCTGCTGACTGCGCCATGGCCGGTATCGCCGGCGAAACGGTGCGTCTGGACAAGATGCAGACCGCCCCAATCCCATGAATAGCAATCGGTCTCGAGATCGTAGTTGGTCGCCGGCGCGGGCGGCTTGAAGAAAACGCCGGGGCGGTGATTGACCTCGACGTAGTCGCGCATTTCGCGGCGGTACCAGTCGGCATGCGAGCGTGGGCCGTTCTGGTCGAGGTCGTGATTGCCGAGGCCGACATAGACCGGCATGTGCACGCGGTCGGGGCCAACGCCCTGCTGGTAGCGCTGGCTGAACTGGAGCAGCTGCGTGCCTTCGCTGGGCTGGGTGATCTGGCCGCCACCATCATCGGTGATGTCGCCGCCAACGACGAGGCCGAGCGGCGTGCCGATATTGCCCGTCGAATGCAGACCGGTGGCGACGCCGTTGATTTCAGCCGGCCATTGTCTGTCACCGACGCCGTTGAGTGCGGCGACATTGCGCAGCAGGGCGGCGTCGGTCTTGCCTTCCTGCTCGCAGTGCGGGCTCAATCCGTTCGCCATGCGACAGGCATGGACATCAGCGATAAACAGGAAGGTGGCGTCGATCGGCGGAATGCGCTGCCCGGTCTGGCCGAAGGCCGGGCGCGAAACGGCGCCGGCCGCGGCAACGGCCGCTGCCTTCATCAGGAAACTGCGCCGGGAGACCGGTCGGGCGGAAATTCTGTGCATCATGCGCTAAAATTCAGCACGACGCGAACCGGCAGTCCAGTTGCTCGCAAAGTGTGTCGACACGTTCTCCCAGGTCTGGCATTGCTTTCGGCATTCAACTTGCGCGGGCAGAGGAGGACGCCATGAAAACTGCATCCATCGGCATGACAATGGCGATCCTGGCGATGACGAGCGCAGCGCACGCCTCCGCGTGCATCGACGCCAAATCGGCCAAGGCCGGCTTCGTTCTCGAAAGGCCTGGCGTCCACAGCGAATTTCGTCCGGCGGCGGGCGGAATGGTGGCGGTTGCCAACAAATACCAGTCGCAATCGCCGCAGTCGCAGTACCTGTTCGGCGGGCTGATCGAAGTGTTTCGCGACAGCAGCACAGGGCAGATGGCGATGATCCCGTTTTCCGATCTCAGGAAGGTGTTCCCACTGAAGGCGGGGGCCAAGAGCAAGATCGTGTTTGCCCGTCTTGCACCGAACAAGCCGCCGAAGGGCACCGAGACGCTGGAGATCAACGTCAAGGGCAAGGAGACGTTCAGCCTGGGTGATTGCAAATACGCCGTGCTCGCGGTCAAGCAGACGATCAGGAGCGAGGCCGGCGAGACGCGGGACGAGTTCACCGCGCTTTACGCACCCGATCTGCAGGCAGTTGTGGCCAGGCGCTATGACGAGGGCACCAGCGCCGAAAGCGTGGTCGGCTACGAGCTGATCAAGCCGCTGCCGAATTAAGCGTTCGGCCTCCCCGCCTCGGTCATAGTGAGCGACTGTCCTGCCGGCGTCAAAGGGCTCTGTGCAGTATCCTGCTACGTCGCCTCGTTCCCGTTTTGGACGACATAACTCCCTGCTCCAACGCCATCAGGCAGTCGCGCAGCACGCTTGCGTCCTGTGCGGTCTTGGCCATCGACACGGCGCCCGAATAGCTGGCGACGGCGAGCGCTGCGAAGCGCTGCGGATCGGTGCCCAGCTCCCGTCCCGCCCGCTGGTCGGCGCTGATCTTGTCGGCGATCGCCTGGCGCCAGGCCGAAAAAATGCCGGCAAGGGCCATGCGGAAATCCGGATCGGCAAGCGACAGTTCATGCGCCAGGTTGTTGAGCGGACAACCGCGCACGAAACCTTGCCGCTCCAGCTCCGCCGCGACGGCCGCGAACACGGAGCGCACGCCCTCGCGCGCTGAGGGAGCCATCCGCACCGGTGCGATCCATGTCTCTTCGACCGCGGCGGCGACCCGCTCCTCGATCACTGCAAGCGCCAGCGCCTTCTTGGTTGGGAAATGGTGGTGCAGCGCGCCGCCGGTGACGCCCGCCGTCGCCATCAGGTCGCCCATGCTGGACGCATGATAGCCGCGTGCCTGAAACGCCTCCTCGGCGACGTCGAGCACTTTCTTGCGCATGCCTTCGGGGTCGTTGGTGCGTTTTTGAGCCCGCGACCTTGGGCGAGCGGACATCTCTGCTGACATCTTCACACGGTAGCAGATTGACAAAACAGGACAACCGGTCTGTTTTGTAAAACAGGATGACTGTCCTGTTTTGGAGCTCGCGCGATGAACCTGCCTTTGAACGCCCTACCTAATCCCGATCTGCTCGCCTCGCCCGTCGTCGAACTCAGGCAATACACGCTGAAACCCGGCCGGCGCGAGACGCTGATCGGCATCTTCGACAATCACCTGATCGAGGGGCAGGAAACCGCGGGAATGACCATCATCGGCCAGTTCCGCGATCTCGACCGGCCGGACATGTTCGTCTGGCTGCGCGGCTTCGACGGCATGGAAGCGCGGAAAAACGCTCTGACCGCCTTCTATGACGGACCGGTCTGGGCAGCCTGGCGCGACGCCGCCAACGCCACGATGATCGATTCCGACGACGTGCTGCTGCTGAGGCCGGCCTGGCCGGGCGCCGGCTTCGATCTCTCGGGATCGCAACGAGCAATCCAGACGGATCTCGAAGAACCAAGCACAAGCAGTGCTTTGCAGACAATTGTTGTCATCAAGATCCATCATCTGCGACCGGGCCTGGAAGCCGGCTTCGCCAGGGACTTCCAGATCGCGGCTCTTCCGGTGCTTGCCGCACTTGGCGCACAGCCGCTGGCCGTCTTCGTCACCGAACATGCCGAAAACAGCTTTCCGCGGCTGCCGGTGCGGGCCAGCGAAAACGTCTTCATCAGCGTCACGGGTTTCGCCAGCGCCGAAGCGTATGCCCGGCACGAAGCGGCCTTGGCCGCCTCCCCGGACTGGCAGGCGCTTCAGCAGACCGTACAAGGGGAATTCGCCAGGCCCGCGGAGGTTTTGCGTCTGTTACCGACGGCGCGATCGCTGCTCGGGCAGCACCCAATTTCGGTATGAACCAACATCGTCGACGCCCCCTACGTCGCCGGAGCCTCCTGGTTCATGCCTGAAAGTGTCTGGCATGGATCGCCTGGTAACGCGCCGTCCATGCGGTTGCCTGCTCCAGGTCAAAGGAAACGCGCAGCAGCCGGTGATCCTCGTTCTTGCGGCCAATAAGCTGGATGCCAATCGGCAGGCCGCCCTTCGACGGAAAAAGCGGCAGGCTGGCGGCCGGTTGCCCGGTGACATTGAAGATTTCGGTGAAGGGCGCAAAGCCGTAGGCCCGGCTCGCCCAAGCCTCGTAATCGAAGAGAGCACCATCGCCATGGATGGCGCCAAGCCGGGGCGTAAGCTCGGCCGTCGTCGGCGTCATGATCAGGTCGAACCCATCGAACGCCATCGCCATCGCCAGCGAAGCGCTGTGCACATGGTCCTGCGCCCTGAGATAATCGGCGGCCGAGGATCGCCGAAAACTGTCGAGAGCGTGACGAGTCAGGCTTTCGATTTCGCCGGCCCCCGGCATCCGCCCGATCTCGTCGGCGCGCTCGTCAACCAGCCGCGCGACCTCCGACATCCAGAAGATGCTCCAGTCCGCTTCGGCACTGGCTTCCCGCGGGAACCGCGCCTCTGTGACCTCGTGTCCCATTTCCTCGAGGAGGATCATGGCTTCCTGGAATTTTCCCCCGATCTCGGACGCGACGGGCGTGCCATCCGGCCGGTGCGCCAGGCACGCGACGCGCAGACGCTCGCCGGGGGAAGACAGCGAGTCCAGGTAGGACGGCACCGATTTCGGCACGGAGTAAGGCGCTCCTTGTTCTGGACCGGCAGTCATGTCCAGCATGGCGGCGCTGTCCCGAACGGTGCGGGATAGGACACTGTCGGCGTAGAGCCCGGCGCCGACCTGACCTCGATAGGGGCCGACCGGCGTGAGCCCGCGCGACGGCTTCATGCCGAACACGCCGCAACAGGCAGCCGGCACCCGGATCGAGCCGCCGATGTCGGAACCGTGGGCGACCGGCACCATGCCGCTTGCCACCGCGGCGGCAGCTCCGCCGCTTGAGCCGCCCGCCGTCAGCGAAGGATCCCAGGGGTTCAAGGTGGGGCCGCGAAAGCTGGGTTCGGTGACGAAGTCGTTGGCAAATTCAGGCGTGTTTGTCTTTCCCAGCAAGATCAGACCGGCGGCCCGCCAGCGCCGGACGATCTCGCTGTCGGGCTTCGGCGCGGCATCCTTGAAGTAGAGCGACGAGTGCGTCGTCGGCCACTCCCGTACATTGACGCCGGTGTCCTTGACCAAGAAGGGAATGCCGGCGAGTGCGGCCTGCCGGTTGCAGCTTGCCGCCGCGGAAAGCGCCCGGTCCGCATCGATCAGTGTCACGGCATTGATGGCGGGATTGATGCTTTCGATCGCTTCGATAGCCGCCTCAACGACCTCGACAGCCGACAGTTCACCCGAGCGAACATGCCCGGCCAGGGCGACGGCATCCAACGCCACGTATTCGGAAAGGTGCATGACTGCTCTCAGCTCAGATTGCCGGTCGCTTCGAGGTCGGCTTCATTCCAGACCTTGAAATACCGGGCGATGGCTGCCGCAACCAATGCCGGATCCTCCCAGTGCGGGTTGTGTCCGCATCGCACCGCGCTTACAAACGCGGCGGCGGGGATTTCTTCGAGGAGCCGCCGTTGGTGCGTTTCGTCGAAGAGCAGGTCGCGCCCGCCCGCAATGACAAGCGCCGGCAGGTGCAGCGTGCGCGCCTTGTCGGTCAGATCGACGCGCCGAACCTGCTCCAGGATTGCGCACCAAAGTGCCGCCGGCATGGCTGACGCTTCCTTTGCAGCCATGGTCAGGAAGTCCGCTGGAACCTCGGCCTCGCAGGCATGCCAATATTCATAGAACGGATCGGCCGGCGATATCGGGTCTCGAAGTGCCCGCACACCAACGGTCATCGGGTGATCCTCACCGATCTGCGGCCGCAGCGTTCCGGCCATCAGCACCAGGCCACCGATCATCTCGGGGTAGCGCGCGGCTGCCTCGATCGCCACCATGCTGCCCAGGGAATGCCCGACCAGAACCGGCCGCTCGAGCCGCAATCGCTCGATCAAACTCGCCACATCTTCCGCGAAATCCGCCGGGGCGAAGCCGCGTGTCCCGGCCGGCGAGGCGCCATGCCCGCGCAGGTCTGGAATGACACGCCGGCGCCCGGCGAGATGCGGCGCCAGCAGCGAGAAGCTGCGGCTCGTGTCGGAGAAGCCGTGCACCAGCACCAGCGCGGGCTCCTGCCCGGCGATTTCGACGCAGGCCGTTTCAGTGCTGCCGATACCGACCTTGCGCTTGCGGCCGTTCCAGCCCGCCTGATCGGCCGATATCACAGGCCGAGCTGCTGCTTGACTGCGTCGAGCGCGGGCTTGCCATCGAATGTGGTGACACCGGCAAGCCAGGCGCCGAGCCTATCCGGATTCTCCTTGACTGCCTTGAGGCCGGCTTCCTCCGGCTTCATGCCGTCATTGATGAGATAGCTCATGCCGAGATTTTCGAAATCGATGTCGAAGGCGAGATTCTTCAGCAACTGCCCGACATTCGGGCATTGCTGCAGATAGCCCTTGCGCACCTGCGTCGTCACCGTCGCGGCGCCGAAGTTCGGGCCGTAGAACTTGTCGCCGCCGCTCAGATATTTGAAGTCGTACATCGTGTTCATTGGATGCGGCGCCCAGCCCTGGAAGACGATGAAGCGCTTTTCCTTGATCTCGTAGCCGACCTCGGAAAGCATGCCGGCTTCACTCGATTCGACGACCTGCCAGCCATCGAGGCCGAGCGACTTATCAGCGATGGCGTCCATCATCAGCTGGTTCGAGCCCGGCTCGATGCCGTACATCTTCCTGCCGAACTTGTCGGCGAACTTTTGCAGGTCGGCAAAATCCTTGACGCCGGCCTCCCAGACGTAAGTCGGCACGGCAAAGGTGTATTTGGCGCCGACGAGATTGACGCGCACATCGTCCACCGAGCCGTCCTTCTTGTAGGGCTCGTAGTAGGTGATCATCGCCGGATCCCAATAGCCAAGGAACACGTCCAAATCATTGTTCTTCAAGGATTCATAGATGACGTTGATGCCCAGAAGCGAGCTTGCCGGCTTGTAGCCGAGCGCATCGAGCAAGACGCTGGTGACGCCGGTGGTGAAGGCAAGGTCGTTCCATCCAGGCTCGGCCATGCGCACGACCTTGCATTGCTCGGGTTCGGCCGCAAAGGCCGGCTGGATCGCCAGCAGGACGCAGAGCGAGGCGCCTATTCCAAGGCAACGAAGCATTTCGGTTCTCCTCATTTCACCAACGACGTTGACCATTCGGTTTTCAAATTGTCCCAACGGTCAATCATTGATCTCGGCGGACAAAAATGTCAACGTCGGTTTTCGATGCATGGATCCCGGCCCGTGAAACTCAAGCGTCTCAGCGACATACGCCGCAAGGAGCTGCGGCAAGCCGCCTTTGCCGTGCTTCAGCGCGAAGGCATAGCTGGCGCCACCATAGAAAAAGTGGCGGCACAGGCCGGCGCGTCGAAGGGCATCGTGCTGCACTATTTCAACAGCAAGCGGGAGCTTTTCGAGCATGCCATGCGCGAATCGAACCTGGTGCTGCGTCATGCGGTGGTGGAGCGGTTGAGGCAGGCGCGTACGCCAATGCAACGGATAGATGCCATCATCGAAGGCAATTTCGAGCCGCATCTCTTCCAGCCGTCCCTCTGCCACGCTTGGCTTTCGCTTTGCGCGGAGGTGCCGCGCGACGAAAAGCTTGCCCGCATCCAGAAGGTGATCCATGCGCGCATGCGCTCCAACCTGCTGTCCGGCCTGCGCGGTCTGGCGCCGGCGCGCGATGCTGATGAGATCGCTTTCGGCGTCACCGCCCTGATCGACGGGCTGTGGGTGAGGCTTGGCCTGCAGCCCGGCAGCGTTACGCGTGAACAGGCCATTCATCAGGTCAAGGATTTTGTCGCTACCCGGCTGGCTGTTCGGCGCGGTGCAGCCGCTGCCGAATAGCCAGGCGCATCAGCCGAAAGTTCATATTGTAGGATAAGCCGGAGGCTTGACCACAATCGGCAACGGCGCTGCTCTCCTTACCAGACAAGACGGCAAAGCGCGGAGTGTTGGATGAGACTAGGCGGCAAACGGGCACTGGTCACCGGCGGTTCGGAGGGGATCGGGCTGGCAATCGCCGAGGCTTTCTCGCGCGAAGGCGCTGGCGTGCTGATCGTCGGCCGCGACGGCAAAAAACTCGACGTCGCCCGCGAGCAGCTCGGGAATAATGTCGAAACGCTGTCGGCCGACCTGTCGGCCAGCGCCGGCATCGACGCCGTGGTCGAGCATGCCAGGCGCGGCCCACCTCTCGATATCCTCGTCAACAACGCCGGCGTGGCATTCCTGGTGCCGTTCGAGACCGTCAGCGAGGACCAGTTCCAGCAATCGTTCGCGCTCAACGTCACGGCCGTATTCTTCCTCACCCAACGGCTGTTGCCGCATCTCGCGCAAGGCAGGGCTTCCGTGATCAACATCTCGTCCTATTTTGCGCACAAGATGATCCCGAAGCGGCCGTCCAGCCTCTATTCGCTGTCGAAGGGCGCGCTCAATTCGCTGACCAAATCGCTCGCCTTCGAGCTCGGGCCGCGCGGCATAAGGGTCAACGCCATCGCGCCCGGCACGGTCGACACAGCGATGCGGCGCAGGTCGATCGAAAACCTGCCGGAAGCCGCGCAAGCCGAGCTCAAGGCCTATGTCGAGCGCAGCTATCCGCTCGGCCGCATCGGCCGGACCAGCGACCTTGCCGGCATCGCGGTCTATCTCGCCAGCGACGAGGCGGCGTGGACCAGCGGCGGTATCTTTGCCATCGACGGCGGGTATACGGCGGGGTGAGGAGCGCGCCCTCCTCCTCGCTTATGGGAGAAGGAAAAGGCGCGGCTTCAACCGATTTGCATCTCCATCGCCCGCAATCTCCGCTTGAAGGCGTTTGTGCAACGCGATACGCCGTTTGCAAATTGCAAACCGGAGAGACTGCGTGAGCGCGCCAGAGACCAGAACCGAAACCGACACGTTCGGTCCCATCGAGGTCGCCGCGGACCGCTATTGGGGCGCGCAGGCGCAGCGTTCGCTGGCCAATTTCAAGATCGGCTGGGAGAAGCAGCCGGCCTCGATCGTGCGGGCGCTGGGCATCGTCAAGCGGGCGGCCGCCGAAGCCAATATGGAGCTGAAGCGGCTCGATCCGGCGATCGGCAAGGCCATTATCGAGGCCTCCCAGGAGGTCATCGACGGCAAGCTGAACGACCATTTCCCGCTGGTCGTCTGGCAAACCGGCTCAGGCACCCAGTCCAACATGAACGCCAATGAGGTGATTTCCAACCGCGCGATCGAGCTTTTGGGCGGCGTCATGGGGTCGAAGAAGCCGGTGCATCCCAATGACCACGTCAACATGAGCCAGTCGTCGAACGACACCTATCCGACGGCCATGCACATCGCCTGCGCAGAGCGCATCATTCACGACCTGCTGCCGGCGCTAAGGCATTTGCATGCGGCACTCGACGCCAAAACCAGGGCTTTCGCCCACATCGTCAAGATCGGCCGCACCCACACGCAGGATGCGACGCCGCTGACGCTCGGCCAGGAATTCTCCGGCTATGCGGCGCAGGTCGCCTCGTCGATCAAGCGCATCGAAATGACCCTTCCCGGCCTGCAGGAATTGGCGCAAGGCGGCACCGCGGTCGGCACCGGCCTCAACGCGCCGGTCGGTTTTGCCGAAAAGGTGGCGGCGCGCATCGCCGCGATCACCGGCATCGATTTCGTCACCGCGCCGAACAAGTTCGAGGCCCTGGCCGCCCATGATTCCATGGTGTTCTCGCACGGCGCCATCAATGCCTGCGCGGCGGCGCTGTTCAAGATTGCCAACGACATCCGCCTGCTCGGCTCCGGCCCGCGTTCGGGCCTCGGCGAATTGTCGCTGCCGGAAAACGAACCGGGCTCGTCGATCATGCCTGGCAAGGTCAATCCGACCCAATGCGAGGCGATGACACAGGTTTGCGTGCAGGTGTTCGGCAACAATGCGGCGATCAGCTTCGCCGGCAGTCAGGGCCATTTCGAGCTCAACGTCTACAATCCGCTGATGGCCTATTGTTTCCTGCAATCGGTACAACTGCTGGCCGACGCTTCGGTGTCCTTCACCGACAATTGCGTCGTCGGCATCGAGGCCCGCGAAGACAACATCAAGGCGGCGCTCGACCGTTCGCTGATGCTGGTGACGGCGCTTGCGCCGACGATCGGCTACGACAACGCCGCCAAGATCGCCAAAGCGGCACATAAGAACGGCACCACGCTGCGCGAGGAAGCGCTGGCCACCGGGCTGGTCAGCGAAGCCGACTATGAGCGGCTGGTGCGGCCGGAGGACATGACGCATCCGGGCTAGGCGGCGTGGACAAATTTGAGCGGCCTGCAAATCGCTCGTTGTGTGATTTTCATGGCTTTGGTTAGATGAGGCATGCAAGCAGCCACACGCTCCTCTTGGAAAACGCTCCCCCTCCCAGCGCAGCAAGATCGGATAGATCTTGCATTGCTGTATTCGGACGCCGAAGGCGAGAAGATCAGGCTTGGGCACGTTCCGCGGGATATGGACGATAAGTGGTTCATATTTTTTGAGAATGGCTGGCTCTATTTTCATCGTTCGTGGACAGGAGCCTGCATCTATGGCGTCCGTCTCGAGGGTTCGCCGAATGGTATTCGTGTGACTGATGCATGGGTCAGCGGGGATAAAGAGTGGTACCAATCGCCCGGCCCTGAGCACGACGCACGTTTGATCCAGCAACTCATCTCCGGCCGCCTGCTGTCGTAAGGTCGACACGCACTGCCAAGCCTTGCGCAGCGGCTATTGACGACGTCTCACTGTATTGATTCAAGGCTGCTTTTGGAGGCGGACTTGAGCAGAGGCGATCTGACAGAGGCGGAATGGCGAATTCTGAAAGGATTGCTGCCGATCAATGGTCCATACCGCCACCGCCAGATACCGGCTAAAATTTGTCCACGCCGCCTAGGGTGTTGATATGCCTGGATCACAACATCCATGTTCATCGCGAAAACGTTACCTGGGTGAACAATCCGTAACCAATCTGACGTCTTTGGTGAACAGTCGACCTGCGCTAACTAGGCGGGTATCCCAAGCCGTTTGGCCAAACCCTTCTGGAGAGTTACGCATGTCCACCAATACGTCCACCAACACTTCGTTTGCCGGTTCCGGCACCGCCGCCGGCGCCTCGGGCACGATCCTGCTCGGCCGCATCCTGCTTTCTGTCATCTTCCTGCTTTCCGGTTTCGGCAAGCTGACGGCGATTGCCGGCACCGCCGGCTATTTCGGCAGCCTTGGCCTGCCGCTGCCGATGGTGACCGCCATTGTCGTCGGCCTTATCGAACTGCTTGGCGGCCTGGCCATCCTCGTCGGCTTCCAGACCAGGATCGTCGGCTGGGTAATGGCGATCTTCACCGTCGCCACCGCGCTGGTCGCCCACACCGGCTGGGCCGATCAAATGCAGATGATCAATTTCATGAAGAACCTCGGCATTGCCGGCGGCTTCCTCGTGCTCGCCTCCTCGGGCCCAGGCGCGTATTCGATCGACGCCAAGCGCGGCTGAAGCAGTCCAGCGTTCCTGAACAAAGGGGCGCGGAATTTTCCGCGCCCCTTTTTCGTTGTCGGTTCATATCCGCTGGCTGGAACTCTGCTAGGATCGGTCGCCGATATCGGAGGAGACCATGCCTCGCAATGCGCTGCTCTTGCTTTCCCGGCTGCTGCTCGCCGCGCTGTTCGTGCCGTCCGGCTTCCATGCGCTTGCCGACATCGCGGGCACATCAGGCTATTTCGCCGGCCTCGGCCTGCCGCTGCCGACGCTGGTGGCTTGGGCGACAGGCCTGTTCGAGTTGATCGCCGGGCTGCTCATCCTCGTCGGCTTCAAGACGCCGGTCGTGGCGCTGCTGCTCGCTGCCTTCTGCATCGCGGCGGGCTTCCTCGGTCATTATGGCCAGGGCGGCGACGATCCGACGCTGACCTTCATGCATTCACAGATGCTGATGAAGGACATCGCCATAGCAGGCGGTTTCCTGGCGCTGGCAATGGCTGGTGCGGGCGCCTGGTCGGCCGACGGGCGGCTGGTTGCAGCGAGCGCCTAAGCTGCCGCCCGGTTTATTCGGTGTTCAGAAAAACGAACTTTGCGAGACGGCTCACATTGACGGGCCAGCGAAGAGGACGAAGATCCCGGCAACCAACAGCTGCAGAACCTGCCTGGATTTCACGGCGTTTTCCTTCTTTCCTCAACGGTCGCGACGCGACAGCGCGGGCGTCTATTTGACAGACATGCCAGGCCCGCCCTCGACCGCCAGCACCAGCCGGCGGTTGGTGACCCTTGCCAGCTGTGCCAGCCGGCCGGCCGGCCGCTCGCCGTAAAGATCGGCCAGCGCTGCCGGCAGCACCAGCGCCAGTACGCCATTGCCGCGGTTTTCCCATTTCAGTCGCGGCATGACGCCGGGCATTGCCGCGCTCAGCAAATAGACGACGCGCAGCAGCGCGGCCAGCACGCGGGCGCGCTCGAGATAGCGCGGTGTCGCCAGCCCGCGGATTTCCGGAGCGGCTTCATTGAACACGCCCTCGTGGCGAAACAGGCTGACAAGCGCCAGGAAGGCGCGGCCGGGATGGTCGACGCCAATAAACGAGGCGTGAGCGATGATGTTGAGCGATTGCTTGCCGCGATATTCGGGATGGGCACGCCAGCCGATATCGGCGAGCAGGCAGGCGGCGTGGCGGTAGCGCGCCTCATCCCTGGTCTCGTCGATGCCGAAGGCGGCGAATGCCTTGCCGGTCCATTCGACAAGCTCATGCGCGTGGTCGACCGAGCGCGAGCGCAGGCGGGCAAGCTCTTCCGCAGCCGAGATCAGCGGATCGGCCTTCTGCTCGGCCTTGTCGAGCAGCGAATAGAGAAAGCCCTCGCGCACGCCCAGCGCCGACACGATGATCTTCGACGGCTGCATCGCCGCCATGATCTCCTGCAGCACGATGGCGCCATAGGGCAGCAGCGAGCGGCGGTTCTTGGAGATGCCCTCGATGCCTTTGATCTTGTCGATCTCGGCTTTGGCGGCCTGCCGGAGGAAGTTCGCGGCGCTTTCGATGCCGATCTCGTAGTGGTGCATGACGCCGAGCGGGTAGTTGGTCATTTCCATGTGCAGCCGGGCCAGGTTTCGCCAGGTGCCGCCGACTGTGTAGAAGGCCCTGCCCTGCCCGCCCTTCAGCAATTTCGCCCGCGCCAGTTGCTCGCGCGTGATCCTTGCCGCCTGGGCCAGCGAGTTCTTCGCCATGTCCTGCAGGCGCAAGCCGCCCAACGGCAGCGTGATGCCGTCACCGATCGTCACACCGTCGATATCGATCAGTTCGAGGCTGCCGCCACCAAGGTCGCCGGCGATGCCGTTGGCCGGATGGAAACCGGAGATGACGCCGAGTGCTGAATAATGAGCTTCCTCGCGGCCGCTCAGCACCTGGATCTCGGTCCTGAGCACATCCTCGGCGCGGTGGATGAAGTCGGGGCCGTTGACCGCCTCACGAGCGGCGGCGGTCGCCAGCACATACATGCGCTCGGCGCCGGCCTGGTCGGAGAGCGCGCGGAAGCGGCGGAACTCTTCCATCGAACGAGTCACCGCCTCGGGATCGAGCTTTCCGGTCGAAACGATGCCGCGGCCGAGGCCCGCCAGCATCTTTTCGTTGAACAGCAAGGTCGGCGAGCGCGCCAGCCCCTCATAGATCACAAGACGGATCGAGTTCGACCCGATATCGATGATGGACAGCGGTCGGCGGTCCTGGAGCCGGCCCTGGGACGCTGAAATCATCAGCCCGTCGCTGCGTTCTGTTTCTTGCGGCGTTTGAACTGCGCGATGCGCTTGGGCGCATGCGACTTCAACGCATCGCCCCGTCCGGACAGGCTCGGATTGGTCATGAAATATTCCTGCGCGTTGAACGGTTCCTCGCCCTCTTCCAGCACGACGCGCCGGGAGGTTCCATCAGCCAATACGTCGAAACTTTGCTGGTTGTCCATGATGTTGCCGAGCATGATCTGGCCGAGCACCTGCTCATGCACAGTTGGATTGGTGATCGGCACCATGGTCTCGACGCGGCGATCGAGATTCCGCGGCATCAAATCGGCCGAGGAGATATAGACGATCGCCCCGTCCGAGGGCAGGCCGTGGCCGTTGCCGAAGCAATAGATGCGGCTGTGCTCGAGGAAGCGGCCGACGATCGACTTCACCCTGATGTTCTCCGATAGGCCGGGCACCTGCGGTCTCAGGCAGCAGATGCCGCGCACGACGAGATCGATCTCGACGCCGGCGCGGCTGGCATCGTAGAGGGCATCGATGACGATCGGGTCGACCAAGGCGTTCATCTTCATCCAGATGCGGGCCGGTCTGCCCTCCAGCGCGTGGCTGATCTCATCCGAAATGTGCTGGAGGATGCGGTCGCGCAGCGTGAACGGCGAGATGGCCAGCCGCATCTGCTCGGCCGGCTCGGCATAGCCGGTGATGAAGTTGAACAACTGGGCGACATCGCGCGCGATTGTCGGGTCCGTGGTGAAGAAGGACAGATCGGTGTAGATGCGGGCGGTGACCGGGTGGTAGTTGCCGGTGCCGAGATGCACGTAATTGCGCAGCCTGCCGTCCTCGCGCCGCACGACCAGCGACATCTTTGCGTGGGTCTTCAGTTCGAGAAAGCCAAAGACGACCTGGACGCCGGCGCGCTCGAGGTCGCGCGCCCAGCGGATGTTGGCCTCCTCGTCGAAGCGCGCCTTGAGCTCGACCAGCGCCGTCACCGACTTGCCGGCTTCCGCCGCATCGACCAAAGCCCGTACGATCGGGCTGTCGTTGGAGGTGCGGTAGAGCGTCTGCTTGATCGCCACCACTTCCGGGTCGGCCATTGCCTGGCGCAGAAACTGCACCACCACGTCGAAGGATTCGTAAGGGTGGTGGACGATGATATCCTTCTCGCGGATCGCGGCAAAACAGTCGCCGCCATGCTCGCGGATGCGCTCGGGAAAGCGCGGATTGTAAGGCGTGAACTTCAGATCGTCGCGGGCGACGGCGACGATCTCCGAGATCTGGCTGAGCGCCAGCGGACCGGTGAGCACGCTGATCCGGCTGGCCGAGACGCCGAGCTCGCCGGCGACGAAATCGCGCAATTCGGCCGGCATCGACCTGTCGAACTCGATGCGGATGACCGAGCCGCGGCGTCGCCGCTTCAGCGCCGTCTCGAACAGCCGCACCAGATCCTCTGATTCTTCCTCGACCTCGATATCGCTGTCGCGGATGATGCGGAACGTGCCGGAGCCCTTGACCTCATAGCCGGGAAACAGCTTGCCGATATAGAGACTGACCGCCTCTTCGAGTGGAATGAAGCGGACATGATGCTTGCGATCCGGCAAACGGATGAAGCGCCTCAGCGCCACCGGCAGGCGCAAAAGCGCGCTCATTTCCTCGCCGTTCTTGCGGTGGCGCAATTGCAGCGCCATCGAGAAACCGAGGTTGGGAATGAACGGGAACGGATGCGCCGGGTCGATCGACAGCGGGGTCAGGACCGGAAATACCTGCTCCTGGAAATGGTCCTCGAGCCAGGTCTTCTCGTCCTTGGTCAGCGCATCGCGGGTGATGCTTTCGATGCCTTGTTTGTCGAGCAGCAGCATCAGCGCCGAAAGGCTGTTCTGCTGGTCCTCCTGCAGGCGCTCGACCTCGCGCAGCAATTGTTCGAGCTGCTGCTCGGGAGTGCGCCCATCCGGGCTCTTCAGCACGATGCCCTCGCGCACCTGGCCGGCAAGACCGGCGACGCGGACCATGAAGAACTCGTCGAGATTGGCTGCCGATATCGACAGGAAGCGAACGCGCTCGAGCAGCGGATGATTGGCGTTCAGCGATTCTTCGAGCACGCGCCGGTTGAATTGCAGCCAGGAAAACTCGCGGTTGACGAAGCGGTCGGGGTTGCCGCCTTCGCGGCTCGCCGCCTCGACGGTGATGAATTCGCTCTGCACCGGCTTCAGTTCGTTCATGGTTTCCGCTCTTCCCACACCGTTCGACGACCACAGCCTTAACCGGCTTAACTTATCCTCTGACAGGCTTTTGCGACAGTTTCATTTCATCGATCTTGCAAAGAGATGGGTTATGATCCAGATGCAATCGACAAGATCAGGAGACGACGATGGCAGGCGGTTCCATTCCCCATTTCCAGAACGATGCGGGCTATCCGGCAATCGACATCGGCGTCAAGGAATTCATGTGCACCGGCGCCAATCCGCCTTTCGACCACCCGCATGTATTTCTCGATATGGGCGACGACAATGAAAAAGTCTGCCCCTATTGCTCGACGCTCTATCGCTATTCGCCCAAGCTGAAGGCATTGGAAACGCAGCCGCCGGGCTGCCTCTATATCGACCAGGCCGCCTGATTCTTCCGCGACAAGCCTGATGCGAGAAACGCAGTCCCGGCAGGTGGTCATCGCCGGGGCGGGCGTCGCCGGACTGACCGTGGCACTGGCCTTCGCCGAGCGCGGCTATCGGACAAAACTGTTCGAACAGGCGCAGCACCTCGAGGCTGCCGGTGCCGGCATCCAGCTTTCACCCAACGCGACATGCATCCTTCGACAATTCGGCCTACTCGATCGGCTGCTGCCGACGGCGGTGCGGCCGGAGGCGGTCGTGCTGAAGGATGCCGTCACGCTGCGCGAGCTGGCGCGCGTACCGCTTGGCCAGGCGGCTGAAACGCGCTGGGGAGCACCCTATCTCGTCGCCCACCGCGCCGACCTGCAGTCAGCGCTGATGGCGCGGATAGCCGAGCGCTCCGAGGTCGAGCTTGTCACTGGTGCCCGCGTCGGCGGCGTCGCAACCGGACCGAATGGCATCACCGCAACAGTCGAGATTGCCGGCACGACCATCGAAGCCGAAGGATCGTTGCTGGTCGGAGCCGATGGCGTCTGGTCGTCGGTGCGAGAAACGCTCGCCCGCAAGGCGGCCGATTTCCGGAGAAGCCGCTTCTCGGGCGAGCTTGCCTGGCGCGCAACGGTGGCCGCGGACAGCCTCGCCGGACAAGCCTTCAGGGTGATCGGAGCGCCCGATTGCGTTACCGCATTCCTCTATCCAGGCTTCCATATGGTCGCCTATCCGGTCAGCCGTGGCGCGGTCTTCAACCTCGCGGCCTTCACCAAGGGCGAGCGCATCGCCGAGAACTGGTCGGGGCATGCCGACCCCGCCATCCTCGCCAACGCCATGCGCGGTACCGCGCCGGCGCTGGTCCGTCTGGCGAGCGAGGCCGCGCCATGGACGGCATGGCCGATCCATACCGTCGAGCAGCGGCGGTGGACGACGCCGGAGGGCATAGCGCTGATTGGCGATGCGGCGCATGCGATGACGCCGTTTGCCGCACAGGGAGCGGCGATGGCGATCGAAGACACGGTAACCCTTGCCGGTTTCGTTGCCAGCTCGCCTGCCGACCTCAGCAGCGCGCTTGTCGCCTGGGAACAGGCGCGGCGGCCGCGCGTATCCCAGGTCGCCCGCCGCGGCGCCCTCAACCGCCTCGCCTGGCATGCGGCCGGGCCGGTGGCGATGGCCCGCAACCTGTTCCTGGCGATGCGCTCACCCGAAAAACTCGCCGCTGATCTGGACTGGCTCTATGGCTGGCGGGCGGACGCTCGGCGGTCCTAAGTCATCGGAGCCTTGTCAATTGTAAAGCCGCATCGACAGGCTAAGCGAGGCCGGCAGCGGGTTCCACCAGCCGGTGCGCAGGCCGGCGGTGCGCAGTGCCGCCGCCGCCCAGGTGTTGCAGCCGACCAGCGCGTTGAAATGGCCATTGGCTTCGAAGAAACGATCGAAACGGGAGTAGGCCGCATCCTCGATCGGCATGGCCCCGTTCGGTCCCTGCTGAAAACTCGCTGCAATGAAATCGAGCAGCGCCGCAAAGCGTTCCTCACTTACGTCGAAGCCGGCGACGTCGGGATGCGGCTCGGCGATTTCGCCTGAAATGTCGACATGCATCACCGAGGCATCGACGGTCAGCGCCTTCATCACCGGCACTGCCTTCAGTTCCGACCAGGTCGGCGTCTCGAGATAGAAGGCGCGGCCGCCCCAGCCGAAGACGATGTAGCGGACCTCCGCCATGTCGGCCGGAATGCCGGCATCGACCAGGAAGTGGAAGCGCCGGCGCACATCGTCGTCGACCGGGATGGCGATGTCGGTGTGGATCGGATTTTTCAGCACCACGATGCGGTGGCTTGCGCCGATCGGATCGGCAGCGGCCGCCGGCCAGAGCGGGCGCGGCAGCAGCGCGCCCAGCGCCACCGCAAGGACTGCTGCAACGACCAGCAGGTCGAGAAAACGAGCAAGCTTCTTCATGGGGAAGGCATAGGCCAAGCAATGTTCAAGGTGAAGCCTCTCCGGAAATTGCACAGCTGACTTAGCGCTTGACGCGTATCCTCCCGGGGAGGATATGCAGAGGCATGTCAGATCACCTCCACGCTTCGCATCCTTCTATCATAAAGCGCCTGAAGCGCGCGCAAGGCCACCTCGCGGCGGTGCTGGCGATGATCGAGGCGCATCGCCCTTGCGTTGATCTGGCGCAGCAGCTTCATGCCGTCGAACGGGCCATCAGCAGCGCCAAGCGCGAGCTGATCAATGATCACATCGAGCATTGCCTGACGGACAGCGTCGAAACCGGCGGCAACTCGCTGGCGGAACTCAAGCAGCTGGCGAAATATCTATGAATGCCATCGTAGCCCGCATTCTGGAATGGCTCGGGTTCGGCTCGCACGCCGCACATCATCACGGCGATCACGGTCCGCACGGCCACAGCCATGGCGTCATCGATGCGACAATTGCCACCACCGATCGGGGCATCTGGGCAATCAAATGGTCGTTCGTGATCCTGGCGATCACCGCAGCATTGCAGATGGTCGTGGTTGTGCTGTCGGGGAGCGTGGCATTGCTGGCCGATACGATCCATAACATCGGCGATGCGACCACGGCGATCCCGCTATGGATTGCGTTCGTGCTGGCGCGGCGCAAGCCGTCGCGGACCTTCACCTATGGCTTGGGCCGGGTCGAGGATCTGGCCGGCATCATCATCGTGCTCATCATCCTGTTCAGCGCTGTAGTCGCCGCCTACCAAGCCATCGACAGGCTGATCAATCCACAAGCGGTGACGCACCTGGGCTGGCTGGCGGCGGCGGGCATTGTCGGCTTCCTCGGCAACGAGGCGGTTGCCGTGTTCCGTATCCGCGTCGGCCGCGAAATCAACAGCGCGGCACTGATTGCCGACGGCTATCACGCCCGCACCGACGGACTTACCAGCCTTGCCGTGGTCATCGGAGCCACCGGCGTCTGGCTTGGCTTTTCCTTGGCCGACCCGATTGTCGGCCTGCTGATCACGATTGCGATCTTCGGTATCGTCTGGCAATCGGCCCGCTCGGTGCTGACCCGCGTGCTGGATGGAATCGAACCCGGTGTGATGGATGAAATCCGACATGCCGCCGAGCACGTTCCGGGCGCACGCATTGTCGATGCCAAGGCGCGCTGGATCGGTCATAGATTGCACGCCGACATCGCAATTGCCGCAGACGAAACCCTGCCGCTGTCGGAAGCGAATAACATCGCGGCGGCGCTGAAGGACGAACTGTCCCAGCATATGCCGGCCTTGGCTACGGCGAATGTGCGGTTTTCAACCGAACGTGGAGAGAACGACCATCCTCACCCTCACGAGACGTGCATGACGAAAACCACGGCCACGAGCACTGAAGGTCCCTTTTAGACGGCTACGGTCAGGTGACATCGATGACGACCATCAGCCCGCCGCCGCCCTTCTCCTCGACATTGTTGTTCGTGGTGTGATGCGGGATGTGGCAATGGATCAGCCATTTGCCCGGACGCTGCGCCTTCCAGATCACGTCGTAGCGCTGACCCGGCCCGACATTGACCGTATCGGCAAGGAAACGACCGGGGGCAGGGATCGTTTCGCCGTCGCGGGCAACGACCTCGAACGGTCCGCCATGGATATGCATCGGATGGATGAAGCCGTTGTTGGTGCCGATGAGCCGCACCTTGAGCGTCTCGCCAACCTTCATCGGGATCGTCTCGGTCGAGGGATAGGCCTTGCCGTTGATGGTGAAGAAATTCGGCATGCCGCCGTCCATCGGCATCGACGGGTAGGTCAGCCCTTCTCGCACCAGCCATTCCTGAAGCTCGATGACGTAATCCTGGTCGGCCGCGACCTCGTCGGCGGGATTGGCGGGATCGATGATCAGCGCACCGTAGAGGCCGAGCGCCTGGGTTCGGTCCGGCTTGGCATGTGGGTGATAGAAATAGGTTCCGTGCTGGGTTGCGGTGAATTCGTATGAATAGGATTGCCCGGGCTCGATCGGCGCCTGCGTGATCTCGGCCGGTCCATCCATCTGGTTCGGCAAGATCATCCCGTGCCAATGGATGGTCGTTTCCTCAGGCAGGCCGTTGGTGACGTTGATCCTGACCCGATCGCCCTGGCGAACGTGAATTCGCGGACCAGGAATCTGGCCGTTATAGGCATAGGCGTCGACCGCAACGTCCGGCAGGATCTGCCAGCGGACCACTGAAGGCCTGAGCTCGAATACCTTGACGCCTTTCTCAACTCGAAACGGCAGGTCCTGGTCACCCCTTGTCGACAGACCATAAGAGGCGGCCACGAGGCGCGGATCGGTGGCGGCCATGTCGCGCATTGCGTCGGCCGGCGTGTCGCGATCCATGATCATGCCTCGCGGCATGATCACCCCGCCGACGTCGCGTGCCGACAGCGTCAGGTTCAGCCAGTTCGCCGGCGCGATCATGCCGATGCCGAGCGCCAGCAGGGAGACGGCACCTAGGGCAGCGACCTGCGGCGTCGTGGCATCTGTCTCCATGTGATGGCCGCCGCCTTTGCCTTTGTGGGAAGCCATATCGTGGCGCTGCCCGCGATGGCCGCTGGCGTCGGCCTGCTGCATTTGCATCTGCGCATGTTGCCTCGTGGCAGGCTGCTCCCGGCCATCGATGCCGGCTGCCTGCGCGCGCTGCGTCATCAGCCCATGCTTCAGCCCCCGGGCGACCAGCCAGACATTGGCCGGGTAGGCAAGCGCAAAGCCGGCGATGACGCCGATCGACATCACGCCCCAGAACAACAGCTCCGTCGGTTCCATCGCGCGCATGTCGCGGCCCATCATCAGGAAGCTCATGACCGGTGCCATGCCGGCCATCATGAAGTTCATGGAGATGAACTCGGGCAGGAAGCTCTTGCGCACGTTCTCCCAATAGGTGCCGCCCATCATCGATTTCATGAACAGCGATTGGAAGATGAACAGGCCGAAGGCAAAGCCGGCCAGATATTCGACAATCAGGTCGATCCACATCGGCAGGCCGAGCGCCGCCGTGACGGCGGCGGCAAGAATGATGCCGGTGGCATCGCCGGCGACGCAGTGGATTGTGGAGCCGACGCCCTGCTTCCAGAGCGGCCGGGTGAAGAGTTCATGCTCGCCGGGCCGGGGCTCCTTGTCGGCGAGCACGTAGAGCAGCAAGCCGAGCGGACCCATATAGAGGGTGACCAGAATGAAGCCCCATTTCATCACCACCGGCTCGGGATTGTTGCGATATTGGTCGAAGCCGACATAAAGCGTCGAAGCCAGCGCCAGCGCGAACCAGACGACGAGGAAATAATCGATCGGTTGGATGAGCATCAGGATGAACCCGTGACCTGCCGCCGCACGCGCCCACGCGGCTCGCTATACAACTCCCAATGGCAATGAACGCAGCCGGCGCGCTTATGATCCGCGCCGGCCTTAGTTACCAGGTTGCAACGTGACCACTCGAACGACCTGAAGCACGCTTGCTATCTTCTCGCGCAGCGCACGGTCAGCGCTCGTCGAATACGCGCGAAGCCAGCAAGACAGAGAGGCTTGATCCGCCGCTCTTGTCCCGAACCCGGGGTACAGGATCAGTGCAGGATCTGCGACAGGAACAGCTTCGTGCGCTCATGGCGCGGGTGGTCGAAGAACTCGGCCGGCGTGTTCTGCTCGACGATCTGGCCTTGGTCCATGAAGATCACCCGGTTGGCGACTTTGCGCGCAAAGCCCATCTCGTGGGTGACGCAGAGCATGGTCATGCCTTCCTCCGCCAGCCCGACCATCGTCTCCAGCACTTCCTTGATCATTTCCGGATCGAGAGCCGAGGTCGGCTCATCGAACAGCATGATGCGCGGGTTCATGCACAGCGAGCGGGCGATCGCCACGCGCTGTTGCTGGCCGCCGGAAAGCTGGCCGGGATATTTGTTGGCCTGTTCCGGGATCTTGACGCGCTTGAGGAAATGCATGGCGATTTCCTCGGCCTGCTTGCGCGGCATCTTGCGCACCCAGATCGGCGCCAGCGTGCAATTCTCCAGAATGGTCAGATGCGGGAACAGGTTGAAGTGCTGGAACACCATGCCGACCTCACGGCGCACCTCGTCGATCTTCTTCAGATCGTTGGTCAGTTCCTTGCCGTCGACGATGATCTTGCCCTTCTGATGTTCCTCCAGCCGGTTGATGCAGCGGATCATCGTCGATTTGCCGGAGCCCGACGGGCCGCAGATGACGATCCGCTCGCCGCGCATCACCTTTAGATTGATGTCCTTCAGCACATGGAATTCGCCGTACCATTTGTGCATGGCGATGATGTCGATGGCGACATCGGTGGTGGAAATGTGCATCTTGGCGGCATTGACCTTGATCTCTTCCGCGCTGACGGCGTTTTCTATGGCCATGACAAGGTCCCCTTTTTAGCGTTTGTGGCCGGTGTCGAGACGGCGTTCCGTGTACATTGAATAGCGCGACATGCCGAAGCAGAACAGCCAGAAGATGAATGCCGCGAACACCAGGCCGGATCTGGCCGTCTGCGGCGTCGCCCAATTGGCGTCGGAGAAGTTCTGCTTGACGATGCCGAGGAGGTCGAACATCGAGATGACGATGACCAGGCTGGTGTCCTTGAACATGCCGATGAAGGTGTTGACGATGCCGGGAATGACCAGCTTCAGCGCCTGCGGCATGACGACCAGGCCCATCTTCTGCCAGTAGCTGAGGCCGAGCGAATCGGCGCCCTCATACTGGCCTTTGGGGATCGCCTGCAGGCCGCCACGCACCACTTCGGCCATGTAGGCGGCGGCAAACAGCGACACGCCGATCAGCGCGCGCAGGAACTTGTCGAAGCTGACGCCGGCCGGCAGGAACAGCGGCAGCATCACGCTGGCAAAGAACAGCACCGTAATCAGCGGGATGCCGCGTACCGTCTCGATGAAGATCACGCACAGCAGCTTGACGATCGGCATGTTCGAGCGCCGGCCGAGCGCCAGCACGATGCCGATCGGCAGCGACACGGCAATGCCGACGAAGGACAGGCTGAGCGTCACCAGCAGTCCACCCCAACGCGACGTCTCGACATGCGGCAGGCCGAATATGCCGCCGACCAACAGAACGAAGGCGACGACCGGCAGTACGAGAAAGAGAAGAATGGCATTCAGCCCCTTGCGCGGTACGCGCGGAATGAGCAGCGGCACCAACAGTGCCACGAACAGGATGGCCACCACGATCGGCCGCCAACGCTCCTCGATAGGATAGGTGCCGAACATGAACTGGCCGAACTTGGCGTTGACGAATGCCCAGCAAGCACCGGTCCAGCCATCCGGCTGGATGCCGCCTTGCGCCACGGTGGCGCAGACCGAGCGGTCCGGTCCGGTCCACTGGGCGTTGATGAAGGCCCAATTGATGATTTGGGGCAGGATCATAGCGACCAGCGCGATGCCGACGATGGTGAGAATGGCGTCGCCCGTGGTGGCAATCAGGTTCTTGCGGATCCAGGCGGTGAGGCCACGCTCGCTCGACGGCGCCGGTTGGGCCAGCGCCATCTCCGTCCGCACCCAGGACATGTCGTGTTCCTGCATGGTCCTACCTCTCCACCAGCGCCATCCTGGCATTGACGACGTTCATGATCGCCGACGTGATCAGGCTTAGCGCGAGATAGACAGCCATCATGATCACCACGCCTTCAACCGCCTGCCCGGTCTGGTTCAAGACAGTGCCGGCAGTCGCCGTCAGGTCCGGATAGCCGATGGCGATGGCGAGTGAAGAGTTCTTGGTCAAGTTCAGATACTGGCTGGTCAGCGGCGGAATAACGATCCGCATCGCCTGCGGCACGACGACAAGCCTGAGGATCGATCCCGAGCGCAGCCCAAGTGCCGCGGCCGCCTCGGTCTGGCCCGTGCTGACGCCCCTGATGCCGGCGCGCACGATCTCGGCGATGAAGGCGGCCGTATAGCAGGACAACGCCAGATAGAGTGACAGGAACTCCGGTCTGACCTGAAAGCCACCGACCAGGTTGAAAGTCGATTGCTTCGGGAATTCGAAGCTCAGAGGAAAGCCGCTCAGCGCGTAGGCCAGCAGCGGCAGGCCGACAATCAACGCTATCGATGTCCAGAGCACCGGGAATGGCTGACCCGTCGCCATCTGCCGCTGCCGCGCCTTGCGGGCGACGAACCAGGCCATGGCAATGCCGAGGAGCAGGGCGACCAGGATCAGCCAGGAGCCCTCGCCCCAGACAGCGCGCGGAAAATAGAAGCCGCGCTGGTTGAGAAAGGAGCCGAACGGCAAATTAATGCTCTCGCGCGGCGGCGGCAGCACGGCTAGCACGCCGGAATACCAGAAGAAGATGACCAGCAGCGGCGGGATATTGCGGAAGACCTCGACATAGACCGTGCAGATCTTCCTGATCAGCCAGTTGCGCGACAGTCGGCCAATGCCGACGATGAAACCGATGATGCTGGCAGTAATAATGCCGACGACAGCCACGATCACGGTGTTGATGAAGCCGACCAGGATGGCTCGGAAATAAGTCGAATCCGACGAATAAGCTATGGCGCTTTCGCTAATGTCGAAGCCGGCGCGGCCCTTGAGAAAGCCGAAACCGGAAGCGATGTGCAAGCGCGTCAGATTGACGATGACATTGTGGGTAACCCACCAGACCCCCGCTACCAGCAGGACGAGGACCAGCGCTTGAAAGAATATACCGCGGACACGAGGATCATTAATGAGAGAACCGCGGCTTGGCCCCTCGCGAAGAACTTCCTGCGATGCCATTCGACAGTCCCCTGGAAAGAGAGACCGGAAGGCAGACGATCTGCCTTCCGAATCCATTTTCGATCAGCGGATCGGCGGAGCGTATTGCAGACCACCCTTGGTCCACAGCGCGTTGATGCCGCGCGCGATCTTCAGCGGGCTGCCCGAGCCGACATTGCGCTCGAACATCTCGCCGTAATTGCCGACGGCCTTGACGATGTTGACGACCCAGTCATTAGAGACGCCGAGATCGGTGCCGATCTTGGTGTCGGCTTCCTGGCCGAGCACGCGCTTGATCTCGGGACTGTCCGAGTTCTTCATCTCGTCGACATTGGCCTTGGTGATGCCGAGTTCCTCGGCGTCGAGCAACGCGAAATAGGTCCACTTGACGATGTGGTACCATTGGTCGTCGCCCTGGCGTACGGCCGGCCCAAGCGGTTCCTTGGAGATGATCTCGGGCAACACGACGTGGTCGGCCGGCGCACCGAGTGTCAGGCGGATGCCATAAAGACCCGACTGGTCGGTGGTGTATACGTCGCAGCGGCCGGCGTCATAGGCGGCGTTAACCTCTTCCAGCTTTTCGAAGACGACAGGATTGTACTCCATCTTGTTCGACTTGAAATAGTCGGCAAGGTTGAGCTCGGTCGTGGTACCGCTCTGCACGCAGACCGCCGCGCCCGAAAGCTGCAGCGCCGAGTTCACGCCCGGAAGCTTCTTGGCGTTGATCATGAAGCCCTGGCCGTCATAATAAGTCGTGCCGATGAAGTTCAGGCCGAGTGCGGTGTCGCGATTGATGGTCCAGGTGGTATTGCGCGACAGGATGTCGATCTCGCCCGACTGCAGAGCGGTAAACCGCTCCTTGGCACTGAGCGGCGTAAACTTCACCTTGGTGCCATCGCCGAACACGGCGGCCGCCACAGCGCGACAGAAGTCCGCGTCGATGCCTTGCCACTCACCCTTGTCGTCCGGCGCCGAGAAGCCGGCCAGACCGGTCGAGACGCCGCATTGGATGAAGCCCTTCGCTTTGACATCGTCGAGCGTGGCCGCCGAAGCCGCCGAAGCCGCGAATCCAAACGCGGCGGCGCCCAAAACGCCGATTGCAATGTGTTTCATGACCCACAGACCCTTTTCTGTTTTTTCCAGGCGAACCTGACTTTTTCCCGTGTGAACGCAGCTATGTATCCCGGCCCATTACCGGAATCGCGCATCGTAACCGACGCGCTGCCTCCCATTCACGAACAACATCGAAGGCGATTATTCCTGTGAGGTCAAGGGAAATGACCAAATCCGAAAGACTTTGAAAACCAACCGCCTGAAATGCCTGAAATTGCAGACAAACGCGCTCGCAAATTGGTCAGCGCGCCAATTAAGCCGGCAAAGTCCGACCGTGACTTGCCAAGCGCACCTGGCAGCCGTTCAGAGGATCTACGGCGCATTGCTGAATTGGCATATTCAAGACCTTGGCCTGGCGAGTGCGGTGCGGTTGCGCGGCCAATGCCGCCGCACTATGGCTAACGACCAATCCATGGGACGAAAAGCAATGGCAAAAGACGACAGCGAGATGGGCGTCAACACGCGGCTCGCCCATTCCGGCAACAACCCGCATGACTATTTCGGCTTCGTCAATCCGCCGGTGGTGCATGCCTCGACCGTGCTCTATCCCAATGCGGCGGCGATGGCTTCACGCAGCCAGAGATACACCTACGGCACGCGCGGCACGCCGACCACCGATGCGCTGAACAGCGCGATCGATGCGCTGGAAGGTTCGGCAGGCACGGTCGCGGTACCGTCCGGCCTGGCGGCGGTGACGCTGCCGCTGCTCGCCTTCCTGTCGGCCGGCGATCATCTGCTGATCGTCGATTCCGTTTATCATCCGACCCGCAACTTCGCCGACACGATGCTGAAGCGGCTGGGCATCGAGGTCGAGTATTACGAACCGCGCATCGGCGCCGGCATCGCGGCGCTGATCAAGCCCAACACCAAGGTGGTGTTCACCGAATCGCCGGCCTCCAACACTTTCGAGGTGCAGGACATACCGGCCATCGCCAAGGCAGCACATGCCGCCGGCGCCATCGTCATGATGGACAACACCTGGGCGACGCCGCTCTACTTCCGCCCGCTCGACCACGGCGTCGACATCTCCATCCACGCGGCGACGAAATACCCGGCCGGCCATTCCGACGTGCTGCTCGGCACGGTGTCGGCCAATGCAGCTTGCTGGAATCAGCTTTGCGAGACGTTCAACACGATGGGCTGCTGCGCCGGACCGGACGACGTCTACCAGGTGCTGCGCGGCCTGCGCACGATGGGCGTGCGGCTGGAGCATCATCAAAAGAGCGCGCTTTCCCTCGCCGGCTGGCTGGAGGGTCAGCCGGGCGTAGCGCAGGTGCTGCATCCGGGGCTGCCCAGTCATCCCGACCACGCTATGTGGAAGCGCGATTTTTGCGGATCGAGCGGCATCTTCTCGATCGTTCTCGCGGGCGGCGGACAGAAGCAGCAGCACGCCTTCCTCGACGCGTTGAGGTTTTTCGGCCTCGGCTATTCCTGGGGCGGCTATGAGAGCCTTGCCGTGCCGGTATTCCTTGGCGACCGCACAATCGCCAAGGGCCCGTATGACGGGCCGCTGGTGCGCCTGCAGATCGGGCTCGAGGATGTCGAGGATTTGAAGGCCGACCTGGCGCGCGGGCTGGCGGCGGCCGCTGAGGCCTGAGCCAGCACCATTCCAGACTGAGTCAGAAAATCGGCGTAACAGCCTGGAAAAATTGCGATCCTGAGCGATATCACGGCGACCGATCGGTCGACTCTACAAAACAGGGGCGGCAGTGTGGTGAAGGCGGTAGAATAGTCTCTGCCAGTCCTTGAAACGGATCGAGGTTGGCCGGCGGGATCGGTCGGGAACCTTTTGTCGGCCGATGCATCCAATGTCGCGATGAGAAGCCTATCAGGAGATCGGCCATGCCTGCTGCGTTGACGGCAACGCCCGCCGCTTCCGGCGATATGCAGCTTGTCGGCCGCGCGCTGGCACGTGATGGCGATGCATTTCGCACCATCATCAAGACGCACAACCAAAGGCTCTACCGCATCGCCCGCGGTGTTGTGCGGAACGACAGCGAGGCCGAGGACATCGTCCAGGAGGCATACGTCAGCGCCTTTGCCCATCTCGAGTCCTTTCGCGGCGATGCCTCGCTCGCCACATGGCTGTCGCGTATCGTCATCAACGAAGCCCTCGGCCGCTTGCGCAACAGGCGGCGAATGGTAGCGATGCCTGAAAACCCGCAAGCCGAAATCATCCGGTTTCCCCTCAACCCGAGCGACGATCCGGAGCGGACGATGGCGCAACGGCAGATCCTTGAGCTTGTCGAACGGGCAACCGACAGTCTGCCCGATGTCTACCGGATCGTGTTCGTGGCGCGCGTCATCGAGGGATTGAGCATCGAGGAGACCGCCGAACTGCTTGGCGTGCGACCAGAAACCATCAAGACGCGGCTGCACCGCGCCCGCGCGCTGGTGCGCAAGGCGCTGGACGACCAGATCGGCCCGGTGCTGCTCGACGCCTTTCCGTTCGCGGGCCGGCGCTGCGAACGGCTGACCAATGCCGTGATGCAGCGGCTTGGTCTTTCCGGATAGGCCGCACCGATTTTCGCGGGAACGTTTTCCCGTGTCCTGCATCCAATGAGCATCACCGAAAACGAAGCCCGATGCAGTTCCGCGTCGGGACGAAGGAGAGCATCATGTTTATTCGATCGACCACGGCACTGGCCGCAATTTTCCTGCTTGGCGCAGCGCCCTCGTCGCAAGCTGCCGACAAACCGACCGATACGCAGATCGCACATATCGCCTACACAGCGGGCGTGCTTGACGTCGAGGCGGCCAAGCAGGCGCTGAAGAAATCCAAGAACAAGGAAGTCGTGGATTTCGCCAAGGACATGGTGCGAGATCACGAGGCGGTCAACAAACAGGCTCTCGACCTAGTCAAGAAGCTCAAGGTCACGCCTGAGGACAATCCGACGAGCAAGGCGCTGACCAAGGCGGCGGCCGAGGAACGTGCCAAGCTTGCCAAGCTCAAGGGTGCGGCTTTCGACAAGGCCTATGTCGCCAGCGAGGTGGCCTACCACAAGCAGGTCAATGGCGCGCTCGAAACTCTGCTGATCCCGTCCGCCAGCAACGCCGAGCTGAAAAGCCTGCTGGAAACCGGCCTGAAAATATTCCAGGGCCACGAACAGCACGCCGAACACGTCGCCGGCATGCTGAAGTGAGGATCGAGCCAATGATGTCGCGGCGGCATCTGTGGGTTGCTCTGGCATTGGCCATGGGTGCCGCGCCGGCCAAGGCCGAAACCATCGAGGTGACGATCGAGAAGCTTGTGTTTTCGCCGGCGAAAATCGAGGCGAAGGTCGGCGACACGATCAGGTGGGTAAACAAGGACGTGTTCGCCCACACGGCAACCGTCAACGGCGCCTGGGAAGTGATGATCCCGCCGAAGAAGGCGGCGAGCCTGACGGTGAAGAAGGCGGAATCGGTCGATTATTTCTGCCGTTTCCATCCCAACATGAAAGGCCATCTGACGGTGACATCGCCCTGACCGGCTAATGCATGCCGCGCAAAGGTGTGCAGCGGTTTTGCGATAACGACATGATGAAAAAGAGCCTAATGCGCGCCGCATGAGGTCGGTCGAATGCGACGCGCTTCTAGGCCGCCAGCCATGCCGTCCCGGCAAGAAGGGTGACCAGCGTCAACGGCAGGCCGACCTTGAAGAAGGCGATGAAGCCCAGCGGTTTGCCGGAGACCCGCGCGTGCTCGGCAACGATCAGATTGGCGACCGAGCCGAGCAACGTGAAATTGCCGGCCAGCGTCGAGCTCATGGCGACGACCAGCCAGGCCCGCTCGGGGTTTTCCAGTCCGGGCACGAACGGCTTCAGCGCCAGCACGGCCGGGACATTGCTCATGATGTTGGACAGCACCGCGGTGAAGCCGGACAGCCGCCACACATCATTCAGCCCAAGGTCTTTTGCCGAAGCGACGATGTCGGGCGTAAGCAGCGTCTTCTCGGCTCCGGCGACGACGATGAATAGCCCGGCGAACATGAACAGCAGCGGCCCATCGATCTCGCGATAGATGCGCTCAGGTTTGATGGCGCGGGTCAGCAACAGAATCGCACCGCCGATCAGCGCCGCCTTGGCAACCGGAACGCCGGCAAAGAAGGCGATGGCCAAACCGATACAGACGACCACCGCCTTCAGCACCTGCCCCGGCAGCATGCGGCCTCGGTAGACTTCGGGGCTGAGCTCGGCCTTGCGCGAAAATTCGGCATGGTAGACGATGCGAATGATGACGATGACGGCGACGAGGCCGGACAGGGCCACCGGCGCAAGCGCCGCCGAGAAGGCCGGATAGGAAATCCCCGACAGGGCGCCGATGACCATGTTCTGCGGATTGCCGGTGATGGTCGCGACACTGCCGCAATTGGATGCGGTCGCCGTGGCGATCAGGTAGGGAACCGGGTTGCGGTTGATGACGCGGGTGACATGGACGACGATCGGCGCCATGACCAGGCAGATAGCGTCGTTGACGAGGAATGCCGACAGGACGCCGGTCAACAGCGTCACCATCACCAGCAGCATGAACGGCGCATGCGCATGCTCGATGGCGAACCCGCCGAGCGCGCGGAAGGCGCCGGACACTTTCAGATGCGCCACGACGATCATCATGCCGAGCAGAAGCGTGATGGTGTCGAAGCTGATGGCGCGGTAGGCGTCTTCCATGTCGAGCGCGCCGATGGCGATCATCGCCGCGCCGCCGAGCAGTGCTATCCCTGCCCGGTCGAGGCGCAGCCCGGGTACCCTGCCGACAGCAACGCCGGCATAGGTCAGGACAAGGATCAGCAGCGCCGCCGCGCCCATCGCTGTCATGTGTTGGAAATCCTGTGCGACTGGCGAGTGAACCTGTCCGGAATGGACCTGTGAGCGGCCCGAGACATAGGTGACGATTTGTACCGGACACATAGGTAACACTTTTCGGTTTTTGCCGGGAGGTGTTGATGCCGTGGAGAGAGTGTTCGGTGA